>NZ_CP126260.1:2400000-3141617 GCF_003234365.2 Curtobacterium sp. MCJR17_020 | reverse complement strand
CGCCACCAGCGGCGGCGACGCGAGCCGCGCCTCCCGGCTGTCCCGCAGCCCGCACCGTGGCGGAGGCGACACTCTGCTGGGTACGGTCCTTGAGCTTCGTCTGCAGGACCGACAGGTCCTTGCCGGCCTCGACCCTCCGACCACGTTCGTCGACGACCGCCCAGGTCGGCAGCAGGTGCGACGGCACGCGGGCCAGGTCGAAGTCGGACTCCGACACCGGCACGTAGGTCATGCGCTGGATCGCCTTCGCCAGGGTCGCGCGGAACGACTCGGTCGGCTCGGTCGGGGCGTCGTCCGGCAGTTCGGCGACGATCTTCTCGGCCCAGTCGGCGGCGGGTACGACGTTCTTGCGGATCTGCTTCGGCAGCGACTTGATGAGGGCGGTCACGAGTTCCTTGCGCAGGCCGCGGACCTGCCAGTCGAAGCCCTCTTCGCGCATGCGGGGGAGCAGTGCGAGCGGCACCTGCACGCTCACGCCGTCGTCCTGCGCGCCCGGCTCGAAGCGGTACTGGATCGCGAGTCGCTGGTCGCCGCTCCGCCACTGGGTCGGGTACTCGACGTCGTCCTCCGCCGCCTCGGCAGCGGATTCGTCCAGCAGGTCCGCCCGGCGCATCGTGAGCAGGTCCGGCTGGTCGCGGCGCGTCGTCCGCCACCACCCCTCGAAGTCACGGGTCGTCGCGATGTCCGCGGGGATGCGCGCGTCGTAGAACTCGTAGACGTTCTCGTCATCGAGCAGGATGTCGCGCCGGCGCGTGCGCTCCTCGAGCTGCTCGAGTTCCTTGCGGAGCTTCCGGTTGGCACGGTCGAACGCCTGCTGCGACTCCCACTCGCCCTCGACCAGGGCGTGGCGGATGAAGAGCTCGCGCGAGTGCTCCGGGTCGATCCGGGCGTACTGCACGCGGCGCCGCTGCACGATCGGCACGCCGAAGAGGGTCACGCGCTCGTACGCGACGACCGCGCCCTGCTTCTTCTCCCAGTGCGGTTCGCCGTAGGTGCGCTTCAGGAGGTCACCGGCGAGGGGCTCGACCCACGCGGGGTCGATCCGGCCGACGGTCCGCGCGAACAGCCGGCTGGTCTCGACGAGTTCGGCCGCCATCACCGCATCGGGCTGCTTCTTCGCGAGCACACTGCCCGGGAACACCACGAACCGGGTGTTGCGCGAGCCGAGGTAGTCACGCTTCTCGCGGTCACGCAGCCCGATCTGGCTGAGCAGACCGGCGAGCAGGGACCGGTGCACCGCGTCGCCGTCGTCGGAGCGGGACTGCCCGACCCGGACGTCGACCTGCTTCGCGGCGCGGGAGAGCTGGCGGTACAGGTCCTGCCACTCGCGGATGCGCAGGTAGTTGAGGAACTCGGCCTTGCAGAGCCGGCGGAACGCGCTCGACGACAGCTCGTCCTGCTTGTCCTCGATGTAGTTCCACAGCGCGAGCAGGGTCAGGAAGTCGCTCGTCGGGTCGGCGAAGCGGGCGTGCATCTGGTCGGCGTGGGCGCGCTTCTCGAGCGGGCGTTCGCGGGGGTCCTGGATGCTCAGGGCGCTGACGACGGCGACGACCTCGCGACCGACGCCCTGCCGCCCGGCTTCGAGCACCATCCGGCCGAGCCGCGGGTCGATCGGCAGCCGGGTGAGCTGTCGTCCGGACTTGGTGATCCGGCCGTCCTTGTCGACGGCACGGAGTTCGCGCAGCAGGTCGAGGCCGTCCTTCACCCCACGGGAGTCCGGCGGCTGCAGGAACGGGAACGACTCGATGTCGCCGAATCCGAGCGAGATCATCTGCAGGATCACCGCGGCGAGGTTCGTCCGCAGGATCTCGGGGTCGGTGAACTCGTCGCGACGCTCGAAGTCGTCTTCGGAGTAGAGCCGGATCGCGATGCCGGCGCTCGTGCGGCCCGCTCGTCCCGAACGCTGGTTCGCGCTGGCCTGCGAGATCGCCTCGATCGGCAGCCGCTGCACCTTGGCGCGCGGGGAGTACCGCGAGATGCGGGCGGTCCCGGTGTCGATGACGTACTTGATGCCGGGCACCGTCAGCGAGGTCTCGGCGACGTTCGTGGCGAGCACCACGCGTCGGCGGATCCCCGGCGTGGTGCGTCGGTCGAACACGCGGTGCTGGTCGGCGGCGGAGAGCCGGCCGTACAGGGGCAGGACCTCGGTGCCCTGGTAGCGCTTGCCCTCGATCGCGTCCTGCGCGTCACGGATCTCGTTCTCGCCGGACAGGAACACGAGCACGTCGCCGGGTTCTTCGCGCGCGAGTTCGTCGAGTGCATCGGTGATCCCCTGCAGGGTGTCGCGGTCGTCGGCGCCGTTCGCCCCGCCGCGGTCGGCCGTGCGCGAGTCGGTCTCGTCGTCCTCGTCGGTGTCGTCGGCGTCCTCGGACACGAGCGGGCGGTACCGGATCTCGACGGGGTAGGTCCGCCCGGAGACCTCGATGATCGGGGCGTCGCCGAAGTGCTTCGAGAAGGACTCGGGGTCGATCGTCGCGCTCGTGATGATGAGCTTGAGGTCGGGTCGCCGGACCAGGAGTCGCTTGAGGTAGCCGAGCAGGAAGTCGATCGTGAGCGAGCGCTCGTGCGCCTCGTCGATGATGATCGTGTCGTACCGCTTCAGGTCGCGGTCGAAGTGGATCTCGTTCAGCAGGATGCCGTCGGTCATCAGCTTGATGCGGGTGTTCGACGACACCTTGTCGGTGAACCGGACCTGGTAGCCGACGAGGTCGCCGAGGTCGCTCCCGAGCTCTTCGGACACGCGCTCGGCGATGGTGCGAGCGGCGATCCGACGGGGCTGGGTGTGTCCGATGTGCTCACGCCCCAGCTCGAGGCAGATCTTCGGCAGCTGGGTGGTCTTGCCTGAGCCGGTGGCACCCGCGACGATGACGACCTGGTTGTCACGGATGGCGGCCGCGATGTCGTCCCGCCGCTGCGAGACCGGCAGTTCGGGCGGGTACGTGATGACTGGCGGCGTGGGAGACATGAGCATTCCAGGATACCGTCACGCCGCCGGTGCTGCGAGCCCGGCGGCCAGGTCTCCTGCGGACCGAGCGGGCAGGGCACACACGCGGTCGTGACAGACGTACGCGGCCGGCTCGAGCGCATCCCGCGCCTCGAACAGCTCGAACCCCGCGGCTGCCCACTCCGTGGCCTGCGTCGGGGTCACGCGAGCGATGATCGTGCCGGGTCGGCGCGCGGCACGGACGGCGTCCCGCAGCGGGTCGTGCGGGTCCGACGTCACGACCACGATCTCGCGCGAGGGTCGTTGCAGCCCGAGTGCGAGACCGAGGGCGTCCGCGTGCCCGAGCGGCCGCTCGGTACCCGTCGTCGCCCGGTCCGCCACCAACCGCTCGGCGGCTGTTCGGTACGCGGAGTCGCCGGTCAACGCCGCGAGCTCGGCTGCCGCTGCGGCCAGCGCCACCGTGCCGGAGCGCATCGCGGTCTGCGGCTGTTCCCCGGTCGCCGTGCCCGCTCCGGCGAGCACGGCGTCGACGTCGAACCGGTTCGCCAGGCCGTCGTCGACCAGGGAACGAGCCGTCACGGCGTAGGTGACCTCGCCGGTCACCAGAGCGAGCTCGAGCAGCCCCTCGGCCAGCAGCCCGACGTCCTCGATCGTCGCCGGGGCCGCCGACGGCCCGCGCGGCGTGCTCGAGCGGACCGCGACGTGCCCGTCGTGCACGTGCGACCGCAGCAGCGCATCGGCTGCCGACCGGGCGAGGTCGATCATCTCGGGGTCGTCGTGGCGTTCACCGGCGATCGCGAGCCCGCGGATCGCCAGGCCGTTCCAGCCGGTCAGGACCTGGTCGTCGAGTGGTGGCGGGTCCAGGAGGGCGCGCTCCGACAGCGGCCGTCGGTACCACTCGCCCTCCACCCGCCGGCCGTCGATCGTGGACTCGCTGTCCTGCGCGGCCACGAACGCTCCGTCGTCCTGCTGCAGGGTGTCCCGCAGGAAGTCCGCGATGCCGCGCGCCTGTTCGGCCCCGGCGACCGCGAGCAGGCCAGCGTTGTCGTAGAGCATCCGTTCGTAGTGCGGCACACTCCAGTCGCGCTTGGTGGCGTACCGGAACACGCCGCCGTCGGCATCGGTCAGCCCGGAGGCCCGGATCGCGTGCAGCGACCGGTCGAGCAGGCCGCCGGCCTCGGCATCGCCGTCGCGTGCTGCATCGGCGAGGAACTCCAGCAACGGCGTGCTCGGGAACTTCGGAGCACCGCTGAAACCCCCGTAGGTGGTGTCCTCGGCCTGCGACAGCTGGCCGGTGACGGCCCGGATGCTGTCGACGGACGGGAGGCGCGGGTCGGCTCCGCCAGGACCGTCGCCGGCGCGGGCGGTCGCGTCCGCCGCGGCCCCCTGCCGGATCGCCGTCGCGATGGCCGCGGCGTTCGCGTCGACCTCGTGCCGCCGCTCGGTCCACGCGTCGAGCACCGCCGCCAGGATCTGCCGGAACGCGGGCACCTGACCGACCGGGGTCGGCGGGAAGTAGGTGCCGGCGAAGAACACGTGGCCCTCGGGCGTCAGGAACGTCGTCAGGGGCCACCCGAGCTGCTGCGTGAACGCGCTCGCCGCGGCCATCAGGCTGGCGTCGACGTCGGGACGTTCTTCGCGGTCGACCTTGACGGCGACGAAGTCCTGGCGGAGCAGTGAACCGATCTCCGGGTCGCCGAAGCTCTCCCGCGCCATGACGTGGCACCAGTGGCACGTGGCGTAGCCGACCGACACCAGGACCGGGACGCCGCGCTCACGTGCCTCGGCGAAGGCTTCGGGGCCCCACTCGCGCCAGTCCACGGGGTTGTCGGCGTGCAGCCGGAGGTACGGGCTGACCGAGGTGCCGAGTCGGTTGTCGTTCATGGCTCCAGCGTGCCCCGTGGCGACTGAGCGGGCCAGCGACGGGCGCGATCTGTGGACGGATCGCGGAGTCCACAGGCCGCAGCGGGACGGTCAGTGGGGGAGCCACCCCGTCAACGCGGCGAGACGCCGTGCGACCTGGGTGGGGGTGAGACCGTCCGTGTCCACCCGGGTGACCGTGTCCCCGGAAGCCGCGTCGAGCCTCCTGGCCGTCCGCGTGCTGTGCGCGAGCTGCGCCTGCGGGACGTCGCCACCCGACCGTCGGGCCAGCCGCTCGGCAGTGGGACCGTCTGCCGCGCGCAGCAGGACCGTCGTGACCACGGGGTCGTCGCCCATGGCGGCGGTCAGACGCTCGTGTTCGAGCACGGAAACGGTGTTCGTGTAGACCAACCGGTGGTGGCCGAGCTCGCGGTAGGACGTCCACAGGGCGGCGAGGTTCCGTTCCGCGAGCCGCGCCTCGGGGTGCTCGACGTGCGGTGCGGGGTGCGCCAGGTCGAGCAGGTCGCCCTCGATCACCGCATGGCGCACGTCCGCAGCGACGAGCAGGTCGTGCAGTGCCTCGGCAGCGGTGGACTTGCCGACACCGGACCGACCGCCGATGAACAGGACCTCGGAGCGGGGCGTGCTCGGCGCCGTCACCCGAGGCCCAGCGACAGGAGCGCGAGGGCAGCGTCCTCGGGGCCGTAGTCGAACATGCGCTCCCAGAACGGGTCGTCGGCCCACGGCACGTCGCCGTCCGCCGGTGTGGACTGCGCGGACTCCACCAACCAGTCGAGTTCGGGCAGGACCGCGGTCGCGAAGGTCGGCGGCTGCCACCCGAGCGCGCGTGCCGCCGTCGTGTCGAGGACGAACGGTGACGGCGACGACCAGGGGGTGGTGCCGACGAAGGCAGGGGCGTCCGCGTCGAGCAGGACCTCGTCGAACCGGTGGTCGAGGTGCCCGGCGATGGTCCGCACGATCTCGAGCGCTGTCGGAGCGGAGTCGTCGGCGACGTTGAGGATGCGCCGGTCCGGAGCGTCCGCGACCAGTCGGACGAGCGAGCCGATGCCGCTCGCCGCCGTCGTGTGGTCCACGCCGCGGCCGTGGTCGGCGAGCAGGATGCGTTCGCGGCCGTCGAGGACCCGGCGGACCACGAACCACTCGCGTGGTCGACCGATGCCGACGCCGTACACCTTCGACGGGCGCAGCACCGTGACCGGGGCGCCGTGGTCGAGCAGCACCTGCTCGGACGCCACCTTCGCCGCGCCGTAGCCGTCACGGCTGGTCGGGTCGCCGTCGCCCGCGGTGACGGTCGGTTGGATCTCGGTGACCGCGGCGCCGAAGACCGGCTTGTCCGTCGAGTTCGCGTGCCGGCCCTGCTCGTCGACGTAGACCGCACGTGAGGAAACGAACACGGTGGACCCGACGTCGTCGAGGAACGGCAGGAGCTGCGTCGCGTCGTCGCGGGTCAGCCCCACGGTGTCGACGAGCAGGTCCGCGCCGGGGCGGAGGAGGTCGCGCAGGGTGCTCGTGTCGCGGCGGTCACCCGCGGTGAAGCTCGCGCCGCGGGCGGTGAGGGAATCGGCTGCCGGGCCACCGCTGCGGGCCAGGACGTCGACCTGCCAGTCGTCGCCGCCCCGCCCGGAGGCGTCGAGGAGCTCACGCGCGACGGCCGAACCGATCCCGCCGGTACCGCCGAGGATGACCGCGCGTCTGGAGCTCATGCCCCAACGCTAGCCGGGACGCGCGGCGTCGTCAGGACGCCAGGACCTCGGGCTCGTGCCGCCACCAGTCCAGCAGCGAGCCGTCGTACACGGTGACCTTGTCGTGGCCGAGCACGGTCAGGGCCAGGGCATCGACGCACGCGGCGCTGCCGACCCCGCAGTACGTCACGATCTCGTCCTCGCCGACGACCGCGGCGAACGCCTCGGCGAGCTTCGGCCCGCGCAGGTACGCGTTGGTGTCCGGGTCCACCAGGGTGTCCGCGGTGATCGGGGTGCTGCCCGGGATGATCGGCGGGTGCTCGTCGCCGAGGGCCGCTTCGGGTGCCGCGAACACCAGTGCGGCGGGCTGTTCACCCGACACGGCTCGGCGGACACGGGCGTGGTCGGCCCAGAGCGGGCGTTCTTCACCGGCGAGGAAGGCGCTGTCGTCATCGGGCGCCTTCGCCGGCGAGGGTGCCTGGCGCAGGGCACCGACGCGGACCGGCCGGCCCTCGTCGCGCCACTTCGTGAACCCGCCGTCGAGGACCGCGACGGAGTCGAAGCCGAACGACCGGAAGATCCACCACAGCCGTGCCGACCACTCGCCGACGCTGTCGTCGTAGACCACGACCGTCGAGGTGTTCGTGACGCCGAGGTCACCGGCAGCTGCTTCGAACCGCTCGGCACCCGGGCGGGTGAAGGGCACCTCGGCACCCGGCGTGGAGAACGCGTCGACGAGGTCGGCGAAGCGGGCGCCGGGGACGTGCCCGCGCTGCTCGTAGGAGTCGACCGCGGAGTGCCACATCGTCTCGAAGCCGGTCCCTACCGTGTGCACGGAGGCGTCGAGGACGACGAGCTCGTCACCACCGAGGTGGTCGGCGAGCCACTGCGTCGACACGAGCGGCGAGGTCAGGACGGGGGCCATGCCGCACACGATAATGCGGACCTCTGACGGGTGACAGGGAAACCGACACACTGCGCAACCGGGGCGCGGGTGGTGGCGTGTGCGTCGACTCGGAACGACAAGATGGTCGTCGTACGACATCGTGATCGTCGTTCCGAGTCGGCAGCCCCGCTGCGGCGTCAGTGCGCGGCGGCGGGGATGCTCCCGGTCGTCGTGGACGCGGCGTGGGCGAGCCGGTCGAGCCGCACCGACTGCCGGTTGATGAGCAGGCCACCCGCGAGGGCGACGAGCACGAGCACACCGGCCGAGATGCCGAACGCAACGTGGTACCCGTCGAGCGTGGCCTGTGCCTGCTGCAGCTTCGTGGGTGCCGCCGACAGCCCGGTCAGGCTGTTCTTCACGACGTCGGCGAAGATCGTCGACAGCAGCGCCGTGCCGATCGAGCCACCGATCTGCTGCATGGTGTTGACCGTCGCCGAGGCCACACCGGCGTCGGCTCGGGCCACCCCGGTGGTCGCGGTGTTCATCGCGGACGAGAAGATCGTGCCCATGCCGAGCCCGATGACGATCAGCGCCGGCAGGACGGTGCCCGCGTAGGAGCTGTCCAGGTCGGTGCGCAGCAGCAGGAGCAGGCCGATCGCGGCGACGAGGCCACCGGCGAAGATCAGGATCTTCGGGCCGATGCGCGGCAGCAGTCGCCCACCGATCTGCGTCGCCGAGATCATGATCGACAGCGGCATCGGCAGGAAGGCCAGACCGGTCTGCAGCGAGCTGAACCCGAGGGTCTGCTCGAGGTAGTAGGTCAGGAACAGGAAGATGCCGAACATGCCGATCGCCACCAGGCCGATCGCGATGAACGACCCACCGCGGTCACGGTCGAGCACGACCCGCAGGGGCAGCAGCGGGTGCGCCACACGGGTCTCGATGAACACGAACGCGGCGATCAGGACGACGCCACCGGCGAGCATCGCGATGGTGACGGGGGAGTCCCAGCCGTTGGTCTCGGCGTTCGAGAAGCCGTAGACGACGCCGACCAGGCCGGCGGTGATGGTGATGACGCCGGCGACGTCGATGCGCGGGCGGTCGACCTTCGGCGGCTTCTCCATGAAGACGAGTGCGCCGATCACGCCGAGCACCGCGAAGACGACGTTGACGTAGAGGCACCAGCGCCACGACGCGTACTCGGTGAGCACGCCGCCCAGGAGCAGGCCGATGGCCGCACCGGAACCGGCGATCGAGCCGAAGATGCCGAACGCACGACCGCGCTCCTTCGGGTCGCGGAACGTGGTGGTCAGCATGCCGAGCGCGGACGGGGCGAGCAGCGCCCCGAACACACCCTGCAGGGCGCGGGCCGCGACGAGCAGGCCGAACGAGTCGGCGAGGCCACCGAGGACCGATGCGACCGCGAAGCCGACCAGGCCGATGATGAAGGTGTTCTTGCGGCCGAACAGGTCGCCGAGGCGGCCGCCGAGCAGCAGGAGCGAACCGAACGCCAGCGAGTACGCGGTGACGATCCACTGGCGCTGGTCGGTGCCGAACCCCAGGTCGGCCTGGGCCGACGGGAGCGCGATGTTCACGATGGTGGCGTCGAGCACGACCATCAGCTGGGCGAGGGCGATGACCGCCAGGGCGATCCAGCGGTGGTTGCTCTTGGCGGGGGTGGGGCCAGAGGTCGTGGGTGCTGCCCCGGTGGGGGTCGGCACGGTGTGTTCTGCCGTCACGGCAGCCTCCTTCGAGAAGGTTGGAGGGGGAGCACGAAGCGCGCACCGTCGGGCGTTTCGAAGAGGGGAGGTGTCAAACGGATGCGCTGCATCCGTTTGTCGACAGTGTAGACCGAAACGGAAGGTCCGCATCCACTTATTCCCAGAAAGTTCAACTAGGTTCGGCATCGTGAGCACCACCGAGTCCGCGCCCGACCTCGAGCGCCCGCTGCGCGCCGATGCGGCACGCAACCGCGAGCTGATCCTGCAGACCGCTCGCAAGTGCTTCGCGGAGCGCGGCCTGTCGGTCACCCTGAACGACATCGCGCACGAAGCGGGGGTCGGTGTCGGCACCGTGTACCGACGCTTCGCCGACAAGGACTCCCTGATCGAGGCGCTGCTCGCCACCAAGTTCGAGGCGATGAACGACGCTGCGGCTCGCGCCGCCGACGTCGTCGACCCGCGCGAGGCCCTGCGGGTCTACCTGACCGGGGTGTTCGAGTTCCGCGCCCGCGACCGTGCGCTCGCCGATGCCATCGTGCGTGCGGGCAAGGCGCGTCCGTCGATCGTGCAGGAGCGTGACCGGCTGGAACGCCAGGTCTCCGCGATCATCGGTCGGGCCGAGACCGCCGGGGTGGTCCGCGCCGGATTCGACTACCGCGACCTGCCGATGCTCACCGCCATGGTGGGCGCCGTCGCGGACGCCACCCGCGAGCACGACCCGAACGCCTGGCGCCGGTACGCCGAACTCCTCATCGAGGGCGTCCTGCCGCAGACCCGGACCGCGCCGAGCATGGTCGGCGACCCGCTCGACCGCGAGTCCATCGAGCGCGCGCTGCACGCGCAGTCCTGACGCGTCACCGCGGACCGCGCGCGGCTCGGGTGCCAACCGACTCCGGACGGGAGGCCCGTGGCGGGCCCGACCCGTACCTCCCGTCCGGCGGTCTGGTCGCGACCAGTGCGCCGGGCCGACACCCGAAGCGCGCTACAGCCAGCTCGGCAGCCAGTAGTGCGACCGGATGAAGTCCCACGGCACCTGGATCGCGGTCCACATCGGGTACCAGTACGCCGACGCGAGCACCACCACGACCAGGCACACCCCGACCCAGACGATGGCCCGGGTCCGTCGGGGCCGCGGATCGGTCCGTGACCCGAGCACCAACCCGATCGCCGCCGCCAGTGCCATCACCATGAAGGGCTCGAAGGCGATCGTGTAGAACTGGAAGACCGTCCGGTTGACGTACATCAGCCACGGCAGGTAGCCCGCGGCGACGCCGAGCAGGACGAAGCCATACTGCCACTGTCGGCGCAGGATCCAGAGCACGAGCAGTGCCACGGTCGCGATGACCGCCGCGTACCAGATGAACGGGTTCGCGACGCCGGTGATCGCCTCACCGCAGCGGCTCGCCGAGCAGCCGTCCTGGCCGGCATCGGTGCCGACGTAGAACATCGACGTGGGCCGCTGCATGACGAGCCAGAGCAGCGGGTTCGCCTGGTACGAGTGCGGCGTGTGCAGCCCGATGTTGAAGTTGTAGATCTCCGACTGGTAGTGCCACCAGTTCTGCAGGCTGTCCGGCACCCACCGGAGCAGACCGGTCCAGCGCTCTCCTCCGGAGGCCAGCCAGTTGCGGTCCCAGCCGTCCTTCGACACGAACCAGCCGGTCCACGATGCGACGTAGGTGACGGCGGCGATCGGCACGGTGAGCAGGAACGACACGGGTGCCTGCTGCAGCAGCGCGCTCGACGACCAGAACTCGACCCCTGCACGGCGGCGCATCATCATGTCGCTCAGCACGGAGTACACGGCGAAGAACGCCAGGAAGTACATCCCCGACCACTTCGTCGCGGTGGCCAACCCCATCGTCAGCCCCATCGCGAACAGCCACGGACGCCACCAGAGCACGGGCCCCCACAGGGTGTCCCGGCCAGCAGCGACGCGCTCGGCGACCCAGTCGTCGAGCCGCCGCTGACTCCGGCGCCGGTCGAGCAGGAGCGCCCCGAAACCGAGCACGACGAAGAACGTCAGGATCCCGTCGAGCAGCGTGACGCGGGACATCACGATGGCCTGGCCGTCGATCGCGAGCAGGCCGCCGGCGAGCGTGCCGACCAGGGTGGAGCGGAACAGCGACCGGGCGATCACGGCGGTGAGGAACACCGTCGCGATGCCGAGCACGGCGACGGCGAACCGCCAGCTGAACGAGTTGTCCGCCCCGAACAGGAGCATGCCGAGCCCGATCAGGTACTTGCCGAGCGGCGGGTGCGCGATGAACTCCGCGGCGCTGGTGAAGATGTCCGTCTCACCACTCGAGAACCGATCGTCGGTCGTCGGGGCGGAGTCGCTGCTCGGGTTCGCCGGCCAGGTGCCCTCGTAGCCGAGGTGGACGATCGACCAGCCGTCCTTGACGTAGTAGGTCTCGTCGAAGACCAGCGAGTGCGGGTTCCCCAGGTTCGCCAGGCGCAGCACGGCGGCGAGCAGCGTCACTGCGATCGGTCCGGCCCAGCGCCACACCGCGACGCGCTGGGCGGTGGAGAGCACCCGCCCCCACCAGTCGTCGAGGCGCGAGCCGACCGGCCCGTCGGGCACGGCCGTGCGGTCGTCGGTCAGCTCGCTGGTCATCGCTGAGCATCCTACGGATCGACCGCATGTCCGCGCTGCGTCGGAGCTGCGACGACAATGGGTGGCGTGATCGTCCTCGCAGCAACCCCCATCGGCAACCTCGGGGACGCCTCGCGCCGTCTCGTCGAGACCCTCTCCAACGCCACGGTGGTCGCGGCGGAGGACACCAGGACCGCCATCCACCTCATGCGCGCCCTCGGAATCGAGAACCGTCCGCGGCTCATCGCCCTGCACGAGCACAACGAACGGGCGAAGGCGTCCGAGGTCGTCGAGCTCGCCCGTGACGAGGACATCGTGGTCCTCACCGACGCCGGCATGCCCGCGATCAGCGACCCCGGCTTCCCGCTCGTCGAGGCAGCGGCAGCCGCTGGCGTCACGGTCACGGCACTGCCCGGCCCGTCGGCGGTGCTCATGGCGCTCGCCGTCTCCGGACTGCCGACGGACCGCTTCACGTTCGAGGGGTTCCCGACGCGCAAGGGCGGGGAGCGTCGCCGCGCGTTCCAGGCGCTCGCGGGGGAGCAGCGCACGATGGTCTTCTTCGAGTCGCCGCACCGGTTGGCCGAGACGCTCGCCGACATGGCCGTCGGGTTCGGGGGCGACCGTCGCGCCGCGGTCTGCCGTGAGCTCACGAAGCTCTACGAAGAGGTCAGGCGCGGTCCGCTCGACGAGCTCGTCACGTGGGCATCAGAGGGGGTCCGGGGCGAGATCTGCATCGTCGTCGCCGGTGCCGCCGAGGCCACCGAGGAGGCGACGCTCGACGACGGGGTCCGCCTCGTGCTCGAGCGGGTGGCCGCCGGCATGCGCATGAAGGAGGCCGCAGCGGCGGTCGCGGACGCGACCGGGCTGTCGAAACGCGACCTCTACGAAGGCGCGCTCGCGGCGCGGTAGACGACGGCAGTGCCGGACGGGAGGCGCGGGGCGGGCCCGCCACGGGCCTCCCGGATCCGGTTTTCCACAGTCCACCGCCGCGCGCGTCATCCGGGTTCCGCGCGCCCGTAGGATGGTCCGCATGTCCGACGGGTCCTCGTTCAGCATCACCACGCCGATCTTCTACGTGAACGACGTGCCCCACATCGGGCACGCCTACACCGAGGTCGCCGCGGACGTCCTCGCGCGCTGGCACCGGCAGCGGGGTGACGACACCTGGCTGCTCACCGGCACCGACGAGCACGGGCAGAAGATCCTGCGCACCGCCTCGGCGAACGAGGTCACGCCCAAGGAATGGGCCGACCGACTGGTGACCGAGGCGTGGAAGCCGCTGCTCGACACCGTCGACGTGGCCAACGACGACTTCATCCGCACCACCGACGAGCGCCACGAGCGCGGTGTGACGGCGTTCCTGCAGAAGCTCTACGACGACGGCTACATCTACGCCGGCGAGTTCGAGGGCTTCTACTGCGTGGGCTGCGAGGAGTACAAGCAGCCGAGCGACCTGGTCCCCGGCACCGGCGCGTACGAGGGGCAGCAGGTCTGCGCCATCCACTCGATCCCGGTCGAGGTGCTGTCCGAGCGTAACTACTTCTTCCGCATGTCGGACTTCGAGCAGCGCCTGCTCGACCTCTACGAGTCGAACCCGCTGTTCATCCAGCCGGAGAGCGTCCGCAACGAGATCATCTCGTTCGTGAAGCAGGGTCTCCGCGACCTGTCGATCTCGCGGTCCAGCTTCGACTGGGGCATCAAGATCCCGTGGGACAGCGACCACGTCCTGTACGTGTGGTTCGACGCCCTGCTCAACTACGTCACGGCGCTGGGCTACGGCACCGAGGACGACGAGGCCTTCAAGCGCCTGTGGCCGAGCGTGCACATCGTCGGCAAGGACATCGCCCGCTTCCACGCGGTCATCTGGCCGGCGATGCTCATGGCTGCCGGACTGCCGGTGCCGGAGCGCGTCTTCGGTCACGGCTGGTTGCTCGTCGGCGGCGAGAAGATGTCGAAGTCGAAGCTGACCGGCATCGCGCCGTCGGAGATCACCGACACCTTCGGGTCCGACGCCTTCCGCTACTACTTCCTCCGCGCCATCACCTTCGGGCAGGACGGCAACTTCAGCTGGGAGGACATCTCGGCGCGGTACCAGGCCGAGCTCGCGAACGGCTTCGGCAACCTGGCCTCGCGCCTGGTCGCGATGCTGCAGAAGTACTTCGACGGCGCAGTGCCGGCGCGTGGGTCGCTGACCGAGTCGGACCAGGCGATCGACGCCCTTGCGGTGTCGGTCACCGAGCGTGCTGACGCAGCCATCGCCGCGTTCGCCCCGCACGAGGCGATCGCCGCCGTCTGGGAGCTCGTCGACGCCCTGAACGGGTACATCACCGAGCAGCAGCCGTGGGCGCTGGCGAAGGACGACGCGAACCGCGAGCGGCTCGGCACCGTCCTGACCACGGCACTGCGTGGCCTCGGCACCGTCGCGGTGCTGCTCTCCCCGGTGATGCCGAAGGCCACCGAGAAGCTGTGGGCGTCGATCGGTGCCGGCGGTTCGATCGCCGAGCAGCGCGTCGATCGTGCTTTCGAGTGGCAGGGTGCTTCGCACGTCGTGGCGCTCGAGAGCGGGCTGTTCCCGCGCATCGAGCAGTCGGAGCAGGTCTCCGCGTGACCGACGCCCACCTCCGCTCCCGCGGCGACGGGGACGGCTCCAAGCGCGACCTGACCTACCCGCCGCTGCCCGAGGCGCTCGTGGTCCCGGTCTACGACAACCACACGCACATGGAGATCGCCGACGGTGGCGACGGGGCGCTCGACTACCGCGAGCACCTCGGCCGTGCCTCCAGCGTCGGCGTCCGCGGTGTCGTGCAGGTCGGTACCGACCTCGCGACCTCGCAGTGGTCCGCGTCGATCGCCGCCCGTGAACCCCGCGTGCTCGCAGCGGTCGCGCTGCACCCGAACGAGGCGCCGTCGCTGCAGGAGCAGGGGCTGCTCGACGAGCACCTCGCCGGCATCGAGCGGCTGGCGGCACTGCCCCGCGTCCGGGCGATCGGTGAGACCGGGCTCGACTTCTTCCGCACCGGTGAGGACGGGCGCGACGCCCAGATCCACTCGTTCGAGGAGCACATCCGCATCGCGAAGGAGCACGGCCTCGCGCTGACCATCCACGACCGCGACGCGCACGACGCCGTGGTCGAGGTGCTCGACCGCGTCGGGGCTCCGGAGCGCACCGTGTTCCACTGCTTCTCCGGCGGACCCGACCTGGCTCGGCTCTGTGCCGAGCGCGGTTGGTACATGTCGTTCGCCGGCACCGTGACGTTCAAGAACGCAGCACTGCTCCGCGAAGCGCTGGTCGTCGCGCCGCGGCACCTGATCATGGTCGAGACGGACGCGCCGTTCCTGACCCCGACGCCGTACCGCGGCCGGCCGAACGCCCCGTACCTGATCCCGATCACCCTACGGTCGATGGCGGAGACCCTCGGCACCGATGCCTCGATGCTCGCCGCGCAGATCGCGTCGAACACCGAGCTCGTCTACGGTGCGTGGGACGCCGAGCCCGTGACGGTGGACGAGTAGTGGGCGCGCTGCTCGGCCCGGCCGAGATCCGGGAGCTCGCCGCCGAACTCGACGTGACCCCGACGAAGAAGCTCGGGCAGAACTTCGTGCACGACGCCAACACCGTCCGGCGCATCGTGTCGGTCGCCGGCGTGACGCCCTCGTCCCGGGTGCTCGAGATCGGGCCGGGCCTCGGCTCCCTGACGCTCGGGCTCACCGAGACCGGGGCGCCCGTCACCGCCGTCGAGATCGACAAGCGGCTCGCGGCGAAGCTGCCGTCGACGGTCAGCGCGCTGCAGCCGACGGCGACGTTGACGGTCGTGCAGCAGGACGCGATGACCGTCGCCGCATCGGACCTCGACACCGAACCGACGCACCTCGTCGCGAACCTGCCCTACAACATCTCGGTACCCGTGCTGCTGCACCTGCTCGCGACCTTCCCGTCGATCGAGCGGTCGCTGGTGATGGTGCAGGCCGAGGTCGGGTACCGTCTCGCGGCGGGCCCGGGCAGCAAGGTCTACGGGTCGCCGAGCGTCAAGGCCGCCTGGTACGGCTCGTGGAGCACGGCCGGGCTCGTCAGCCGCCAGGTGTTCTGGCCCGTCCCGAACGTCGACAGCGTGCTGGTGGCGTTCGACCGGCACGATCCCCCGGGGGACGAGCGGCTGCGGTCGCGGGTCTTCACCCTGGTCGATGCGGCGTTCCAGCAGCGGCGGAAGATGCTGCGGCAGAGCCTGTCCGGTGTGCTCGGTGGCAGCGCCCACGCCTCCGAGGTCCTGACGGCGGCGGGCATCGACCCGACGGCTCGGGGCGAGGCGATCGGTGTCGACGACTTCGTGCGGCTCGGTCGGACGGTCCTGGCGGCTGCGGGGTAATCACCTCACGCCTCGGATCGGCGAAATACGAAATGTTCGGTGCCGTCCGTTCGGTGCTCCTACGGTTGATCACATCGACCAAGGAGACACCATGCAGCCGACCGAACCACGCCGACCGAACCGCCGCGGCCTGACCGAGGAACAGCTCACAGCGGGACGTCGTCGCGCCCTGCTCAGCGCGGATCCCGGTCGGCAGCGGGGGTCGAAGATCTTCACCGACGCCGAGCGGCAAGCGCTGTTCGCTCGGACGCCGCGACCTGAAGGCACGTTCGAAGAACGCCGCGAGCGCCGACGGCGCGCGATCGAGTCGATCGATCCGGACTTCTGGGTCGAGCCGACCGTCTCATTCCACACGCATCCCTGACCGTGTTCGAGCGACTCACGCCCGAGCATTTCGACGAGCACCGGGTCCTCGAGTTCAACGACTGCGCCGCCCGCCCGGACGCGGTCCTCGTCGAGTCGAGCTTCATCCGGAGCGCGCTGCGCCGGACCGATCGTCACAAGGTCGAGGCGGTCGCGTTCCTCGACCACCTCGACCTCGCGGGTACAGAGATGATGTACAGCGCCTACACGGAGTTCGAGGTTCTGCGAGCTGCTCACGGCATGGCCACGGAAGCCGCTCGTCGCCATGTCACAGCATGGCGAGAGTTGTTGCGGTCGACGCAACTGCACTGGGTCGGGGTCGATGCCGTCAGCGATGAGGTCCCAGACCTCATGGAAGAGTTCGGCCTGACCGTCTCGGGTGCATTGCACGTCGCAACAGCTCGGCATTGGGAAGTCGACGGCTTCGTGACGGTCGATCCCGCGTTCGGCGTCGTCGACAAGGAGCGCCTCCCGCTGATCATCGACGCCGAGGGTGCGCAGCTGGCGCGTCGCCTGCGGACCGGTTCCCAGCGCTGATCCGCGACGGCGGTGTCCTCCGGCCTACGATGACGGCATGACCGACGGAACGGTTCGCTCGCACGCGCAGGGGATGGCGCCGGACCGTGTCCTCGCGGCGACGGGCAAGTCACCGGACGAGTGGCACGCGCTGATCGACACGGCGGGCGGAGCCACGATCGGGCACGCTGCGATCGCGTCGTGGATCGTTGGTCAGGGTGTCGAGCCATGGTGGGCGCACGGCATCACCATCGGGTACGAACAGGCTCACGGGCTCCGCATCCCCGGTCAGCGCTCGGATGGCACCTTCGCGGTGTCGGCGTCACGGCAGGTCCCCGGTGAGCGCGAGGCGGTGCTCGATCGGATCGTCCCGGTGTTCACGGCCGCACTCGGGTCCACGCCGACGTCCGAGCGCCGCGGCGGCAAGCGCCCGTCGGCCCGGTGGACCTTCGCCAGCCGCGAATCCGTGCTGCTGAACACCGAGGACGGTCCCAAGCCCGACACCGTCCGCATCTCGGTGCAGCGGGAACGGCTCACCGGCCCCGAGCGGATGCCCGACGCCAAGGCCGAACTGCAGCAACTGCTCGCCGGCCTCTGACGCCGCGAACGGGGGAGCGCGCGCAGGACCCGCGGACCCCTACGATCGGCGGGTGCGTCGCATCACCGTCTCCCAGTGGCTCGCGATCGTCGCCGTGCTCGGCGGGATCGTCATCGAGTGCTTCGCCGTGCCCGCTGTCGTGCGGAACCTGCAGAACGACGCGGCATGGGCGGGAGCGCTGCTCGGGGTTGCGCTTCCCGTGTTCGGGATCACGGTCTGGGCCTTCCGAGACGATCCGAACGATGACGATGACGACGACTTCCGGCCGCCGCCGCGCCTCGATCGTTCGGGTCGGGTGGCCGAGGGAGCGCTGGCCGTGACCGCGTTCACCGCAGCCTGGGCGGTGACACGTCTGCACCACAAACCCCTCGACTCGGCGTTGTACAGCGCGGTGGTCGCATCGGCGCTCCCGCTCGCGAGCCGCGCCCTCGATCGGTTCGCGCGTCGCCGCGGAGAGCAGGCCGACGGCGCCGAAGACTGACGCGCCCCTCGCACCGTGCGAGACACGCCGAGCGTGGTGCGAGGTTCCGTGGTCCGTGCGAGCCAACGTGCCTCGCACCGAATACGGAACCTCGCACCGTTCGAGGCGCCCCGCGTGTCAGTGCGCGCGCGACGCCATCGCCTCGAAGATCTGCTGGTGGGTGCCGTCGCGCTCGGCGAACCGGAGCGGCAGCACGTTCTGCACCAGGATCTCGGGCGAATCGCCCGCGGACAGCAGCTCGATGACCTCGTCGGCGAAGGCGTCGAGCGGCATGCCACCGAAGTCCGCTCCGCCCATCAGGTCGGTCGACACCGCCGGGGGAGCGAGCTCGAGCACCGAAACCGGGGTACCGAGCAGCTGCTGACGGAGTGACTGCGTGTAGGAGTGGATGCCGGCCTTGGTGGCGTTGTACGTCGGCGTCGCGGTGAGCGGGACGAACGCGAGTCCGGACGACACCGTGACGATGGTCGAGGCGGGCTGCGCCAGCAGGTGCGGCAGGAACGCGTCGATGAGGCGGATCGTGCCGACCAGGTTGGTCTGGATGATCTCGAGCGCGTCGTGGATGTGGTCGGAGGAGCGCAGATCCTCGTTGCGCATGATCCCCGACATGGTGACGAGGGTGTCGAGCGACGGGTACGCCTCGAGGACGGAGGCGGCAGCCATCTCGATGGATGCGGCGTCGCTCACGTCGATCTGCACGGTGCCGAAGCCGTGCTCGGCGGCGAGCGAGTCGAGGAGCAACTGGCGACGCCCGCCGATGACGACTGTGCTACCCGCGGCCTGCAGGCGCTGGGCCAGGGCGAGGCCGATGCCGGAGGTTGCGCCGGGGATGAAGACGGTGGAGTTCGTGATGTCCATGTCCACCACCATGCGCCTTCGTCGGCGACCCATCCAGACCTCGGTCATCGGGGGATCGGCGATCCCTGGCACGGCGGCGGGAACCGGACGACAATCGGGACCATGGACCGCGCTGCACTCGCCGACTTCCTCCGCCGTCGCCGCGAACTGCTGCGCCCCGAGGACGTCGGCCTCGGCCAGGGACCACGACGCCGGACCCCTGGTCTCCGGCGCGAAGAAGTCGCCGCGCTCGCGGGCATGTCGGTCGACTACTACACGCGCCTGGAACAGCAGCGTGGGCCGCAGCCGTCGGAGCAGATGATCGCCGCGATCGCCCGGGCGCTCCGGTGCAGCCTCGACGAACGCGACCACCTGTTCCACCTCGCCGGGCAGAACGCCCCGACCCGGTTGCACCGCGCCGACCACGTCGACCCCGCGATCCTGCGGGTGCTCGACCGGCTCGAGGACACCCCCGCGATCGTGGTCAGCCACCTGGGCGAGACGCTGGTCGAGAACCGGCTCGCGGCGGCGCTGCTCGGGTCGTCCGTCAGCCTGCCCGGCAACGAGCGGTACCAGGCGTGGCGGTGGTTCGTGACCGGGGACGAGCTCGCGAAGTACGCGCCGGAGCAACACGAGCGACTGGCCCGGGTCGTGGTGGCGTCGCTGCGGGCGGCGGTGGGGCTGGCCGGACCGGGGGACCGTCGGGCCACCGAGCTGATCGCCGAGCTCGAGACCCGCAGCCCCGAGTTCCGCGAGCTCTGGGCACTGCACGAGGTGACGAGTCGCTGGTCCGACAACAAGACGATCGTGCAGCCGCAGCTCGGCCGGATCACCGTCGACTGCCAGGTCCTGCACACCGACGACCAGGCACAGGCACTGCTGCTCTTCACCGCGCCCCCAGGATCCGAGGACGCGCAGAAGCTCGAGCTCCTCGGCGTCGTCGGCCAGCAGGCATTCGCGGGCTGACGCCCTCGCACGGTGCGAGGGCCGCCGACCGCTGGCGCTGAACGGTGCGAGGTTCCGTACTCGGTGCGATCCTCGACACCTCGCACCGAGTACGGAACCTCGCACCGAACGCCGAACCCACCGACGACCACACGAAGCAACCGCGCGTCACACACTTGGCCGCGTGCGGTATACCGTGCCTAGGGTGGGCGGGTGAGCACTCCCCGCGTGTACGTCATCCACGAGAACCCCGAGTGGTTCCCGCCGCTCGCCGCAGCATTCGAGGCCGAGGGCGTCCCGGTGCAGGAGATCCTGCTGACCGAGGGACAGATCGACCTCGGTGCCGAGCCGGAGCCCGGTGTGTACTGGTCGCGCATGTCGGCGTCGAGCCACACCCGCGGCCACGAGCACAGCAAGGAGTACACCCGCGCGGTCCTCGGCTGGCTCGAACGAGCGGGTCGCCAGGTCGTCGGCGGCAGCCACGTGCTCGAACTCGAGGTCTCCAAGGTCGCCCAGCACGGGCTGCTGCAGAACGCCGGGTTCGACGTGCCGCGCACGACCGCCGTGTTCGGCGCGACGACGCTCAAGCAGGCCGCACGGGACTTCACGAACGGCCAGGACGTCCCGTTCATCACGAAGCACAACCAGGGCGGCAAGGGCCTGGGCGTCCGTCGGTTCGACTCGCTCGCCGAGTTCGACGCCTACGTCGACTCGCCGGAGTTCGAGGCTCCGGTCGACGGCATCACGCTGCTGCAGGAGTTCCTGACCGCCCGTGAGCCCTTCATCACCCGCGTCGAGTTCGTCGGCGGCGAGTTCGTCTACGCCGTCCGCGTCGACACCAGCGCCGGCAGCTTCGAGCTCTGCCCCGCCGACGCGTGCGAGGTCCCGCAGGTCATCGCCGGAGCGGTCTGCGACGTACCGGGCGCCGACCAGCCGAGCGCGTTCAGCGTCCGGACCGAGATCACCGGCGAGCACCCGCTGGTCCAGCAGCTCCGCACGTTCCTCGCCGACCAGCGCGTCACCATCGCGGGCGTCGAGTTCATGGAGACCACGGACGGCCGCACGGTCGTCTACGACATCAACACGAACACGAACTACAACCCCGCGGTCGAGGAGTCCGCGCCGGCCTCCGGCCCGCGCTCCATCGCGCGGTACCTCGGCGGCCTGCTGGAGACGCAGTACGCAGCGCAACTGACCGCCTGAGAGCGCAAGAACCACCGGACTGGAGGCCCGTGGCGGGCCCGCCACGCGCCTCCCGTCCGCTCCGCGCCCCTTGCAGGGCACTCCCCACCTCCCCAAGGAACTCACCCCGTGCGATTCGGATACTGGACCCCGCTCTTCGGCGGCTGGCTGCGCAACGTCGACAACGAGAACATGCCGGTCACCTTCGACTACGTGAAGCGCTTGGCGCAGCGCGCCGAGCGGATCGGCTTCGACCTGACGCTCGTGCCGGAGCTCAACCTCAACGACATCAAGGGCACGGCGGCGCCGTCGCTCGAGGCCTGGTCGCTCGCGGCGGCCATCGCGGCGACGACCGAGCGCCTCGAGATCATGGCGGCGATGCGTCCCGGCTACCACCTGCCCGCGGTGACGGCGAAGCAGGCGGCGACGATCGACGACATCTCGTGCGGCCGCTTCACGTTCAACGTGGTGAGCGCGTGGTGGGCGGAGGAAGCCAAGCAGTACGGCGGCATCTTCTCGGAGCACGACGACCGGTACAAGCGGACGGCGGAGTTCGTCGAGGTCATGAAGGGGATGTGGCGGGAGACGCCGTACTCGTTCTCGGGCGAGTACTACGACATCGAGAACGCGCACCTCGAGCCGAAGCCCCGCGTGACCCCACGCATCTACGCCGGCGGCGAGAGCGAGGCGGGCAAGGCCGCGATCACCGGGTACGCCGACGCCTACGTGACCCACGGCGGTACGGTCGAGGAACTCCGCACGAAGATCGCCGAGATGAAGCAGCGCCGGGTCGACGCCGGACTGCCGCCGTTCGAGGCGTTCGGCATGGCCGCGTACGTCATCGTCCGCGAGACCGAGGAAGAGGCGCAGGCCGAGCTCGCGCGGATCACCGACGTGCAGCACGGCAACGCGTACGAGTCGTACCAGGACTTCATCTCGAAGTCGCAGCTCGAGCACGTCCCCTCGCTCGAGGACTACTCGGTGTCGAACCGCGGCCTGCGCCCCGGGTTCGTCGGCACGCCGGCGCAGGTCGCGGCCCGGATCAAGGAGTTCGAGGACGCCGGGGTGGACACGCTGCTGCTGCAGTTCTCGCCGCAGCTCGAGGAGATGGACCGCTTCGGCGAACAGGTCATCCCGCTCGTCCGCCCGTCGGTGGTCGCGGCGTCCGAGGCGGTCGTCTGATGGGCACGACCGAGGAGGAGTGGGCGTTCGAGACCCGGCAGATCCGCGCGGGCTTCAAGGCCGACCCGGGGTTCGGTGGCAACGTCCCGCCGATCGCCCAGACCGCGGCCTTCGTGTACCCGTCCGGTGAGGACGCGGCGGACCGTTTCATGCTCAACGCCCCGGGGCACACGTACTCGCGCGTGAACAACCCGTCGGCGGCGGCGCTCGAGCGCCGCATCGCGGACCTCGAGGGCGGCGTCGGCGCGCTCGCGCTGGCGTCCGGCCAGGCGGCCACCTTGTTGGCCGTCCTCGGCGTCGCCCGGGCCGGTGACCACGTCGTGTCGAGTGCCTCGCTGTACGGCGCGACGTACACGCTGTTCGCGTCGACGCTGCACGACCTCGGCATCGCGTTCACCTTCGTGCAGGACCCCACGGACCTGGACGAGTGGGCTGCTGCGGTGCGTCCGGAGACGAAGGCGTTCTTCGGCGAGTCGATCCCGAACCCGCGGGGCGACGTCCTGGACTTCGCGGGGGTGGCCGGGGTCGCGCACGACGCCGGCGTCCCGCTCATCGTCGACAACACCATCGCGACGCCGTACCTGGTCCGGCCGATCGAGCACGGCGCCGACATCGTCGTGCACTCGGCGACGAAGTACCTGGCCGGTCACGGTAGCGCCATCGCCGGGCTCATCGTCGACAGCGGCAACTTCGACTGGGCGGCCCACGCCGACAAGTTCCCGCAGCTCGCGACCACCGAGCAGTCCGGGTTCGCGAACACGGACTTCGCGTCGAAGTTCGGGCGGCGCGCGTTCATCCAGCGCACCCGGTCGAAGCTCTCCGCCGACCTCGGTCCGGCGATCGCCCCCTTCAACGCCTTCCTGGTGCTGCAGGGCATCCAGACGCTCTCCCTGCGGATGGAGCGGCACGTGTCGAACGCGGCCGCCGTCGCGTCGTGGCTGGACGCGCACGACCAGGTGCTCGGCGTGCACTACGCGGGACTGCCGTCGTCGCCGTGGCACCACCTGCAGCAGCGGTACGTGCCGAAGGGGCCGTCGGCGGTCCTGGCGTTCGACCTGGACGGCGGGGTCGAGGCCGGACGGCGGTTCGTGGCCGCCCTCGAGCTGTTCGACCACGTGTCGAACATCGGTGACGTCCGGTCGCTCGTCGTGCACCCGGCGTCGACGACCCACGTGCAGATGACGTCGTCGGAACGGGCAGCGGCGGGCGTGGGCGACGGGCTCATCCGGCTGTCGATCGGCCTCGAGCACATCGACGACGTCCTCGCCGACCTGGCGCGGGGCTTCGCGGCAGCCGCAGCGGGATAGGTTGGGGGCATGACCACGTTGGCCGCCCCGACCCGCGTGCGGACGCGCGCCCCCGGCAAGATCAACGTGTTCCTGTCCGTCGGTGCGCTGCAGGACGACGGCTACCACGACGTGGCGACCGCGTACCAGGCCGTGTCGCTGTACGAGGACGTCACGGCCGAGCACGCCGACGACTTCTCGGTGACCTTCACCGGTCCGATCGACACGTCGAACGTGCCGGTCGACGAGTCGAACCTGGCGATCCGTGCGGCCCGGCTGGTGGCCGACGCCGCTGGTCACCGGGGCGGAGTCCGGTTGACGATCGACAAGCAGGTGCCGGTGGCCGGCGGCATGGGCGGGGGCTCTGCGGACGCCGCGGCCACGCTGCTCGCCGTCGACACGCTCTGGGGCACCGCCCTCGGGCGTGAGGAACTGCTCCGGCTCGCCGCGCAGCTCGGCGCGGACGTGCCGTTCGCCTTCGCCGGCGGGACGGCCGTGGGCACCGGGCGCGGCGACGAACTCAGCCCCGCGCTGGCGAAGGGCGAGTTCCACTGGGTCCTCGCGCTGAGCGACGACGGGCTGTCGACCCCCGCGGTGTACCGTGCGCTCGACGAGCACCGGGAGCGCTACCGCGCCGACATCGCACCGGCACCGTCCCACCCCGTGGTGGAGTCGAACGTGCTGCAGGCGCTGCGTGCCGGCGACCCCGACCTGCTCGCCGACTGCGTCCACAACGACCTGCAGGCCCCGGCCATGCGGCTGCAGCCCGGACTCGCGTCGACCCTCGAACTCGGCGAGAAGGCCGGAGCGCTCGCGGGTCTGGTGTCGGGCAGCGGCCCGACGGTGGCGTTCCTGGTCGGTGACCGTGACGCCGCGCTCGAACTGCAGGTCGAGCTCAGCGCCGCCGGCCTGGTCGCGCTCCGCGCCACCGGTCCGGTACACGGCGCCCGCCTCGTGCACTGACCGTACGACAGACGCTGACCGTACGACAGATGCCGACCGTACTGACGGTCAGCGGCTGTACTTCCACAGGATGACCGTGTCCGTGTGCCAGTACCGCACGACGTGGAAGCCCTGGTCCTTGAGCGTCTCGGAGACCTCGGGGCGGATGTTCCGCGACTTGGCGCCGACGAACCAGACGGTGTCGATGTCGGCCAGGCGGGCCGGCACGGTCGTGGCGATGTCGCCGTTCACGTTCCAGAGCTGACCGCGCTGCGCACCCGTGCTCGCCACCGCCAGGTCCCGCATGCCGCTGAAGGCCTCGGGGTAGGCATCGGCGATGACCTGCGCCGACGCGGTCGGGTGCTCCCACACGCTGCCGTAGATCACTCCTTCGTCCGAGTCGGTGGTCACGTTCCGCTCGCGTTCGATGATCGCCGCCGCGTTCGCCCAGTGCGAGGACTGCTTGGCGTGCGGCAGTCGCACGATCGTCGAGGTCGGCACGGACACCAGGAGCATCGCGACGACCGCGCCGGCGATCCAGCGCCGCGAACGGAGGGCCGTGATCGCGAGTCCGATCAGGAGCGCGACGAACGGCAGGCTCAGGCTGGCGTACTTGGGGGAGTACAGGTGCTCACCGGCGGCGGTCGCGGCGACCAGCAGCGCGGTGGGCACGATCGTCAGGGGCACGGCGACCCGGACGGCCTGCATGCGGAGGACGTCGCGGGCGGCCCGCGACGGGCGTCGGGCCGCGCGCACCGCCAGCACGACGGCGACGATCATGAGCAGCCACCCGAGGGCGGCGTACGGGTAGACGACCCCGAACCACGCGGTCGCGAACACCTGGCGCAGGGTGGCCCACCCGATGCCGGTGATCCAGCCGACCTGCTTGGCCTGCCCGGCGGCGAGTCCGATGAACGGCAGGACGACCACAGCTGCGGCGGAGGCGGCGACGGCCCAGCGGACGACGACGGCGCGGTCCACCATCGCCGAGGGCACCGTGCCGCTGCGATCGGTCACCGTGGCCTGCCGTCGGGCCGCCCGGTCGGCGACGCCGGTCCACACGAGCACGACGCCGTGCGCCACGACGGCGAGGGACAGGTACACGTTGAACAGGACGGCCACGGCCGCCAGCACGCCGTAGGCGACCCACCACCGCGTCGCGTGGTGCCGCACCCGGGTGCGACGGACCGCGGTCAGGCCGACGAGTGTGAGCAGCGCGGCGAGGGTGGTGACCGTCGCGTACGGGCGGCCCTCGGTGCCGGCCCAGGCGACGCGGGGCAGCAGCAGGAAGACCAGACCGGAGACGACCCCGAGCCGGACACCGCCGAGCCGCCGACCGAGCGCCACCACGAGCGCGGCGGCGATCCCGATCGCCAGGGCACTCGGGAAGCGGAGTGTGAACGGCGAGTAGCCGACCAGCGCGAGCCAGACGTGCAAGAGCGCGTAGTACAGGCCGTGCACGGCGTCGACGTTCTGCAGTTCCGCCCAGAGCGCGGGCCAACTGCGCTGCGCGCTCGTCAGGGTGGCGGCTTCGTCGTACCAGACCGACGGCACCCAGGTGAAGGCGGCAGCGACGACCACACCGACCACACCGACGGTGATCTCCGGCGCACGCACCAGGGTCCGCACGGTCGACAGGGCGAGTGCCCGGAGCCGTGCGCGCGTCGACGTGTCCGACGTCGTGCGTCGGACCGTGACGGTGCCGGTGCGGGGAGAACTCACGCCCGCGACCGTACCGAGCGGCACTGAGCATCCGCCGCGTCCACCCGCTGAGCATTCACATGCAGGGATTCGGCGCGACCGGCCAGAATGACGGGATGGACCCCCTCGTCGCCCCCGTCGCAGCGCTCTCCCCGTGGCGGACACGGCTCGGCTCGCGGACCGCTGCCCTGTCCGACGTCGGCGCCGTCGGGCTCCGGCGGCTGGCCGCTTCACGCGTCCTGGTGGTCGGCGCCGGTGGGCTCGGCGCGCCCGTCGTCGCGTACCTCGCCGGGGTCGGACGGCTCACGGTGGTCGACCCCGACGTCGTCGACGCCTCGAACCTCGCGCGCCAGACGCTCTTCACCGCTGCCGACGTCGGATCGTCGAAGGCCGGGGTCGCCGTCGCCCGGGCCCGCGCCGTCGACCCGGAACTCGACGCCGTCGCCGTGGTCGGGTCCTTCACCCCGGAGCTCGTCGCCGGGCACGACGTGGTCGTCGACGCGGCGGACTCCGTCCTGGTCACCCGAGCGGTCTCGGACGCCTGCGCCGACGCCGGCGTGCCGTTCGTCTGGGGCACGGTGCTCGGTCACGACGGCCAGGTCAGCGTGTTCCGCGACGCCGGACCGGACGGCGTCGACTTCCACGACCTGCACCCCGAGGCCCTGCCCGACGAGGGCTCCTGCGCCCTGGACGGCGTCGTGCCGGCACTGTGCGGCGCCGTCGGAGCGGTGATGGCCGGACAGGTGCTGGCCCTGGTCACCGGCACCGGCGAACCGCTGCTCGGACGGGTCCTGACCGTCGACGCACGCCGCTGGCGGTGGAGCGAGAGCCCCGTCCGGCGCGGACCGGCATCACACCGACCCGTCGTGGTCGCTCCCGCTCGGACCGACCGCATCGCCCCGTCAGCGCTCGCCGCGCGCCTGGCCGACCCGGCGGACCCGGTGGTCGTCGTCGACGTGCGCACCGACGCCGAACGGGCGGACGGGGTGGTCGCCGGAGCCGTCACGGACGACACCGATGCGGCGGACGTGGTCGTCTACTGCGCCCGTGGTCCGCGTGCGGACGCGTGGGCTGCCGCACAACCGGCCTGGAGGCACGTGGCGGTCCTCGACGGCGGGTTCGAGGCCTGGCGCCGCGAAGGGTTGCCCGTGGCGAACGGGCTGATGCCCTGATCCGACACTGATCGGGTCCAGAGCGCCGCTTCCGCGGCTAGGATCGTCGTATCATGACGCAACTGCGGATCCGCGATGCTGCTGCCTTCCTCGGGGTGAGTGACGACACCGTGCGTCGACTCGTCGACGGGGGCACCTTCGACCGGGCCACCGACGACGCCGGTCGCGCCGTCGTCGACGGTCGGCAGGTGGCCGAGTACGCCCGGGCGCGGAGCACCGAGCTGGCCGCCCCGGACACCGGCGTGAAGAGCTCGGCACGGAACCGCTTCGTCGGCATCGTCACCGACCTGGTCGTCGACACCGTGATGGCGCAGGTCGAACTGCAGTGCGGCCCGCACCGCGTGGTCTCGCTCATGAGCGCCGAGGCGGTGCGCGACCTCGGGCTCGAGGTCGGGTCCGTCGCCGTGGCGTCCGTCAAGGCCACGATGGTCACCGTCGAGGCGCCCACCCACCAGGAGGACCCCCGATGACCCGACGTCCTCGCTCGCTGCTCGTGCCCCTCGCCGTCGTCGCGGCGCTCGGCCTGGCGTCGTGTTCCACCGCCGACGCTCCGGCCGGGTCGTCGTCGCCGTCATCGTCGTCGAGCGCGGACGCAGGCGTGTCGGGCTCGATCACGGTGTTCGCGGCGGCGTCGCTCCAGAAGACCTTCACCACGCTCGGCAAGGACTTCGAGCTCGCGAACCCCGGCGCCTCGATCGAGTTCTCGTTCGCGGGGTCGAGTGACCTCGTCACCCAGATCCAGAACGGTGCCCCCGCCGACGTGTTCGCGTCCGCCGACGAGGCGAACATGGCGAAGCTGTCCGCGACCGACCTGGCGAGCGGGTCACCGGAGGACTTCGCGACGAACGTCCTCGAGATCGCCGTCGCGCCGGGCAACCCGAAGGGCATCACGAGCCTCGACGACCTGACCGGCTCCGACGTCCAGCTCGTCACGTGCGCCGCCCCGGTGCCGTGCGGTGCCGCGACGGCGAAGGTCGAGTCCGCCTCGGGCGTCGACCTGCAGCCCGTCAGCGAGGAGCAGTCCGTCACCGACGTGCTCGGCAAGGTCGAGTCCGGTCAGGCCGACGCCGGGCTGGTCTACGTGACCGACGTGCAGGGCGCCGACGGCAAGGTCGACGGTGTCCCGTTCGACGAGTCGAGCAAGGCCGTCAACACGTACCCGGTCGGCGTGCTCAAGGCGTCCGAGGACCCGGAGCTCGCGCAGGCGTTCTCCGACTACGTCCGGTCCGCCACGGGCCAGAAGGTGCTCACCGCCGCCGGGTTCGGGAAGCCGTGACCCGTGGCCTCGCGGGCTGACGGACGGCCACCGGTCGCCTGGTGGCTCCCGCTGCCCGCGGTGCTGGGCGGCCTGTTTGTCGTCGTCCCCGTGCTCGCGATGCTCGGTCGGGTCGACTGGTCGTCGTTCGTCGCCCTCGTCAGCTCGACGGCGTCGCTCACGGCCCTCGGGCTCAGCCTCGGCACCGCGCTGACCGCCACGGCCGTCGCGTTCGTGCTCGGGTACCCGCTCGCCGTGCTGTTCGCCCGGTCCCGGTCACGGTGGGTGGGCGTTGCCCGCGCCGTCGTGCTGCTGCCGCTCGTGCTGCCGCCCGTCGTCGGCGGGCTCGCGCTGCTGGCGGCGTTCGGTCGCCTCGGGGTGGTCGGGGCGTTCCTCGACGACCACGGGCTGCACATCGCGTTCACCACCACGGCGGTCGTCATCGCGCAGACGTTCGTCGCCATGCCGTTCCTGGTCTCCTCGATCGAGGGCGCGCTCCGCGTCGAGGGGGACCGGTACGAGCGGGTCGCCGCCACCCTCGGCGCCGGTCCCACCCGGACGTTCCTCACCGTCACGACCCCGAGGGTCCTGCCCGGCATCGTCTCCGGCCTGGTGCTCTGCTTCGCGCGAGCGCTCGGCGAGTTCGGTGCGACCCTGACGTTCGCGGGCAGCCTGCAGGGGGTCACCCGGACCCTGCCGCTGGAGATCTACCTGCAGCGCGAGGTCGACCCGGACACCGCTGTCGCACTGGCGGTCGTGCTCGTCGTGGTCGCCGTCGTGGTCATCGGCGCCTCGTCGCTCCGGACCCGGGGCGTGGCAGCGTGACCGGGGTCACCGCGCGGATCGTCGTCGGGCGACGCGGGGTCGACGTCGCCCTCGAGGTGGCGACGGGGGAGTGCGTGGCCGTCATCGGGCCGAACGGCGCGGGCAAGTCCACCGTGGTCGAGGCCCTCGCCGGCCTGCTGCCGATCGACGCCGGCCAGGTGGTCCTCGGCGGCACCGTCGTGTCGGACCGGCGGCGGACCGTCCCCGCCCACCGCCGCCGCGTCGGACTCGTCGCCCAACGGCCGGACCTGTTCCCGTTCCTCGACGTGGTCGGCAACGTGGCGTTCGGCCCGCGGGCAGCCGGCGTCCGACGAGCCGCGGCCCGTGCCCGCGCGCTCCGTGCCCTGGCGGCCGTCGGCATCGACGACCTGGCAGGACGGAGCCCCGACGCGCTGTCCGGCGGGCAGGCCCAGCGCGTCGCGATCGCCCGGGCGCTCGCCACCGACCCGGCGGTCCTGCTGCTCGACGAACCGACGTCGGCGCTCGACGTCGCCGCGCGCGACGAGGTCCGTGCAGCCCTCCGCACCGCGATCGCCGGGCGCCCGAGCGTCCTGGTGACCCACGACCCGGTCGAGGTCGTCGCCCTGGCCGACCGGGTCGTCGTCGTCGAGCACGGCCGGGTCGTCGAGGACGGCACCCCAGCGGAAGTGCTCGGACGGCCCACGAGTGCCTTCGCGGCGGCGTTCTCCGGACTCGCGCTGGTGCGCGGGACCGCCACCGCGGGTGGGATCGCGACCGACGGCGGGGGCGAGCTGGCGTCCGGGACGCACGCCGTGCCTCCCGGTCGGCCCGCCCTGGGCGCCTTCCACCCGACGGCCGCCGTGCTCACGCGGGACGGCGCCGGACCGGAGCGCACCGTCACGTCGCTCGAACCGCGGGACGGTCTGGTGCGGGTGCGCTCCGGCGACCTGGTCGCGGACCTGACCCTGGCGCGCGTCACGGCACTCGGGATCGGACCCGGCGACGCGGTCCACGTCGACGTCCCGGCGTCCGAGCTGGCGGTGTACGCGCCACGCGGTTGAGACAATGGACGGATGACCTCCTGGTTCCCCAAGGCGTGGCCCGTGGCCATCCCGATCCTGGCGGCCGTCGTGCTCGCGTTCTCGTACGGCCGCTACGGACTCGGCACCGTGGTCGTGGCGATCGTCGCGGTCGTGCTCGCCGCCACCGTGCTCGCGGCGGTGCACCACGCCGAGGTCGTCGCGCACCGGGTCGGGGAACCCTTCGGCTCACTCGTGCTCGCCGTCGCGGTCACGATCATCGAGGTCGCGCTGATCATCTCGCTGTCGAGCTCCGGCGGTGCCCAGGCCGAGACCCTGGCGCGCGACACGGTGTTCTCGGCCGTGATGATCACGATGAACGGGTTGGTCGGCCTCGCGATCCTGATCGGGACGCTCCGGCACAACACCGTGCGCTTCAACCAGGAGGGCGCGAGCGCCGCGACGATGACGGTGGCCGCGCTCGCCGTGCTGACCCTGGTGCTGCCCACGTTCACCACCGGCACCGACGACGCGTCCTTCACCGGGACGCAGCTCGTCTTCGTGGCCGTGGCGTCGATCGTGCTCTACGGCCTGTTCGTCGTGACGCAGACCGTGGCCCACCGCGACTTCTTCCTGCCGGTCAACCGTGCCGGCGGGGTGCTCGTCGAGTCCGAGGACGCCCATGCCGCACGCCCGTCCGGTCGCACCACCCTGGTGTCGCTCGGGCTGCTGGTCGTCGCCCTGGTCGCCGTGGTCGGGCTCGCCAAGGTGGAGTCGCCCGCGATCGAGGCCGGCGTGGCCGCGGTCGGCTTCCCGCCGTCGTTCGTCGGCGTCGTGATCGCGCTGCTCATCCTGCTGCCCGAGGGCATCGCGGCGTCGAAGGCCGCCGCCCGCAACCGGATCCAGACGAGCCTGAACCTGGCGATGGGGTCGGCGATGGCGTCGATCGGTCTGACGATCCCCTCCATCGCGGTGGCGTCGCTGTTCATGTCGGGCACGCTGCTGCTCGGGCTCGGGTCGTCGCAGATCGTGCTGCTCGCGCTGACGATCGTCGCCGCGGTGCTCACCGTGCTGCCGGGTCGAGCGACGCGACTGCAGGGCGGGGTGCACCTGGTGATCTTCGCCGCGTTCATCGTGCTGTCCGTCTCGCCGTAGGGGCCGCGGTAGCGGCGGCGCGGCGCGGCGCGGCGGCCGGGCGGCGTACCTGGCCGGATCGGGCGTACCTGGTCGGAAGTTCTGCCCCGGTGTGCCCGGAAACACCAGGCATCGCGGGCGTTCTGGGAAGGAACGAGCGGGGGCCGCTCAGCCGCCGGCGAAGGGGGGCATGACGTCGACGACCGCGACTCCATCGAGCGCGGTGGCTCGGTCGCGGGTCGTCACGCCGTCGACCAGGTACGAGCACCGCTCCTGCAGCGCACTCCAGCGCGATGGGTCGGTGGCGGTGACCTCGCGCAGCGCCTCGTCGAGCGTGCCGGCCGCGGTGGTGAGCGTGTCCGCGCCGACCGCCGCCCGGGCAGCGGCGAAGAACCGGATCGTGGTCACCGCTCAGCCGCCGATCGCGCTCATGCCGCGCGTCGGGTGCACGAGCTCGTCGCTGTCGTCGCCGTGGTCGCGCGGCTTCGCCCACATCGCCCGGCGCCACAGCTCGGCCACCTCGTCGTCGGAGACCCCCGCGCGCATCGGGCCGAGCACGTCGGTCTCGGCGTCGGAGAACAGGCAGCTCCGGACGTTGCCGTCGGCGGTCAACCGGGTGCGGGTGCAGTCGGCGCAGAAGGACTCGGTGATGCTCGCGATGATCCCGACGGTGCCGAGCAGCACGCCGATGCCCGACGCAGCGGCGTGGTCACGTGCGTGCACCCGGTACCGCTCAGCCGGGGCGCCGTCACGCGGGGCCTCGTCCGGCGTCAGCACGAACGACGACGCCAGCATCGCCCGGGTCTCGGCAGCGGTCACCATCTCGGTGCGGTCCCAGGCGTGGTCGGGGTCCAGCGGCATCTGCTCGATGAACCGCAGCTCGTAACCGCGGTCGAGGCACCAGCGCAGCAGCTCGGGCGCGGCCTCGTCGTTGATCCCGCGCAGCAGCACCGCGTTGACCTTGATGTCGAGGCCGGCGTCGTGGGCGGCGGACAGCCCGGCGATGACCTTGTCGAGGAACGGGCGGCGGGTCACGGTGGTGAACACGTCCGGGTCGACGGTGTCGAGCGACACGTTCACGCGCCGCAGCCCGGCGTCGTACAGGGCCTGAGCGCGGTGGGCGAGACCGATGGCGTTCGTGGTGAGCGACAGTTCCGGGGTGTCGGGCAGCGCGGCGCACCGGGCGATCACGTCGACCAGGTCGTGCCGGAGCATCGGCTCGCCGCCGGTGAACCGCACCTTGCGCACGCCGAACCGCGACGCCCCGATCCGCACCAGCCGCTCGATCTCGGCGGCGGTCATCAGGGCGTCGTCGGGGGCGAAGGGCAGCCCGGCGGCCGGCATGCAGTAGGTGCAGCGCAGGTTGCACCGTTCGGTCAGCGACACCCGCAGGTCGATCGCACGGCGCCCGAAGCGGTCGACGAGCCCGGCGGACGCCGGGTCCACGGTCGTGCCGAGCAGGGTCGCGGGTGCCATGCGGCTCAGCGTACGTGTTCGACGCGCCGGAACGACAGCCGTTCCCACCAGCGCCGCCAGTCCGACCGGCTCGTGCGCAGGAGCGTGACCACCACGATGACGGCCACGGCGGCGAGCAGCCACCACCGGTAGGCGTCCGTCGACGGCCACACCCCGCGCAGCGCGATGGCGAGCCCGATCGACAGCCACTCCCACCGGCCCGACAGCACCACGAACGGGATGAGCAGCAGCGCGTACCAGGGGTAGCGCGGGGTCACGGCCAGGAACGTCACGCCGATCATCAGGACCTCGCCGGACCACGGCCGCGACGGGTCGGACAGCCGCCACGCGACGAAGGCGGCGAGCAGCACGGCGAGCCCGACCACCACGGTCGCGGCGTCGCCCCGGAACACCAGCGAGACCAGGGCGAAGCGCGAGCCGTCCTCGTAGCCCTCCTCGCTCAGGTAGCCGGGCAGGTACCCGAGCACGTCGAGCCCCGTCGTCAGCACGTACGGCACGTAGAGCAGCCCGAACACGGCGATCCCGACCGGGATCGCCCACCAGGAACGCCACCGGCCGAGCAACGGCGGGTACACGATCGCAGGGATGAGTTTGGTGGCCGTGGCCGCTCCGAGCGCGATCCCGCCCCAGATCGGTCGACCGAACGCGACGAGGACGGCACCCGCGGTCGCGAGCGCCGCGCCGAGGGCATCGACGTGCGAGTTCGTCACGGCCTCCGACGCCACGAGCGGCGACCAGGCCCAGAGCGCCGCCCACCAGGTCGGACGGCCGGTCTTCCGCAGCACCACGACGAGGGCGACGCTCACGACCAGCGAGAGGAGCAGGCCCGCCACCTGGAACGGCATGTACTGCGCGGTCGCCGGCACGAACGCACGGACCGCGGCGAACCAGAGCTGCGCCATCGGCGGGTAGATCGTCGTCACGTCCGGCCGGTTGATCGCGGTGCAGTGGCCGTCCGCGCCGTCGCCCAGGCCGCGGAACCGGGGCTTGATGTCGTCGCACGTGCCGTTCACCTTGTCCGGGAACAGCCAATCCGGCCGCAGGCCGGACAAAGCCGTGGACTGGGGGGTGTGCGCGTACGGTGAGACTCCGGCATGCTGGACGATGCCGTCCCACGCGTACCTCGCCGAGTCGGTGCTCGTGCTCGGGGGGCCGGCCAGTGCCGCGAGACCGACCACCACCGCCCCGACCATGACCACGGCGGTCATCCACCGGGCGGGCACGAACCGCAGCGCGAGCACGGCGATCACGAACACCGTCCAAGCGATCAGCGTCCACGCAACGAATGACGAACGAGTGTCGGATCGGAGGAACCCCAGATGCGTGACGCCGAAGGCGATGACGCCCGCGAGGGCCAGTACCCCGACGACCGCGCCCACGACGGCGAGGCGGGCACCGGGTCCGACGGCGGAGGACGGTCGGACGGCACGCAGTCGGTCGCTCATGGTCCGTCGAGGCTAGCGGGCGTGCGGCACCTGCTGTTCGAGGCGCGGGCTGCTCTGGCATCGCCGAACCGGAACGCGCGTTCCGCGGTGGTGCTCGGACGACTGCTCGGCATCGCCTTCGTGGTCTGCTTCGGCACCGGGATCTACAGTCACCTGCTGCAGGAGCCCCTCGGCTGGATGCGGTTCCCGACCCGGCCGACGCAGCTCTACCAGTTCACGCAGGGCCTGCACATCACCACCGGCATCGCGATCATCCCGCTGCTGCTGGCGAAGCTCAACACGGTCATGCCCGCGCTGGTGCAGGTCCCGCCGGTGCGCGGCGTGCTGCACCTGTTCGAGCGGCTGTCGATCGCCGTGCTCGTGTCGGCGTCGATCATCCAGGTCACGACCGGCCTGCTCAACACGTACCAGTGGTACCCGTGGCCGTTCCCGTTCCGCCAGGTGCACAACGCGATGGCGTACGTGATCATCGGGTCACTGATCATCCACATCGCGTCGAAGCTGCCGGTGATCGCCCGCTACTGGCGGAAGCGCGACTCCTACGACGAGCAAGGCCGGTTCATCGCGGACCCCGCGTCCGGCAGTGAGTTGCTCCCACCCGTCCGGGAGGCCCGGGGTGCGTCCGCCCCGCCGGCTGCGGTTGCCGAGACGGCCGGTTCCACGGCCCCCGGCCTGCTCGGCCGCGTGTTCCGCTGGATCGACGGCGTCGACGCGGTCGACGCAGCCCCGGACGAACCGGTGGCCGACGTGCCGGAGCCGACCCGAGCCTCCCGGTCGGTCGACGAGCAAGCACAGGGTCGACGCCAGCGGATCGCACGACGCGGGTTCTTCGGCGGTGTGACGGCCGCGGTCGTCGGCGTCGTCGCCCTGACGGCGGGGCAGTCCTCGAAGCTCGCCGAACCGTTCAACGTGTTCGGCGCGCGCCAGCGCGGTCTCGGCTCGAACGGGCTGCCGGTCAACCGCACCGCCCGCGCGGCGGGTGTGCTCGCCAGCGCGACCGCCGCGGACTGGACGCTGACCGTCGTCGGACCCGACGTGACCCGGACCTTCGTGCGCGCGGAACTCGTCGCCCTCGGCACCACCGAGGTGGATCTGCCGATCTCGTGCGTCGAGGGGTGGAGCCAGATGGGCAGCTGGAAGGGCGTGCGGATGCGCGACCTGCTCGGTGCCGTGCAGGCCGGACCCGGATCGCACGTGCGCGTCACGAGCCTGGAACGGCACGGCGGCTACCGGATCATGGACATGGGGCCGGAGTACGCCGAGGACCCGACCACGCTCGTGGCGCTCGAGCTGAACGGTGCGACGCTCGACCTGGACCACGGGTTCCCGGCGCGGATCATCGCTCCGGGGCGACCGGGCGTGCTGCAGACCAAGTGGATCGAGAAGATCGAGGTGCTGCGGTGAAGGCCGCGCGGATCGTGCTCGTCGTGCTCGGCGTGCTGGTCATCGCGTTCGGGGCGTACGTCCTCGTGACGTCGGTGTCCCCGAAGCGCATCGGCGGGTTGGCCGCCTGGCTGCTCGGTGCGGTCATCCTGCACGACGCGATCCTGTCGCCGTTCGTCGTCGGCGCCGGACTGCTCCTGCGCCGGGCGGGGCGGACGCTCCGGGCCTGGGTGCTCGTGGTGGTGCAGACGGCGATCGTGCTCGGCAGCGTGCTGGCCCTGGTGGTGCTGCCCGAGATCGCGGCGAAGCGGCACGGGCAGAAGAACCCGACGGTCCTGCCGTTCGACTACGGCACGCGGTTGCTGATCGTCGAGGGCGTGCTGCTGCTCGTGGTGGTGGCGGTGCTCGTCGTCGGGGTGGTCCGTGCGCGGCGGACGCGTTCCGGTGGTGCGCGCGCCGACGGTGCGCGCCCCACTGGTTAAACCGACAACCATTCGGTAGGATGCAGACATGACCGACGAGACCCCGTGGCTCACCCGCGAGCAGCTGCGCGCGTGGATGAAGCTCGTGGCCGTCATGGAACTCCTGCCGGCGGCGCTCGACCAGCAGCTGCAGCGTGACGCGGACCTGACGCACTTCGACTACATGGTCATCGCGATGCTCTCCGAGACCGACAGCCGCACGCTGCGGATGTCGGCCCTGGCCTCAGCGACGAACGCCTCGCTGCCCCGGCTGTCGCACGTGGTGTCCCGGCTCGAGAAGCGCGGACTCGTGACGCGCTGCCCCTCGACCTCGGACCGCCGGGCGACCGACGTCCGGCTCACCGACGCCGGGTACGCCACGATCGTCGAGGCCGCTCCGGACCACGTCCGCACCGCACGCCACGTCGTGATCGACGCCCTGAGCGACGAGCAGGTCATCCAGCTCGACGGCATCGCGGCCGCACTGCTGACACGGCTCGATCCCGAGGGGCGGTTCGCTGCCCTGACGTACCCGCGAGACGACGACGACACCGCGATCTGCGAGGCCCGGCTGACCGGCGCCAGCACCGACTGAACGGCGCTGTGCGCCCGGGGCTGCAGGCTCGGTCGTTGCAATAGGCTCGGCCCATGACCGACCCCGCCGCGCCGTCCGACACGTACTCCTACCTCGGACCCGCCGGCACCTTCACCGAGGCGGCCCTCAAACTCGTCGAGGCCGCCGCCGGCAAGCCCTGGCGGAGCGTCAACAACGTCGGTGAAGCGCTCGACGACGTCATGTCCGGCCGCTCGGTCGGCGCGGTCATCGCGATCGAGAACAGCGTCGACGGCGGCGTCAGCGCGACGCAGGACGCCCTCGCCCGGATCCCCGGTGTGCGGATCGTGGGGGAGTACCTGGTCCCGGTCGACTTCGTGCTCGTCGCGCGCCCCGGCACCGTGCTCGCCGACGTCCGCACCGTGAACGCCCACCCGGTGGCGTACGCGCAGACCCACAACTGGCTCGAGGCGAACCTGCCCGGTCACGGCCACATCCCGGCGTCGTCGAACGTCGCCGCCGCCCTGGCCCTGCTCGAGGCGAACCCCACCGCCGACGCCGCCGTCGCACCGCCCGGCATCACCGACCACCACGACGTCGTCGTGCTCGCTTCGTCGATCGGCGACAACGCCTCGGCCGTCACCCGCTTCGTGCTCGTGTCGAAGACGCTGGCGCTGCCCGAGCCGACCGGTGCCGACAAGACGAGCGTCATCGTTGAGCTGCCCGCCGACCACCCCGGCGCCCTGGTCGACATGCTCGAGCAGTTCGCCACGCGGGGCATCAACTTGGGGCTGCTGTCATCGCGGCCGATCGGTGACGAGCTCGGCCGCTACCGGTTCGTCATCGACCTGGACGGCCACGTGCAGGACGAGCGCGTGGCCGACGCCCTGCTCGGTCTGCGGCGGTTCAGCCCGCGCGTGACGTTCCTCGGGTCGTACCCGCGAGCCGATGGCGCGCAGCCCGAGGTGCCGGCGCGCTACTCGGACGCCGCGTTCGTCGAGGCGCGGGACTGGCTGCGCGCCATCGTGTCCGGCGAGCCCGACGCGGGCTGACGGTTGCTGATCGGCCGGTGCTGCCGCTCGGCCGCTGCTGCCCGCTGCTGCTGCTCGGTGCGAGGTTGATCACTCCGTGCGCCCGAACAACCCCGCACCGAGTGAGCAACCGCGCGCCGGCCGCGCTGCCCGCGCACCGCTCAGCGCTTGCGGCCGCGCACCCAGCTCGGCTTCGGCTCCACCGTCGGCACCTTGACGGTCAGCGAACCGGGGTCGATCCGCGCACGGAACGCCGTGATCGCGCCCACCGGGTCCCCGTCGATCTCGAACTCGTCGGGCTTCTCGAGCCGCAGCGTGAACTCCTCGCCGCGCATGTAGCGCAGCGGACGTTCCTGCTTCGCTGCCGTCGTGATGCGTCGACCGATCAGGGTCTCGGAGAGGGCCGAGCGCCGGAACCAGCGCAGGATCCCGTTCTCCCAGAACACGCGGGCACCGATCCGCACCCAGCCGAAGAAGCCGCGGGGGCGCATGACGACGATGTCGAACACGCCGTCGTCGATCTCGGCGTCGGGCAGCAGCATCGCGTTCGCCTGCAACATGCCGCAGTTGCCGACGATGACCGAGTGCGCACGCACCGAACCGTTGCGAGCCGACTCGTCGAGCCGGTACTTGAACTCGAAGCCGTCGGTGTCCCGCACGGAGCGCAGCAGCGAGTCGAGGTAGGCGAGCCACCCGACGCGCTTCTTCAGCTCGGGGCGGGTGTTCGCGATCATCCGGGCGTCGAGCCCGAGGCCCGCCATCACGACGAAGCCGAACTGCTCGCGGGCACCGTCGGGCCGCTCGATGCCGATCAGTCCGAAGTCGATCGCCCGCTCGTGGCCGGAGAAGATCGTGTGCGCGCTGCTCGCCAGGTCGTCGAGGGGGAGCTTCATGTTGCGGGCGAGCAGGTTGCCCGTCCCGCTCGGCAGCAGCGCGAGCGAGGCACCGGAGCCGTGCACGACCTCGGCGACCGCGCGCACGGTGCCGTCACCACCCGCGGCGGCGACGACGTCGGCTCCCGCCTCGAGCGCTGCACGGGCCATGCCCCCGCCCGGGTCTTCCTCGGTGGTCTCGAACCACAGCGTCTCGGCCCAGCCGGCCTCCTGCTGGTGCTGTTCCACGGTGGCCTTGAGGGTCGGCAGGTGGACCTTGACCGGGTTGTAGACCACGGCAGCCGTCCGGTGCTCGGTGGGGAGGGCGTCCTGGTCCGCGGGCGCGGTCTCCGAAGGGGTCGACATGGGATCAACGGTACCGATCGGACGCTGCGAGCGGCGGGTTCCTCCCCATGTCGCCGCCTCTAGGATGGAGCGGTGATCGATCCCCAGCTGCTTCGTGACAACCCGGACGTCATCAAGGCCTCGCAGGAGTCCCGCCGCGCATCCGTCGCCGTGGTCGACGAGGCCGTCGCCGCCGACGCCGCCCGACGCAGCGCGATCACCGCGTTCGAGTCGCTCCGCGCCGAGCAGAACGCCTTCGGCAAGACCGTCGCCAAGGCCCCGAAGGACGAGAAGGCTGCGCTCGTGCAGCAGGCCCAGGCGCTCTCGGCCCAGGTGAAGGAAGCCCAGGCGACCGTCACCGCGGCCGAGGACACCTTCAACTCGGTCGTCCGCGCCATCCCGAACGTCGTCCTGCCCGGCGTCCCCGCCGGTGGCGAAGAGGACTTCGTCACCCTCCGCACCGTCGGCACGAAGCCCGAGTTCGACTTCGAGCCGAAGGACCACGCCGACCTCGGCGAGCACCTCGGCATCATCGACATCCCCCGCGGTGTGAAGGTCTCCGGCTCGCGCTTCTACTTCCTGCGCGGCCTCGGTGCCCGGCTCGAGATCGCGCTCATGTCGCTCGGCCTCGACCGTGCCATCGCCGCCGGCTTCGAGCCGCTCATCACCCCGACGCTCGTCCGCCCCGAGACGATGGCGGGTACCGGCTTCCTCGGCGAGCACGCGGCCGAGGTCTACCGGCTCGAGGCCGACGACCTGTACCTGACCGGCACGAGCGAGGTCGCCCTCGCCGGCTTCCACGCCGACGAGATCCTCGACATCGAGAACACCGCGCACCGCTACGCCGGCTGGTCGACCTGCTACCGGCGCGAAGCCGGCTCGGCGGGCAAGGACAACCGCGGCATCCTGCGCGTGCACCAGTTCAACAAGCTCGAGATGTTCGCCTACGTCCACCCGGACCAGGCCGAGGCCGAGCACGAGAAGCTGGTGTCGTACCAGGAGCAGATGCTGCAGGACCTCGGGCTGCACTACCGCGTGATCGACGTCGCCGCGGGTGACCTCGGCACGAGCGCGGCGAAGAAGTACGACATCGAGGCCTGGGTCCCGACGCAGGGCACCTTCCGCGAGCTCACCTCGACGTCGAACTGCACGACGTTCCAGGCCCGTCGCCTCGACATCCGGTACCGCACCGAGAGCGGCAAGACGGCCCCGGTCGCCACCCTGAACGGCACCCTCGCGACCACCCGCTGGATCGTGGCGATCCTCGAGACCCACCAGCAGGCCGACGGCTCCGTCGTCGTGCCCGAGGTGCTGCGCCCCTACCTCGGTGGCGTCGAGGTGATCGAACCCCGATGAGCGCGCAGGGGCGGTTCGTGGACGGTGCGGCGCAGGGCGCGGGCGCCGGTGCTCCCGCCCGCACGAAGCGGTGGCTGGTCGCCCTCGACATCGACGGCACCACCATGCGCGAGGACGGGGTCGTCACCGAGGCCGTCGTCGCCGCCGTGCGCGCTGCCGAGGCCGCCGGGCACGAGGTCATGCTGTCGACCGGCCGCAGCGAGGGCATGACGGTCCCGCTGCTGGAGACCCTGGGCATCGAGCCGAAGTACCTCGTCTGCGCCAACGGCGCCCTGACCCTGGCCCGTCGTCCGGACGGGTCCTACGAGCGTGTCCACGTCGAGCACTTCGACCCGAGCGACGTCCTGCAGACCATCCGTGGTGCCCTGGAGAACGCGGCTTTCGGCGTCGAGGACGAGACCGGCCACTTCCGGTTGTCCGAGAACTTCCCCGCCGACACCATGACCAACGCCGGCGAGCTGGTGCCGTTCGAGCAGCTGCTCACGGTCGAGGCCACCCGCGTCGTCGTGATCTCGCCGGAGCACGGGCTCGAGGAGTTCCTGCAGATCGTCGAGGACATGGGGCTGCACAAGGTCTCGTACACGGTCGGGTGGACCGCGTGGCTCGACATCGCACCAGAGGGCGTGACGAAGGCCACCGCGATGGAACGCGTGCGCGAGTGGCTCGACATCCCGCGGTCGCGCGTCTTCGCCGCGGGCGACGGCCGCAACGACATCGACATGCTGCGGTGGGCCTCGACCTCCGGTCGTGGCGTCGTGATGGGCCAGGCGCCGGACGACGTCGTGGACGCCGGCAACGAACTCACCGGTGGCGTGTCCGACGACGGCCTGGCAGCGGCGCTCGACTCCCTGCCGCGCTGACCCCGGTGCGGGCTCGGCGCCTCGCACGGTGCTTCGGCGTCGCGCCGGGTGTTCGCGTGGTGCGAGGTTCCGCACTTGGTGCGAGGCTTGAATGCCCGCACTGATTCGGCAACCTCGCACCATTCGGGCGCGGGCGCGCGGGACCTCGCACGGTGCGAGGGGCGGCGCGTGCGTCGAGTGGCCCGGTAGACTTCCCACGACGCGGTCACGTCTCGCCACGTGGTCGCGTCACTGGAGGGTTGTCCGAGCGGCCGATGGAGCCTGTCTTGAAAACAGGTGGGCAGAGATGTCTCGTGGGTTCGAATCCCACACCCTCCGCCACAACCGAGGTCCGTTGATCCGCAGCACCAGGCGGATCTAGCACCCGACCGACATGAGCCACGCGTACATCGCCGACCAGCTCGTGCGGTTCCTCTCACCGATGTGAGTCAGCAACGACAAGACCCCCTCGGGTTCCTTCGGGAGCTCGAGGGGGCCTGTGTTGTGGCGGTCAGGCGGGGACGTGTCCTGTTTCGCTCTGCCGTTCGACGTCTTGACGGGCAAGTCGGTAGTGGTCTTCCCAGCCCGGGGTTCCCTTGCCGGCCATGTGAAGTGCAGTGCGGGCGGCAGAGATCGCTCCCGTCATGGCGTCGGCTTCGTCGGTCGCCTCAAGGATCATCGTGAAGGTGAGCGCTCGCTTCGCGATGTCGAGTTCGAGGTCGGGGTCGATGACGCCCTCAACTTCAAAGAGGGCATCGGCGATCTCGGTGAAGTCGTCCTCAAGCTGGTCCGCTGCGATGTCGGGTGCAACGCACTCGATGCGGAGGAAGAACATGTTCATTGGGTGGCCTCCTGTGTCCAGCAGTCTAGGCGGGCAAGGTTGTGCGTCAGATTAGTGAGGTAGTTCGGGTCTGAAGGCGTGAGATGCACGGTCTTCAGGTGCAAGCCGCAAGGGCACTTGCCCTTGAAGTACTTCCTACCCTTCGTGAACTTCCAGTGATGGTCGTCCTCCGCAGAGCGGAGGAACTTCTCGACGTCTTTGTCGGGATGGCGGGGTCGGCCGTCCGGCATACAGATCCTTCCCCCGGGCGCGTTGTGGCCACCATAACAGCCCTCCGGATGCTTCCTCTTCCCCGTGTCCGGGGCGCGCCGAACCGCGGGTGCCGCCGGGATCCTGGCTCAGCGCGGGGGCAGAGATCGGCTGCACCGCGTCGCGCCACGCCCACGCGCACTCCGCCGCCTGCGAGAACCCCCACTCGACGAGGACCGCTCGCTCCGTGTACGCGATAACGCGTGACTCGACCTCGATACAGCGGTCGGGGAACGTCACCCAGGCGAGGACAGGGTCGGGATCTGCGAGGTCGTAGACGGGGCCACCGTAGGCCGCCTCGGGCAGGCTGAGCGATGGTCCGAGAGACCACCGGTCTCGACGTCTCCGGCCCATGCGGACATGATGTCGGGCACGGCCGACACGAAGGCATTCGCGCTGGCCATACGCTCGGCGCATGAACCCGATCAGCGACATCGTGATCCCCGTCGCGGCGATCCTCGTACCGACAGCGATCGCGATCTGGCTCGCTCGTTCGGAACGGAAGAGCGCGGAGCGGAGCCGGTACCTGGAACGTCGAACGGCCGCAGCCGAACCGATCATCCTGTCCCTCGCGCAGTTCATCTCCCTGGATCCAGTGCATGAACCGATACAGGCGCATCTCCGGGAATTGCGGGGTCGCATCGCGGTGTACCGCACGACGCTTGACACTGAGGACGCCCTGTCCGGGGATTGGCTGGCGCTGCAGCACGAGCGAGGGATGCTCCTGTGGTGGTCAGCCATGCAGACCATGGACGGGAGCACGGACCGTTCCGAGGCGTTCATCCTTGGCGCCTTCAGTGAAGGGCGGACCTGGGCGAACGCAACGATGCAGACCCTCTCCGGATGGCTTGCGGGTCACATCAGCGACGACGTCTTGAAACGCCAAGGCGCCGCCCTGATGAAGCACGAGGGCGAAACGTCGGAGGCGTAGGGGCTCGGCACGTTCCGGATGTAGCCTCGCGTGCCCCTGTTGGGGGCGTGGAGACGAGACGATGCAGCCTGTACGTTCCCGGAGGTGGGGATCGCTCACCAGTGACCCGACCAGGAGAACCGACATGACTAGCACCGCTCCCGCACCCCAGCAGGCTTACGCCAACGCTCGCCCGCAGAAGCACATCGGCACCGCGTACAAGTGGATCTTCTTCTTCGGCATCGTTGGTGCGCACCGCTACTACATGGGCAAGATCGGCACCGGCATCCTCTACACGTTCACCGGAGGCCTCTTCGGCATCGGTGTCCTCGTCGACGTCTTCACCCTCGACGGTCAGGTCATCGACGTCAACGAGAAGAACTCGGTCACACCGACGCTCCGCTGACTCGCCTCCGATGCCGTCGGTGCCTCCGACTAGGTTCCGAGCATGAGCTACGCAGTGGAGCACGACAACAACCGTGACGGCCAAGCAGACGGCCCCTATCGGACTGGCGTGTACAAGACAGTCGCCGACGCCAAGGCTGCTGGCGACCGGCTGGCGGCGAAGGAAGGGCTAGCGAACATCGTGGTCCGCGACGAGGGCGACAATGTGAGCATCTTCGCCGGCAACGTGGTCTCCGAGCTCATCGACGGCGAGTGGCGCGATCGCGGCATCTTCGACGTCCAGAACTGGTGGCCGAAGCTCGATGAGCGCACCCGTACATGGCTCCTCGAGCACGCTGAGGAGCGCATCCCGACTGAAGTGCTCCATCGTGTCGTTGCAGCAGGGGGCATCGTGCCCGGAACCTCTTGGGAGGGCCAGGACTACGAATTCCGTCTCCCCGAAGCTGCGGTCGCTTGGATCACGGCGCATCGCTAGCGTCCGAGCCGTAACTGCTGCAACGATGCCTGGCATGGCGGAGCTGGGCGAACTGCAGCGCGGGCAGCGGTGGGCGTACCGGATCGCGCGGTCGTCCGCCACGTTCCACGAAGCTGCAGTCGTGAAGGTCGGCGACAAGAAGGTGCAGGTGGAGCTCGTCGCTGACCGCTGGGAGGGCAAGCGAGAGTGGGTCTCGCCGGCTCGCCTCGAGGTGAGGTGGGACCTGCGTCACGAGCACATCGCCGAAGAACGGAAGATGCTCGCCCTCCGTCGTGCGTCGCCCGCCAAGGATGAGAGGTCGGCAGCCGATGAAGTGCTGTTCCTGCTCGTGCCGCTCGACATCGCCGAGTACACCGCGGACACTTCCGGCACCACGACGGTCCACAAAGTCGGACGTCTGGCCGATCTGGTCGGGCTGCCAGTGTCGGACCTCGTCGCGGCGCCGGCCAACGAGCACGAGGCTGACCTGCTCGTGCCATGGCAGACGACCGTGGCAATCGCACGGGCTGCAGCGGCCCGCTACCCCCACCGGGTCCTGCGCGAGATCGAGAAGGCAGAGCAGCAGCTCAACGACGACTTGATCGACGGAACGGTCATCACGGGGCTCGACGGCGAAGACCATCACCTCTCGCCGGACGATGTCCGAGCTCGGTTCGAGAAGCGCGAACGACCACGCCTCGATCGGCTACGGTCGATCGTCGGTGCCAAGCGCACGGCGGACCTCCTGGAGCGGCGAGATCTGTTGGACAGGCTCCGGCGGTCCACCAGCGTCGCTCGTCGTGTCCTCGACGTTCTGCAGCCGACCCAGAAGCGGCTTGTCGCAAAGCTGCGCGAAGAGCTCGACGCCGCGGCCGACGGTGTCAACTTCGAGCCAGGGGAGTGACTGTGGGTCGTGCCCACAATTTGCCCACATCTGCCCGTGATTGGAGCGCATGCTCGTGATTCAGCGACACCCGAAGTCGGCCAATAACCGGCAAAGCGTGGATGAGACCGGGCGACCTCGCCGTTCCGGGGCGGGTTCGAATCCCACACCCTCCGCCATGGACACCCGGTTGCGCCTGCTCCGCGTCGACGACGCGGCGACGCTCGCCGCCGTCATCACCGCGAGCGCCGACCACCTGCGACCGTGGGAGCCGTCCCGGGCACCGGCGTACTTCACCGAGCAGGGCCAGCACGACGTCATCGTGCAGTCGCTCGCTGCGGAGCGCGCCGGCACCGCGGTCCCGTTCGTGATCGAGTCGACCGACGGTGAACTCCTCGGGCGCATCACGCTGAGCGGCGTCACCCGCGGAGCCCTGCAGTCCTGCGCGATGGGGTACTGGATCCGCGCCGACCGGCTGCGTCAGGGTCACGCCTCCCGCGCCGTCGCCGCTGCTGCCGCCCACGCGTTCGACGTCCTCCGACTCCACCGGGTGCAGGCCGAGACCCTTCCGGAGAACGTGGGCTCGCAGCGTGCGCTCGAGTCCGCGGGGTTCACCCGCTACGGGTTCGCGCCGGAGTACATCACGATCAACGGAGCGTGGCGCGACCACGTCATGTTCCAGCTCCTCGCACCACCGCCTGCCACGCGGCGCCCTCGATGATCGAGGTCGTCGAACACCAGCCGTCGTGGCCCGAGCGGTTCGCGATGTTGCGGGACGCGTACGCCGCGGCCCTCGACGACGCCGGCGCTCGGTACCGCAGCATCGAACACGTCGGCAGCACCTCGGTGCCCGGACTGGCGGCGAAGCCCGTGATCGACGTCGACATCGTGGTCGACGCCAGCGACGTCGCGGCGGCGGTCGCTGCGCTGGCCACGATCGGCTTCGAGCCTCGCGGAGACCTCGGCGTCCCCGACCGGCAGGCCTTCCGGACACCCGAGCGCTTCGCCCCGAGCAACACCTACGTCGCCACCGCTGGATCGCTCTCGCTCCGGAACCACCTCGCCGTCCGCGACGTGCTGCGCGCCGACCCGGCCCTGCGCGAAGAGTACGCCGCCGTGAAGCGCCGGGCGGCCGCCGAGGCCGAGGACATCGACGACTACATCGAGCGCAAGAGCGGCGTGCTCAGTCGTGTCCTGGCTGCCGCAGGCATCTCCGTCGAGGAGCGCGCCGCGATCACCGAAGTGAACCGCGACATCACCGGCAGAGGCGCCCGCGGCTGACCGTTCTGGTTCGCGAACCTCGCGGTTCCCGAACCAGGAGCGTCAACGTTCCTGGTCCTCGACGCCGTCGTGCTCCCGCTCCCACTCGTCCTTCCGCGCCACCGCTTGGTCGAGCTGTTGATTCCGCACTGTTCGCTCCGCAGCGGTCTGACCGACGTAGCCACCCACGGCGAGCAGAGCCGAGCCGACACCGAGCAGGACCTTCGTCAACTCGCCGCCCGAGGTCGTCAGCAGCCAGAGTGCGAGCGCGCCGAAGCCGACGATCGGGAGCCGGAGGGCGGACGCCAGGAACTGCACGTCCTCCACCGTACGGCGCGCGACGCGCTCTCGACGTCAATCAGGCGCTGGCGAGCGCCGGGTACAGCGCCGTCAACGGTGCGCTGAGCCCGGCCCGCACGTCACGGCTGACCTGGTCCGCCAGCACCTCGTGCTCGCCGGCCTCGACGGCGTCCCAGATGAGCCGGACGATGTCGGCCGGGTCGGACTTCTCGACGTCGAGCCCCGCGGTCATGCCGGTGTCGGTGTAGCCGAGGTGTGCGCCGACGACCTGGGTGCCCTGGGGTGCGAGCTCGAGGCGGAGCGAGTTCGTGATCGACCAGAACGCCGCCTTCGACGCCGAGTACGCACCGGCCAGGGCGACCCAGCTCAGGGCCGAGTGCACGTCGATCAGCGCGCCGCCGCCGATCGTGGGAGCGAAGGCCTTCGCGACACGGAGCGCGCCGAAGACGTTCGTCGCGAAGATGCGCTCGACCTCCGCGACCGAGGTGTCGACGAGCGGGTCGGCACCGGCGATCCCGGCGTTGTTCACGACGATCGTGGTGTCCGCGGCGGCACGGGCAGCGGCGTCGACGCTCTCCTGGCTCGTGACGTCGAGGGCGAGCGGCACGATGCGCGCGTCGTCCCAGGTGCGCGGGGTGCGGGCGGTCGCGTAGACCTTGGCGGCGCCGCGGTCCAGGGCCTGCTGGACGAACTCGGCGCCGAGGCCGCCGTTCGCTCCGGTGACGAGGACGATGGCGTTGGTGAGGTTGGTCATGTGAGGCTCCAGACGAGAGAAGTTGAGTACGGAAACCGAACCTAGCACGTTGTGTCCGGAAATCGAACCCAGCTAGGATGAACGCATGCTCGGCATCCTCGGCGGCGACGAGCGCTGCCCCATCGCACGGTCCCTCGACGTCCTCGGCGAGAAGTGGACGCTCATGATCGTGCGTGACGCCCTCGCCGGTTCCACGCGCTTCAGTCAGTTCCAGCAGAGCCTCGGCGTTCCGCGCGAAGTCCTGACCGCGCGACTGTCCTCCCTCGTCGACGGGGGAGTGCTCGAGCGCACGACCTACAAGCCGGAGGGTGCCCGGGCGCGCGAGGAGTACGTGCTCACCGACGCCGGCCGCGACCTCTCGCTGGTGTTGCTGGCGCTCGGCGGGTGGGCCGACCGGTACCGGCCGTCCGAGCTGACGTCGGACCTGCGCTTCGTCGACACCGAGTCCGGCGAACCGGTCGAAGCGGTCGCGGTGACGCAGGAGTCCCAGCAGCGTGTGCCGCTCCAGCGGCTCACCGCCGTGACGGAGCGTGCGTCCGACACGTGACGCAGTCGTGTGCGGTGCCGATAGCGATCGATGTGGGACAACAAGACCGAACCGACACCTCGCCCGAGCAGGATCGATGGAAGCACTTCATGCCGAAGCGGACCAACGGGCGCGTGCCGACCGAGGCGGACGTAACTGCGTACTTACGCGCAGCGAAGGACGCGGATCTGCGGCAAAAGGTCCTCGGGGAACTGCGAGATCGGTCGCAGCTCGGTCCAGGCCTGTTCTTGCAGCTGCTCGGAGCGGGGACAGCGATGTTCGCCATCTTGGCGGCGACCGCATCATCGGTCATCTCATCGATCGCGGCATCGGATTCCGACACCGCTTTCGGGTTCAGCCTCGTGTTCTACGTCGTGATCGTCACCGCGACGGTGATCTTCTTCGTCGTCTGTTTCCTCAGCGCCATCGTTCGGCAGCTGAAGTCACGGGTCGCTGCCGTCTGGCTGGCCGCTTACGAGGAGGCGGAACGCCGGCCGTGGTGGAAGCGATCACGAGGCGGCGTGAAGGTGAACACGGCCAGCTGACGGACGGGAGGCCCTTGGCGGGCCCGCCCCGCGCCTCCCGTCCGTCTGGTGGGTGCGTCAGCGACGCACGTCGCATCCGCAACTCGCGCCCAGGACCAACTCGGCGGGCACGAGGTCGCGGTGCCACTGGTTGTCCGCGTCGAGCCCGAGCACGCGGTCGACGGCGGCGGTCGCCATCGTCTCGATCGGCTGCCGGACCGTCGTGAGCTGCGGGTTCGTGTAGTCCGCCTCGGCACCGCCGTCGAACGACACGATCGCGACGTCCTCTGGTGCCCGCAGGCCGAGTTCCCACAGTGCCCGCAGCACACCGACGGCCTGCATGTCCGAGCTGACGAAGACGGCCCGGGGTCCCGTCCCGTCCGCGAACATGCGGAGGCCGGCCTCGTACCCACCCCGTCGGGTGAAGTCGCAGCGCACGATCGGGCCGTCCGGCAGTCCGGCGTCGCGCAGGGCCCGCATCCAGCCCTGTTCGCGGAGTTCCATCGAGCCGGCGTGCCCCATCACCAGGCCGATCGACCCGTAGCCGTGCTCGACCAGGTGCCGGGTGCCGTCGTACGCGCCGCGCAGGGCGTCGACGCCGATGCTCGCGTAGTCGGGGACCTCGAAGAAGGTGTTGAGCAGGACGAGCGGGATGCCCGGGTCGGAGACGTTGGACAGGTCCGGGTGGGTCATGATGCTCGTCAGGATTATGCCGTCGACCTGGCGGGCGGACAGGCTGCGGAGCCGTTCGCGCTCCTGGGTGCCGTCACCGTCGCTGTTGGCGAGCAGGACGTCGTAGCCGCGGGCGGCCGCGGCGTGGGTGACCTCGACGGCGAGCTCCGACCAGAACGGGTTGTCGAGCTCGGGCACGATGAGCCCGAGCATCTTCGACGACCCGGTGCGCAGGGCCTGGGCGCTGGCGTTCGGGCGGTACCCGAGGACCCGGATGGCGTCGCGGACCCGGGCGGCGGTGGCGGCCGCGACGGGGCGGGGGCCGTCGTGCACGACGTAGCTGACGACCGAGGTGCTCACGCCGGCGTACCGGGCGACGTCGGCGCGGGTGACCGCCCTCGGGGTCGTCGGGACGGTCACGGGTGCCACCTTCGTCGGGTCGGAAGTCGCGTTCGGGTGCCGGTCCGTGCGGACCGACACCCGAACACCACTTGCTATTCGCTGGCGATACTAGACGAGGGCGCCGCCGAGGTCGTCTCCGGGGCGTCCCCGAAGTCCGGCACCTCGAGGCGTGCGCCGCCCTGCAAGGCCGACTGGTGGGCGATGATGCCGGGCAGCGTGAAGCGCGCGGCGGTCCAGGCGTTCACCGGCGGCAGCGTCCGGTCGACGACGGCGCGGACGAAGTCGTCGGCCAGGAACTGGTGGCTGCCCTCGTGCCCGGTCGGCACGCCGGCGTACTCGGCGGGCAGGCGGTCGGTGTCGTGCACTTCGGCGTACCCGGACACGAACGCGTCGCGCAGCGAGGGGTCGACGCCGGCGAGACGCGGGTCGTCGAGGTCCATCGTCGCCTGCGTGTTGATCTTGTCGCTGATGTCGTGCGAGTCCTCCTTGTCCTGCCAGACGCTGGTCTTCGCGAGCTGCTCGAAGCTGGCTTCGGTGCCGAAGTAGCGGAAGCGGGACTCGCGGATGTGCGACGGGTAGCCGACACGGCGCATCTCGTTGATGCGCATGACGCCGCCGTTGTCGAGCTCGAACAGGGCGGTGGCGTTCGAGAAGTCGTTGTCGAACTGGCTGACGTCCTTGTCGAAGACGCCGTCGCCCCGGTCGTCCTTGACGCCGATGCAGCTGACGCTGACCGCGTGGCCCGGGATGGCGCCGAGGACGCCGCCGACCGAGTGGGTCGGGTACAGCATGGGCGGGTAGCTGGCGGTGCGCTTCCAGTCCTCGCCACCGCTGAACTGGTACGCGGCGTAGAACCCGAGGTCCATGTCGTGGACGTAGTCGCCCTCGGAGTAGAAGACCCGGCCGAAGGCGCCGTCGGCGACCTGCTTGCGGGCGAACACCGTCGCGGGGTTGTAGTAGCTCGTCTCGCCCATCATGTAGGTGAGCCCGGTTTCACGGACGGCCTCGATGATGTCGCGGATCTCGTCGACCGAGATCGCCATCGGCACCGCCGAGTAGACGTGCTTGCCGGCGCGGAGCGCCTTGACGACGAGCGGACCGTGCGTCCAGCGCTGCGTGAAGATCGCGACGGCGTCGACGTCCGAGGCGAGCACGGCGTCGAAGTCGGCGAACGTGCCGTCGAGGTGCTGCGACTCGACGAGCTCCGACGCGCGGTCGTCGACGAGGTCGGTCACGAAGACGCGGTCGACGTCCGGGTGGAGCTTGAACAGCTTGGCGAACTGGGGGGCGAACTGGCCCGCGCCGACCATTCCGACAGAGATCATCAGTGACCTTTCCAGGGTGAGGGATGCGTCGCCGGGCAGGTCGCGCCGATGCGATCGACCGCCATCCTGACACGATTGTCTACACGTGACAACCCCGGATTCGGAGCGTGAAAAAGCCTCTTGCCACCCGGTGTCACCACGTGTAGATTCCCGGCTCGCGGACTGCTGCACGTCAGTCCACCGCAGACGAAGGAGTCGCGATGGCCACCGAGAGCCCTGTGTCGTCACCCTTGACGACCGCCAGCACGAGACGGAGGAGTCGGGCAGCCGACCTCCCGCTCGCCCGTACCACCGTCCCACGCCGCCGCCGTCCCCGGAACGACCTGTGGCTCGCGCTGCTCTTCATCGCCCCGGCCGCGATCGGCTTCGTGGTGTTCCTCGCCTGGCCGACCGTGCGGGGCATCTACCTGAGCTTCACGTCCTACAACCTGCTCACCGAACCGGAGTTCACCGGGCTGCAGAACTACGCGCGGCTCATGCAGGACTCGATCTTCTGGCACTCGATGGTCGTCACCATCGAGTACGTGCTCATCAACATCGTCATCCAGACGGTCGTCGCACTCTTCATCGCCGTGATGATGCACCGCCTGACGAAGTCGACCTTCGTACGCGGCATCGTCCTCGCGCCCTACCTGGTGTCGAACGTCGTCGCGGCGCTCGTCTGGCTGTGGATCCTCGACACGCAGCTCGGCATCGGCAACGAGATGCTCGCGGCCCTCGGCCTGGACCGCATCCCGTTCCTGCAGAGCGACGTCTGGGGCATCCCGTCGATCGCGCTCATCAACGTGTGGCGGCACGTCGGCTACACGGCGCTCCTGATCTTCGCCGGCCTGCAGTCGTTGCCCGAGACGGTGTACGAAGCCGGCCGCATCGACGGTGCGAGCGAGTGGAAGATGTTCTGGCGCATCACGGTGCCGCTGCTCCGCCCGATCCTGTCGCTGGTGCTCATCATCACCGTGATCGGGTCGTTCCAGGTGTTCGACACCGTCGCCGTCACCACGCAAGGCGGCCCCGCGAACGCCACGAACGTCGTGCAGAACTACATCTACAACCTGGCGTTCGGCCGGTTCCAGTTCGGCTACGCGTCCGCGGTCTCGGTCGCGCTCCTCATCGTCCTCAGCATCATCACGATCATCCAGTACCGCCTCACCCGCTCGGGTGAGTCGGACCTGGACTGAACGGAGCGCCGCACCATGACCACGACCCTCACCCGTTCCGTCACCACGAAGCGTCCGCCCCGACTCGGAGCAGGCCACCGTCGCCGTCCGTCGGTCGGCCGCGTCCTCGCCTGGGTCGCGATGATCATCGTCATCGTCGTCACCCTGTTCCCGTTCTACTGGATCCTGCGCACCGCCCTGTCGTCCAACGGTGCGATCAACTCCGACCCGACGTCACTGCTGCCCGTCGGGTTCAGCCTGGGCGGGTTCGAGCGGGTCCTCGGCCTGCAGTCCACCGAGGAGGCCCTGGCCCAGGGCGGCTCCGGCGCTGCCCTGAACTTCTGGCGGTACCTGCTCAACTCGGTGATCGTGTCGACGCTCGTCACGGTCGGCCAGGTGTTCTTCTCGGCCGCTGCCGCGTACGCCTTCGCCCGACTGCGCTGGCCCGGACGCGACAAGGTCTTCGGGGTGTTCCTCGCCGGCCTGATGGTGCCCGCGATCTTCACGCTGCTGCCGAACTTCACGCTCATCAAGCAGCTCGGGCTCGTCGACAACCTGCTCGGCATCGCGTTGCCGACGATGTTCATGACCCCGTTCGCGGTGTTCTTCCTGCGGCAGTTCTTCCTCGGCATCTCGAAGGAGGTCGAGGAGGCCGCACTGATCGACGGCGCGGGCAAGGTCCGGGTGTTCTTCCGGCTCGTCATCCCGATGGCCGCTGCACCGATCGCGACGCTCGCCGTGCTGACGTACATCACGAGCTGGAACGACTACTTCTGGCCGCTCATGGTGTCGTACACCGACAGCTCGCGGGTGCTCACCGTCGCACTCGGCGTCTTCAAGTCGCAGTCCCCGCAGTCCGGCACCGACTGGGCCGGGCTCATGTCCGCGACCCTCGTGGCGGCGCTCCCGATGATCGTGCTGTTCGGCGTCTTCGCCAAGCGGATCGTCAACTCCATCGGCTTCTCCGGGATCAAGTAGCCCCGGCTCGGACAGGACCACCACCATGACGAACAACCTCTCCCGCCGCGCCCTCTTCGCCGGTGGGGCATCCGCCCTCGCCCTCGGTGCGCTCGCCGCCTGCTCGTCCCCGAGCCGCGGGACCGCGTCCACGAGCGGCGCCCGCACCGTGAGCTACTGGCTCTGGGACTCCAACCAGCTGCCCGCCTACCAGCAGGTCGCGAAGGCCTTCCACCGCGAGAATCCCGACATCACGGTGCAGATCACCCAGCTCGGGTGGGCCGACTACTGGACCAAGCTGACGGCCGGGTTCATCGCCGGCACCGCGCCGGACGTCTTCACCGACCACCTGACGAAGTTCCCGCAGTTCTCCGACCTCGACGTGCTCTACAAGCTCGACGAGCTCGACGCGACGAAGTCCATCAGCGACGACGACTACCAGTCCGGCCTCGCCGAACTGTGGAAGGGCCAGGACGGGCACCGCTACGGCTCGCCGAAGGACTGGGACACCATCGGGATGTTCTACGACCGGAAGGCGATGCAGCAGGCCGGCGTCTCCGACGACGAGCTCGCCACGCTCGAGTGGAACCCCGACGACGGCGGCTCGTTCGAGCGGATGCTCGCGCACCTGACCATCGACTCCAAGGGTCGGCGGGGTGACGAGCCCGGGTTCGACAAGGAGGACGTCGAGGTCTACGGCATCTCGTCGAACGGGTCCGGCGGCGACGGCTTCGGCCAGACGCAGTGGTCGCCCTTCACCGGGTCGACCGACTGGTTCTACACGAACGAGAACCCGTGGGGCGACAAGTTCCGCTACGACGAGAAGACCGTGCAGGACACCCTCGCCTGGTACTACCGCCTGGCCGACAAGGGCTACATGGCGAAGTACGGCGTCTTCTCGACGACGACCGGTCCGGACGTGCAGCTCGGCGCGGGCAAGTGCGCGCTGTCCTTCAACGGCTCGTGGATGATCGGCACGTACCTGAACATGAAGGACCTCGACATCGCCGTCGCGCCGACGCCGATCGGGCCGACGGGCAAGCGGGCGTCGATGTTCAACGGGCTCGGCGACTCGATCACGAAGCAGGCGAAGGACCCGGAGGCGGCGGCGAAGTGGGTCGCGTTCCTCGGCAGCGACACCGCGCAGGAGATCGTCGGCCGCGCGGGCGTGGTGTTCCCGGCCCGTCCCGCCGGTACCGAGGCGGCGGTCGCGTCGTTCCGGAAGCGCGGGCTGGACGTGTCGGCCTTCACCCGGCAGGTCGAGGAGAAGACCACGTTCCTGTTCCCCGTCACCCGCAACCCGGCGGACGTGCAGGCGCTGCTGCAGCCGGCCTTCGACAACGTCTACGCGAACGGCAAGCCGATCTCGACGTTGACCGGCATCAACGAGCAGGTCAACAACCTGCTGGCGCTCACCTGAGCGCGCGGGTCGCCTGACGCGGTCTGACGCGACCAGGACCGGACGGGAGGCGCGGTGCGGACCCGCCCCGCGCCTCCAGACCGTCAGACTGGTCACGTGGAACGACGTGAGCAGATCCTGGTGGCCGCTGCGGAGGAGTTCGACCGCGTCGGCTTCGCCGCCGCGACGATCGCGGCCATCGCCCGCGGGGCGGGCGTCTCGCAGGGGGCGCTGCACTTCCACTTCCCGACCAAGCTGGCCCTCGCGCTCGGCGTGATCGACGAGCAGAACGTCCGGACCTTCGACGTCGTGAGCCACACCGAGCAGTCACCAGCAGCTGCCCTGGTCGGCGCCTCACGAGCCATCGCGGACCTGCTGCGGACCGACCCGATCGTGCGGGCGGGCATCCGGTTGTCACTCGAGCGCGGCGAGTTCCACGCGGCGACGGTCAGCTTCTACGAGCAGTGGATCGGCGGGATCGTCGACGTGTTCCGGCTCGCGATCGCGAGCGGCGAGCTCCGCACCGACCTGACCGCGGAGCAGCTCGGTGCCACCGTCGTGCCGTACTTCACGGGCGTGCAACTGGTGTCCGACGTCCGCACCGGGCGAGCCGACCTGTTCCCCGCGGTCGAGACGATGTGGCGGGTGGTCCTGACGGCCACGGCGGACCCGGCGCACCGCGACCGGTTGCTGGGGGTCGTCGACGACGCGTTCAGCGGTCGTGGAGTTCGCGGTCGCGGAACCACTTGAGCAGCCACGCGGCGCTCGTGCGGTCGAACGACCGCGGGAAGTCGGTCTCGCCGGACAGGAACGGACTGAAGCCCGGCTCCGCGTGGACGTCCGCGTCGTCGAGCGAGCGGTAGGCCATCGACCAGCCGTCGAAGCGTCGTCGCTCGATGTCCTCGCGGATGAGCGACTTGACCTCGCCGTGCCGCGGATCACGGCTGATGGCGGCGAACCGGTCGTCGACGCTCCACGCGGGGCCCTCGAGCAACTGCATGAAGCGGCCGCCCTTCACGACGAGCAGCCCGGAGACGCCGAGCGCCTCGTTGCGGAGCCGTGAGCCGTCCAGCAGCGTCGCGAGGTCGCCGTCGTCGAAGGGGACGACGGCGCGACTCATGTAGACGATGGAGACGAGCACGGGTCCATCTTCGTGCGACGGGCCCGGTTGCGCGAAACGGATGTCCGCAGAACGCCCCGGGGTTCAGTCGGCGGGGAGTTCGTGGGCCGTGACGTCCTCGTTGCGCTTCTTGCGCCACGGACGCGCGGGGGTGTTCGGGCCGTCCCAGACCAGGATCGCGCCCCACGCGGCGGCGAGCAGCGGCACCGAGATGATGGCACCGGTGATGCCCGCCAGGACGGTGCCCGCGGTCAGGCCGATCAGGATGACCAGACCGTGCAGCTTGAGGGTGCGTCCCATCAGCACCGGCTGGAGCAGGTTGCCCTCGAGCTGGTTCACCAGGATCACGATCCCGACGACGATGAGCGCCTGGACCGGACCGAGTGCGACGAGCGCGACCAGGGCGGCGAGGATGCCGGCTGCCGTCGCACCGACGATCGGGATGAAGGCCGTGATGAACACGACGACGGCCAGGGGGAGTGCCAGCGGGACGCCGACGATCGCGATGCCGACACCGATGCCGATGGCGTCGACAGCGGCGACCGTGGCGGTACCGCGCACGTACCCGCCGAGGGTCGAGACCACGCGGTCGCCCACCCGACGTGCACGCTCGTAGCGCTCACCGGTGAACGGACGGAGCAGGAACTCCCAGATGCTCGGGCCGTCCTTGAGGAAGAAGAACAGCACCACGATCATCAGCACGAGACCGGTCAGGAAGTTCGCGGTGGCCGAGGCACCGGCCAGGGCACCGGAGCCGAACTGCGCACTCGTGATGAAGTCGGTGACGGTCGCAACGGCGTCGTCGACCTGCTTGTCCGAGATCGAGATCGGTAGGTTCTTCGCGAAGTCCTGCAACTGCTGGAACCCGTCGACGGCCGACTTCTGCAGCTGCGACCACTGGTTCTCGACGGCGACGACGATCAGCCAGCCGATCAGCCCGAGGATGACGAGCACGCCGAGGAGCACGGACAGGGTCGCCAGCACCGACGGCACCTTGTGCTTGCGGAGCCAGGACACGACCGGGTGCATGGCCGAAGCGATGATGAGCGCGAGGAGCACCGGGATGGTGACGACGCTCAGCACGCTGCCGGCGTAGACGACGCCGGCGACGACCACCACGACGATGATCACCTGCAGGCACCGCGTCGCCAGGCGGCCCGTCGAGTCGGACCACGCCGCCTGGATCTTCGAGGGGGTGGTCGGCTGGGGGCTGTCGCGGAAGAACGGCATGGGATCGACCGTACCGATCCGCGGGGCGGCGCGCCCGGACCCGCGCCCGGCGTCTCGGATCAGGTGGGGACGGTCCGCCGCAGGTCGGCGTCACGGGCGGCGGGCGCGACGACGAAGGCGGCGACGAGCAGCACGAGGGGCACCAGCATCGCCGCCTGCAGCCCGAGGTGCTCGCCGACGAAGCCGAGCAGGGGTGGTCCGACCAGGAACGCGATGTAGCCGGCGGTGGCCACGACCGACACGCGGCGGTCCCCGTCGGTCGGGTGGTCACCCGCTGCCGAGATCGCGAGCGGGAACCCGAGGGCGATGCCGAGTCCCCAGACGGCCGCGGCGATCGCCGTGACGACCGGACTCGGCGAGACCACCACGAGCAGGACCCCGATCCCGCCGACCGCGGCGCAGAGCCGGACGACCGGGCCCCGCCCGAGCCGCGTGACGAGCGGGGTACCGGCCGATCGACCGATGAGCATGGCGAGCGCGAACCCGGTGAAGACCAGCGAGCCGACCGCTTCCGGAGCGTCGTGGTCGGTCGTCATCAGGAGCGGGAGCCAGTCGCTGGCGGCACCCTCGGCGAAGGCCATCGCGAGCGTGATCACCGCGATGAGGGCGAGCTGCACGGTGATGACGGAGCGGCGGGTCGCCGTGGTGACGCGAGACGCGCCGGCGGCGTCTGCGGTGTCGGCTCCCTCCGTCTGCACTCCGGCACGCGGGAGGGGCTGCAGGTTGAGGGCAGCGAACGCCGCGAGTGCCGCCATCACCGCAGCCCCCACCAGCAGGTGCACGACCACCGGTGTCCGGGCAGCCGTCATCGCGATGCCGACGACCCCGCCGACGACGGTCCCCAGGCTGAAGCAGGCGTGCAGCACGGGCACCACCGGGCGGCCGATGCGCCGTTCGACCGCGGCGGCCTCGACGTTGAGCCCGATCTCGGCGACCCCGGACCCGAACCCGATCAGGAACAGCCCCGCCCAGACACCCGCCGGCGCCTGCGCCGGGGCGAGCAGGGCGACGAGGACCATCCCGACGACGGGCAGTGCACCACCGAGCAGGATCAACGGTCGTGTCCCGAGCCGTCGGACGAGCGCACCGGCACCGAGGATCCCGATCATCGACCCGATCGACAGCCCGAGGAGCACGAGCCCCATCGCCTCGATCGACGCCCCGAGTTCGTCGCGGATGGCGGGCGTCCTGGTCACCCACGTGGCGATGCCGAAGCCGGTCATCGTCGACGTGGCGAACAGGGCCCCTCGAGGGTGCCGGGTCATGTGACCATCTGAGCGGTCCGCCGACAGCCCGTCAAGGGTGCGGTCGTCAGCGGAGCATGCCGAGGGCGCGGGCCTCGGAGACCGCGGCCGTGCGCGAGGACACCCCGAGCTTCGAGAACACGTGCACCAGGTGCGACTTCACGGTGGCGTCGCTGATGTGCAGGCGCGCGGCGACGGCGCCGTTCGACGCCCCCTCGGCGACGAGGCGCAGCACCTCGAGCTCCCGCGCCGACAGGCTCACCGACGGGGCGCGCATCCGCGCCATGAGCCGACCCGCGATCGTCGGCGCGAGGGCGCTCTGACCGGACGCGGCGGCGCGGACGGCCGCGACGAGGTCGTGCGGGGGTGCGTCCTTGAGCAGGTACCCGCTCGCGCCGGCCTCGACCGCACCGAGGATGTCCCCGTCGGAGTCGTAGTTCGTCAGCACGAGCACGTAGGGCGCGGCGTCGAGCGCGCGGATCCGTCGCGTCGCGTCCGCCCCGGTGAGGTCCTGCCCGAACTGCAGGTCCATGAGGACGAGTTCCGGCGAGAGCCGGGCGGCGAGGTCCACGGCCTCGTCTGGTGTGGACGCCTCACCCGCGACGACGATGCCGTCCGTGCCGTCGAGGAGTGCTCGGAGCCCGGCGCGGACCACCGGGTGGTCGTCGGCGATGAGGATGCGGATCACCGGACCTCCAGGGTCGCGACGAGCGTCGTCCCGCGGCCAGGAGCCGAGTCGATCTCGAGCCGGCCGCCGAACTGCTCGACGCGCTCTTCGGTGGCACGCAACCCGAACGAGTCGGTCGTGCCCGACCGGTCGTGGACGGCGACCGGGTCGAAACCGACGCCGTCGTCCGCGATGGTGAGCCGGGCCTCCTGACCGTCCACGGTGAGTGACAGTCGGACGTGGGTGGCCGCGGCGTGCTGCACCACGTTGGCGACGGCGCCCTGGGCGATGCGGAGCAGCGCGGTCTGGACGTCCATCGGCAACGCGGCCTCCGCGACGTCGACCGTGACGTCGAGGCCGTCGCGCGACCACTGGGAGCCGGCCAACCGTTCCAGAGCTGCTCCGAGTCCGCGTTCGAGCGCCGGTGGTGCGAGTTCGCGGATGAACCGGCGGGTGTCGGCGAGGCCCTCGGCAGCGGTCTCACGGGCGAGCCGGATGTGCTCCGTCCCCGGACGCTCCCCGTCCGCGCGCTCGGCCGCGTGCAGCAGCATCTGGATGCTCGACAACCCCTGCGCGACCGTGTCGTGGATCTCACGGGCCAACCGGGCCCGCTCGGCGAGGACGCCTTGCTCGCGTTCGGTGACGGCCAACCGGTCGCGCGTGGCGAGGAGCTCGGCGACCAGGGCCTCGCGTTCGACTGCCTCGCGCGCGAGCGCCCGGTACCCCAGTCCGATGAGCAGTGCGACACCCGCTCCGACGAGCGGACCGACCACACCACCGACGGTGAAGCCGCCGTGCAGTCCGAGGGCGACGACGGCGACGAGGGTCGCAGCGATGACGGCCACCGGTCCGACGATGCGCGGCAGGACGTGCAGGTACAGGAAGAAGAGCGGGAAGACGAGGTAGGCGGCCTCGGGGACGCCGACGAGCAGGGCGATCCAGACGAGGGTCAGGGCGATGAGCCAGACCGCACCGGCGACCGTCCGACGGCGGCCGTCGCCGCGCGCCACGACCGCCCTGAGCAGGTACACGCCCGCGAACACCGCAGCCAGGGCAAACCGCACCCACGTGCCGGGGCCACCGTCCACGAGGACCCGCACGACGACCAGGGTGAGCAGCGCGGCCGACAGCACGTGCAGGCCGGTCCGCAGACCGACGAAGACCGGGGTGAGGGTGCTGTGCGCCATGTGCTCCCCAGCGTACGGAGGCACCGGCCTGCGGGGATCAACCGAAAGTTCGATCGGAGGACCGAACCCTCCGGCGATGCCGGGTGGGAATGCCGCGGCGAGGCTGGGAGTCGTGGTCGCGGAAGGTCCGTGACCAGGGAAGGGAACCCCGTGTTCGTCGCTTGGCGCGATCTCCGGTTCGCCCGTGGCCGGTTCGTCCTCATCGGCTCCGTCGTGGCACTCATCACCCTGCTCGTCGGGTTCCTCGCCGGGCTCACCGGCGGGCTCGCGTCGCAGAACGTCTCCGCGGTGCTCGACCTGCCCGGCGACCGCCTGGTCCTGCAGCAGCCGTCCACCGGGCAGCCGTCGTTCGGCGACTCCACCATCGGGCAGCGGGCCGTGGACGGCTGGCAGGCGGCCCCCGGGGTCGACGACGTGGTGCCGGTGGGCATCGTCCAGGGCCGGGCGACGGCACCTGGCGCGGGGTCCGGCGCTGCGGGGTCGGGCGCTGCGGCGTCGGGCGCGGCCGTCGGCGTCGCGCTGGTCGGGCTGCCGACGGGAGCACGGTCGACCCCCGTCACCGATCTCGCCCCCGGTCGCGACGACCAGGTCGGGCTGTCGTCGGGTGCTGCGGCCGACCTCGGCGTGCAGGTCGGCGACCGCATCACCGTCACCGGGACGGACTACCGCGTCGCCGTCGTCGGCGGTGACGCCTGGTACAGCCACACGCCGGTGCTCGCCATGACCCCGGAGGCGTGGGCCGCGGCCGACCGGCGGCTCGGCGGCGACGGCGCGCCGACCGTCCTGGCCGTCAGCGGCAGCCCGGACTGGGACGCCGTCGGAGCGTCCACCGGCACGTCCGCCGCGTCGCCACTCGCGTCGCTGACCGCCCTCGAGACCTTCCGGTCCGAGATCGGGTCGCTCGGCCTGATGATCGTCATGCTCTTCGGGGTGTCCGCGCTCGTCGTCGGGGCGTTCTTCACGGTCTGGACAATGCAGCGAGCCGGCGACGTCGCCGTGCTCAAGGCCCTCGGCGCGAGCACCGGATCACTCGTCCGCGATGCGCTCGGACAGGCGCTCGTCGTGCTCGTCCTGGGGATCGGCGTCGGGATGCTGGCCGTCGTCGGACTCGGCGCGCTCGCCGGCGGTGCACTGCCGTTCCTGCTCAGCCCGGTCACCACGGTCGTGCCGGCCGCCGCGATGGCCGTCCTCGGACTCGCCGGCGCCGCCGTCGCGCTCCGTACCGTCACCTCCGCCGACCCCCTCACCGCACTCGGGAGCAACCGATGATCACCCTCGACGACGTCACCCTGACCTTCCCCGACGGCGACCGGCGGATCACCGCGGTCGACCACGTGTCCGTCGTCGCCCGGCCGGGCGTCGTGACCGGCATCACCGGCCCCTCCGGATCGGGCAAGTCGTCGCTGCTCGCCGTCGCCGCGACGCTCATCCGGCCGGACTCCGGTCGGGTGCTCATCGGCGACGTCGACGCGGCCGCGCTGTCCCGGGACGAAGCCACCGCCCTGCGGCGTGCGCACATCGGGATCGTGTTCCAGCAGTCGAACCTGCTGCCGTCGCTGACCGCACGGGAGCAGGTGCTCGTGATGGCGCATCTCGGTGGCCGGCACCCCGCCGGAGGTCGTCGCGCGGGAGGGCTCCGGGACCGGGCCGACGACCTGCTGGACGCGGTGGGGCTGTCCGACCACCTGGACAAGCGGCCGGCGCAGCTGTCCGGCGGGCAGCGGCAGCGCGTCGCGATCGCCCGGGCACTCGTGCACGAACCGGACGTCCTGCTCGTGGACGAACCGACGAGTGCGCTGGACCAGGAGCGCGGCGCGGCGATCATGGAGCTCATCGCACGACTGACACGCGAGCGGGACACCGCGACGATGCTGGTCACCCACGACCTCGTGCACCGCGGGACCCTCGACGAACTCGTCACGGTGGTGGACGGTCGGCTGGCCGGGGCGCCGGTGATCGCCGCCTAGGATCGGGCACATGGCGACCGTCCTCCTCGTCCGACACGGACGCACCACCGCGAACGCCACGGGCGTGCTCGCCGGACGCACCGCCGGCGTGCGACTCGACGCCGTCGGCCGGAAGCAGGCCGACCGCACCGCGGAGCGCATCGCTGCCGTGCCGGTCGTCGCCGTCGTATCGAGTCCGCTCGAGCGGTGCCGGCAGACGGCCCGGGCGATCCTGGAGCGACAGCCGGGCGACCCCGCGTCGGCCATCGAGCGGGCGATCACCGAGGCGGACTACGGCGAATGGCAGGGGCGGAAGCTCGCCGACCTGGCGAAGGAGCCGCTCTGGCGGACGGTGCAGGCGAACCCGAGCGCCGTGGTGTTCCCCGGCGGCGAGTCCATGCAGACCATGCAGTCCCGGGCGGTGTCGGCCGTCCGGCGCATCGACGCCGAGGTCGAGGCGGAACACGGGCCCGGAGCGGTCTGGGTCGCGGTGAGCCACGGCGACATCATCAAGTCCGTCCTGGCCGACGCGTTCGGCATGCACCTCGACCTGTTCCAGCGCATCGGCGTCGGGCCGGCGTCGGTGTCGGTCGTGCGGTACGGCGAGCACCGGCCCGAGGTGGTCGCGACGAACACCGAGTCCGGCGATCTGTCGTGGCTCGCGACCGCTCCTGCGCCCGGCGGGGACGCAGCGGTCGGCGGCGGGGCCGGACATCCGGAGGCCCCGTCCGAGGCAGGCCCTGCCAGACCCTGAACGGGCGCAGGCCCGCACTCCTACAATGCGGGTATGCCCTCCATCGTCCACGGCTTCGACTGGCCGGACCGCCTCGTCGTCGGCACCATCGGCCGTCCGGGCGAGCGCACCTTCTACCTGCAGGCCCGCTCCGGCAAGCGTGTCACCAGTGTCACCCTCGAGAAGGAGCAGACCGCCGTGCTCGCCGAGAAGATCGACGAGCTGCTGGACGAGGTCGCCACGGTTGAGGCGAACCGCTTCAGCGTGCCGGACACCGCTCCCGCGGAACTCCGCGACCCCGAGCCGCTCGACCAGCCGGTGGAGCCCGAGTTCCGTGCCGGTGCCCTGAGCCTGGGCTTCGACCCGTCGACGGCGCAGGTGGTCATCGAGGCGTACCCGATCGACGACGACGTCGAGATCGTGTCCGAGGAGAGCGAGGACGGCCTCGAGATCGAGGCGGTGGTCGAGATCCCCGAACCCGACGAGCTCTTCCAGGTCAAGATCCCGGTCGGCACCGCACGCGCGTTCGTCGAGCGCACCCGCGAGATCGTCGCCGCTGGCCGTCCGCCCGGCGACGCATGAGCGACGGCTCACTGAGCATCACGGCGCGGATCCGTGAGGCCTCGAACGCGACGTTCCTGGCCGAGCTGGACGGCGAGGCGGTCGTCTACAAGCCGATCGAGGGGGAACGCCCGCTCTGGGACTTCCCGGACGGCACGCTCGCCGGCCGAGAGGTCGCGGCGCACCTGGTGTCCGAGGCGTTCGGCTGGGGCATCGTGCCTCCGACATGGCTCGGTGACGGCCCGTTCGGCCCCGGCATGGTGCAGCGCTGGCAGACCGTCGACCCCGACCAGGACCCCGTCGACCTGGTCACCCCCGAGACCGCCGAGGCGGACGGTTCACCGTGGCTGCCCGTGCTCGAGGCGATCGACGAGCACGACCAGCCGGTGACGCTCGTGCACGAGGACTCCGAGGCATTGCGCCGCATGGCCGTCTTCGACGTCGTCGTGAACAACGCCGACCGCAAGGGCGGCCACGTGCTGGCGATGCCCGACGGACACCGGTTCGGTGTCGACCACGGGCTGGCCTTCCACGTCGAGCACAAGCTCCGCACGGTGCTGTGGGGGTGGATCGGCGAGCCGCTCGGGCCGGACGAACTCGAGGGGCTCGACCGGGTGTCGGAAGCGCTCCGCGGTGCCCTGGGCGACGAACTCGCCGAACACCTGACGCCGGAAGAGGTCGACACGGTGCGCGCGCGGTGTGCGGCGCTGCGGGCCGTCGGTATCTTCCCGCCGCCGCCGGGCCACGGCCCCGCGGTGCCGTGGCCGTTGTTCTGACGCACCCGTCGTGAGCCGGCGGCCCGGCCTGCCGTGGCGAATCCGGTCCGGGACGGTGGGGCCCGTCGGGTCCGGACCCCACCGACCGGTCCGCGTCCGTGATCCGTGGACGCGGAGACCCGTGGCGTCCGGTGGCGTGCGCCGTTGCACGCCGGGACCCCGCGGGAGTCGACCGGTCGAGAACGGATCAGGTGCACTCGGCCGACCGCTTCCGGCACGCCGACGAGGTCGGCGCGGGAAGAACGATCACGGCGGCCGGGGTCCGGGGCAACTGTGGTGGCGCTCAGCATACGACCGTGGGACCCCGCGCAACAGCCCCTGTCGGGATCGACCCGGCGACTAGTCGAACAACGACTGCCCGCCGCGGCGCGACCCCAGGTAGGACCCCACGACGGCGACGCCGAGGTCGTCGTTCTCCGGAGCCACGACCGAGCCGTCCACCCGCTTCGCCATCGCGTCGATGAACCGTGCCAGCCCCGGGTCGTCGCCGAGGCGGAAGAACGTCGTCTGGGCGCCGAGACGACCGGCGTTCTCGAGCTCCCGAACGGTCAGTGCGATCGTCACGGGGTCCGGTGGGTAGTCGAACCACACCTGTCCGTTCGGCTCGAGGTGCGACGTCGGTTCCCCGTCGGTGACGATGAGCAGCACGGGTTGGGCGGTCGGGTGCTTCCGGAAGTGCCGGTTGGCGAGGAGCAGCGCGTGGTGCAGGTTCGTGCCCTTGTCCCACATCGCGTCGAGACCCACGAGCTGCTCGATGTCGACGACCTCGGCCTCGCGTCCGAACGCGATCAGTTGCAGGTCGTCGCCGCGGAACCGCGTCGAGACGAGCGTGTGCAGCGCCAGGGCCGTGCGCTTCATCGGCACCCAGCGGTCCTCCATCGCCATCGAGAACGACGTGTCGACGAGCAGCGCCACGCAGGCCTGTGTGCGGGACTCGGTCTCCTGCACCTCGACGTCGTCGATGGTCAGGCGGACGCCCGGGCCCACCCGCCCGTCGGCCGCGGTCCGGGTCAGCGCGTTCGTGATCGACCGGGTGACGTCCCACGGCTCGGTGTCGCCGTACGCCCACTGCCGGGTCGCGCCCGAGGGCTCGCCGGCCGCGCCGGACTGCCGGATGTCGCGGGCACCCTGTCGGCCGGACATCCGCTCGGCGACGTCACGGAGCAGGCTCTTGCCGAGCTGCCGCATGGCCTTCGGGGTGAGCCGGAGCTGCCCGTCCGCTCCGCGGCGCATCGCCCCGGAGTTCCGCAGGGCCTTCTCGAGCTGCTGCAGGGTCCTGGCGTCCACGGCGGCCTCGGCGCCGAGCTGCCGGGTCAGGGCGTCGAGGTCCAGGTCGTCGAGCTCGGAGCCGGGTCCGGACTGGGCGAGTTGGTCAGCGAGGGCGTCGAGGTCGGCGATGTCCTGGAAGACCCCGGTGCCGTCGCCGAGCCCGAGCCCCTGGTCGCCCTCCATGCGCTCGGATCCGCCCCAGTCCTCGCCGGGCCTCAGGGACCGCAGGTTGCCGTCGAGCTGGGACAGCTGCCCCATCAGGTCGGGGGAGCCGAAGGCCTGCTGGGCGAGGGCGTCGAGTTCGTCGCGCTGCTCCTCGGTCATCGAGTTCCGCATGCGCTGGGCGGCGGCGGCCCGTGCCGCGAGGTCGTCGAGCAGCTCGTCGACGTTCGCGGGGCTCGACGGGAAGTACTGCCCGTGCTGCGCCATGAAGTCGTCGAACTGTTGCTGGGTGTCCTCGCCGCGGGCGTGCGCCTCGAGCAGGGCGTTGAGGTCCTGCATCATCGCGCTGACCGCCGCACGGTCCTCGTCCGTGGCACCCTCGAGCGCCTGCTTCATGCCCGCGAAGCGCTGGTCGAGCACCTCGCGACCGAGCAGGTCCTTGATCTCGTCGTACTTCTGCCGGGCCTCGCGGCTCGTCCAGTCGTACCCGCCGAGCTCCTGCACCGCGGCGGCCGGCGACGGGGACAGGCTGTCGAGCTGCACCTCGGCCAGGGCGCGGTCGCCGTCGTCGAGCTCGACGTTGCGGGCGAGTTCGCCGCGTTCGACGCGGAGCGCCTGGTCGAGCAGTTCGCGGACCTGCTGCAGGGTGCCGTCGAGGTTGTTCTTCGCGGTGAGTTCGCGGCGCCGTTCCGCGACCTTGCGCGCGAGGTCGTCGAGTCCGCGCTGCGTCCGGCCGCCTCGGCGCAGGAACTCCCGCATGGCACGCTCCGGTGAGGTGCCGGCCATCACGTCCTGCCCGATGGCGTCGAGCGCTTCGGCGAGGTCGGCGGGCGGGGCGAGCGGATCCGGTCCGTCGGTGTACGCCCCGTACCGGGTGTCCCGCGTCAGTCGTCGGTTCTGCCTAGCCATAGACGGCTTCGCCCCCGCCGGACTCCTTGCTGATGCGGCGGGCGAGGAAGAGCCCCTCGAGCGCGAGTTCGATCGCACCCGCGCGCTCGCCGTCGTTCGTGGCACCGAGGCGTTCGCAGACCTGGTCGTACAGGTCGGACTCGCCGATCGACGGCAGCCCCTCGAGGAACGCTCGTGCGCCGACCTGTTCGCCCGTCGTCACCATCGTCCCGCCGTCGAGCGCCTCGACGAGCACCCCGAAGTCGAGCCCGCGGAACCGGGCGCGCACCGTCTCGGCCGTGGCGGTCCGCAGCAGGTGCTCGAGGACCTCGTCCGCGCGGTCCTCTTCGCCGTTCTCGAACTCGATCTTGCCGCCGAGCACGTCGACCGCCGTCTCGAGGTCGATCGGTCGCGCGACGGCCTCCGGCTCGCCCTGGCGTGCTGCACGGTGCACGGCCGCCGCGGCGACCGTCTCGGCGCCGGCGATCGCGAACCGGGCGCTGACACCGCTGCGCTGGTCGACCGCGCTCGAACCGCGCAGGGCACGGGTGAAGCGGGCGAGGATCTCGACGATCGCGTCCGGCACCTCGGCGGTGAGCTGCGCCTCCTGCCGGATGACCGCGATCTCGTCCTCGAGTTCGATCGGGTAGTGGGTGCGGATCTCCGCGCCGAAGCGGTCCTTCAGCGGCGTGATGATCCGGCCACGGTTCGTGTAGTCCTCCGGGTTCGCGCTGGCCACCACGAGCACGTCGAGGGGGAGTCGGAGCACGTAGCCACGGATCTGGACGTCGCGTTCCTCCATCACGTTGAGCATCGCGACCTGGATGCGTTCGGCCAGGTCGGGCAGCTCGTTGATCGCGACGATGCCGCGGTGGCCCCGGGGGACGAGTCCGAAGTGGATGGTCTCCGGGTCGCCCAGGCTGCGTCCTTCGGCGACCTTCATCGGGTCGACGTCGCCGATCAGGTCGGCGACGCTCGTGTCCGGCGTCGCGAGCTTCTCGACGTAGCGGTCGTCGCGGTGCCGCCACGAGATCGGCAGGGCGTCACCGAGGTCTTCGGCTCGGCGGGCGCTCGCGGTGGTGATGGGCTCGTAGGGGTGCTCGCCGAGCTCGGAGCCGGTGATCACCGGGGTCCACTCGTCGAGCAGGCCCTGCAGGGTGCGGAGCAGGCGGGTCTTGCCCTGGCCGCGCTCGCCGAGCAGGACGACGTCGTGTCCGGCGATCAGGGCACGTTCGAGTTGCGGGATCACGGTCGTCTCGAAGCCGTGCAGGCCGGGCCAGGGGTCGTCTCCCGCGCGCAGCGCGGTGAGCAGGTTGTCGCGGATCTCGGCGCGGACCGTCTTCTGGACGTGGCCAGAAGTGCGGAGCTCGCCGACCGTGCGGATGTCGGGTCGGGTCACGTTCTGGACGTTACGCCGTTGCGGACGGGAGGCGCGGTGCCAGCTGGCAGCGCGCCTCCCGTCCGCTTGTGGGTTTCCATAGCCACCGCAATGATTGGGGCTCCGGCATCGGAGCCGGATTCGATAGGGGGATCCGGCTCCGAGCCGGCCCCGTCGTACCGAATGTGAACCATCTCGCCGATCTCGGCGTAGGTTCCCCTCTCGTGAGCAGCACGAACGGGGCGATCAAGAGCCTGGTCCCCGCCAGGATGGACAGACTGCCGTGGACACGGTTCCACTGGAGTGTCGTCGTCGGACTCGGGGTCTCCTGGATCCTGGACGGTCTGGAGATCCAGATCGTCTCCAACGCGGGCTTCCAGGCCGATCTGGACCTGTCGACGCAACAGGTGACCTCCCTCGGCACCATCTACCTGGTCGGCCAGGTGGTCGGAGCGCTGGTGTTCGGACGCATGTCCGACCGGCTCGGACGGCGCAAGCTCTTCATCCTGACGCTCGCGATCTACCTGATCGGCTCGGGCGTCGCCGGTCTCGCCCAGGACTTCTGGTTCCTGGCCGCGTTCCGGTTCGTCGCCGGCCTCGGCATCGGCGGCGAGTACGCGGCGATCAACTCGGCGATCGACGAACTGATCCCGGCGAAGTACCGCGGTCACGTCGACATCGCCATCAACGGCACCTACTGGGGCGGCGCCGCGCTCGGTGCGTTCGCGAACATCTACCTGCTCGACACGGCCAACTTCTCGGAGAGCATCGGCTGGCGCATCGGCTTCTTCCTCGGCCCGGTGCTCGGCATCGCGATCATCTTCCTGCGGCGGCACATCCCCGAGAGTCCGCGCTGGCTCATGACCCACGGGCGCGAGGAAGAGGCCGAAGCGACCGTCACCCAGATCGAAGAGGCGGTCGAGAAGTCCACCGGCAAGCGGCTGCCGGACGTCGACGAGTCGAAGGCCATGACCGTCACGCCGACCGACCGCGTCGGGTTCCTGACCATCGCGCGCGTGCTGCTCAAGCAGTACCCGACGCGCACCCTGGTCGGGGCGTCGATGATGATCACGCAGGCGTTCCTCTACAACGCGATCTTCTTCACCTACGCGCTCGTCCTGACGAACTTCTTCGGCCTGAAGACCGCGCAGACGTCGATCTACTTCTTCCCGTTCGCGATCGGGAACCTGCTCGGACCGATCATCCTCGGTCGGTTCTTCGACACGTGGGGCCGTCGGCAGATGATCTTCCTGACGTACCTGGTGTCCGGGCTCGTCCTGGCCACCTCGGCGTTCCTGTTCCGTGCCGACGCGATCTCGGCAACGGTGCAGGTGGCCTTCTGGTGCGTGTCGTTCTTCTTCGCCTCCGCAGGCGCCTCGAGCGCGTACCTGACGGTGAGCGAGATCTTCCCCCTCGAGCTGCGGTCGCAGGCGATCTCGTACTTCTTCGCCCTCGCGCAGGTCTTCGGTGCGGTCGCACCGCTGATCTACGGTGCCTTCATCGGCGACGGGTCGTCGCGGGAGCCGCTCTTCTGGGGGTACCTGCTCGGGTCCGCGGTGATGATCGGCGGTGGGGTGATAGCCCTGGTCTTCGGGGTCGATGCCGCGCGGAAGGGGCTCGAGGACGTCACCCAGCCACTGTCCGTCCTCACCGGGGACGCGGAGCAGCAGCGGCGCTGAACAGCGACGGTAGCCATGCAACATTCCGTATTCAGAGTGTTTAGCGCGGCCGCCGTCGGGGTGTCAGCGTGCTGGCATGGCACTCCTCCACAGCGCGACACCCACCAGGACGATCCACGACGGTGCCGGTGCGGCCGTCCAGGGCGACCGCCGTGCGTGAGGCTGGCGCGATGGAGCAGTCACCGATGCGTGTCGGCCGGGGCGACCGCGATCCCCACGGCCTCCGGCGCAGTCTGCTGCGCGACGCGGTCTTCCTCCGCTTGCTCGACAACGTGCTGCGCGGCGAGTACCGCCGCGGGCAGCGCCTGCGCCTCGACACCATCGCCGAGGACATGCGGGTCTCCCGCACGCCGGTGCGCGAAGCCCTCGTCTCCCTCGAGTCCCATCAGCTCGTCACCGTGCAGCGGTACGTCGGCGTGGTGATCACACACTGGACCGTCGGGCAGATGACCGAGCGCCTGCGCATCGCACGGGCCCTGGTCGTCGACCCGCCGGTGAGCGGCACGGGCGACGACGACCGCTTCGATCCGGCCTGGCTCCGCGAGTGCTGGACCGAGGCCGGGGCCTTCGTCGAACTCGCCGCGTGGTTCCTCCGCCGGAGCGGCGCCTCGGTCAGCGCCGACTGGATGCTGTCGCAACGCACCGTGCTCGACACCTTCTTCACCGATGACGTGGCCCTCGCCAACGGGATCGACGCCGTGGTCGACCGGACGCGGCGACTCGACCTCGTCGACCAGGCCGTGCGGGCAGCGGAGCGCGACGCGCTCGACGACTGCGCCGTGGTGCTGCTCGAGCTCGCGGCGGCGCTCATCGCCCTGCCGGACCGGTTCCGGGTGGCCGTGGCCTCCTGAACCGCTCCGGCTGCGGGTTCGTACAGGTCGGCATCGAGCCCCGCGGATCCGGGGGTCGACGGCGGATCGGTGGGTTCGCTCCGACGACGTCCGCACTGGATCGCCAGGGATCTCCGTGGCAGCCTTGACCGGTTGCCACCCGGCGCGTCCACCGACGACAGGAGAGCCCGTGAACGACGTCCGCGATCGCTCCCATCGCCTCAACCGAGCCGTCGGGATCGCACGGCACGGACGTCTCCGACGGTCCGGACCCTTCCGGACCGTCGCTGCGCTGGTCGCGAGCGTGGCCGTAGTCGCGCTCGTCAGCACCGCCTCCGTCGCCGCGATCGCCGCGAAGCAGGTGACCGACGACCTCGGTGACGGCGTGCAGATCGAGGGACAGCCCGCGCCGCGGTCGAACGGCACCAAGGCCCCGTCGCTCAGCGCGTACAAGGGTGGCTTCAACATGCTCGTCGTCGGGACGGACAACGACCCGGACCAGTCCGCGGAGTTCGGGGAGCGCGACGCCACCCTCAACGACGTCAACATCCTGCTCCACGTATCGGCCGACCACACCAACGCGACCGCGGTGAGCATCCCGCGCGACCTCGTCACCCCGATCCCCGCGTGCAAGAAGACCGACGGCTCCGGCACCGCATCAGCCATGGCCGCGCAGCCGATCAACACCTCGTTCAGCGACGGCGGGCTGAACTGCGTGACCCAGACCGTGCAGGGGCTCACCGGCCTGGACATCCAGTACTCGGCCGCGGTCTCGTTCAACGGCGTCATCGAGATGTCGAACGCGATCGGTGGTGTGCCGGTCTGCGTGGCGCAGCCGATCGAGGACCCCTACACCGGGCTCGACCTGCCCGCCGGCACCTCGACGCTGCAGGGCGACGAAGCCCTCGCGTTCCTCCGGACCCGGCACGGCGTCGGCGATGGTTCCGACCTCGGGCGGATCTCGAGCCAGCAGGTGTTCCTGTCGTCGCTGCTCCGGACCGTGAAGTCGAACGACACCCTCACCTCGCCGACCACCCTGTACAAGCTGGCCCGCGCCGCGGCGTCGAACATGCAGCTGTCCGAGAGCCTGAACGACATCGGGACGATGGTGCAGATGGGTCGGGCGCTGCAGGACCTCCCGCTGTCGCAGGTGAACTTCGTGCAGTACCCGGGCACGACCGGCGGAACCGGGGTCTACGAGGGCAAGGTCCAGCCGACGACGTACCTGGCCGACCGGCTGTTCGCGAAGATCAAGGCGGACCAGTCGTTCTCCCTGGGGGAGGACAGCACGGGGATCGGGTCCGAGACGAACGCGGCGGCGCCGTCCGCTGTTGCCTCGTCGCCCGCGGCTGCTGCGCCGTCGGCTCCGGCGTCCTCACCCGCGGCTGCCGCGCCGTCGTCGCCGGCCGCCGCTGCTCCGACGGCATCCGCGACGCCGGAGACCATCGACGGGCTCGAGGGGCAGTCCGCCGACCAGGAGACCTGCTCCAAGGCGTTCGGCTACTGACCGGGGGGCTCCGGCTCTGAGTCCGAGACTCGGAGTAGGCGACGTTTCTCGGGCGCCGCGCCCCGAGTTCCGTCGTTCAGCCCGAGTCTCGGGGCGTTCAGCCCGAGTCTCGGGAACCCGGACGGCCGGAGAGGGGCCGCTCCCCGAGCGGGCGCCAGGCAACCGGGCGCGCCGGGCCCGGCTCGGAGAGCGACGTCGGTGCTGTGTCGCGACTACGGGGACGAGCCCCGGAATGTGATCGCCGCGTCTCGATGATGCTATTCACCGGGGTACGTCGGGACAACCCCGAGGTGTCCCCACTTCGGGGGACCCGCGTTCTGCGACCGTGCCACGCGCGGGGGTGCGGTCGGGTCGAGAGTGGCCAGGTCCTCCTGTATGGTGGTCGAAGCGCTCGCGAGAGTGCTTGGAGACGTCGCATAGTCCGGCCGAGTGCACCACCCTGCTAAGGTGGAGTCCCCTCTAGGGGACCGAGGGTTCAAATCCCTCCGTCTCCGCACTCCACGAAACCCCGGTCCGATCGGACCGGGGTTTCGTCGTCTCCGGAGTGGTCTCGTCAGGCCGTCGCGACGCTCCCTGTCGAGGTCAGCTCGCCGGCCCCGCGCGAACGCCCACGCCGCACGGCACCCATCGCGACGAGCGTCAGGCCCACGGCGGCCAGAGTGATCCCGGCGCCCGCCCAGATCGGCGACGTGTAGCCGAGGCCGGCGGTGATGGTGAGCCCACCGATCCAGGCACCGAGCGCGTTCCCGAGGTTGAACGCGGCGATGTTCGCCCCGCTCGCCAGGGTCGGCGCGTGGTCCGCGTACTGCATCACGCGCGTCTGCAGGGCCGGCACGGTCGCGAACCCGAAGGCGCCCATCAGCACGAGGGCGATGACGGTCAGCACGGGCGAGGTCGCGACGAGGGCGAACAGCCCGAGCACCACGGTGAGGGCGACGAGCACGACGAGCAGGGTCCGGTCGATCGAGCGTGCGGCGAGCTTGCCGCCGACGAAGTTCCCGACGAACAGCCCGACGCCGAACACGACGAGCAGCCACGGCACCGCCGAGGACGGGAAGCCGGACACCGAAGTCAGCGTGTACGCGATGTAGGTGAACGCCCCGAACATCCCGCCGTAGCCGAGCACGGTCATGCCGAGCGACAGCCACACCTGGCCGGAGCGGAAGGCGCCGAGCTCGCGGGACAGTGACGGCGTCTCGACCTGGCGGACGGCGGGGACGAGCACGAGGACGCCGACCAGGGCGACGACGCCGATGGCGACGATGGCCCAGAAGGTCGAACGCCAGCCGAGCGCTTGGCCGAGGAACGTGCCGAACGGCACCCCGAGCACGTTCGACGCCGTCAGTCCCGTGAACATCAGGGCGACCGCCGACGCGCGCTTGGAACGCTCGACCATGTTCGCGGCCACGACGGAGCCGATGCCGAAGAACGCTCCGTGGCAGAGCGCCGCGATGACGCGTCCGGACATCATCACCTCGTAGGTCGGTGCGATCGCCGACAGCGTGTTGCCGACGATGAACAGCACGAGCAGTCCGAGCAGGACGGGCTTGCGGGGGAGCCGGGTGGTGGCTGCGGTCAGGCCGAGGGCGCCGACGATGACGGCGAGTGCGTACCCGGTGACGAGCCAGCCGGCCGTGGTCTCGGTGACGCCGTAGTCGGCGGCCACCTCGGGCAGCAGGCCGGTGATGACGAACTCGGTCAGTCCGATGCCGAAGCCGCCGAGTGCGAGGGCGATGAGTCCCGCGGGCATGGGGTTCCTTCCGTTGTGCGGTGGCGCAGTGCCGCGTACGCTGGTTGTTGCAGACGCGCGGTATCGATAGTTGCACACGCGGGGTATCAGCGCAAGCAACTGCACGCGCTCGCAACGACCCCCGCGGCCGACCGCGGCCCCCGACCCTGCAACCGACCAGAAGGAGCCCGATGTCCGTCGACGACACCTCCACCGCCGTCCGCGCCCACGGCTGGCGCACCCTGGCGGCACTGCACGGCCTGATCGAGACGCGACTCGAGCGCGCGCTGCGCGACGTCGACCTGTCCGTGGTCGAGTACACCGTGCTCGATGCGCTGCGCCGACAGGACGGCTTCCACATGCGCATGCAGCAGCTCGCCCGCGCCGCGGCCCTCAGCCCGAGCGCCACGACCCGGCTGGTCAACCGACTCGAGGAACGTGCGCTCCTCACCCGCGTGCTCTGCGCCGACGACCGCCGTGGGCTCTACACGGAGCTCACCCACGCCGGACAGCGGCTGCTGGATGCGGCCACGCCGATCCACGCCGCTGCGCTCGAGGGGGCGCTCGCCGAAGCGCGCGAGGTCCCCGAGCTCGAGGAACTCGCGGTCGCGGTCGACCGGCTCGAGGGCGCCACCGTCTGACGCAGGCGTTGCGCGGCGGTCGGTCGCGCTGGATCCTGAGATGGACCAGCCAGCACCTGAGCCGGGAGGCGACGTGAAGCTCCTGCTGACGTCCGGGGGCGTCACGAACCCGAGCATCCGCGCCGCGCTCGTGGAACTGCTCGGCAGGCCGGTCGAGGACAGCCACGCGCTGGTGATCCCGACCGCGCAGTGGGGCCACCCCATGTGCGGACCCGGCTCGGTGCGGGGCCTGCTGGCAGGGGGTCCCGACTCGCAGTACCTGGCGGGTCTGGGCTGGGCATCGGTGGGCGTCCTGGAGCTCACCGCGCTGCCGACGATCGGCGTCGAACGGTGGACGGCCTGGGTGCGGCAGGCCGACGTGCTGCTGGTCGACGGCGGCGACGCCACCTACCTCGCCCACTGGGTGCGGGAGTCGGGGCTCGCGGACGTGCTGCCGTCGTTGCCCGACACGGTCTGGGTGGGGGTGAGCGCCGGGAGCATGGTGATGACGCCTCGGATCGGCTCGTCCTTCGTCGCGTGGTCGTCCGCGCCGGACGACCGGACCCTGGGGGTCGTCGACTTCTCGGTCTTCCCGCACCTCGATGCGTTCCCGCAGAACACCCTGGGGCACGCCGAGCGGTGGGCTGCCGACATCGGCGGCCCGGCCTACGCCATCGACGAGCAGACCGCCATCACGGTCGTCGACGGCACGGTCGAGGTCGTGTCCGAGGGGAGGTGGGTGGCGTTCGCCGACGGGCGCCGCTGACGCTCAGGCCCGCGGCGGCGCCGTCGTGGACCGCACGACGAGCGTCGGCGGCACGAGCGTCCGGATCGGCTCCGCCGACCCCGACCCCGACCCCGACCCCGACTCCGACCCCGACGAGCCGATGCAGTCGATCAACCGCGCGACCGCGAGCCGCCCGACCTCGTCGTTGTGCGGGTCGACCGTGGTCAGCCGCAGCAGGGGTGAGGCGGCGAGCGGGGTCTCGTCGTTGCCGACCACCGAGACGTCCTCGGGGACCCGGAGTCCGGCTTCGCGCACGGCGGCGATCGCGCCCATCGCCATGACGTCGTTCGCGGCGAACACCGCCGTCAGGTCCGGGTGGTCCCGCAGTGCGCGGCGGGTGCCCTCGTACCCGGTCGTCTCGGACGTCGGGCCGTCGCCGTAGACCAGCGGCGCGATGCCGGACGCGACCATCCGCGCGACGGTGCCCTCGCGGCGGACCGCAGCCGGGCCTCCCGAACCCGTGACGTGGACGATGCGGCGGTGACCGAGTCCGATCAGGTGATCCGCTGCCAACCGGCCGCCGGCGGCCTCGTCCGAGGCGACGACGTCGAGCTCGCCGGGCACGTCGGCCCGGGCGCCGGCGACGACGACGGGGGTGTCGGCCGGCACGACGAGGTCGGGGAACCCCTCGGCGGCGAGGACGACGCCGTCGACCCGTAGTGAGACGAGGTCGTCGAACGGCGAGGAGTCGAGGTGGGCGTTCGCACGGGTGTCCGCGAGGGTGAGCCGCAGGCCGTGCGGTGCGAGCGCGTCGCGGATGCCGTCGAGCAGGGGGACGAACCACGGGTTGCGGAAGTCGTCGACGATGACCCCGACGGTGCGGGTCCTGGTGCCGGCGAGGATCGCGGCGGCGCGGTTGGGGCGGTAGCCGAGCTCGGCGGCGGCCGCGAGCACGGCCGAGCGGCGTGCGTCGGAGACTCCCGGGTCGTCGCGGAGCACCATCGAGACGAGTGACTTCGAGACGCCGGCACGGGTCGCGACGTCGATGATCGTCGGGGGTCGTGACACGCGGCTCCTTGACAGGACATGGGGTGGTCGGGCTACAGTCTACCGACACGTTCTGGAACGTTCCAGAATCGGACCGGACTTCTCGAAGGAGAGAACCATGAGCGACAGCATCGGCGTCGCCGTCATCGGGGCGGGCATGGCGGGCAAGGCCCACATGGCCGCGTGGCGGAACGCACCCTCACTCTTCGCCCCGACGCTGCCGCCCGTGCGGCTCGTGTCGATCGGCGACGTGTACGAGCCCCTCGCGGCCGAGGCTGCGCAGCGCTTCGGCTACGCCCGCCACGACACGGACTGGCGAGCCGTCGCCGAGGCCGACGACATCGACGTCGTGAGCATCGTCGTCGCGAACACGCTGCACCGCGAGATCGTCGAGGGGCTGCTGGCCGCCGGCAAGCACGTCCTGTGCGAGAAGCCGCTGTCGGACTCGCTCGAGGACGCACGGGCGATGGCCGCCGCGGCCACCGAGGCATCGCAGCGCGGGCTCGTCGCCCGCGTCGGCTTCACCTACCGCCGCGCCCCGGGCCTCGCCGCGATCAAGCAGCTCGTCGAGGACGGCACGCTCGGCCGCGTCCTGCACGTCTCTGCCCGCTACTGGACCGACTACGGCTCGTCGCCCGACGTGCCCTTCTCGTGGCGCTTCGCGGGTGCTCCCGGCACCGGAGCCCTCGCCGACGTCGGCTCGCACCTGGCGTACGTGGCCGAGTTCCTGGCCGGCGAGGTGCAGAGCGTCAACGGCGGCATGTTCACGACGGCCATCACGAAGCGCCCGATCGCCGCCGGGTTCGCCCTGCGCGGCCAGGCCGTCCCGTTGACGGGGGAGTTCGCGGACGTCGAGAACGACGACTACGCCACCTGCAACGCGCGCTTCGGTGACGGCTCCGTGGTGGGCTCGCTCGAGGTGTCGCGGGTCGCCACGGCACACCCGAACGGTCTGGTCGTCGAGGTCTTCTGCGAGAACGGTGCTGCCCGGTGGGACCAGGAGCGTGCCTCCGAGATCGGCCTCGCGCTGCAGTCCGACGGCTCCCGCCTCGGCGGGTACCGCCAGGTCGTCCTCGGCCCGGACCACCCCTACGTCGCAGGCGGCATGGCGATGGACGCGCCCGGTGTCGGCTGGGGGCAGAACCAGATGTTCGAGTACCAGGCACGCGCGTTCCTCGACGAGGTCGCCGGCGTCGCGGACCCGCTGCCGGCCAACGCCACGTTCGACGACGGCGTGCACAACATGGAGATCCTCGACGCGGTGGCACGGTCCGCCGCAGCCGGCGGCGCATCGCTGGACGTCCGCCCGACCGAGACCGTCCGCACCACCGAAGGAGCGCACGCATGAAGCTCGGTCTGTACAACGCGATCTTCCACGACCGACCGCTCGCCGAGGCCCTGACCGCCATCGCGGGCAACGGCCTGACCGGCATCGAGCTGAACACCGGCGGGTTCCTGCCGCCGGTGCACGTGCCGGACATCGACGCGATCCTCGACGACGACGGGGCACGTGACGCCTTCCTCGCCCGGTTCGAGGGCACCGGGGTGTCCATCGCCGGCCTGAACTGCAACGGCAACCCGCTGCACCCGGACCCCACGATCGGGCCGCAGCACGCGGAGGACGTCCGCCGCAGCATCCGGCTCGCAGCCCGCCTCGGCCAGGACCGCGTCGTCACGATGTCGGGGCTGCCGGCGGGCGAGCCCGGCGGCACCCGGCCGAACTGGATCGTGAACGCCTGGAACTCCGCCGCGCTCGACGTCATCGAGTACCAGTGGAGCGTCGCGGTGCCGTTCTGGCAGGAGATCGACGCCCTGGCGCGGGAGCACGGGGTCAAGGTGGCGCTCGAGCTGCACCCGCAGAACGTGGTGTTCAACCCGGCGACGATCCGCGAGCTCGTGGAACGTGGAGGGCTGACGAACACCGGCGTCGAACTCGACGCGAGTCACCTGTTCTGGCAGCAGATGGATCCGGTGGCGGTCGTCCGCGACCTCGGTGACCTGGTGTTCCACGCCGCGGCGAAGGACGTCCGGATCAACCCGCACGCGGCCATCAACGGCGTGCTCGACAACTCGTTCCGTCGGCTGTTGCCGGACGAGCCGCGCACGAACCTCGGTGGCGACGAGTGGGCCAACGAGTGGCCGAAGCCGTCCGCGTGGGACTTCGTCGCGCTCGGCAAGGGCCACGACGAGGCGTACTGGTCGGCGTTCCTCGAGGCCCTGCGCGAGGTGGACCCGGACATGTGGGTCAACATCGAGCACGAGGACACCGAGCTCGGTCGTGAAGAAGGGGTCGCGGTCGCCGCGAAGGTCCTGCTCGCAGCCGACGCGGCGCTCGCGACGCGCGCGTGAGTCGCGTCTGAGACGCACCACGTGATCCGCAACGGGAGGCCCGTGGGACGTGCGCCGATCGGCGCACGCTCCACGGGCCTCCCGTCCAGTGCGCATCGGTGACACGCCCACCGGGCGCTGTCACCGGACCGATGTAGCATGCACGACACCTGTCCCGAGACGAGGAGCCCTGCGTGCCGGAGCCGACCGACCCCGCCTTCCCCCTCGAGCGCATCCGAGAGGTCGGCGACGCCATCGTCGCGTCCGTCTCGACGGTGATCGACGGCAAGACCGAGGCGATCCGCACCGCCCTCACCGTGATGCTGGCCGAGGGGCACCTGCTCGTCGAGGACGTCCCCGGCGTCGGCAAGACGGTCCTGGCGAAGGCACTCGGCGCCTCGGTGGGTGGCTCCGTGAACCGCATCCAGTTCACGTCCGACATGCTGCCCTCGGACGTCACCGGGGTGAACATCTTCGACCAGTCCTCGGGCACGTTCCGGTTCTCACCAGGGCCGGTGTTCGCGAACGTCGTCATCGGTGACGAGATCAACCGCACCAGCCCGAAGACCCAGTCCGCCCTGCTCGAGGCGATGGCCGAGTCGCAGGTCACGGTCGACGGCGTCACCCGGCTGCTCGACCGCCCCTTCATGATCGTGGCGACGCAGAACCCGATCGACATGGAGGGCACGTACCCGTTGCCCGAGGCCCAGCGTGACCGCTTCATGGCGCGCATCACGATGGGGTACCCGAGCGTCGACGCCGAACGGCAGATGCTCGCGAACCGCGGCGGCGGCGACCCGCTGTCGCACCTGCGTCCGATCGTCGACGTGGCCACCCTGCACGGGATCATCGAGGCCGTGGCGAACGTCCACATCGCCCCCGACGTCGAGGCGTACGTCATCGCGATCGTCCGTTCCACCCGCACCCACCCCGACCTGGTGCTCGGCGCCAGCCCCCGCGCCACGCTGCACCTGGCCCAGGCGGCCCGTGCCCACGCCGCGTTGCTCGGCCGGCCGTTCGTCACGCCGGACGACGTCGCCGCCCTGGCACCGATCGTGCTCGCCCACCGGCTCGTGCCGGTGGCGCGCGGGCTCGGTGGCACGGGCGAGGACACCGTGCGCGAGATCGTCGTCCGCATCGTCTCCGACACCGCCGTTCCGTTCACGGCGACCCCCGTCCGCTCCTGATGCCCGGCCGATCGGCACCGTCGTCGCTGCTGCGGCGCACCGGTGCCGCGCGCTCGACGCTCGGGCGCTTCGGCCGCCGTGGGCTGTCCCTGCTCCGGCGCACGCCGTTCCCCCGTCCGACCGTGCGCGGCTGGACCGTCATCGCGATCGGCATCGGGCTGATCGGGGGCGGGCTCGTGGGCACGACGAGCGTCGCCGTCTCGGCCGGGCTGCTGCTGCTCGTGCTCGTCGTGCTCGGCATCGTGATGGCGTTCGTGGTCGCCGCGCCGCTCCGGGGCAGCCGGAGCACGGCCCGCGCGATCGTGCAGGTCGGCGAGGTCTACCGCGAGCGCATCACCCTCGGCAGCACCAGCCTGCCGATCGGCCCGCGGTCGACCCTGCTCGTCCGTGAACAGCTCGAGGACGCGTTCGCCAGTGCGTCCGAGGCGGAGACGTACGCGCTCGTCGGCCCGGGTGTCCCGCCAGCGGTGCTCGACGTCGAGGCGCTCGCGATGCACCGCGGCCGCACGCTCGTCGGACCGGTCACCATCCGGGTCGAGGACCCCTTCGGTCTGCTCCGCATCGACCGCCCGGTGGTGTCGGCAGAAGAGGTCGTCGTCGTCCCCGCGAGCGCACCCCTCGCCGCGATCGACACCGGCGCCCTCGCCGGGGCCGTCTCCGCCGACGAAGGGCGGGTCGGGCAGGGCGGGTCCGCCGACGACAGCGAACTCCGGCCGTACCGTCCCGGCGACCCCATCCGTCGGGTGCACTGGGCGCAGAGTGCTCGCCGCGGCGAACTGCACGTCCGGCAGACCACGCAGGCGCAACCGCCCGAGGCCGTCATCGCGCTCGACGTCCGGCGCGAGTCCTACCAGGGCCTCGGGCGTGAGGACCTGGCGGAGCTGTCCGACCTGGGCGGTGACCAGGCCTTCGAGCACGCCGTCGTCGTCGCCGCCAGTGTCGCCCGCGCCCTCGCCGCCCGGACCTCGCGCGTCGTGCTCGTGAGCGACGGACCGTCCGGCAGCACCCGGCACGCCGGCGACGTCGGCGGCCTCACCGACGTGCTCGTCGGACTCGCGGACGTCCGGCTCCGCAGCGACGCCCGTCCGGTCACCGAGGTCCTGCCCGAGGTGCGCGGGCGGGACGTGCACGGCATGACCGCGGTGGTCACCGGCAACTGCACCGCCGAGCAAGCGGCTGAACTCGTGACGGCGACGAGCGGATCGAGCCGCGGGATCGTGGCGACGATCGTGCCGCCGGACCCGGTGGTCCGGGGGATCCTCGACCGCGGGGGGTGGCGCACCCTCGTGGTGCCGGTCGCCGGGGCGACCGCGTCGGGAGCCGCACGGTGAGCGGCGCGGCTGCGCAGTCGCGTCGCCCCGTCGACGTGCGCGAGGTCCTGGACCGCGACGACGACACCCGTGACACCCCGAGCACCTGGGTCGTCGCGCTCGCCCCGGTGCCCGTGCTCATCGCCGCGCTCGCGATCCGCCCGCTCGTGCAGGGCACCGCCTGGTGGGTGTCCGGCGTCGTGGTCGTCGCGGTGCTCGTGGCCGTCATGCTCGCGGTGCGTCGCCGGGCCCCCGGGGTCCGGTTCGTGGCACTCGTCGCCACCCTCGTGCTGTGCTCGTGCGCCGCCGCCCTGGTCAACGACGTGCAACCCCTCGGCTGGCTCGACGCCGACGGGGCGCTGGGCGAGACGCTCGCCGCCATCCGCCTGAACCCCGCGCCGTTGCCGCAGACCGACGCGATCCGACTGGTCGTGACCGTGTCGATCGCCTGGGTGGCGGGCGTCTCGTTGTTCCTCGCCGCGATCGCACGGATCCCGTCGCTCGCCGCCGCGCCCGCACTCGTCATCCTCATCGTCCCGGGGATCATCACCGGACAGCCGGCGGGCACCGCGCTCGTGATCACCACGGCCGTCGCCTTCCTCGCCCTGCTGTGGCTGTCGGTCCGACCCGTGCAGCGAGCGGTCCCGGCCGCGGTCGTCGGTGCGATCGGGCTCGTCGTCGCGATCGGCCTGCCCGCGATCGTGCCGCTCAACGCGAGCTGGCTGTCCGGCGTCACCGGAGCCATCCAGTCGCCGATCCAGCCCGGGCGACCCGGCACCCTGCTCGAGCTCGGCAACGACCTGCGGCAGCCGAGTGAACTCGAGGTGCTCCGCTACCGGTCGTCCGACGGCCAGCCCGAGTACCTCAAGCTCGCAAACCTGGACGAGTTCGGCACCGGGGACTGGGTGCCGACGGTGACGAACGCCGCCGAGGCCGACACCGCCGACCAGCAGCAGTGGGCCGAGGGTGTGAACCCCCGCCTGGCGACCCGCGGCGACGTCACGGTCCGGATCACCGGGCTGTCGAGCACGTACCTGCCGGTGCCGTCCGGGGCGGTGTCGATCGAGTCGCGTTCCACCAACCTCGACCTGTCGCAGTGGCGCTGGATGGGGTCCTCGAGCACCGTGCGGTCGACCGGTCCGGCCACGCCGCGCGGTGCGACGTACGAGGTCTACGGTGCCTCGACCTTCGCGAACGCGTACCTCGACGCCGTCGCGGCCTCGGGTGTCCTGTCCCGCGCCGACGGTCGGGGGTTCCGCGCGCCGAGCGGCGACCAGCTGCAGACCGACCTGACGCTGCCGAAGGACCTGCCCGCGATCATCTCGTCGACCGCGGAGCGGGTGGCCGGGGCCGCGTCCGACGACTACGCCCAGGCCCGCGCCCTGGAGCAGTGGTTCCGCAGCGACCTGTTCACCTACTCCGAGACGGCCCCCGTCGAGCAGGGCTACGACGGCGACAGCATGGACGTCGTCTCGACCTTCCTGCAGGTGCGCGAGGGCTACTGCGTGCACTTCTCGTCCGCGATGGCCGTGATGGCCCGGACGCTCGGCATCCCGTCCCGCATCGCGGTGGGGTACCGGGCCGGGGCGGCGCAGCCCGACGGCGAGTACGCGGTGTCGAACCGGCAGCTGCACTCCTGGCCCGAGCTGTACATCACGGGGGCCGGATGGGTCGCGTTCGAGCCGACGCCGGACTCCGACGCGGCAGCGCAGCCCTCGACCGAACCGACGGAGACCCCGACCGCGGCGACGCCCGAGTCCCCGCTGCCCGCGCCCGAGCAGTCCGCCCCCGCCGAGTCCTCGGCGACGCCGACCCCCTCGGCGTCGGCGCAGCCCGGTGCGGCCGGTGCCTCGGGCGGCAGTGGTCCGGCCGGCCTGCTGTTCGGCACGGCACTCGTCCTCGCGCTGCTCGTCGCCCCCGGACTCGTCCGAGCGCTCCGACGGCGGTCGCGGTTGTCCGCGGTCGCCGCGGGGCGCTCACCAGCGGTGAACGCCTGGCGTGAGGCCCTCGACGACGTCGCCGACCACGGCTACGCCCCGGGGCTGGCGCCGCCCGGTGACGCAGCGGCTGCGGCCCGGACCGCCCGGGCCGTCCTCGGGCGACTCCGTCCGGTGCTGCCGGCCTCGGCGCTCCCGCACCTCGACGCCGTGGTCGATGCCGTCGACCGTGAACGGTTCGCGGCCGGCGGGGTCGCAGCGGTCGACGGCGAGGCGCTCGTCCGGCACGTGCAGCAGGCGCGGGAGGCCCTCGACGCCTCGGTCTCCGGTGGGAGGGTGCTGCGGTCGCGCCTGCTGCCGCCGAGCCTGCTGCCGTCGTCCGCGTGGTCGCACGAGGGGCGTCGGCGCTCCCGTCGCCCTGCCTGACGGCGGAGTCCCGGCTGGTGCGAGGCTGACCACTCCGTGCGGCGCAACAAGCTCGCACCGAGTGGTCAACGCCGCACCACGCCGCCGCACCGGGCGCCGCGCCGGGCGCCGCGGCCGCCGGGTCAGCGGCGGCGGACGACCGCCTCGACCAGGGCGGCGATGACCTCGCCGGGGTCGACCCCCGGCAGCGCGGGCCCGTCGAACACGACCCCGACGTTGGCGGCGACGAGCGCCGTGGCGAACACGTCGAGCGGCATGCCGGCGTCGACCTCCGGGTGCGCCCCGAACCACAGTCGCACCAGCTCGTGCACACCGTCCTGCAGCACCCGTCGCTGCCGCACGAACTCGGGCAGCAGGTCGGTGTGCCGGATCGCGTAGGCGCGGAACTCCGACAGCAGGGCGAACTGCGCGCGCTGGTCGTGCCGTCCGAAGGCCGCTCGCACGACGTCCGCGATGTCCGCCGCGGCGATGTCGGCACGGATGAGCTCCTGCAGCGACCCGAGCACCAGGTTCGTCCCGCGCTGCATGACCTGCGCGAGCAGGTCCTCCTTCGACGAGAAGTTCGAGTAGACCGCGCCCTTGCTGAACCCGGCGCGTGCGGCGACGTCGTCGAGGCGCGCTCCGTGCACGCCCTGTTCGGCGAAGACGGCAGCGCCGGCGATGAGCAGACGTTCTCGGACCTCGGCCCGTGGGGTCCGCGGCGTGGGGGAGTCGGAGACGTCGTCGTTCATCGTTCCTGCTGGGGGCGGGGCCACCGGTGCTGGAGCCGGGGCGGGCGAGCTGGGGGTGGGAGACCTGCCGCGCCGCGCGTCTGATCACGCGCGGCATCAGCGAAGCCCCCATCACCACGTCTGCGCGGAACCGCCGCGTTCGGGTCGCGTCGGTTCGGTGCGGACGACATGAGCCGGGTCGATACCCGACGGTAGGGATGCTACGCCGGAGCACCGACAGATGACACCCCTCAGTCGTCGAACGAGGAATCCGTTGCCGTGTCGTGCTCTTCGCGGACACTGCCCGCTCCCGTGCGCCGTCCGGGGCGTCGGAGCAGCCGGAGTGCGTCGGGTCGCAGGCTCCGCCCGCGCCGCAGCAGCGAGCCGAGCGTCGACTTCGGCTGCCAGTCACGACCGTTGGGCAGTCCCCAGCCGCGGCGGACCGCACCCCAGCGCAGACCGAGCGACAGTGCGATCGCGGCCACGATCCCGATCGACGGCGACCCCAGGGCGGACGCGACGACCATCACCACCGACGCCGCGACGGCCACGGTGGCGTACAGCGCGTTCCCGCCGAACACCGCGGGCACCCGGCGCAGCAGCAGGTCCCGCATCGCGCCGCCGCCGACCGCCGTGATCGTCCCCATGATGATCGCGGCGGGCCACTCCAGGCCGGCGTCGTAGGTGCGCTGCACCCCGACCACCGCCCAGAACCCGATCACCGCCGCGTCGAGCACCGTGAACAGCCGGTCCCAGGTGATCTCGGAGAACGACACGAAGAAGGCGATGAGTGCCCCGGCCAGGGCGACCGGCACGTAGAGCGGGTCGACGAGCGCGACCGGGGGTCCGTTCTGCAGCAGGGTGTCGCGCAGCATGCCGCCGCCGAGCCCCGAGACGAAGCCGACGACCAGGAAGCCGAACAGGTCGAAGTCCATCGCCCGGGCGATCGATCCACCGAGCAGGGCGGACGCGAACACCCCGGCGAGGTCGAGCACGTTCGTGACCGACGCCAGGCCCTGGACGGACAGCAGGTTCATGAGAACCATCAAACCCCACGCCGAACGACTGGCGGGCCGAACGGCAGTTAGGTTAGCCTCACCTACGTCATGCTCGCCACCCTCGTCATCGGCCTCCGTGAAGGCCTCGAAGCGACGCTCATCGTCGGCATCATCGCCGCGTTCCTGCGTCGCAACCGTGTCCCCCTCGCCCCCATGTGGTTCGGCGTCGGGGTCGCCGTCGTGCTCAGCATCGGCGTCGGGTTCGGCCTGCAGGTCGTCGAGCAGGCCCTGCCGCAGGCGCAGCAGGAGGGCATGGAGGCGATCATCGGCATCGTCGCCGTGGTCTTCGTCACCGGCATGATCGTCTGGATGCGCACCCACGCGCGCACCCTGACCAAGGAACTCGAGGCGAGCGCGACCGAGGCGCTCGGCCGCGGCACCGCGTGGGCGCTGGCCGGCATGGCCTTCCTCGCCGTGCTCAAGGAGGGCTTCGAGACCGCGGTCTTCCTCCTCGCCACCTTCCAGGCGTCGTCGGACACCGGTCTCGCCGCCCTCGGCGCGGTCATCGGCATCGCGGGCGCCGTCGTCGTCGGGTACGGCATCTACACCGGCGGCGTCCGGCTGAACCTGTCGAAGTTCTTCACCGGCACCGGCGTCTTCCTGGTGTTCGTCGCCGGCGGGCTCGTGCTGACGGTGCTCCGGCGCGCGCACGAGGCCGGGTGGATCGTCATCGGGCAGCAGCGGACCGTCGACCTGTCCTGGCTCGCCCCGAACGGTTCGGTGCAGGGTGCGCTCGTCACGGGCGTGCTCGGCATACCGCCGGATCCCCGGGTGATCGAGGTGCTCGGCTGGGTCCTGTACGTCGTGCCCGTCCTCGCCCTGACGCTCTGGCCCCGCGCCTGGCGTCCGTCGGCGGCACGCGTCCCCGCGATCCGCGCGACGATCGCCGGTGCGCTCGCGGTCGCCGCCGCAGCACTGGCGATCGCCGTGCCGACAGGCGGGGTCGACCTGCCGCGCACCGCAGCGGTCAGCGGGGACGCCACCTCCGTCTCGGCGGACGTCCACGGCGCGTCCGGCGTCCTCCGCGTCGCCGGCACCACCACCGGCCAGGAGGCACGGCTCACCCTGCCGACGTCGGCCCACCGCCGCCTCACCCGCGCGGGCGTGGCCGCCGACCGGTGGCGGGTGCGCACGTCGGCCACCGCAGCGGACCGCCCCGCCACGCTGACGCTCGACGACCTCGTCGACCTGTTCGGCCGGATCCCGGTCGGCGTCTCGCCGTCGACGAACCCCGGCCCGTTCACCGCCCGCTGGGCGGTGCGCGACACCGTGACCCTGTGGACGGTCGGTGGTGGGGTCCTGGACGCCACCCGCGACGAACGCACGGTGCTGACGCTGAGCGACGGGGGCCTCCCGTTCGCGCGCACCACGACCCTGGACCGCTCCGTGTGGTCCGTCCCCGACTCCCGCGTCGAGCGGTCCGCCACTGCGGTGGCGACCGCGGACACGCGGGCTGCCGAGCTGCTGCTCTGGAAGGCCTGGTTGCCGATCGCCTTCGGCGTCGCAGCCGCCGCCCAGGCGCTGCTCGCGCTCCGTGACCGCCGTCGTCGGACGGCACCCGTGAACCCCACCCCCGAAACCGTCCCGACGCGCGGCCCACCCGCCGGGGACCCTGCAAGGAGCAACGACTATGCCGTTCGGTAAGCCCGTTCGACCCCTGATCACCCTCGGCGCCCTCGGCGTCGTCACCGCCCTCGCACTGACCGGCTGCGCGAGCTCCGACGGTGCCTCCGACAGCTCCACCGACGCCGCGAAGGTCTCGCGCGTCACCATCACCCTGACGAACGACGGCTCGGACCAGTGCAAGGTCTCCGAGACGAAGGTCCCCGCCGGGCCGGTCACGTTCTCGGTGGAGAACGAGTCCTCGACCGCCATCACCGAGGTCGAACTGCTGCAGGACCAGCGGATCCTGGGCGAGAAGGAGAACCTCGCCCCCGGCCTCGACGCCGTGCAGTTCACCGCGACCCTGAGCGGTGGGCAGTACCAGGTGTACTGCCCCGGAGCCGACACGGAGCTCACCGACTTCACGGTCACGGGCAAGGTCACCTCGACCGCGAACAGCAGCGCCGCCACCCTGCTCGACGAGGGCACGAAGGGCTACGCCGACTACGTCGACGGCCAGGTCACCGACATGGTCACCGCGGTGCAGCAGCTGCAGGAGGACGTCGACGCCGGCGACCTCGACGCCGCGAAGACCGACTACGCGAACGCCCGCCCGTTCTACGAGCACGTCGAGAGCGACGTCGACGGCTTCGTCAAGAAGGGCCACAAGGCGACCGACAACGCCGGCAACCTCGACTACCTGATCGACATGCGCGCCTCGAACCTCGACCCGGCCGTCGGCTGGAGCGGGTTCCACGCGGTCGAGAAGGACCTGTTCCAGGCGGGGGAGATCACCGCGTCGACCAAGAAGACCGCGGCCGACCTGACCGAGAACGTGCGGCTGCTCGCGAAGCTCGTCCCGACGCTCGACTACAAGCCCGAGGACCTGGCGAACGGTGCCGCCGGCCTGCTCGAAGAGGTCCAGTCGAACAAGGTCACCGGTGAGGAAGAGGCGTACAGCCACATCGACCTCGTCGACCTCGCCGCCAACGTCGAGGGTGCCCGTCAGGCCTTCGCGTACCTCAAGCCGGGCCTGACGAAGCTCGACCCGACCCTGACGAAGCAGATCGCGAAGCAGTTCGACGCGACGAACACGATGATGGACGGCTACCGCAACGCCGACGACCTCGGCGGCTTCGACACGTGGGACGCTGCGACCAAGACGTCCGACGCGAACCGCATCTCGCAGCAGATCCAGGCCCTGCAGGACCCGCTGTCCCGCCTCGCCGAGAAGGTCGCCACCGCGTGACGCAGCCAGACGACGACCGTGCAGCCCGCACCGGGGTCTCCCGGCGCGGGCTGTTCGGCGCGGGACTCGCCGCGGCCGGAGCCGGGGCGGGCGCCGCGGTCGGCATCGGCGGCGCGACAGCCGCGACGGGGGTCAACCCGCTCACGGCGGCCGCCAACGGTGACGAGTCCATCGACCTGTCCCAGAGCCACCCGTTCTACGCGACCGCCGCACGGCAGCCGCAGGGCGGGGTGCAGACCGCACCCCAGCGGTACTGCGTCTTCATGACCTTCGACCTGTCCACCAGCGTCGCGACCGAGCTGCAGGTGCTCCTCGCCCGCTGGTCCGCGGCGATCGCGCAGCTGCAGGCGGGCAAGACCGTCGGCAGCGTCGAACCCGCGCACGGTGACGGCGTCGGCGCGGACACCGGTGAGGCGCTCGACCTCGGCCCGGCGTCCCTGACGGTCACGGTGGGGTTCGGCCCCGGCGTGTTCGACGAACGCTTCGGTCTGGCCGACAAGCGTCCGGCGGACCTCGCCGACGTGCCTCGGCTGCCGAGCGACAACCTGCAGGCCGGACTGACCGGGGGCGACCTGTCGTTGCAGGCCTGCGCCGACGACCCGCAGGTGGCGTACCACGCCGTCCGCGACCTGGCCCGGATGGCGCGGGGGACGGCGACCGTGCGGTGGACCGTGCTCGGCTTCGGTCGTGCGTCGGCCGGCCCGCACCAGACGACGCCGCGCAACCTGATGGGCTTCAAGGACGGCACCAGGAACATCACGACGGACGAGGACCACGACCGCTTCGTGTGGGTCGACGACCCGGGCGACGGCGCGGCGTGGATGACCGGCGGCACCTACCAGGTGGTGCGGAAGATCCGGATGAACATCGAGATCTGGGACGCCGACGTCGTCAGCGACCAGCAGCGCGTGTTCGGTCGGACCAAGATCGAGGGCGCACCGCTGTCCGGCGGGACCGAGCACACGACGCCGGACTTCGCGGCGACCGGGAAGGACGGTGCAACGAAGATCGATGCGACGTCCCACATCGCCCTGGCCGCCCACGAGGCGAACGGCGGCGTGAAGATCCTGCGTCGTCCGTACAACTACACCGACGGCCTCAACGAGTACGGCCAGCTCGACGCCGGGCTGCTGTTCCTGGCGTACATGAACGACCCGGAGCACTTCACGCAGCTGCAGCGGAAGCTCGGCGCCTCGGATCGGTTGAACGAGTACATCTCGCACATCGGGTCCGCCGTGTTCGCGATCCCGCCGGCACCGCGCAAGGGGTCGTACATCGGCGAGCAGCTGTTCCGCTGAGCGTGCACGGCGCGCGCTGACGTCGACGGGAGGGTGGGCACCCTCCGCCGTTTCCCTGGAGGCGGAGGGCGCCCGCGTCGCGGAGTCTCGTCGAACGGAACCACCGCCGACCTGAGAGGCGACCCGGCGCGACGCGTCGCGATGCGACAAGCCCGACAGTACCCCGCTGATCCCCGGATCCGCAGTGCCAGCGCTGCTATGGGACAGGGAGCGCGGCAGCGGATCCGCGCGCGGTGCGCGCCGGACGCGATCCGTGCCTCCCGGCGCGACGGAACGGGCCGTCTCACGGTGGTGAGACGGCCCGTTCGTGTCGGACGGGAGGCCCGGTGTCAGTCCGTCTGGACGCTCGCGTCGGTCCGTGCGCGCTTCCGGCGCACGGCGACGAGTGCCGCGATGCCCGCCAGCAGGAGCAAGCCCGCTGCGATCCCCGGCGCCGTCAGGTCCGCGCCCGTGTAGGCGAGGTCACCGCCGGCGTTCGTCGAGTCAGACGGGTCGCCCGCCAGGTCCGTGCCGGTGCCCGTTCCCGTTCCGGGAGCGTTGCCGTTGCCGTTGCCGTTGCCGTTGCCGTTGCCGGCGCCCGGGGCGTCCCCGTCGCCCGCGCCCGGGTCGGCCGGGTCCGTGGGATCGGTCGGGTCAGTGGGTTCCGTCGGGTCCGTCGGGTCGACGGCCGCGGCGAGCGGGATGGTCACGGCGAGCGTGATCGTCTGGCCGCCCGGCAGGGTGACGACGAGCGGCTCGTCCGTCGTCGCGGCGGCACGGGCAGCCGTCCGGACCGTCGCTGCGTCGGCGGACGACTCGACGGTCGGCACGGCGAAGGTCAGCGTCGCGCGACCCTGCTCGTCGTTCGTGTCGACGATCGTCGGGTCGATCTCGGCGGTGGCGAGCTCGACGTCTCCGGCGCTCACCGACACGGTGCCGGCTGCAGCGGGGTCGTCGCTGCTGAACACGAGCGACGACAGGTCGATCGTGATCTCGTCACCGGGCTGGAACCCGCCCTCGGGGGTCGGCGTGACCGTGGCGCCGACGGCACGCTGGTCGGACGGCGGGGTGACCGTCGGGTTGTCGAGGAAGTAGTCCACCTGCGCCTGCAGGTCGACCTGGCCCGAGTCGGCGATGTTCGCGCCGGTCGCGAAGGCGGCGAAGTTGTCGCCACCGGTCGACAGGAACGAGTTGACCGTCACCTTGAGGGTGTCGTCGAGGGCGATCGACTCGCCGTTCAAGGTCATGCCGGTGATGCGCTCGCCACGGCCCTTCTCGGGGTCGTAGGTGTACGCGAAGCCGTCCGAGACGCCGAGCTTGAGGAACGGACGCGGCAGGCCGTCCGGCTGCCACTGCTGCTCGAGGGCGTCCTTGATCTGCTGGCCGGTCATGTCCTCGGTGACGAGGGTGTTCGCGAACGGCTGGACGAGCGCGGCCTCCTTGTAGGTCACCGTGCCGTCCGGGTCACCGGCGCCGCTCGACGCGTAGACCATGTCCGTGCGCAGCCCGCCGGGGTTCATGAAGGCGATCTGCGAGCCGTTGCGCTCGGTCGCGGAGCGCTGTACTTCGGCGATGGAGTTGCCCAGGACGGACTCGCCGCCGCGGTTCTCGGTCGTGCGGTCCGACTGCACCGCACGACGCAGGTCGCCGGTGATCTCGCCGAGCTTCTTGCTGCCCTCGACGTCCGCGACGGCCTTCGCAGCCGTCACGATGTCGGCCACCGCGTCCACCGAGGTGGGATCGGCCGGCACGCGGGTCTCGCCGTTGACCGACTTGACCTCGGACGTGATGCCGGTGAGCTGCTTGTCGGCGTCGACGGTGAGCTGCAGGTGTCCGTAGTTCACGCCGTAGGAACCGGTCTGGATCACCGGGCGGGTCGTACCGTCGGGACCCGCGATCTGGTGGTTGTAGGTCGCGTGGGTGTGCGCGGAGACGATCGCGGACACCTTCGACGAGACGCCCGAGGTGATCGTGCCGAACACGCCGGACCCGGTCGCGTCGGCGAGGGCGTTCGTGGGAGCACCCTCGTGCACCAGCAGGACGAGCACGTCGGCCTCGCCGTTGGAGTCGACACCGTCGGTGAGCTGGTCGGCGTACTCGTTGACCTGGCTGACGATCGGGGCCATCGCGAGGCCCTCGACACCGCCGGGGCTGACGAGCCCCGGGATGAGGTCCTCGGTGGTCGCGCCGATGAAGCCGACCTTCACGCCGCCCTTCTCCACGATGGAGTACGGCTCGAACGCGGGGTCGGTCGTGCCCTGCTCCACGATGTTCGCCGAGACGTAGGACCAGTCGGCCCGGTCCTCGATGCGGCCGGTCAGGTCGTCCTGGCCCTTGTCGAGCTCGTGGTTGCCGATCGCGCTGACGTCGAGGTCCATGGCGTTGAGCGCATCGATCGTCGGGGCGTCCTGCTGGATCAGCGAGGTGAACGTCGAGGCACCGACGTTGTCGCCGACGCTGGCGAAGATCGTGTTCGGGTTGGCCTCGCGGTACGACTGCACGACACCGGCGAGCTTGGCCGCACCGGCGGCCTTGTCGACGGTGGTGCCCTCGGACTCGATGCGGCCGTGGAAGTCGTTGACGTCGATGATGTCGATCGTCGTGTCGCCCTCGGCGGCGACGGCGGTGGAGGGGACGGACAGTGCGACGAGCACACCCGCGGTGGCGAAGGCCGCGCCGCTGATGATGCGCCGTCGGCGGCGCGGAGAGGAGTGGAGGTTCATCGTCGGAGAACCTATGAGGATGCACAGCCGACCCGCCAGTGTCGGGTCGAAGTCGTCACACGACGTTCACATGGGCTGAGGGTCCTGTGCGATGAGGGGGCGGAGCGTGCGGTGGGCGATGCGCAGCCCCTCGAGGACCTTCTCGTCCGTGCCGCCCCAGAGCGGGTCCTCGTGCTCGACCGACAGGGTGCCGTCGAAGCCGGCCTCGTACAGGCGGTCGACGACGTGCGGCCAGTCCACGACGCCACGGCCCGGTACTCGGAAGCGCCACCAGCCCATGTCCCACGGGTCGTCGCCCTTGTCGACCTTGCCGAAGAACCCGTACGCGTCGCGCTTCGCCGGGAAGAGCTCGAGGTCCTTCGCCTGGGCGTGCACGATGTGCTCGGCGAACGGCAGGATCGTCTCGACCGGGTCGATGCCGATCCAGGTCAGGTGCGACGGGTCCCAGTTCAGACCGAAGCCGAGGCCGGTGACCCAGCCCCAGAGCTCGGGGGAGTACGCCAGGTTGCCGGGGTAGCCGTCCGGGTGCCAGCCCTCCATCACGCAGTTCTCGATGATCAACCGCACACCGCGCTCGCCGGCGTAGTCGACGAGCTCGGGGAGGACCCGGTCGCCGATCCGCATGTTGTCGACGACGCTGCGGCTCATGTCACGGCCGATGAACGTGCCGACGTACGGCACGCCGAGCACCTGCGCGGCATCGATCGCGTGCTTGAGGTGGGTGCGGATCTCCTCGCGCCGGGCGAGGTCCTGGTGCAGGTTGTTCTCGTAGTACGCGAGCGCCGAGATCTCGAGGCCGGTTCGGTCGAGCAGGTCACGGGTCGCAGCGGCGTCCTCGTCGGTGAACGTCGCCACGGGCAGGTGCGCTGCCTCGAAGTCGCGGCCACCGGTGCCGGGCCACACGCCGACCTCGAGCCGCTCGTACCCCTGCTCGGCGGCGAAGTCCGCGATGCGGTCGAGGGTCCAGCCGGGCAGGCAGGCCGTCAGCATGCCGAGCTTCACCGGATCTCCCGCCACGTGGTCTCGGCCGCGCTGGTGATCACGGCGTCGATGATGTCGGCGGAACGTGCGCCGTCCGCGAAGGTCGGCAGGCCGTCGGGGGCCACACCGGTGCGGACCGCGGTGTAGGTGTCGGCGACGAACGCGGCGAAGGCGTCGAGGTAGCCCTGCGGGTGCCCGGACGGCACGATCGCCAGACGCCGCTGGTCCGGGTATCCCTGCGACGGGTCGCGCACGACGATCTGCGCACCACGCTCGTTGCCGAACCACGCGGACTCGGGCTGTTCCTGGTCGAAGGCGGCGCTGCCCCGGGTGCCGTCGACCTCGAACCACAGGCGGTTCTTGCGGCCGGAGGCCACCTGCGAGATCACCACGTTGCCGATGCGGCCGGTGCCGGTGCGGAACGTCGCGACCGCGGTGTCCTCGGTGGTGACCTCGGCCCGTTCCGCAGCGTCTGCGACCGGGTCGGGGTCCGGGGAGCCGGAGAACGACGGCCCCGAGGCCGCGGGCCGGGTCGGGTAGACGATGTCGGTCGCCGCGGACACCGAGGTGAAGCGCTCGCCGGTGACGAACTCGACCAGGTCGCACCAGTGCGAACCGATGTCGGCGAACGCGCGGGACAACCCGCTCGAGGTCGGGTCGACCCGCCAGCTCGAGGCGTCCTCATCGAGCATCCAGTCCTGCAGGTAGTGGCCGTGCACGGCGAGCAGTCGACCGAGGTCGCCGTCGGCGATGCGCGCGCGGATCTCACGGATCATCGGGTGGTAGCGGTACACGAACGGCACCGTGGCGACGACACCGGCGTCCGACGCCGCGGCGACGAGTTCGGCGGCCTGCGCCGGGTCGATCGCGAGGGGCTTCTCGCACACCACGTGGATGCCCGCGGCGATGACCGCCATCGCCTGCGGGTGGTGCTGGTCGTTCGGCGTGCAGATGTGCACGACGTCGGGGGCGTCCGCGATGACGTCGTCGAGCGATGCGTACCCACGAGGCAGGTCGAGTTGCGCCGCGACCTGCTCGGAGCGCGATGCGTTCCGGCCGAGCGCCCCGAGCACCTCGGCACCGGCGGCCCGGGCCGCGCGGGCGTGGACCCCCGCGATCATGCCGGTGCCGATCACGACGACGCGGAGGCGTCGTCCTTCGTACCCACTGCTCATGGTGCTCCCTCGCGCCGAACTGTCACCACCGTAGCGGCCCGGCCGTCCACCGGGGCCGATGAGTACGGTCGGAGGCATGTCGAGCCTCCAGACCAGCCTGCTCATCCTCGGAGCCAGCGGCGACCTGTCCAAGCGCCTGCTCCTGCCGGGTCTCGCGACCCTGCTCGAGGTCAAGGACGACTGGGACGTCCAGCTCATCGGGGCGGGTGTCGAGGACCTCTCCGACGCCGACTGGAAGGCGCAGGTGCGCGAGTCCTTCGAGAACGCGCAGGCGTCGAAGAACGAGGGCGACGAAGGGGCGGAGGGCGACTCGTCGCTGTCGGAGCGGCTGCAGGCCGTGATCGACGCGTCCTCGTACCGCAAGGCAGACGTCACGAGCGCCGACGACCTGCGCGCGCTGCTCGGAGCCTGCGACCACGACCCCGCGATCTACTTCGCACTGCCCCCGGCCGTGACCGAGAAGAGCTGCGAACAGCTCGCGCACCTCGACCTGCCGAAGCGCACCCGCCTGGCGCTCGAGAAGCCGTTCGGCACCGACGCCGCCAGCGCGGAGCACCTCAACGACCTGCTGCACTCGTTCATCCCCGAGGAGCGCATCCACCGGGTCGACCACTTCCTCGGCCGGTCGACGGTGCTCAACCTGATCGGGCTGCGCTTCGCGAACCGCATCATCGAGCCCCTGCTGTCCTCGCAGCACGTCGAACGCGTCGACATCGTGTACGACGAGACCCTCGGGCTCGAGGGACGCGCGCGCTACTACGACAAGGCCGGTGCCCTCACCGACATGATCCAGAGCCACCTGCTCCAGGTCATGGCGGTCGTGGCGATGGAGGCACCGGCGTCGATCGACGCCGACGACCTGCGGACCCAGAAGGAACTCGTGCTCCGTGCCGTCCGGCCCTGGGGCGGGGACGTCGTCGCCGCCGGCAAGCGCGCCCGGTACACCGCGGGCACGGTCGGTGACCGCAAGCTGCCGTCGTACGCCGACGAGGACGGCGTGGACCCGTCCCTCGGCACCGAGACGCTGGCCCAGCTGACCCTCGAGATCGCGAACTGGCGATGGGCCGGTGTCCCCTTCACACTGCGGTCCGGCAAGGCGCTCGCGAAGCAGCGCCGCGAGATCGTCATCACGTTCAAGGACTCCCCGCAGGTGCCGGTCGGCCTGTCCGGCGCCGCCCAACCCGACCGGCTCCGGATCTGGATCGCCCCGGACGAGATGCAGCTCGAGCTCAACGTCAACGGACCCGGCGACCCGTACACGATCGACCGCACGAGTCTCGAGACGACGTTCAACCCCGGACGGCTCAGCGCCTACGGCGAGGTCCTGGCCGGTGTGCTCGAAGGCGACGCGACCCTGTCGGTCCGTGGCGACAGCGCCGTGCAGGGCTGGAAGGTCGTCGGACCGTTCCTCGAGGCGTGGAAGGCCGGCACGACGCCCCTCGACGAGTACCCGGCCGGGTCGAGCGGTCCTGAGGACTGGGACAACATCGACGCCTGAGCCGGACGGCGGCGTAGCGTCGGACGACGTGACCACCATCGACGACGTCCTGCAGACCGTTCCCGAACCCGCCGGTGCCGACATCCGTGTCGAGCCCGTCCACTACGACCACGACGGCACCGACCTGTTGGGCGTGCTCGCGAAGGACGCGGCCATCGCCGGGCCCCGCCCCGCCGTCCTGGTCGTGCACGACTGGCACGGCGTGAACGAGCACGTCGAAGCGCGCGTGACGATGCTCGCCCGCCTGGGCTACGTGGCCTTCGGCGCGGACATCTACGGCGCCGGCGTCCGGCCCGGAGACGACACCGCCGGCCAGGTCGCCGGTTCGTACTACCAGGACCTGCCGCTGCTCCGGGCACGTGCCACCGCCGGACTCGAGCGGCTGCGGCAGGACCCCGACGTCGACCCCGCCCGCATCGTCGTGATCGGGTACTGCTTCGGCGGCTCCACCGCAATCGAGCTCGCGCGCACCGGTGCGGACCTCGTCGGTGCGGTGTCGTTCCACGGCGGGCTCATCACGCACGACCCCGCGGACGCCTCGGCGATCCGGGCGAAGCTGCTCGTGCTGACCGGGGGAGCGGACCCGATCGTGCCCGACGACGCCGTGCACGCGTGGCAGGACGAGATGCGCACCGAGCCCGGCGTCGACTGGCAGGTCGTCACCTACGCCGGGGCCATGCACGCATTCGCCGTTCCCGGCACCGATGCCCCCGACCACGGCGCCCAGTACCAGGAGCGCGCCGACCGCCGATCGTGGCAGGCACTGCGGGTGTTCCTGGCCGAGGTGTTCGGCGAGGAGGCCGCGGCGCTGTGACGCCGGGGGTTCGGCAGTCGCCTCGCGACACGCCGGGTGGAGCGGTCGGGCGGCCTCGATTGGCGCCCGGGCCGGAGCTGTTGTAGAGTCTTCCACGGCCGCAAGGCCACGCGCTCGTAGCTCAATGGATAGAGCATCTGACTACGGATCAGAAGGTTGGGGGTTCGAGTCCCTTCGAGCGCACAGTGCCGGTTGAACGGCATGACACCGAACAGATGAAGGGCCCCGGCGGATTCCGCCGGGGCCCTTCGTCGTTGGTGGTTCGTGCGCGAGTTCGAATGTTGCATGCGAATTCCTCGGGGATCAGGTGCGACCGGGTCTAGCTTCCTGCAGGCATGAGAGGCAGTGATGACTGAGATGGGTGAACTCGACATCTTCCGCGTCGAGGTCGATCGCGCGCTCGCGGTCGGCGCCTTCGCGGATCTCCTACTCGAGGTGGTCGACGTCGACGGACACTGTCCTGTCGTCGTTGCACTCGAGCACGAACGCCTGCCGGTGCTCCTGCGTCGGATCGAGAACGTCGGCGGGTACGCCAACGTCTTCGTGCGGGCGGAGCGAGGCATCCGTCGGATCGCCGTCATGGACGTCGACGGTGCGCTCGACGTGCGTGCAGCAGAGGACATGCGCGAACCCAGCGAGCAACCCAGCTCGTCGAGCACCGTCGGAGCGTTCCTCGACCACTTGGCGCACTGCGTTGGGGGCATCGTGCTCCCAGCACGCTTGGCGTCTGCCACGCACGGCGCTCTTCCCGCTCGGCAGGTGGAGATCGTCAGCGTCTGACCCGCTTCAGATCACCGACGCTGACGCCCGAGCAGCGCGATCCCCAGCACGACCAGCGCCACGACGACGAGCGCGACGACGACGAGCAGGGGAAGCAGGTCGATCGACGCGGTGTCGTCGTGGCAGTCGACGTTCCCGACGGCACAGGAGGCGAGGACGGTCGTCGTGGTCATGGTCCGAGTGAAGCACGGCGAGGTTGGATGGGGAACATGACGACGACGTCCGTGTTCGAACGGATACCTCGCGCGCAGTGGGTCGCGGACGACGAGCTCGTCTTCGCGGTCCTCGATGCACACCCGGTGTCACCTGGCCACACGCTCGTCATCCCGAAGCGGCGGATCACCAGCTGGTTCGATGCGACCGAGGGTGAGCTGTCCGCGATGACCCGGATGGTGGCGCTGCTGAAGGCCCGGCTCGACGAGCAGCACCACCCCGACGGCTACAACGTCGGGTTCAACGACGGGTCCGCCGCCGGCCAGACCGTCTTCCACGCCCACCTGCACGTCATCCCACGCTTCGCCGGCGACGTTCCGGCGCCGGCGGGCGGGGTGCGGCACGCCGTCATCGGGCGCGGCCACTCCTGAGCGCGGTGGCCAGCAGCCGGCGGCCCGCGGCCAGTGGAAGGACGGGGCGACCAGTCAGTCCCAGAGGTGGATCGTCGAGTCGATGACGCCGGACAGCGCGAGGGCTCCGGGGACGAGCACGCCGAACAGCGTCAGCGTCGCGCCGATCAGGATGGCCGCGAACGCCAGTCCGTCCCCGCGCTCGCCGGTCCGTCGGACCTCGCGCCGCGCGATGAACCCGACGACGACGCCGCCGATCGGGGCGACGAAGGCGAGTGCGATCGCCACGACGGCGAGCAGGCTCAGCGGCGCGAGTCCGGGCGTCCCGTCCGTGCTCAGGGCGGAGGCGGCCGGTGCGGAGGCGGCCGGGGCGGAAGCAGCCGGCGCGGAACGCTCGGGGGCGAGGTCGGTCACGGGTGTCTTCCGTTCAGTCGGCGCACGTGGCGAGTTGCGGGTGTGCGAGGTCCGGCCCAAGAGTAGAGCGACGGCGCCAGCAGCGGTGGCCCGCGTTCGGGGTTCAGCGTTCCGAGCCGCGCCCAGCTCAGCGCCCGAGCGCCGTGAGCTGCTTCTGCAACCCGCGCTCGAGGTACGGCTCCAACGACGTCGCCCACGTCGCCGTGATGTGCGTGGTGTCCCGGTAGACCAGCACGCCGCCGATCACCGCGGGGCAGGTCGTGTCGGTGCAGTAGTAGTCGGTCAGGTCGATCACCCCGGCTCGTCCTCCGGCGGCCTTGAACGCCCGCACGGCCTCGATCGACGAGTCGGTCTGGGCGAGCGCCTCGGAGCGGGGCCGGTCGCACGACGGGTTCGTCGGCCCGGACATCTTGCTCACGCAGGCGATGACGTCGGGCCGGGGGACCGGGTTGTCGCGGATCGCGATGACGGGGAGCTCGTCGCCGGCGGCCTGCTCCCAGGCGTCGACGAGGCCGTTGCGGGTCGCGATGTCACGCGAGGCTCCGGCTGGCAGGCTGACGGGCATCTGCGTGGCGGAGTGGGTGACGACCAGGGCGTCGGCGTCGCGGTGGGCGCGGACGTAGTCGATGGCCGCGTGCTTCCACGCGTTGCAGCCGCGCAGCGCACCGGCGTTCACCGAGTTCTGCTGCGCCGTGGTGAGGTAGCAGCCGCCGATGCCGGCCAGGTCGATGCGCCACCCGTTGTCGTCGGCGATCTTCTCGTAGGCGCCGAGCAGGGCGTTGCTGTGCGAGTCGCCGATGACGATCAGGCGCTTCGACCAGCCGGTCGCCTTGCCGAGCACGCAGGTGCGGAAGGTGCCGTTCCAGCACTCGGGGCGGTTCGCGTCGTCGTCCTCGGCCGCGGCGGGGGCCGGGATCCGTGTGTCGGCGAGGGCCGGGTCGACGCAGGGGTCGGCGGAACTGATCCGTGCGGCTGCTCCGATGCAGGACTCGTCGTCCTGTGCCCGTTCGGTCGCGAGCTGTTTCGTGAGCTGCTCGGTGGCGCCTTCGGCGTGGACCTCCTGCACGTAGACGGCGGTCAGGGTCGAGGCGCCGAGGGTCACGACCGTGAAGGTGCAGATGACGCCGAGGGCGACGACCCCGCGGGGCCGCAGATCGCGCAACCAGGTCGAGAAGCGGACGGGTTCCTCGAACCAGATGGTCGTGACGGCGGCGAGCCCGACCGACACCAGGAGCACCGAGGTGCTGGTCGCCCAGTCGAGCGGGCGCCCGAGCATGATCGGCAGGATCACGACGAGCGGCCAGTGCCAGAGGTACAGCGCGTACGAGATCCGTCCGGTGAACGCGACCGGGCCGAGCGCGCCGATCGACTCGAACACGGTGCGTCCGCCGAACAGCACCACGAGGGTCGCGCCGGCGACGGGGAGCAGCGCGGCGATCCCGGGGAACGGCGTCTCCGCCCCGATGACGAACAAGGACAGGACGAGGGCCACGGCGCCGACGCTCGTCAGGATCATGCGCACCCGCCGGGCGACTTCCGTGCGGACCTCGGGCAGGTGCACGGTCGCGGCGAGGCCGCCGAGGGCGAACTCCCACGCGCGGGTGCCGGTGGAGAAGTACGCGACGCCGGGGTTCGTGCTGGTCTGCACGATGCTCCACACCAGGGACAGCACGACGACCGCGCCGAGCAGCAGCCGTGCGGTGGTCAGCGTCGAGAGGCGCCCGCGCACGGCGACGGCCAACCCGATCAGCAGCAGCGGCAGGACGATGTAGAACTGCTCCTCGACCGACAGCGACCAGAAGTGCTGGAACGGTGAGGGGTCGTCCGCCGAGGCCAGGTAGTCGACCGAGTTCGCCGCCAGCTCCCAGTTCTGCAGGTAGACGGTCGAGGCGATGAGCTCGCGGCCGTACTGCCCCCAGAGTGCGCTCGGCACGGCGATCAGGACCGCTGCGCCGGTGGTGGTGATGGTGAGGAACGCGGCCGGCAGCAGGCGTTTGGCCCGGCGTGACCAGAACCGGCCGAGGTGGATCGTGCCGGTGGCGACCTGTTCGCGCAGCAGGAGTCCGGTGATGAGGAACCCGGAGATCACGAAGAAGACGTCGACCCCGACGAACCCGCCCCGCAGGGCGTGCGGCCACAGGTGGTACACGACGACGGCCAGCACCGCGAACGCGCGGAGGCCCTGGATGTCCCACCGCGTCGTGTCGCGCGCGCGGTGCGCGGGGCCCCGCTCGCCCGGCGTTGCAGTGTTCACTGCGACGATCCTACGAGAAGCGCGTCACGCCCTGGGACGGCACGCGAGAAGACGGGAGGCCCGTGGCGGTCTCGCCACGGGCCTCCCGTCCGTCGTTCGCTCGCCCCCACCCCGTGGGGTTCCGAGATCTCGGAACCTCGCGGGCACGCACCGTCCTGATCGGAACCTCGACGGAACGCACGCGGGGTGTCGTGGAACCTCGACGCAGCGCGCGTCGCGTGTCGATCCGCGCGCAGCGTCAGACGGTCGCGCGCACCTCGGCCAGCGACGGGTAGTCGGTGTAGCCCTCGGCGGTCGCACCGTAGAAGAGCTCGGGGCGGGGCTCGTTGAGCTCCGCGTCCTGCTCCCAGCGGTGGGCGAGGTCCGGGTTCGCGATGGCGGGACGGCCGACCGCGATCGCGTCGGCGATGTCCTGGTCGTGGACGACGGTGATCGCTTCTTCACGTGTCGTCATCGCACTGAAGCCCGAGTTGACGATGAACGGTGCGCCCGCGGTGCGACGGACGTGCTGCACGAGGTCGCCGGTCGGCTCGGCGTGCAGGACGTCGATGAACGCGAGTCCGAGCGGGGCGAGGCCCTCGGCGATCGCCGTGTAGGTCGCGCGGACGTCGGCCGCGTCGTCCTCGATGACGCCCTGGATGCCGTGCTCGGGCGACAGGCGGATGCCGGTGCGGTCCGCGCCGACGGCCTCGGCGACGGCGGTCGTGACCTCGATCGCGAAGCGGGCGCGGTTCTCGGGCGAACCGCCGTACTGGTCGGTGCGGGTGTTCGAGACCGGGGACATGAACTCGTGCACCAGGTAGCCGTTCGCGCCGTGGACCTCGACGCCGTCGAGTCCGGCGGCGATGGCGTTGCGGGCCGCCTGCGTGAAGCCCTGCACGGCGTCTTGCACCTCGGCGGTGGTCAGTTCGTGGGGGACGGGCATGTCGGCCTTGCCGGTCGCGGTGTGGGTCTGTCCGGGAGCGGCGATCGCGCTCGGGGCGACGATGCGCGGCGTCTGCGAGATGTCAGGGTGGGAGACGCGGCCACCGTGCATGAGCTGCATCACGATGGTGCCGCCCTCGGCGTGCACGGCGTCGGCGACGCGGCGCCAGCCGGCGATCTGCTCGTCGGTCTCGATGCCGGGCTGCCCGGGGTAGGAGCGGCCTTCCTGCACGGGCCAGGTGCCCTCGGTGATGATCATGCCGAGGCCCGCACGCTGACGGTAGTGCTCGACGAGCAGGTCGTTCGGGATGCCGTGCTCACCGGCGCGGGTGCGCGTGAGCGGGGCCATGACGACGCGGTTCGACAGGCGCAGGGCGCCGAAGGAGGTGGGTTCGAAGAGCTTCACGAGGGACTGGAACGTCGTGTTGCTCGGTGCAATTCCCGCCGTCAGTCGCGCGGGCAGACCAGGGTCGACGAACGGACCTGGCCCTCGGGGCGGATGACCTGGTGCCGGGAGAGGGGCTTGCCGCAGATCGGGCAGCCGCGGTCCACTGACCGGTCGTCGACCCCCTCGGGATGTCCGGCGCCGATCTGCGACGGACCCATCTTGTTGATGAGCGTCGTGTTCCACCGTTCGTACCACTTGCCGAAGCGACCCACGGTGCATCCTTTCGTTCGTGCACGAACCATTATGGCACCATCGGCCCCGGATCACACCTGGTCGACCCGCTCCAGCAGTTCCGTCAGGTCGTCCTTGAGCGCTTCGAGGCGTTCCAACGGCCACCCGAGCCGGTCCGCGACCGCCAGGGGGACCGCTCGTGCGCGGTCGCGCAGTGCCCGACCGGCCGTGGTGAGCGAGACCTCGAGCTGCCGTTCGTCGGCGGCGCTGCGGGTCCGGCGGACGTAGCCGGAGGCCTCGAGCCGCTTGAGCAGCGGGCTGAGGGTGGCCGAGTCGAGCCGCAGTTCGCCGGCGATCTCGCGCACCGACCGGGGGTCCTGCTCCCAGAGTGCGAGCATCACGAGGTACTGCGGATGCGTCAGGCCCATCGGCTCGAGCAGGTCGCGGTACAGCCCGATGACGCTCCGGCTCGTGGCCGCGAGGGCGAAGCAGAGCTGCCGGTCGAGCGCGAGCGGGTCGGGTGCGGAGGTCATGCGCCCACGATACCGTTCGCCCACGAAGTGTTCTCGGCTGGCGCGACGGCCGCGTTCATGCGTGCACAGCTATCGACAGAACATCAGCCGATCGACGCGTGTTCTGTCGCATGGTGCAGACGCATCAGATGCGTGTGTACGTTCCGACGTTCCACGCGTCGATCAGCGGGTGGAACGTCGGAAGGTGCGGACACATGCGTCCGGCCGCCGGGCGCGGGGTGGGCGCACGCACGGGAGGCCCGGTGCCGGTCTCGTGGACCGGCCCCGGGCCTCCAGGCTGGGTGCGTCGACTACGCGCGGTGCGCGGGCGGGTGCCCCGACTCGTGCGCGTTGGCGTCCGGCGCCACGGGGAGGGCGTGCGACCCCGTGTGGGTGTCCTCGTGGCCGGGCTGGCCGGGCTGGCCGGGCTGGCCGGGCTGACCGGCGACCGGGTGCGACCGCTCGAGCTTCGCGCCCTCGACGTCGACGTCCGGCACGATCCGGTCGAGCCACTTCGGGAACCACCACGCGCTCTGGCCGAGCAGGTGCATCGCCGCCGGGATCAGCAGCATGCGGACGACGAACGCGTCGATGAGCACACCGAACGCCAGCCCGAAGCCGATCGGCTTGATGGTGGAGGAGTCCGAGAAGATGAAGCCGGCGAACACCGAGATCATGATGATCGCCGCTGCCGTGACCACCGCGCGACCGGCGTGCAGCCCGCGCTGGACCGCGACCTTCGCCGAGGCGCCGTGGGCGTAGGCCTCACGCATGCCGGACACCAGGAACAGCTGGTAGTCCATCGCCAGACCGAACAGGATGCCGATCTCGATGATGGGCAGGAAGCTCAGGATCGGCGCCGGGTCGTGCACGCCGAACACGGAGCCGAGCCAGCCCCACTGGTAGATCGCGGTCAGGCCACCGAAGGACGCCATCACCGACAGGATGAAGCCCGCCGTCGCCGTGATCGGGACCAGGAAGGACCGGAACACGATGATCAGGATGATGAGCGACAGGCCGACGACCACCACGAGGTAGAGCGGTAGGACGTTCGACAGCTTCTCGGACACGTCGATGTTGGCGGACGCGTTGCCCGCGACTCCGAGCGTGACCGTGCCGTCGTCGGTCGTGACGGTCTGCTCGCGCAGGTCCTTCACCAGGTTCTCGGTGGAGATGCTGTCGGGACCGCCGCCGGGCTTCACCTGGAACGCGATGATGTCGCGGTCCGACGAGGTGCCGATCGGCAGGACGGCCTTGACGTCGTCGTTCTTCGCCAGGGCTTCACCGATAGTGACCTCGGTCGCGGTGACGTCCGACTTGCTGATCGACTCGGGCAACGTCGCGACGACGAGCAGCGGGCCGTTCTGGCCGGCGCCGAACTCCTCGTCGAGGGCCTTGTACGCCTTGTACTGGCTCGAGTCGACGGACTCTGACGCACCGGTCGGCAGGCCGAGGCGCATCTGCGTCGCGGGGAGTGCGATGACACCGAGCACGGCGACACCGGCGACGAGCGTGACGATCGCGCGCCAGGTCTTCATCGGCTTGTTCGGCACCCGGGTCGAGCCGGTGTTGCCGATCGTCGTGCGCTCCTTCTTCCGCAGGATCCGCATGCCGATGACGGACAGCAGTGCCGGCGTGAACGAAGTGGCGATGAGGATCGCGAAGAGCACAGCGACCGCACCGACGGTGCCCATGAGCCCGAGGAACGGGATGCCGGTGATGTTCAGCGCGAGCAGCGCGACGATGACGGTCGCACCCGCGAAGACCACGGCGTTGCCCGAGGTGCCGTTCGCGAGGCCGATGGACTCGTGCACCTGCATGCCCTGCTTCAGCTGGGTGCGGTGTCGGTTCAGGATGAAGAGCGAGTAGTCGATGCCGACCGCCAGGCCCAACATCACCCCCAGCACCGGCGTGACCGAGATGAACTCGACCAGGCCGGAGAACGACAGCGATGCGAGTGACGCCACGCCCACTCCGAGCACGGCGCTGACGAGCGGGATCGCCGCACCGATGATGGTGCGGAGCATCAGGAAGAGCACGAGCGCGGCGATGATGACGCCGACGATCTCGCCCGGGCCGAGGATCGACGGCACACCCTGCGCGATGTCGTTCGACACGTAGACGTTCACGCCGCTGATGTCGGCCGAATCGGCGTCGTCCGCGATGGCGGTCTTCGTGTCGGCGGGGACCTCGTAGGTCGACTTCGTGAACTGGACGGTGCCGATGACGGCGCTGCCGTTCGACGACACGAAGCGGATGTCCTTCGACAGGTCGAGGAGCTTCGAGCCCTGCTCCAGCTCCTCGGAGCTGTCGTCGAGCTTCTTCGTGTTGGCGTCGATCGTCTTCTGTGCGTCGGCGATCTGCTGCTCGCCGGCATCGATCTGCGCCTGCTGGGCGTCGATCTGCGCCTGAGCCTGCTGGAGCTGCGCTGCCGCGGCCTGCGCCTGCGCTGCGGGGAGCGCTGCGCCGGCGGCCTCCGCCTGGGCCTTCTGGGCGTCGAGCTGCGCCTGGGCGTCCTTGATCTGCTGCTTGCCGGAGGTCAGCTGCGCCTTCTGGGCGTCGAGCTGGTCCTGGCCGGTCTCGAGCTTCGCGCGGCCGTCGGTGATCTCCTTGCGGCCGTCGACGATCTTCTGACGCTGCTCGTCGAGCTGGTCCTGGGTGTCGAAGCCGCTCGTCGCGCCCTTGACGCCGTCGAGCTTCTCGACCTTGGTCAGGAAGTCCGCGACCTCCGACTTCTGCGCGTCGGTGAACGCCTTGCCGTTCTCCGTCTCGAAGACGATCGTGCCGTTGCCGCCGTTCGCGGACGGGAACTTGTCGGCGAGCTCGTCCTGCACCTGGCTGGTCTTGGTGTTCGGGATCGAGATCGCCGACGAGATCGTGCCCGAGAACAGGCTGTAGGTGACGCCGGCGACGGCCATGATCACCACCCAGGTGATGATCACGAGCCAGTGGCGTCGTGCGGAGAACCGTCCGAGACGGTAGAGGAGACCGGCCATGCGGTTGCCCCGTTCCTTTCGTTGCAGGTGCTGTGTGGAGCGGGGTGCGCCGGTGGACCCCTGGGGAGGGAAGTGTCAGTCGGTGGGCATGTAGCCGCTGCGGACGCTGTGCACCAGTCGTGCCAGCAGGGCGTCCCAGTCGGCGACGGACTGCTCGTCGATCGCGGGGCCGGAGGTGGCCAACCAGTGTTCCGCGATCACGACGATGCCGCTCATGAGCGACTCGACGAGCAGGGCGGCGTCGAGGGGATCCGCCGCCGGGTAGCGGCGTGCGACCTCGTCGCGGAGTCGTTCGGTGACCCGTGAGAACGCCGTCTGGGTGAGGACCGCGGCCTTCGGGTCGTCCTTGCCCGGGTCGCCGAGGATCCGGTACATGCTCGAGATCGCGGCCGCCAGGTCGGCGCCGCGTGCGGCGGACTCGAGCTCGTCGAACATCGAGGCCCGGCTGCCGTCGCCGATCGGGGTCCGTGCCATGTCGGCGAGGAACCGGTCGATGATCACGGACAGTTCCTGCTCGCACACGGCCAGCAGGACCTCGTCGAGCGAGGCGAAGTGGTTGAACACCGTCCGCCGCGCGATGTCGGCCCGTGCTGCCAGGTCGTCGACGCTGAACTCGCGGCCGCCGCGTTCGTCGACCAGGTCGCGTGCCGCCTGCAGGATCGCCGCACGGTGCTTCGCCTTGAGGGCGGCGCGGCGGTCGGTCGTGAGGGTCACGAATGAGAACACTAGGTGCATCGATGCACTCGGTGCAACGACTACGAGTGCATCCTCAGGTTCGTACCCCGGGATGGAAACTCGGTTCTGAACAGATGTGCGCATGGTTGACTGCACCCAGCACGACCGCCGGTGCGACCGGTGGCGCGTCCGCCAGAACGACCGCCGTACGAAGGAGTACCCGATGCCCGTCCGCCTGTCCCCGGAGACCCTCGACGAGATCGCCGCGAACGGTGTCGCCGTCCCGACCTACGACCGCAGCGGGATCACCGCCGGCATCGTGCACTTCGGCGTCGGCGGCTTCCACCGCGCGCACCAGGCGATGGTGATCGACCGGCTGCTCCAGCAGGGCGAGGCGCGCGAGTACGGCATCTGCGGCGTCGGTGTCCTCGAGCAGGACCGCCGGATGGCCACGGCCATGGCGGAGCAGGGCGGGCTCTACACGCTCGTCCTCAAGCACCCGGACGGCACCCGCGAGTCCCGCGTCGTCGGCAGCATCGTCGACTACCTGCTCGCGGTCGACGACCCGGACGCCGTGGTCGAGAAGATGGCGCACCCGGACACCAGGATCGTCAGCCTGACCATCACCGAGGGTGGCTACAACTTCGACCACGTCACCGGCGAGTTCGTCGCGGACGAGCCCGGCGTCGCGGCGGACCTGCGCGGCGACGGACCGCCCCGCACGGTGTTCGGCCTCGTCGTCGAAGCCCTGCGTCGACGGCGTGACCGCGGCGAGCAGCCGTTCACGGTGATGTCCTGCGACAACATCCAGGGCAACGGCCACGTCGCCCGAGACATGTTCACCGCCTACGCACGCCTGCAGGACCCGGCGTTCGCCGACTGGATGGACGAGCACGTGTCGTTCCCGAACTCGATGGTCGACCGCATCACCCCGGTGACCGCCGACGAGGACCGCGCCTGGGTCCGCGACGAGCTCGGCATCGAGGACGCCTGGCCCGTCGTCGCCGAACCCTTCTTCCAGTGGGTGCTCGAGGACGACCACCCCGCAGGGCGACCGCCGTACCAGGATGCCGACGTGCAGATCGTCGAGGACGTCGAGCCGTACGAACTCATGAAGCTCCGGCTGCTCAACGCGTCGCACCAGGGCCTGTGCTACTTCGGGTACCTGTCCGGGTACCGCTACGCCCACGAGGCCACGCAGGACCCGGCGATCGCCACCTTCCTGCGTCGGTACATGGACGAAGAGGGCTCGCCGACCCTGCACCCCGTGCCCGGCATCGACCTCGAGGACTACAAGTCCACCCTCATCGAGCGCTTCCAGAACCCCGAGGTCCGCGACACCCTGGCCCGGCTCTGTGCCGAGTCGAGCGACCGGATCCCGAAGTGGCTGCTACCGGTGGTCCGCGACAACCTCGCCGCCGGCCGGCCCGTCACGTTGTCCGCCGGCATCGTCGCGTCGTGGGCGCGCTACGACGAGGGCACGGACGAGTCCGGCGAGCCGATCCAGATCGTCGACCGGCTGGCCGAGCCGCTGCACCGCATCGCGCTCACCCAGCGCGACGACCGGCTCGCCTTCATCGCGAACCGGCAGGTCTTCGGCGACCTGATCGACGACGAACGGTTCGTCGCGGCGTACCGCGACGCCCTCGACGGGCTCATCGCCGACGGCGCCCACGCGACGGTCGAACGCTTGTCGCGTTCCTGACGCGGGTCGCGCCCTGCGCGTGACCGGACGGCGGACGGGAGGCCCGGTGCCAGCTGGCACCGCGCCTCCCGTCCGATGCCCGGTAGCGTCACGGGCTAGGGTCGCGTCGTGAACCGGACCGACCGCCTGTACGCGCTCGTCGAGGAGCTCCGCGCCGCGGCGCCCGCGCTGCGGAGCGCGCGCCGACTCGCCGAGCGGTTCGGGGTCAGTGTGCGCACGGTCGAGCGGGACCTGCTGTCCCTGCAGCAGGCCGGCGTGCCGATCTGGGCCGAGCCGGGGCGGACCGGCGGGTACACGATCGACGCCCGTGCGACGCTCCCGCCGCTCGGACTGACCGTCGACGAAGCGCTCGCGGTGGCGATCGGCCTCGGCTCGCTCGGCTCCAGCCCGTTCCGCGACGCGGCGCGCAGCGCTGCCCGCAAGGTCACCGCGGTGCTCGCCGAGGACGACGCCCGACGGGCAGCGCGACTCGCGAGCCGCGTGCACCTGCTCGAGTCGGGGGAGCGCGCGCCTGCTCCCACGGCGATCGCCGGTGCACTGTCCGGCGGGCGCGTCGTCCGGATGCGGTACCGCGACGCCGCGGGCGCGGAGACCGATCGCGTCGTCGAACCGCTCGGGTACATCGGGAAGGGCGAGGACTGGTACCTCGTTGCGTGGTGCCGGTTGCGCGACGGTGTCCGGGCCTTCCGCGGTGACCGGGTGCTGGCGGTGGAGGAGACCGAAGAACAGGCACCGCCCCGAGTGGTCCGACTCGACGAGCTCGACATCCCGCACGGCGTCCTGCGCCCCGTGCTCGGGGACCTGCTCGGGGACTGAGGTGCCCGATCTGCCGAAACACCGACAGGACGGTGTCGCGGTGGTCGCGCATGCTCGACGAGTCCGGTCATGGTGGCCGGCCAGGAGGGCTTCCCGTGCAGTTCGCATCCATCCGCATCATCACCGACGACCTCGACGGGATGGTGCAGTTCTACGAACGCGTCACCGGGACCGAGGCGCGGCGGCCCGCACCCGTCTTCGCCGAGATCATGACCGGCGGCGCCGTGCTCGCCCTCGCGACCCCGGCGACCGTGGCGATGCTCGGACCGGCCGCGCCGGAGCCCCGCACGAACGGCGGCGTGTTCCTCGAGTTCGCGGTGGACGACGTCGACGCCGCGTTCGCGGGGTTGCGTGGTGACCTCGACGACGTGGTGCTGCCGCCGACGACGATGCCCTGGGGAAATCGATCGGCGCTGTTCCGTGACCCTGACGGCAACCTCGTGAACCTCTTCAGCCGCTCCGCTTGACCGTGTATTCTGTCAGTCACTGACAGAATCGAGTGCACATGCAGCTCCACGTCGAGACCCACGGTCACGGCCCGGTCCGGGTCGGACTCGTGCACGGCATCCTCGGTTCGGCGCTGGTGTGGCGCGACCTCGTGTCCCACGCCGACCCGGACCGGTACACGTTCCTCGTGCCGGACCTGCGGGGTCACGGCGAGAGCGACCGCGCGGCGTCGTACACACTCGAAGCGTTCGCCGACGACCTCGCCGAGACGCTGCCGCAGGGGCTCGACGCCGTCGTCGGACACTCGCTCGGCGGACGGGTGCTGTTCGACGCCGTCGACCGGTTGCGCCCGGCCCGCGCGGTGTACCTCGACCCCGGCTTCCACCTGCGGGCACCGGGGCGGAGCGTGCTCGGTCGGGCGTTCTGGGCGCTGCCCGGGCTGCAGCCCCTGCTCGTGAAGGCCTACGACCGCACCGATCCGCGGTGGGGGCCGGCGAACGTCGCCCGGGCCGAGGAGAGTCACCGGCACTGGGACCGCACGATGCTGCGCGACGTCCTGCGAGCGGTCGCGACGACACCGGTCGCTCCGGCGGCCCCGTTCGTGCCGTCGACGCTCGTGCTCACCGACGACGGTCGACACGTCGTGCCGGCGGCCGAGGTGCCGGTCTACGAGCGCCTCGGGTGGGACGTCGAACGGGTACGCGGGGTGCATCACGACCTCGCGATGGAGGACGCCGCGCGCACGATGCGGCTGCTCGACGACGTGCTCGGTGGTGCCCACGCATGAGCGTCACCACGGTGTTCGGCGGGGTGTCCAACGTCCTCGTCTCCGATGGCACGACGTCACTGCTCGTGGACGGCTTCTTCAGCCGGCCCTCGTTCCCGCGGCTGATGCTCGGCCGGCTCCGCCCGGACGTCACCCGGATCGAGGACGCGCTCGCCCGGTTCGACGTCGACCACCTCGATGCCGTGCTCGTCTCGCACTCGCACGCCGACCACGCCCTCGACGCCCCCGTGGTCGCGGACCGGACCGGGGCGGAACTCGGCGGCTCGGCGTCCACCCGGATGATCGCCACCGGGTACGGGCTCGACCGGGTGCCCTTCCGGGAGCTCCACGACCGCGAGTCGTTCGCGGTGGGGGCCTTCACGGTCACGCCGCTGCACGCGCTGCACAGTGACGGCGACGCGGTGCCGGGCGAGATCACCGAGCCGGTCACCCTGCCGGCCCGGATGCGCGACTTCCGCACCGGCGGGTGCTCCTCGTTCCTGTTCGAGCACCCGGACGGATCGGTGCTGGTCCACCCGACGGCGAACTTCATCCCGGGATCCTTCGCGGGGCTCCACGCCGACACCGTCTACCTGGGTGCGGGCGCCGCCGGTGCGAAGCCGACGGGCTGGATCGAGCAGTACTGGCAGGAGACCGTCGGCACCCTGCGCCCGAGCGTCGTCCGGCCGGTGCACTGGGACGCGTTCTGGCGCCCGCTGGACCGTCCGCTCAGGCCGCTGCCGAAGAAGCTCGACCGCCTCGACGTCACGATGCGCGCGTTCACCCGTCTGGCGGGCGCCGACGGTGTCGACCTCCGACTGCCGACGCTCTGGCAGCGCGAGACGGTCTCCGGGCGGTCGGTGTCGTGACGGAGGTCCGAGCGCAGAACCGCCGGGCGCAGAACCGGCGGGCGACGGAGCGTGCCGTCGAGGACGCCGCGGTCGCGCTGGTCGGCGCGCGCGGGTTCGACGTCGTCACCGGGGCCGAGATCGCCACCGCGGCCGGCGTCACCGAGCGCACGTTCTTCCGGTACTGCGCCTCGAAGGTCGACGCGTTCCTGTTCGTCTCGCGCGACGTCCACGACGCCGTCACCGCCGCCGTGACCGGCCCGGTGACGTTCGCCGCGTTGACCGAGGTGATCGCCGAGGTGCTCGTGATGTTCGAACGCGACCGGAGCGACGACCTCGACCGTCTGGTCCGGGTGCGCGCACTGCTCGTCGCCGACCCGGCACTGCTGTCCGCCGTGCTCGAGCGGGACGCCGCACGGACGCTCGAGCTGCAGTCGGCGTGGCAGGGTGCCGACCGGTTCGCGGTGCCGTTGGCCCTGCTGGCGCTGCGCGCCGCGTTCGACGCGTGGGCGGAGCGCGCCGCGGGGGAGTCGCTCAGCGCGGCGTTCCGGCGCACGTGCAGCGCGCTCCGGACGGCCACCGGCGGCTGATCGCGCGCGTCACGCACTGGACGCAACCACCCGCCCCAGCGGAAGAGCCGTGGCGGGCGTCACCCGTGCCTCCCGTCCGCTCTGGACCGCGACGAAGGACGTACCGCCGCGTCAGTCGTCCGGAGGCACGTCGTCGTCCCACGGCACCGGCGTCGTCTCGCCCGTCTCCCAGTCGTGGCGCAGGATCCCGTACCCGACCGACGCGACCGCGCGGCCGCCTTCGATCGGCCACCCCTCGCGGTAGTGCGCCTCCTTGACCCACCCGGCACGCACGAAGACCCGGCGCATCGCCGTGTTGTCCTCGCGGGTCTGGCCCTCGAAGCGGGTCACCGACGGCAGGGTGCCGAAGACGTGGTCGGTGACCGCGCGCAGTGTGGGGACGCCGAGTCCGCGGCCGCGGAACGCGCCGGCGATGCGCAGGTCGAACAGCGGGACCGGGTCTTCCAGATCCTCCAGCCGGACGAACCCGATGCGGCCGTGCTCCGTGTGGTCGACCCAGTACGAGTCGTGCTCGTCGTCGCGGTAGGAGCCGGACGCCACGGCCTCGACGGCCTCCGCACGGGTCCACGACCGCCGCACGTGGAAGGGGAAGTCCTCGGTCGACAGGAAGTCGACGAGGGCATCGTGGTCGATCCCGATCGGGTCGAGCCGGGTCAGCCGGACGGAGCGGTCGGTCATCCCGCCACGCTAGCGGGGGAGCAACGTCGTGGCCCACCGCCCGATCGCGTCGTACGCCTGCTCCCGCACGTCGGGCGCGGACAGCACCACGTCGTGCACGGCTCCCGGCAGTCGGCGGACCGTCACCTCGTTGCCGAGTGACAGGGCTCGGTGGGCCACCGTGTCGACGTTCAGCGCGACGTCGGCGTGTGCCATGCCGGGGTCCCACCGGGGTTGCAACATGCTCTTGTCGCTGAGCATGACCAGGACGGGGACCTGGATGTCGAGCCCGTGCTCGACCGTCTCCTGCCCCGCGAAGACCGCCGCGAGCCAACCGGGGTGCAGGGGGAACCCGCGGTCCGGCCGCCACTGCTGGTCGTACGTCCACGAGCCCTCGCCGGCAGCCGACACGGTGCGCGTGTAGAAGCCGGGATCGACGGCGGGCATCGGGGCCAGGGGGTTCCGCTTCGCGCCGAGCTTGATGACGGGCGCGACGATCGCCCGGCCCACGGCGGTCGCCTGGAACTCGAGCCAGGGACTGTTCAGGATGATCCCATCGACGAGTTCCGGGTGCCGCGCAGCCCACAGCGACAGCGTCAGACCGCCGGTGGAGTGCCCCATCAGCACGAGTCGCCGCTCACCGGGGCCGGGGTGCTCGGCGGACACCGCGTCGAGCGCTGCGGCGATGTCCTCGTCGTACACCGCCAGGTCGTCGACGTTCCCCGGGGTCTGCTGGGGGCGGAGGCTCCGGCCGTACTTCCGCAGGTCCAGTGCGTGGAAGCGGGCACCGAGCCGTTCGAGCCGCTCGGCGAGCTCCGTCTGGAAGAAGTAGTCCGACCACCCGTGCACGTACAGCACGTCAGCGCCGTGCAGCGGTCCGCGCCCGTGCAGCAACAGGTCGGTCGGGGTGTGGCGACGACGGACCAGGGTGGCGACGACGGGCCCCTCGGAGTCGGTGCCGAGCGGGAGTTCGAGTCGCTCGTAGGGCGCCCCGAGGACGTCCTCGTGCCAGCGCTGGACGACCATGTCCCCACCGTATCCGGCACCGCTGCGGGTGGTACCGGGGTACCACGACCGCCCCGCGGAGATCGTCTGCGACGGCGATGTGGCGGACCCGGCCGTCTCCGTACCGTTGCCGCATGATCGAGATCCAGAACCTCACCAAGCGCTACGGCGAGAAGGTCGCCGTCGACGACGTGTCCTTCACGGTGCGTCCCGGCGTCGTCACCGGCTTCCTCGGTCCGAACGGCGCCGGCAAGTCCACTACGATGCGCGCCGTCGTCGGGCTGGACCGGCCCACCTCGGGTACCGCCCACGTCGACGGGCGCCCCTACCGTGAACTACGCGACCCGCTCCGTCGCGTCGGCGCGCTGCTCGAGGCGAAGGCCGTCCACAAGGGCCGCAGCGCCTTCGAGCACCTGTCGGCGCTCGCCGCGACGCACCGGATCCCGGCGGCCCGCGTGCACGAGGTCATCGGGATGACCGGCCTCGAGAACGTCGCGAAGAAGCGCGTCGGCGGGTTCTCGCTCGGCATGGGGCAGCGGCTCGGGATCGCGGCGGCCCTGCTCGGCGACCCGCAGACGCTGATCCTCGACGAGCCGGTCAACGGCCTCGACCCCGAGGGCGTCGTGTGGGTGCGTCGGCTCGCCCGCAGCCTGGCCGCCGAGGGGCGTGCGGTGTTCATCTCGAGCCACCTGATGAGCGAGATGGCCCTGACCGCCGACCGCATCGTCGTGATGGGCCGCGGCCGCGTGCTCGCGGACACGGACATCGCGGACCTGGTCGCCGCCGCCACGGAGCGGTCCGTCACCGTCCGGACGCCGGAACCCGAGCGGCTCCTCGACGCGATCGCCGGACCGGACGTCACGATCGGCTACGAGGGCGACGGGTCGCTGCAGGTCCGTGGCCTCGGCGCCGAGCAGATCGGCGAGGCGGCGGGTGCCGCGGGCATCGTCCTGCACCAGCTGGCCACCACCGAGGCGAGCCTGGAGCAGGCCTACCTCGAACTCACGCACGACCAGGTCGAGTACCGATCGGAGGTGGCCCGGTGAGCGCGGACACGAGCAACACCCTGCCGCGGCACGACGGGGCCGGCAGCCACTCGTCCGGCAGCCAATCGTCCGGCATCCACTTCTCCGGCGTGCTGCGCTCGGAGTGGATCAAACTCCGCTCGCTGCGGTCGACGGCGTGGACCTTCCTGCTGCTGCTCGTCCTGCCGATCGGCATCGGCGTGCTGTTGGCGGCCTTCGCTGATACCGGCAGGCAGGGGCTCTCCGGCGACGCGGCGCGGAACGCCCTGGTGCAGTACAGCACGAGCGGCACGATGCTCTCGGTCCTGATCGTCGCGGTGATCGGCGCTCTCGTCGTCACCGGCGAGTACGGCACCGGCATGATCCGCTCGTCGTTCGCGGCGGTCCCGCGGCGGTCGGTCGCACTGGCGGCGAAGGCGATCGTCCTCGCCGTGGTCGTCTTCGTCACGAGTGCCGTCAGCGTGTGGGCCACCGCTTTCATCACCCTGCCGATCGCGGCGGGCCGGAACGTCGAGGCGTCGCTGGACGCGAGCGTCGCGATGCCGCTGCTCGGCGCCTCGGTCTACCTGACGCTCATCGCTTTGCTCGCCTTCGCGGTGGGGGTGGTGCTGCGGTCCACCGCCGGGGCGATCGCGTGTGTGCTCGGGCTGATGCTCGTCGCCCCGGTCGTCGTGCAGCTGGTGCAGTCGTTCACCGGAGCGGAGTGGCTCGGCACGCTGACCAACCTGCTGCCGCAGAACGCTGGGCAGCCGCTCATGCAGTTCGGCACCGAGGTCACCTCGGGATGGCACGACGGCGTCCTAGCCTTGGGGGGATGGAGCGGATTCGCGGTACTGCTGGCCTGGGTGGTCGTCGCTTCGGTGACGGCGCTCGCCCTGGTCGAGAAGCGGGACGCGTGACCCCTGCCGACCTCGCCCCCGGTGCCGTCCAGGACGGCGCCGGGGGCATCGCCCTGCCCGACGCACCCGGCCGACTCCGGCGGTTCTGGGCGCGCCACCCGGTCCTGACCGATGCGCTGCTCATGGTCTTCTGGGGTGCGATCGAGGTGCTCGTCGCGTTCCGGAGTGCGTGGCAGGTCGACGGGAGCCCCGCCGCGCGGCTCACGGTCGTCGTCCTCGTGGTCATCGCCGTCTCGGGCATCCCGCTCCGGCGCACGCACTCGGCGGCGACGGCGGTGCTCGGGCTGGCGTCGGTCGTCGCGATGACGTGGACGGAAGCGGGGTACTCCCCGGTGCTCTTCACGGTCTACGCCGCGACCGTGTGGTGGTCGCGCGCCGCCGGCTGGTGGACGGCCGCGGTCGCCACGGTGCTGGCTGCCGGAGCCACGGCCCTCCGCGTCTGGGTGATCGCACCCGGATCCGGCGGGCTCGCCGACGTCCTGTACCCGCAGCCCGTGGCGTTCCTGCTCGCAGCGGTGCTGATCGGGATCAACGTCGCCAACCGTCGTCGCTACACGCAGGCCCTGATCGACCGCGCGCACCAGCTGGCCCGGGAGCGCGACCAGCAGGCGCAACTCGCCACCGCCGCGGAACGGGCCCGGATCGCGCGCGAGATGCACGACATCGTGTCGCACTCGCTGACCGTCATGGTGCGGCTGGCCGAGGGCGCGGCGGCCGGGGCCTCCGCTGGGTCTCCCGCCGGGGCGTCGTCCGGTGGGGGCGAGTCCGCAGCGACCGCGGCCATGCGCGGAGTCGCCGACGTCGGCCGCGGCGCGATGGGGGACATGCGCCGCATGCTCGGGGTGCTCGGCGGCGACGGCGAACCCGCGCTCGCGCCGCAGCCGGGCGTCCACGACGTCCCGCAACTCGTCGACCGGTTCCGTGCGCTGGGCACGCCCGTCGCCCTCGAACTCGTCGGCGTCGTCCCCGAGGACGACGCCCTGCAGCTCGCCGTGTACCGGGTCGTGCAGGAGGGCCTCACCAACACCGCCCGGCACGCGCAGCACGTCCGATCGGTGGACGTCCAGGTTGCCGCGTCCGCCATCGAGGTCACCGTGGTCGTCACCGACGACGGTCGGACGGGAGGCCCGGCTCGGCCCGACGGGTCGGCGCACGCCACGACGGGGTCGGGTCGAGGGCTCATCGGGATCGACGAGCGCATCCGCGCGCTGGGTGGGCAGGTTCGCGCGGGCTCCCGCGACGGCACCGACGGTTGGCAGATCCGGGCGACGATCCCGGTCAGGACGGAGGACCGGTGATCCGCGTCGCGATCGTCGACGACCAGCAACTCATCCGGACCGGGTTCCGGCTGCTGCTCGAGGCGCAACCCGACATCGAGGTCGTCGGTGAGGCCGGCGACGGCGGTGCGGGCGTGCGGCTCGTCCGTGCCCTGCGTCCGGACGTCGTGCTGATGGACGTCCGGATGCCCCACGTCGACGGCGTCACGGCGACGGCCGCGATCGTCGAGCAGGTCCCCGAGACCCGGGTGCTCGTGCTGACGACCTTCGACCTGGACGAGTACGCGTTCGGTGGCCTGCGTGCCGGGGCGAGCGGGTTCCTGCTGAAGGACGTGAGCGCCGCGCAGCTCCTCGACGCCGTCCGGTCCGTGGCAGCGGGCGAGGCCGCCGTCTCACCGCGGGTGACGCGCCGGATGCTCGAGCTCTTCGGCTCCGTGCTGCCGGACGACCGGCCGGCGGGTCCGGACCCGCTGGAGCCCCTGACCCCGCGGGAGCGCGACGTGCTGCTCGCGATGGCCCGCGGGCTGTCGAACCCCGAGATCGCCGCACACCTGGTGACGAGCGAGTCCACGGTCAAGACCCACGTCGGGCGGGTGCTCGGCAAGCTCGGGCTGCGCGACCGGGTGCAAGCGGTGATCTTCGCCTACGAGCACGGACTGGTGCCGCGGTCCTGACGGGGCGCCGATCGCGTGGCGGCGCGCTCAGCTGCGGGGTGCGCGCGAGAAGAACAGGGTGATCGCGCCGAGGGCGATGGACGCCACGATGAGCACCCAGGCGAGCACGGGGATCAGCCCGTCCCACGGCGTGAACAGGAGCACGATGCCGATCACCAGCACGACGGCGGCGGCGATCAGCACGAGGCGATGCGGTCTTGCCGGATGGGTTCTGGTCACATGGGTACCGTACGCGTCCGGACCGCGGACGGGCGGAACGCCGACGCGCTCGGCGATCAGGCTCGGGCGTCGACTCCGCGGCGGTGCCGTGCCGCAGGGTGGCGGCTCGGCAGTCGTGACGGCCCGCCGCCCTGAACGCGCTGGCGAAGCGTCTCGCCGTCGGTGTACCGCTCGGGCAGCCGGCCGCGTTCCCGCAGCAGTGGGGTGACGTGGGTCGCGAAGTCGCGCACGGTGTCGAACGAGTGGTACTGCCGCAGGTTGATGCCGTCGATCCCGTCGTCGTCCAGCCAGCCTTCGATCTGTTCGGTGACGGCCTCGGGGACACCGGCAGCCCAGAAGGCGCCGTGCCATGCCTCGTTCACCCGGTCCAGGAGCTCTCCCACGGTCTGGTCCAGGGCAACGCGGCCGACCAGCCGCTCGCCGCCCTCCACCCCTTCGGCATCGAGTGCGTCCCGGACGGAGCGGGTGCGCGGGTGCGCGAGGGCGTCGAAGGGCACGCTCCCGTGGATGAGGGGGCCTTCCTCGCTCTGGAACGCGCGGTACTGGGCGACCTTGTCGTCCACGTCGCGCTGCGTCGGCGCGGTGATCACGGCGGCCTGCGTCACGAACTTGACGTCGTCACGGTCACGGCCTGCCGACTCGGCGGCGGCGCGGACGGCGTCAGCGGTGCGCTCGACGCCGTGCCCGCCGGTGAAGACGACCTCGGCGTGCCGGCCCGCGCGGGCGATGCCGGCCGGCGAACCGGTCGCCAGGAACAGGGTCGGGGTGCGCTGCGGCGACGGCTCGGACAGGTGCGGGCCGGCGACCCGGAAGTGCTCACCGACGTGGTCGATCGGGTGGACCTTCGCGGGGTCGGTGTAGATCCCGCGTTCGGCGTCCCGAAGGACGGCGCCGTCCTCCCAGGAGCCCTCCCACAGCTGGTACAGCACCTCGAGGTACTCGTCAGCGATCTCGTACCGGGTGTGGTGCGGGATCTCGGTCGCCAGGCCGAAGTTGCGGGCCGCGTTCGGGAGGTAGCTCGTGACGACGTTCCAGCCGACGCGGCCGTTCGTCAGGTGATCGAGCGTCGACATCCGTCGCGCGAACGCGAACGGGGGCTCGTAGCTGGTCGAGAAGGTGATGCCGAAGCCGAGGTGCTCCGTCACGGCCGCCATCGCCGGGACCACGAGCATCGGGTCGTTGTTCGGGATCTGCAACCCCTCGCGCAGCGCCGGTGCAGCGGAGCCGCCGTACACGTCGTAGGCCCCGAGGACGTCGGCGATGAACACCGCGTCGAACTGCCCGGCCTCGGCGGTGCGCGCCAGCTCGGTCCAGTACCGGATGTCCGTGTAGCGGTGCCGGTTGTTGCCGGGCAGGCGCCACAACCCGTGGGTGATGTGGCCGACGCAGTTCATCTCGAACACGTTGAGCAGCAGGCGTTTCGGCATCCCCCGAGCGTAGGAACCGACGCCGGATCCCCGGTGTTCGTGACGGAGTGCTACGTGCGTGGCGACGTCATCCGACGGCACAGAGCGGACCAGGTGTGACGCCGGATGTCCGTCCGTTGCGGAGTGTTGCCCGGCGCTCGCGGCCGACGGGCCCCGGCCGTACCGTCCTTCCCCATGGTTCGTCTCTCACTCCGACCGTTCGTGGTCGCGGCCTCGGTGGTCGCCGTCGTGACGCTGCTCGTGGGCTGCGCCGACGGGTCGACCGGCGCGGGCCGCGACCAGGGCCCGGTCCGCGGCGGCACGCTCGTGTACGCCACCGACCGCGAACCGACCTGCCTCGACCCGCACAACTCCGGGGACATGCCGCAGACGTACATCGCCAGGCAGTACCTGGACTCGCTCGTGTCGCTGCAGGAGGACGGCAGCGTGCAGCCGTGGCTCGCGTCCAGTTGGACGATCTCGGACGACGGCAAGCAGTACGACTTCACACTGAAGCAGGGCGTGCGGTTCACCGACGGCACCCCGTTCGACGCTCAGGCCGTGGTGGACAACTTCACGCAGATCCTCGACCCGGCGACGCAGTCCTCGACCGATCTGCTGTACTTGACGGGGTACTTCGACAAGGCCACCGCGATCAGTGACCACGTCGTCCGGGTCTCCCTGAAGCGGCCGTACTCCCCGCTCCTCGCCGCGCTGTCGCAGGCGTTCTTCGGCATGGAGTCGCCGAAGGCCATGGCACGGGGACTCGCCGCGAACTGCGAGTCGCCGGTCGGTACCGGGCCGTTCGAGGTCACGAAGTGGAACCACGAGCGGGACGTCGAACTGGTCCGGAACGACACGTACAACAGCGCGCCGGACGACGCGGAGCACCAGGGTCCCGCGTACCTGGACGGCATCACGTGGAAGTTCCTGAAGGACAACACCACCCGGTACGGCGCACTCAGCTCGGGCGAGGCGGACGTCATCTTCAACGTGCCGCCGGAGAGCGAGGGTCTGGCGAAGTCGGATCCGTCGATCGAGCTGCAGTCGTTCGTGCACTCGGGATCGCCGTTCAGCCTGGACATCAACACGCAGAGCGCGGTCTTCAGCGACATCCGCGTCCGCAAGGCGTTCGTGCACGCCTCGGACGCGAAGGAGGCCGTCGAGAGCGCCTACAACGGCGTGTTCCCGTACGAGGGCAACAACGTCTCCTCGGGCACACCGCACTACGACGCCGCGCACCACGAGCCCTTCCCGTACGACCCGGCAGCGGCGAAGGAACTCCTCGACGACGCCGGCTGGAACGGCCGTGACGCCGACGGCTACCGGACGAAGGACGGACGGACGCTCACGGTGAAGCTGCCGTACAACGCGGACTCCGCCGAGACCCCACCGGCGGACGTCACGATCCTGCAGGACATCCAGGCGATGGAGAAACGCGTCGGGATCAAGGTCGTGCTGCAGGCGCTCGACTCCTCCTCGATGAACGCCGTGTGGGGCGACCCGAAGGCCTACGACCTGCTCGGGAACTACTGGAACAGCCCGACCCCGCACGTCATGTACATCAAGTACTCGAAGGCGACCTACGACGTCGACAACGGGCAGAACTCGGCGTTCGCCTACGACGACGAACTCGACCGGCTGCTCATCGAGGGCACGGCGACGACCGACCCGGCGAAGCAGGCGACCGCGTACTCGAAGGCGCAGGCACTGCTGTCGTCCAAGGCCTGGTCGCTGCCGCTCTACCCGATCCAGACCCGCCTCGGGATCTCCGAGCGCGTCAGCGGCGTGTGGATCGAGCCGAGTGAGGGCGAGCCCGTCCTCTCCGACGCCTCCTTGATCGACGGAGGCAAGTGATGGTCGTCCGAGTCACACGGCGCCTCGTCGAGGCGGTGGTCCTGCTCCTCGCCGTCGGCACCATCGTGTTCTTCCTCGAACACGCGGTGCCCGGTGACCCGGCGGTCGCGATCCTCGGTGGTGCCGCTGCTCACCCCACGAAGGAAGCCGTCGCCGCCGTCACGGAGCAGTACGGTTTCGACCGGCCGCTCATCGTGCAGTACGGGGACTTCCTCGGCGGGCTGTTCCGGCTCGACTTCGGGGAGTCCTACACACTGAAGCAGTCCGTCACGACCGTCATCGCGGGCCAGATCGGCCCGACCCTGGCGCTGACGGTGTCCGCGCTCGTCATCGCATGGTTGCTCTCCATCGCCTCGACGCTCCTCACTGCCGGACGTCCCGGAATCGTCGGACGCCTCGGCTCGGTGCTCGAGACGGTCGCGGCCGGACTCCCGCAGTTCTGGCTCGGCCTCGTGCTGCTGCTCGTCTTCGCGGTCCAGCTGCACTGGTTCCCGGTCATCGGGTCGGGCGTGCTCGGCATCGTCCTGCCGGCGCTGACCCTGGCCATCCCGCTCGCCGGGTTCCTCGGGCAGGTCACCCGCGACGAGTTCGAGGACAAGCAGCAGCAGCCGTTCGTCCTCTCCGCCCGCAGCCGTGGTCTGTCCGACCGTGCGATCCGCGGGAAGTACGTACTCCGGCACGCGGCGCTCCCCGGAGTCACGCTGTCCGGCTGGGGGCTCGGATCGTTGGTCTCGGGAGCCGTCATCGCCGAGGTCGTCTTCGCCCGCCAGGGCATCGGGCAGGTCCTGGTCACGGCCGTGAGCGCGCAGGACCTGCCGCTCGTCATCGGCATCACCTTCGTCGTGGCACTCGTCTACGTCGTGGCGAACATCCTGACCGACATCGCGTACGTCCTGGTGGACCCGAGACTGCGCCACACGAGCGGAGCCGCAGCATGACCACCGCAGCGATCGCACCCAGCGAACCCCGTGCCCTGCAACCAGACCCGGCACCGGCCGAGGCCGGTGTCCGCACGGTGCGTCGAGCCTCCCATCCGTTGCGCCGCGTCTCGTTCTGGGTGGCCGCCGCCTTCATCGCGCTCGTCGCGACGGCGGCCCTCTGGCCGTCCCTGCTCGCACCACAGGACCCGCTCGCCATCGACCTGGGCAAGAGCTTCGACGCACCCAGTGCGCAGCACGTCTTCGGGACCGACCAGTCCGGCCGGGACGTCTACTCGCGTGTCGTGCACGGAGCCGGCCAGTCGGTCCTGATCGGGGTCGGCGCGACCGCGCTCGGCCTCGCCGGGGCCGTCCTCCTCGGTGTCCTCGGCGGACTCGGCGGCCGAGCGGTCGACGCCGTGGTGACGCGTGTCATCGAGGTGCTCTACGCGTTCCCGGGCATCCTGCTCGCGCTCATCCTGATCGCCGTCTTCGGGTCGAGCGCCGGGACACAGATCCTGGCCGTCGGCATCGCGACGATCCCGGGGTACGCCCGGATGGTGCGTGGGCAGGTGCTCGCGGTCCGCGGGGCCGCGTACGTGCAGGCCGAACACGCGCTCGGGCACTCCTCGGCGCACGTGCTGTTCCGGACGCTGCTGCCCAACGCCTTCCGGCCGCTCACCGTGCTCGTCACGCTCGGCATCGGGCAGGCGATCGTCTGGGCGTCCGCGCTCGGGTTCCTCGGCATGGGCGTGCAGCCGCCCGCCCCGGAGTGGGGCGCGATGCTCAACGCCGGCCGGAACTACCTGCAGCAGGCGTGGTGGCTCGACTTCTGGCCGGGCGTCGTGATCGTCCTGCTCGCGCTGTCGCTGACCGCCGTCGGTCGCGCCCTGCAGACCCTGACCCAGCCTGGAGGCCCCCGGTGACCACCGCATCGCAGCTCACGTCCGCCACGGCGTCCGTCCCGTTCCGTGGTGGCGACGATCCCGTCGTCGACGTCCGGGGTCTCTCCGTCGCCTTCGGCGGCCGCACCGTCGTGCAGGACGTCTCCTTCACGCTCGAGGCCGGACGCTGCGTGGCGATCGTCGGTGAGTCCGGCTCCGGCAAGAGCGTCACGGCCCGGTCGCTGCTCGGGCTGAACGGTCCGACGTCGACGACCACGGCCTCGACGCTGTCGCTCTGCGGACGCGACCTGCGCGACCTGTCCGACGCCTCGTGGCGGAAGGTGCGCGGGAAGGAGGCCGGGTACGTGCTGCAGGACGCCCTCGTCTCGCTCGATCCGCTCCGGAAGGTCGGGGCGTCCGTCGCCGACGCGCTCCGGGTGCACGGCGTCGGACCGCGGGCGGAGCGCGAACGGCAGGTGCTCTCGCTGCTCGAGCGCGTCGGGATCCCGTCGCCGTCGTTGCGTGCGCGGCAGCTGCCGTCGGAACTGTCCGGCGGGCTCCGGCAGCGCGCGCTCATCGCCGCGGCGATCGCCCTCGATCCCGCGGTGCTCATCGCCGACGAGCCGACGACGGCGCTCGACACCACCGTGCAGGCGCAGATCCTCGCGCTCCTCGACGAGCTCCGTGCAGGCGGGACCGGGCTCGTGCTCATCAGCCACGACCTCGGCGTCGTCGAACGGCTCGCGGACGACGTCGTGGTGATGCAGCACGGTGTCGTCGTCGAGCAGGGGCCGGTCGGCGCCGTCCTCGGCGACCCGCAGGACCCGTACACGAAGCGGCTGCTCTCGGCGATCCCCGCAGCGCACGCGCCGGGCACACGGTTGTCGGACGCTCCCCGTGCCACCCTCGCGCCACGGCCGGCCTCGCGGCCGGTGCCCGTCGCCGGATCGGTGGTGCTCTCCGTCTCGCACGTCAGCAAGCGCTACCGCGGCCCCGACCGGGTCGTCCGGACCGTGGTCGACGACGTGTCGTTCGACCTGCGCGCAGGGGAGACGCTCGGGATCGTGGGGGAGTCCGGCTCCGGGAAGTCCACGACGGCTGCCATCGCCCTCGCGCTGACCCCGCCGTCCTCGGGCTCCGTCACGTTGGAGGGACGGCCCTGGTCGGCACTGTCGGAGCGTGCTCGTCGCGGTGATCGACCGCGGATCGCAACGGTGTCGCAGGACCCCCTGTCGTCGTTCGACCCGCGCCGCAGCGTGGGTGAGCTGATCCGTTCGGCGCTCACCGGGGCGCGTGCCGCCCGTGGAACACCCGAGGACGGTCGTTCCGACACCGCTCGCACGGAGGAGCTGCTCACCGGCGTCGGACTCGACCCGTCCATCGCCCGCCGGCACCCGTCGACGCTGTCCGGCGGGCAGCGACAGCGCGTCGCCATCGCCCGCGCGCTGGCCACCGATCCAGACGTGCTCGTCCTCGACGAGGCCGTCAGCGCGCTCGACGTGTCCGTCCAGGCGCAGGTGCTCGACCTGCTCGCCGACATCCGACAGGAGTACGGAACCGCTGCGCTCTTCATCTCGCACGACCTCGGTGTGATCCACCACGTCAGCGATCGCGTGCTCGTGCTGCGCGACGGTCGTGTCGTCGAGGAGGGAACGGCCGACCAGGTGTTCCGCTCGCCGCGCGACCCGTACACGCAGGGGCTGCTCGACGCGATCCCGGGCGTCAGCGCCCACCGGAACCTCCAGGAGGAATCATGACCACCACGACACTGCCCACCCCCACCTCTCTGCTGGAGCGCTTCGCGCCGGTGTTCGAGCGGATCGCGGCCGGGGCGGTGGAGCGCGAGCAGAGCCGTTCCCTGCCGCACGAACCGGTCAGGTGGCTGGCGGATTCGGGCTTCACAGCCGTGACGGTGCCGACGTCCTCCGGCGGTGCGGGTGCGTCGGCGACCGACCTCTTCGCGCTGCTCATCCGTCTCGCGGAGGCCGACTCGAACATCCCGCAGCTCCTCCGCGCGCACTTCGCGTTCGTCGAGGAACTGCTGCTCGAACCCGACGTCGTCCGCCGCGACGAGTGGTTCACCCGTATCGCCGCGGGCGAGGTCTTCGGCAACGCCAGCCACGAGCGCTCGACCGCCGCGGTCGGATCCCTGTCGACGCACATCGTGCCCGACGGCGACGGCTGGCGCCTGCACGGTGAGAAGCACTACAGCACCGGCACGATCTTCGCCGACTGGACGACCGTCTCCGCGCGCACACCGGACGGGCACACCGTCGGGGTCACCGTGCGGGTCGACGACCCCGGTGTGGAGGTCCGCGACGACTGGAACGGCTTCGGGCAGCGGCTGACCGGCAGCGGCACGACGAGGTTCGACGGCGTCCGCGTGGAGCTCTGGCAACTCCGACCCGAGCGTGCGGAGCGGCGAACCGTGCTGCCGGCGTTCCTGCAGACCGTGCTGCTGGCGTCGCTCGCCGGGGTCGGCGCCGCGGCCGCCCGCGACGCCGCATCGTTCGTACGGTCACGGACCCGGCACTACCAGCACGGAGTCGGGGCGACCGCGGCCACGGACCCGCTCGTGCAGTCCGTCGTCGGCCGCATCGCATCGGACGCGATCGCCGCCGAGGCCCTCGTCCTGGACGCCGCCGCGGCCATCGACGCTGCGCACGGCGCGATCGAGTCCGGTGATGACGGAGCCGACGCGCTGATCGATGCAGCCGAACTCCGGACGATCGCCCTCCAGGGAGTGGTGGTCGAGATCGTGCTCCGGGCGGCGACCACGCTCTTCGAGGTCGGCGGGGCCAGCGCCACCGACCGTGACCGTTCCCTCGACCGGCACTGGCGGAACGCGCGGACCCTGTCGTCGCACAACCCGGTGGTGTTCCAGCAACGGGTGATCGGCGACCACCTGGTCAACGGCTCCCCGCTGACCTACTTCTGGGCCACGGGTGAGACAGGGTGATCACGCCGGCCGACATCGTGCGGAGCTACGCTGGCGGACAGTGACACGTCCTCCCGCTCTGTGACCCAGAGCACACCCAGCGGCACCGGTTCGCTCCTCGGACGAGGGGCGGTGGTCTCGTGTGCCCGGAACGGGGACTCCCGACGGAGTTCCCCAGCACCCCGGCGCCCTGTCGAGACCACTCCAGAGAGACCGTTCGTCCATGTCATCGTCTTCTTCTTCTTTTCCTCCTCCTTCTCCTCCTTCTCCCGCCGACCGCTCGGCCCTCCGCGCTTCGTGCGGTGACTGCTTCGCGCTCTGCTGCACCGCCTTCGGGTTCCAGCGGTCCAGCGACTTCCCGATCGACAAGGCCGCAGGGACCCCGTGCCGCAACCTGGCCGACGACTTCTCCTGCACGATCCACCAAGCCCTCCGTCCACGGGGCTTCACCGGATGCACCACCTTCGACTGCTTCGGGGCCGGCCAGTACGTCTCGCAGGTCCTGTTCGACGGCACGAGTTGGGTGGACCGGCCGGACTCGAAGCCCGAGATGTTCCAGGCCTTCGCCGTCGCCCGGCAGCTCCACGAGATGCTCTGGTACCTGGCCGAGGCGGTGGCCCACTCGACGACTCTGGGGTCGGTGGAAGTGCCGACCGCGCTCCGGCACCGTGTCCAGCAGATCCTCGACGGCGAGCTGTCGGGCCTCCTCGCGGTGGACGTCGAGTCGCTCCGGTCCGAGGTCCGTTCCGTCCTGATCGACGTCAGTGCCGAGGCCCGAGGCGGGTACCCCGCCGCCGGCGAGGCGGCCGGCGACCTGCACCCGTCGGCTGACCTGGCCGGCCGCGACCTGCGATCTCACTTCCTGGTCGGCGCCGATCTCCGAGGTGCCGTCCTGATCGCCGCGGACCTGCGGGGATGCGACCTGTCGGGTGTCGACCTGCTCGGGGCGGACCTGCGCGATGCCCGGCTCGGGGGAGCGGACCTGTCGAACGCGCTGTTCTTGACCCAACCCCAGGTGAACGCTGCGCAGGGCGATGCGTCCTCGGTGCTGCCCGACGACCTCGACCGTCCAGGGCACTGGTCGCGCCCGTGATCCGGGTCAGGGCAGGACGATGACCTTGCCGGCGATCCGACCGGCTGCGCCCTCGGCGTGCAGTGCGGGCAGCTCGGCGAGCGGGACGCGTCGCGTGACCTCGACCGTCAGAGCACCGTCGTCGACCAACGCGACGAGCTCCGTCAGGCGTTCGCGGTTCGGCAGGACGAACACGGTCGCTGCGCGCACGCCTCGGGACTCGTCACCCGGGGTGGCCATGAACGCCGTCGTGCTCACGACGACCCCGCCGTCGCGGACCGCTGCGACGTCCGCCGCGAACTGCTCGGGCTCGATCGGCGCCAGGTTGAGCAGCACGTCGACCTGACCGTCGAGGGCGTCGAGCAGGTCGACGTCGGTGTGGTCGATGACCTGGTCGGCACCGGCCGCGCGCACGGCATCAGCACTGCGGGGGCTGGCGGTCGCGATGACGTGTGCTCCGGCGCGCTTGGCGAGCTGGACGGCGTACTTGCCGACGACCCCGCCGGCACCCACGACGAGCAGCCGCTGTCCGGCGGTGAGCCGGCCGTCGTCGAACAGGGCCTGCCAGGCGGTCAGCGCGACGGACGGCAGCGCGGCCGCGTCGGCCAGTGGGATGCTCGTCGGCGCTGCGACCACGGCGTCCGCCGGGGCGATGACGTACTCGGCTGCCCCGCCGTCGCGGTCCATCGGCAGGAACGCGATGACCGCGTCGCCCACGGTCAACCCGGTCACCCCCTCGCCGATCGCGTCGACCGTGCCGGAGACGTCGTAGCCGGGGACGTGCGGCAGCTGGATCGGGATCGGCAGGAAGCCGGCCCGCATGCCGTTGTCTGCGGCGTTGTACGCGGACGCCGCGACGCGGAGCCGCACCTGACCCGCTGCCGGGGTCGGCTGCTCGACCTCGCCGTACTGGAGGACCTCGGGTCCGCCGACTTCGTGGAACTGCACTGCCTTCATGATGCTGCCCTCTCGTAGTTGCTTCGAATTCGAAGCGCTTGTCGGAGACGCTAGCACTGCTTCGAACTCGAAGCAACAGGTACGATGGCTGCATGAGCGACGCCCCCACCGCACTGACCCCGACGCAGCTCGGCGCCTACTTCGCGCTGACCGAGGTGAGTGCGCTCCTGCGCCCCGCGGTCGAGAAGCAGCTCCGCGACGTCGGCGGGTTGAGCACCGTGCAGTTCCAGCTCCTGGCGCGGCTGGGGGATGCTCCGGACGGGCACCTGCGTATGACGGACCTGGCCGACGGTGTCGTGTACAGCCGCAGCGGGCTGACCTACCAGGCGCAACTGCTCGAACAGCGCGGGCTCGTCACGAGGTCCCCGTCGCCGGACGACGAACGCAGCACCGTTGTCGCGATCACCGACGCGGGGCGCGAGGTCCTCGCCGACGTGTTCCCCGGCCACATCGGCACCGTGCACGGACTCCTGTTCGCACCGATCACGGACGACGACGCGACCGACCTCGGCCGGATCCTCGGACGCATCAGCGAACACCTGCGAGCGAACCCACCGCGGTCGGCGTCGCGACGATCCGTGAAGGGGGCGTCCGCGTGACCGTCGGAGCGCGCGCTGCTCGGTGGATCATCGTCGGCTCGGTCGTCGTCGGACTGGCGCTGACCGTCTACGCGACGTCCTACTGGCTGTTCCCGACGTCGTTCCAACTCCAGGAGCGGTTGCCCGACGGATCGATCAACCCGCGCGCATGGGCCGACCTGCTCGTCTCGTACGTCCTCGCGCTCGGGTGCTTCGCGGTCGCCGGATGGGTTGGCGTGCAGCGGCTCCGCGCTCGCCGCCGCTGAGGGGTCAGCTGTGCGTGCGTGACCGTCGCCGCGACACGGTGTCGACGACGAGTGTGGCGACCCCGAGCGCGATCCCGATCAGGCCGAGCAGGTAACCGAACAGCATCAGGATGCCGCCGCCGATGTTCGCACCGCCCCCGGTGTCGTTCGCGAGCGACCACCCACCGATCCCGACCGACAGGAAGGCGCCCAACAGGAACACCGTGCACATCACGTGCAGGACCCTCGTGCTCTGGGAGGTCATGGCGGCTCGCTTCCGTGGGTGGACCGGTACCGGATGGTAGCGCGACCTGCGAGGGTGGAGCGATGACCCTCGAGATGCTCTGGGAACGTGCCGATCCCGCCCAGGTGCTGCGGAGCCGCTTCGGGTTCACGGACGTCGCCGCTGCCGAGGACTGGGTCGTCCGGACGCTCGACCGGTGGTGGAACGTGCACGTCGTCGTGTGCGAGCGCATCGTGATGAGTGACCACAACGCGCTCGCCTGGGTGTCGACCGCCGAGGGACGGATGCTCCTGAAGTGGTCCATCGCACCGGAGGGGTTCGAGCGCTTGGCGTTCGCGGCGGACCTCACGACGTGGCTCGCGGAGCGCGGCCTGCCCGTTTCCGCCCCGGTGCCGACGCCCGACGGACGGGTGCAGGTCGAGGACGACGGGGTCTCGATGGGGCTCCAGCGCGTCATCGACGGAACACTGCTGGACGTCCGTGAACCGGCAGAGGTCCGCGCCGCCGGTGCGACGCTCGCCCGCTTCCACGACGCCCTGCGCGACAGCCCCGATCGGGCGCGCGCGGCCGGTGTACGCCCGCCGCCGACCCCGCTCGTGCAGCAGGTCGAGGACTGGCTCGACGGTGCGACGACGCACGTGCCGGACCGTGCCCGGGTGGCGCTGCGACGGTTGCTGACGGCCGCGCCGTCCGACGACCTGCCGGTCCAGATCGTGCACGGGGACTACCGGGCGGCGAACGTCCTGTGCGCTGACGCGGACGTCGTCGCCGTCATCGACTTCGAGGACCTGCGCCGCGACCACCGCATCGTCGAACTGGCGCGGTCGGCCGTCCTGCTCGGGACGCTCTTCCACGAATGGGGGCCGGTCCCCGAAGCCGTCCATCGGCAGCTGCTCGACGGCTACCGCTCGGTGAGCGCGCTCACTGCCGACGAGCTCGTGTGGTGGGACGTCCTGGTGCTCTGGAACACGATGCTGTTCATCCCGCCGGGGGACGACCCCACCGGGTGGGGTGCTGCTGCCGAGGCGCTCGCCGGTTAGCGGCCGAAGCGCTTCGCCGCCCGGGCGACGGCCACGAGCGCTGCGATCCCGAGTGCGATCCCGACGACGCCGACGGCCATGCCGCCCATGTACATGAACCCCGCGGCGAAGTTCACGCCGGTGCCGTCCGGGGTGAGGATCGTCCAGACCGAACCACCGGTGGTGAGCAGGAAGCCCAGACCGAGGAAGACGATCGCGAGGGTGACGATCGGGCGGATGTGGTGCATGGTCCGAACCCACCGAGTGAGCCCGCCGGGGTGACCGACGGCCCGCCGACGTCACGATCCCGTCACGACGGGCGCATTCCCAGCGGACACGGCGGTGTTCCGCGGCGAAGTCCCGGCGACCGCCCGAGATCGGCTGGGACGCTCCCGAACTACCGCACCAGATCGGTGCGGTGATGCACCACGGGGGATCCAGAGCGATGACGATGAGACGTGCAGGGGGAGCCGCGCTCGGCTTCGTGGGCGGCAGTGTGCTCGCCGGGTTGATGGTCGGGGTCGGCGTGACGCCGATGATCGCGGTCGCCGGAGTGAGCACGACGTCGGCGATCGGGGTGTTCGAGTCGCTGCCGGAGCACATCGAGATCGGGGACCTGCCGCAGCGCAACCAGGTCTGGGCGTACCGCGGTGGCGAACCGGTGCACCTGGCGAACGTGTGGGCGCAGGACCGGCAGGAGCTGTCGTTCGACCAGATCAGCGACCAGCTGAAGCACGCTGCGGTCGACGGCGAGGACAAGCGGTTCTACGAGACCGGTGGTGTGGACGCGACATCGATGGTCCGCTCCCTGGTGAGCGTCGCCGCGTCGCAGGGCGAGGGCGGATCGGGTGGCTCGACGCTCACGATGCAGCTCGTGCGCAACATCAAGATCCAGCGGGCGAGCGAGCTGCCGACGCTCGAGGAGCAGCGGGCCGGCTACAAGGAGGCGACGAAGCGGTCGCCCCAGCGGAAGCTCGCCGAGATGAAGCTCGCGATCGGCCTTGCGAAGAAGTACACCAAGGAGCAGATCCTGACGGCGTACCTGAACATCGCCTACTTCGGCGACCAGACCTACGGCGTGCAGTCGGCCGCGCAGCACTACTACGGCAAGTCCGCCACCGACCTGACCCCGGCCGAGGCGGCATCGCTCATCGCGATCGTGCAGTGGCCGGAGCGCCGCGACCTGTCCACGCCGGACCACTACCGCGACAACGCTGCGCGGCGGAACGTGATCCTCCGCTCGATGCACGAGCAGGGGCACCTGACGACCGACGAGTACCGCACGGCACGGTTGTCGCGGCTGGCCGACTACGTCCGGATCACCGCGCCGCAGCAGGGGTGCGAGGCCGTCGAGAACGGGGCGGAGTTCTTCTGCGACTACGCCAAGCGCGTCGCCGCACGTCTGCCGCAGCTCGGCGCGACGAAGCAGCAGCGCGCCGATGCTTGGCGGACGGGTGGGTACCGCATCCAGACGACGCTCGACCTCGACCTGAACGCGAAGCAGAAGGAACTGCTCGACCGGTACGACCCGAAGACCGAGACTCGTCTCGCGCTGGGCGCGACGCTGAACACCGTCGAGGCGGGCACCGGCCGGGTGCTCACGATGGCGCAGAACACCGACTACGACCGGTCGGAGCAGGCGCCACCGACGGCGACGTCGCTGAACTACGCGGTCGACCAGGCCGACGGAGATTCGACGGGCTTCCAGACCGGCTCGACGTACAAGATGTTCACGCTGCTGGCGTGGCTCGAGGCCGGCCGCAGCCCGGACACGGTCGTGAACGGCACCCCGCACCCGCAGAGCACGTGGACGGCGTGCGGCGAGCAGACGACGGCCTTCTGGCAGCCGAAGAACGATTCGCCGGGCCAGAAGGGGCCGTACTCGGTCCGCTCGGCCACGGCCCAGTCCGTGAACGCCGCCTACCAGTCGATGGCCGCGCAGCTCGACCTGTGCGACATCCGCGACGTCGCGAAGCGCCTCGGTGTGCACCTGGCCGCCGGCGGCGAGCTGCCGTGGAACCCCGCGTCGCTGCTCGGTACCGAGAGCATCGCGCCGCTGACGATGGCGGCGGCGTACGCGGGCGTCGCGAACGGTGGTCGGTACTGCGCGCCGGTCGTCATCGACCAGGTGACCGCACCGGACGGCACGGAGCTCGGCGGGCAGCCGCGCACCTGCTCGCAGGCCGTCTCGCCGCAGACTGCGGCGACGGCGTTCGAGGTCATGCAGGGCGCGTTCCGAGGCGGCACGGCGAGCGGCGGCCAGACCCCGGACGGCGCGACGCTCTTCGGCAAGACCGGGACGGCCGACGCCGCCGACCAGGTGTGGTTGGTCGGCGGGAGCTCGCGTGCTGTGACCGCGTACTGGCAGGGCAACACCGACGGCGGGAAGCACAACCTGCGGTACTACTCGAACGGTCAGGGCGGCACCTACGCGGGGTCCCGCGCAGCGGTCTGGCGCGATGCGCAGACCGCTGTGAACGCCGCCTTGCCGGCGGGCTGACGACAGCAGCGGGTCACATGCCCGAGACGCACCATAGGACAGACGGGAGGCCCGTTGCCAGCTGGCAACGGGCCTCCCGTCTGCTTTCTGATTGCGTCCTAGGACAGCTTCTTGCTGTCCTCGAGCCAGCCCGCCAGCTCCGTCATGTAGCCGGCCTGCGAGGCGTAGTCGAGCGCCGGGAACGTGAAGCTGTGCACCTGGCCGGCCTCGAGCGCCGCGTTGTCGGCGAAGGTCGGCTGCTTCTCGAGGTCCGCGACCTGGTAGCCCTGCTGCGACAGCAGCAGGACGTCGGCCTTGATCTGGCCCGCGTTCTCCCACGAGTAGATGCCCCAGTAGAAGCCCTTCGGCTTCGGGTTCACGAAGTCGACGCCGAACGACGAGTACATCTGCAGCAGCGGCTCGTCGGTCGGGCGCGTGACGTAGGCGCCGTCACCGTCGGCGTACATGGAGACGACCGACAGGTCCTGCTCCTTCGCGACCTTCTCGAGCTCGTCGCCGGCGGTGTCGAAGCGCTTCTCGGCGGCCTCGATCGTCGACTCCTTGGCACCGAGGGACTCGCTCAGGTCAGCGATCTTCTCGATGACGTCCTCGCCCTTGCCGCCCCACTTGACCTGGACGACCGGCGCGATGGCCTCGATCTGCTTCTCCTGCTCGTTGTCCTTGAAGCCGTAGCCGGGCTGCGTGTCGTCGAGCGTGCCCTTCTCGTCGGTCGGGTAGACCGAGGTCACGACCAGGTCGGGCTTCAGCGCGGCGAGCTTCTCGAGGTCGATGTCGCCGTACCCGGTGCCGAGCTGCGTGATGCCGTCGGTGTCCAGGTCATCGAAGCGGGCGTCCTTCGCCATGGTCAGCTGGCCGAAGGTGCCGACCGGCTTCAGGCCGTACTCGATGAACGAGATCGCGATGTCGTTCAGCACGACGACGCGCTTCGGCGTGTGGTCGACCTTGACGGTCGTGCCGGTGGCGTCCTCGTAGGACCAGGCCTTCGACGCCGCGGTGTCACCGTCGGAGTCGTTCGAGTCGGTGCTCGAGCAGCCGGCGAGGAGGAGGGCCGAGACGGCCACGGAGGTCAGGAGAGTGGCTCGGAGGGAGCCGCGTCGGGAGAGCTTCACGTTAGGAGAGGCTAACCTAAGTCTGCCGCCGTCGCCAGCGCGATGTCGCGTTCGAGGTGCAGCGACGTGTCGTGCTCGTCGGCCTCGGGCACGATCATCGGGGCGCCGGTCACGGGGTCCGGGAACACGCGCGCGTGCAGCCCGAAGGCGTGCTCGAGCAACGCGGGGGTCAGTACCTCGTGCGGTGCGCCGTCGGCAGCGACCCCGCCGTCGTGCAGCACGACGAGCCGGTCGGAGAACCGGGCCGCGAGCGACAGGTCGTGCAGGACCATCACGATGGTGGAACCCTGCTCGCGGTTGAGTCGGCGCACCAGGCGCAGGACCTCGAGCTGGTGCGCGAGGTCCAGGTAGGTCGTCGGTTCGTCGAGCAGCAACGTGTCGGCCTGCTGCGCCACCACCAGGGCGATCCATGCACGCTGTCGCTGGCCACCCGACAGGCTCGCGACGTCGCGGTGGGCGACGTCGGTCAGGCCGGTCGCCGCGATGGCCTGCTCGGCGACGTCGGCGTCGTCCGCGGTCCACGGCTTCGCCCACGACTGGTGCGGGTTGCGGCCGCGCATCACCAGGTCGAGCACGCTCGTGCCGGCGGGGGCGACGGGGGACTGCGGCAGGATCGCGAGCTTCCGGGCGACCTGGCGGTTCGGTTCCTTGCGGATCGGGGCGCCGTCGAGCAGGACCTCGCCGGACTGCGGCTTCAGCACTCGCCCGAAGGCCTTGAGCAGGGTCGACTTGCCGCAGCCGTTCGCGCCGAGGAACGTCGTCACGGTGCCGCGCTCGACGCGCAGGTCGAGATCGGTCAGCACGGGGTGCCGGTCGTAGCCGACGGACAGGCTGCGGGCTTCGAGGACCGGGGTGGACGGGGGTGTCATCATCGGGACATCTCCTTGCGGTGACGGATGAGGAGCCAGATCAGGTACGGGGCGCCGATCACGGTCGTGATGATGCCGACGGGCACCTGCCACGGGAACGCCGATCGGGACAGCAGGTCCGCCGCGAGGACCAGCGCGGCGCCGAGCAGACCGGCGAGCAGCAGCGGTGGCCGGTTCGTCCCGGCCAGCCGGAGTCCGACCTGCGGCACCACGAACGCGACGAAGCCGACCGGTCCAGCGGCGGCGACGGCGGCGGCGGTGAGCACGACGGCCAGGGCGATCACGAGCAGGCGGTGTCGTTGGACGGCGAGCCCCACCCCGGTCGCGACCTCGTCACCGAGCTGTCCGATGCCGAGCGCCGCACTCGTCGCCAGGGCGATCGGCACCGCGACCGCGGCGACGATCAGCAGTGGCCAGACGCTCGACCACGAGGTGCTCGACAGGCTGCCGACGAGCCACTGCGACGCGGCGGTCGCGATGGTGATCTTGGCGCGGACGAGCAGGTAGCTCGTCACGGCGTCGAGGGTCGCGCTCACACCGATGCCGACCAGGATGAGCCGGTAGCTCTGCACCCCGCCGCGCCAACCGAGCCCGTACACGACGGCGGCGGCGACGAGCGCACCGATCGTCGCGGCCACCGGGATCCCGCCGCTGAGCACGATCGAGGACACCGAGTACGTGCCCCCGCCGAGCACGATGGCCGCCACGGCGCCGACGCTCGCGCCCGACGTCACGCCGATGATGTCCGGGGTGCCGAGGGGGTTCCGCGTGAAGGTCTGGGTCAGTGCGCCGGCGATGCCGAGGGTCAGCCCGACGAGCGCTCCGGTGAGGACACGGGGCAGTCGGAGCGTGGTGATGATGAAGCCGTCCGGGCCGGTCTCGAGCCCGACCAGGGAGCGGAGCACGATGCCCGGGGCGATCCAGGTCGAGCCGATCGCGACACCGAGGACGACGAGCACCAGGACCAGACCGAGCGAGGCGGCCGTGTACCAGAACACGCGCGGGCGCCAGGCGAGGCCGATCGGACCGATGCGGACCCCGGTCCGGCCGGGCGCACGGACCGCTGCGCCCGTCACAGGGACACCAGCGATCGGCGACGGGCGACGGCGACGAAGACGGGGCCGCCGATGACGGCCAGGACGATGCCGACCTCGACCTCCGAGAACCCGCCGATCAGGCGTCCGACGACGTCGGCGAGCAGCACGAGCGCCGCTCCGACGAGCCCGGAGACCGGCAGCGTCCACCGGTGCCCGGTGCCGACGAGGGCCCGGGCGACGTGCGGCACCGTCAGGCCGACGAACCCGATCGGCCCGGCGGCGGCGGTCGCTCCGGCTGCGAGCAACGTGATGGCCCCGAGCCCGACGAGCCGCGCGACGAGCACGTTCTCGCCCAGGCCCTTGGCCAGGTCCGAGCCGACCCCGAGTGCGTCGAGGGCACGGACGTTCAGGATCGCGAGCACCAGCCCGGCGACCAGGAACGGCCACACTGCCCCGAGGATGTCGAGCTGCCGTGCGGCGAGGGAGCCGACGACCCACAGCCGGTACGCGTCGAGCGAGTCCTGGTCGGTCAGGACGACGAACGAGGTCAGCGCGCCCAGCAGGGCCGAGACGGCGGCACCCGCGAGCGCGAGGGGGACCGGGCTGGCCGTCCCGCTGCCCGCGATGGTCACCGAGAACACCACGACGCTCGCGACCAGCGCGCCGCCGAGTGCGAACCAGACCGTCGCGCCGGTGCTCGTGACCCCGAACACGTAGACGCCGAGGACGACGGCGAGCCCGGCGCCCGACGAGACCCCGAACAGTCCGGGGTCGGCGAGCGGGTTGCGCGTGTGCCCCTGCATCAGGAGCCCCGCGATCCCCAGGGCCGCACCGACCGCGGCACCGATGAGCGTGCGCGGGACCCGGGAGCCCCAGACGATCGCCTCATCGGTGGTCGACCCGGTCCGGAACAGGCCGTCGAGCACCCGGTCGACGCCGATCCGGTTGCTGCCGAGGAGCATGCTCGCGACCGCCACCAGGACCAGCACGACGACCAGTCCGGCGATCACCAGGACGCGGCGACGGACGGCGGTGCGGTGGACGCCGAGTGCGGCGGACGCATCGGTGACGCGGGCCTCCGAGACGGAAGCCAGGGCGGGGGAGGGGGCTGGCACGGAGAACATCTTAGGTTAGCCTTGCCTCATGGCGAAGACTCCGCGGCTCCTGCCCGAGAATCCCCGGCTCTTCCGTGCCCGGGTCCTGCGCACCGAGCGCACGACGCCGTCGATGCAGCGTGTCACCGTCACCGGCGACGACCTGCACGAGTTCCCGTTCCTCGGCTTCGACCATTGGTTCCGCCTGTTCACCGGGCGGCCGGACCAGGACGCGTTCCGGATGCCGGACCTCGACGGCAAGAAGTGGTGGCCGACGTTCCTGGCCATCCCCGAGGACGTCCGCCCGCACTGCGCGAACTACACCGTCGCCGCGTTCCGCCCGATGCCCGACGGCACCGCCGAGATGGACATCGACTTCGTCGTGCACACCGACGCCGACGGCGAGCCCGAGGGCCGTGCCGCGATCTGGGCCTGCGGTGCACGCCCCGGCGACCAGCTGGCGATGCTCGACCAGGGCTGCATCTTTGACTGCCCGGACGACACCAGCGAGATCGTGATCGCGGCCGAGGAGACCGGCCTGCCCGGTGTGCTCGGCATCGCCGCGTCGCTGCCCCGGAACGCGGTCGGACGCATCATCCAAGAGGTCCCCACCGCCGGCGACGTCCGCGAGATCGACGCACCGGCCGGGGTCACGGTCACGTGGATCGTCCGCGACGAGGTCGACCACCACGCCGTCCCGGGCCGCGCCGCGCTCGCCGAACTGCAGCGGCACGTGCCCGTCGACGACCGCGGGTACGCCTTCGTGGTCGGCGAGTCGACCCTCGCCACCGAGGGCCGCCGGCACCTGCACCGTGCGGGTCTGCCGAAGGCGCGCATCACGTTCTCCGGCTTCTGGAAGCACGAGGCCAAGGAGTCCGTCTCCGCCTGAGCGGCGCCCGTTTCTTCCCCTGGCGCCTGCGATGCCTGGTACGCCCGAGACGCGACCGACCGACGGACGGGAGGCCCGGTGCCAGCTGGCACCGGGCCTCCCGTCCGTCGTGGGGTGGCGTCAGCCCTTGAGGCCGGAACCCGTCACGCCCTCCACGATCTGCCGCTGGAAGATCAGGTAGAGGATGATCAGCGGCAACGCCGCCAGGATCGCTCCGGCCTGGATGTCCGCGTAGCGCTGACCGAAGCTGCCCTGGACCGTGGCGAGCCCGACCGGGATCGTCATGAGGTCCGGGTTCGACAGCACGAACAGCGGCAGCAGCAGGTTGTTCCAGACACCGACGAAGGTCAGGATCGTCACCGCGGCGATCACCGGACGCGACAGCGGCAGGATGACCGACCAGTAGATCTTCCAGATGTTGGCACCGTCGATGCGTGCCGCTTCCTCCAGCTCCTTCGGGATCCCGTCGAAGAACTGCTTGAAGATGAACACCGCGATCACGGCGGGCACCTGCGGGAAGATGACCGACCAGTAGGTGTTCAGCAGGCCGACGGCGTTGAGCTCCTGGAAGATCGGGATGATCAGGACCTGTGTCGGGATCATGATGCCGAGGATGATGAGCAGGAACGCGATGTTCCGACCGCGGAACACCAGGCGGGACAGCGCGAACGCCGCCATCGAGGCGAACATGACCGTCAGGACGGCCGTGATGACGCTCGTGATGGCGCTGGCGAGGTACCAGTTCCAGATGTCGCCAGCCTGGAACAGCGACGCGTACGAGTGCAGCGTCGGGTTCCAGTTCGACAGGATCGAGTTCGCGCCGAGGGCGGCGACGCCGTTGTCGGACAGCGACGTCTTCAGGGCGAACAGGCTGGGGATGAGCCAGATGATCGCGAAGACGATCAGGATGATCCCGGCGACCAGGTTGAAGCCCTTGCCGGAGACGCCGATCTTGGCGGCGTTCGCGGGGGCGGCGGCCGAGACGCCGGTGCGGAGCTTGGCGCGGCCGGTGGTGATGCTCTCGGTGGCGGTCATGTCAGGCCCCGATCTCTCGCTTGGCGGCAGCGCGCTCGACGAGCTGCCGGATGACCGCGATCGCGACGATCACGATGAACAGGAGCACCGACGCTGCCGAGGCGGCACCGAGTCGGTTGTCGGTGAAGCCGACACCCGTGATGAGCTGCAGCGAGACCTGGGTGGAGATGCCCGGTCCGCCGTTCGTCATCAGGTACACCTGGTCGAAGATCTTCAGGCTCGCGATGATCTGCAACAGGATGACCAGCGTCGTGGTGCGGCCGAGCAGCGGCAGCGTGATCGACTTGATCTGCTGCCAGTTCGACGCACCGTCGACGGCGGCCGCCTCGTACAGTTCGCGCGGGATCTCCTGCAGGCCGGCCAGGTAGAGCACGAAGTTGAAGCCGAGGGTCCACCAGACGGTGGCGATCGCGACACCGATCATCGCGGTGTTCGGGCTGGACAGCATGCCGGAGCCCGGGGTGAGGCCGATGGCCGACTGCATGCTCGCCCACAGGCCGGTCGCCGGCGTGAAGATGAACACCCAGATGAGCGAGATCGTCGCGGACGGCAGGATGAACGGCAGGAAGAACGCCAGTCGGAAGAACCACTGGCCGCGGTTCATCCGGTTCGTCAGCACGGCGAAGACGAACGCCAGGATGACGAGCGGCGGCGTCGTGTACAGCGTGAACTGCAGCGTGTGCCAGAGCGACGACCAGAAGTCGGAGCGTCCGAGCATCTCGGCGTAGTTCGCGAACCCGGCGAAGCTGCCGAGGCCCGTGCGGACGGTCGAGGTGTTGAAGAAGCTCGAGACGATCATCCAGACCGTCGGGCCGAGCAGGAAGGCCGCGTAGAACAGGCCGAACGGGGCGAGGAAGAGCCAGCCACTGCGGCCCTGGCCACGGGTGAGGCTGGTGCCGTAGGTGCGGTTCCGGCGCGGACGCGACGCGGTGGCAGCGTCCGTGGGCCGGTCGAGGACAGGTGCTGTGGTCACGTCATCGTGCCTTTCGCGCGGTGTTCACGGCGTTCACGTGCCGGGCAGGTGCATGCCCGGTGGTCGCGTGCCCGGTCACAGGGGGCTCGGGGTGTTCAGGTAGGTCGCGAGCTGCGACTTGATGGCACTGAGCGCCTGTGCGGGCGACGAGCTGCCCTGCTGCACGAGTGCCAGCTGGGCGCCGACGGTGCCCTCGAAGGTCGAGCCGGAGCCGCCGTACCAGGCGGGGTCGTCGAACACGGCGGTCTCGGCTGCGGCCGCGTAGTTCGACTGGGGCTTGAGCTCCTTGTAGGCGCTGCTGTCGAAGGTCGGGATGTAGGCGGGGACGTGCCCGCCCTCGGCCCAGGTCAGGCTCTGCTCGAGCATCTGCTTGATGAAGAGCATGTGCTGCTTGCGCTGCTCCGGCGTGCGGTCCTTCTTCGGCAGCACGAAGGTGTGCGAGTCCGCCTGCGTCGCGGGCTTGTCGTACAGCTGCGGGATCGGGGCCATGCCGAACTTCAGTCCCTTGATGGACTGCGCCGTGCTGATCTCCCACTCGCCCTGCATGAAGAAGCCGGCCTTGCCGTCGAACATCAGGGACTGCGCCGTGGCGTAGTCGAGCGCCTTGTTCATCCAGCCCTGCTTGACCCACTTCTGGGTGCGGCTGGTGACCTCGTTGTAGGCGTCCTCGTTGACGGTGAGCTTCGCGCCGCCGTCGCTGATGAAGGGGGTCGCGTCGTTGATCTGGTTGTACATCGTCCAGAAGAAGCGCCAGGGGGTGGCGGTCTCCGGCACGACGTTGGCGACGTTGAGCGCGGTGCCGCCGGTGACCTTCGCGACCGCGGCGAGGGCACTCTCGAACGTGTCCATGCCGGACAGGTCCTTGAGGTTGCCGTCGCTGTCGAGCAGGCCCGCCTTCTTGCACACGTCAACGTTGTAGAAGAGCACGAAGGGGTGGGTGTCGAGCGGGATGGCGATGTTGTTGCCGTCGGTCTTCTGCGCCGTCCACGCTTTCTGGTTGAAGTCGGCGGCGCTGAGGCCGACGCTCGCCAGGTCCTCGGACGTGATCGGGTCGAGCAGGTCGCCGTCCCACAGCGGCTTCGCCCGGGTCAGGTGGGCGACCGCGACGTCCGGCGGCTTGTTCCCGACGGTGGCCAGTGTCAGCTTCGAGTAGTACGGGTTGCCCCACGCGAACGTGGTGGCCTGCAGCGAGCTCGATCCGCCGTGCTGCTTCGCGTAGCCGTCCTCCATCGCCTGCATGCGGAGGCCGTCACCGCCGCCGAAGAGGTTCCAGAAGACGAGCGTCTCGGGGTTGAGGGCACTGCCGGCCAGGCCGGCTGCGATCGGGCTCGAGCACGCGGCGAGCGGCAGGACCGTCGCGGCCGCCGCTCCTGCGGCGAGGAAGCCGCGGCGCGAGAGGCGCGACGCGGGTGTTGCTGGGCGGTTCGGCATGGCATCACTCCATCGGGATGGGCCGGGCTCGGGAGCAGGGTCGGTGCTCCCGCCGGAGCATCGCTGCTCCGTTCGCGGAACACTGCTGCTCCGTGCACGAGAGCCGTGGGTCGGTGCTCCGTGAGCGCTCACATTAGCGCTCGCGAAGATCATCCGCCACCCCTTTCGCGTCGCCGTGGAACCCGGTAGCGTTTCGGTCAGGTGAGCGCTCACTTTCGTGACGGTCCGCTTCGCTACCCCTGGCGCCGGACCGAGTACGCGCACCGCACGACCCGCAGTACCCGCTCTCGCACGATCGAAGGAGATCCATGCCCCGCACACACCTCGTCCTCGACGCCGCGTTCACCGTGGGGCCGGTGCGACGTCGCCTGTTCGGCGGGTTCGTCGAGCACCTCGGCCGCCACGTCTACGACGGCATCCACGAGCCCGCGCACGAGACCGCCGACGAGCACGGTTTCCGGAAGGACGTCGTCGAGCTCGTCAAGGAACTCGGCGTCTCCGCCATCCGCTACCCCGGCGGCAACTTCGTCTCCGGCTACAAGTGGGAGGACGGCGTCGGCCCCGTCGAGCAGCGTCCGAAGCGCCTCGACCTGGCCTGGCACTCGACCGAGACGAACGAGGTCGGCCTGCACGAGTTCCAGCACTGGCTCGACCAGGTCGGTTCGGAGCTCATGCTCGCCGTGAACCTCGGCACACGTGGCACCGCCGAGGCGATCGAGCTGCTCGAGTACGCGAACATCGACGCCGGCACCGCACTGTCCGAGTACCGCAAGTCCAACGGGCGCCAGGAGCCCTTCGCCATCAAGATGTGGTGCCTCGGCAACGAGATGGACGGCCCGTGGCAGCTCGGCCACAAGAACGCCGAGGACTACGGCAAGCTCGCCGCGATGACCGCGAAGGCCATGCGCCAGATCCAGCCCGACCTCGAGCTGGTCGCCTGCGGTTCGTCCGGAGCGTCGATGCCGACGTTCGGCGAGTGGGAGCGCACCGTCCTCGAGCACACCTACGACGACGTGGACTACATCTCCGCGCACGCCTACTACGAAGAGGGCGACGACCTGCCGTCGTTCCTCGCCGCCGGCGTCAACATGGACCACTTCATCAAGACGGTCACCACCGCCGCCGACCACGTGCAGGCACAGAAGAAGTCCGACAAGCGCATCGACATCTCGTTCGACGAGTGGAACGTCTGGTCCATCACCAAGTGGAACGAGATGCAGAAGGAGTTCACGCTCCAGGACTGGCCGGTCGCCCCGCGCCTGCTCGAGGACGTCTACACCGTCGCCGACGCCGTCGTCGTGGGTGGACTCCTCATCTCGCTGCTCCGCCACGCGGACCGCGTCGCCTCGGCCTCGCTCGCGCAGCTCGTCAACGTCATCGGCCCGATCATGACCGAGCCCGGCGGCCCGGCCTGGCGCCAGACGACGTTCTTCCCGTTCTCGGTGACGTCGCGCCTGGCGAACGGCACATCGCTGCAGGTCAAGTCCTCGGGTGACACCGTCGACGGCGGCAAGTACGGCGAGGTGCCGGTCGTGGACTCGGCCGCCACCGTGACCGAGGACGGCAAGGCAGCGGTCTTCCTGATCAACCGCCACCCGTCCGAGTCGACCACCGTCACGATCGACCTCGCGGGCCTGGCGGCCTCGGGCGACGTCCGTGCCGAGGGCGTCTGGGACGACGACATCCACGCCGTCAACGACCTCTCGTCCACCGAGCGCGTCGGGCTCCGCACGAACGAGACGGTCAGCCGCGACGGCGACACCATCACGATCGAGCTGCCGCCCGTGTCCTGGACCGCCGTGTCGATCGGCTGAGACGCCTCGGCGTGCGCTGCGGCGGGCGTCGAGTGAGCACAGAGGACGTCGGGCGCTCGCGCCCGACGTCCTCTGCTCGTTCGTGCGCTGGCGCGCGGCGGGGCCGAGTCTCGGCCTGGGCGACACTTCTCGCGCCCGCGGCCGCGAGATCGGTCGCTCACCCCGAGTCTCGGCGTGGCGTGCCCGAGACTCGGCCGTCCGCCGGACGGGAGGCCCGTGGCGAGCTGGCACCGTGCCTCCCGTCCGGTGGGTCCAGGGATTGCGGGCCGAGTCTCGGCCTGGGCGACACTTCTCGCGCCCGCGGTCGCAAGATCGGTCGCTCACCGCGAGTCTCGGGGCGCGGCCAGCGACCCGCGGCCGGGCCGCGTCAGCGCGCGGCGGGCGGGGGCGCAGCGCGTCAGCGCGCGGCGGGCGGGGGCGCGGTGCTCGACCGCTCGACCAGGCGCACGGGCACCAGGTCGGGGGCGGAGGACACGGACTCGCCGCCGATCTGGGCGAGCAGGTTCGCGACGGCTCGGCGCCCGACCTCGTCGAAGGACTGGTGCACGGTGGTGAGCGGCGGCCAGAAGGAGTCGGACTCGGGGGAGTCGTCGAACCCCACCACGCTGAGCGACGACGGCACGGGTCGCCCGAACTCGTGCGCGGCGCGGAGCACCCCGAGCGCGGTCTGGTCGTTGGCGGCGAAGACGGCGGTGATGTCCGGGCGTGCGGCGATGGTGAGGCCGGCACGGTAGCCGGAGTCGGTGCTCCACCCGCCGTGGAACACCGGCGGGACGTGTCGACCGGCGCGCTCGAGGGTGTCCTGCCACGCGGCCAACCGGCGTGCGGCGGAGTACGACGAGGTCGGTCCGGCGACGTGCCAGACCGTCTCGTGGCCGAGGTCGAGCAGGTGCTGGGTGGCCTGGCGCGCGCCGTCGGTCTGGTCGGTGTCGATCGCGGGGTGGTCGGTGCTGCCGGTGGAGTCGATGATGACCATGGGCACACCGTCGGGCAGCACCACCTCGGCCGTGTCGATGATGTGCGACTCGATGATGATCACGACGCCGTCGACGGCCTGTTCGTGCAGGCGGGAGAACGCGGAGCGCACGCCCTCTTCGGTGCGCGAGGCCATCGGCAGCAGGGTGATCGTGAAGTCGGCGGTACCGGCGGCGTCGGCGATCGCCTCGAGCGTGCGCATGTTGCCGAAGGACGCGAGCGTGAACATGATCACGCCGATGGTGCGGAAGCGTCCGGATCGCAGGGCCCGTGCGGCACGGTTGGGCCGGTAGCCCAGGGTGTCCATCGCGCGCTGCACGCGGTCGCGGGTGTCCGGGCTGACGTTGTCGAACCCGCGGGCGACGCGCGAGACGGTCTGCATCGAGACCCCGGCGGCGTCGGCGACGGCGGCCATCGAGGGGGAGCGGCGGGTGCCGGCGGGGGACTCGGTCGTCATCGGCTCGAGCTCCTTCCGTTGCGGGATCACGCAGTCTGCGTTCCCGGACGCTAGCGCATGTTGACGTTGCCATGCTATCGTCCTGACGTTCGATGTTGACGTCAACATCTGCGACCGCCAGAGCGCCCGTCACCGGGCCCGGGCCGCGACCGAGACACCGGACACCCGAACGCAGCAGACGAAGGAGTCACATGAGCACGCTCGCAGCGCGGCCCGGCGAGGCAGCCGCAGCGCAGCCGGCAGCCCCCCGCCCGGCCGGTCGCCGGACCAAGGCGCGGGGGCGCTACACCGGCTGGCTGTTCGTCGGCCCCTTCGTGGTCGTCCTGATCGCCATGCTCATCGTCCCGATCGGCTACGCCCTGTGGCTCAGCCTGTTCCGCGACCAGCTCATCGGCGGCAACCAGTTCGTCTGGTTCGCCAACTACGTCCAGCTCTTCCAGGACGCCAAGTTCTGGTCCGGCTTCGGTCGGGTCGCGATCTTCCTGGTCGTCCAGGTGCCGATCATGCTCGGGCTCGCACTCGTGGCCGCCCTGGCCCTCGACAGTGCACGGCTCTGGGGCACGAGCTTCTTCCGCATCGCGGTGTTCCTGCCCTACGCCGTCCCCGGTGTCGTCGCGGCCCTGATCTGGGGCTTCATCTACGGCAACCAGTTCGGCCTGACCGGTGCGGCGAACGACGCGCTCGGCATCGACCTGCTGCAGCCGTTCAGCCCCAGCTGGGTGCTGACCTCCATCGGCAACGTGGTCACGTGGGAGTTCCTCGGCTACAACATGCTGATCTTCTACGCCGCACTCCGCACGGTCCCCGGTGAGCTGTACGAGGCCGCCGAGCTCGACGGCGCCGGCCCCCTGCGCACGGTCTTCTCGATCAAGCTCCCGGCCCTGCGCGGCCCGATGGTCATCGCCACGATCTTCTCGATCATCGGCAGCTTCCAGCTCTTCAACGAGCCGAACCTGCTGAAGACCCTGGCCCCGAACGTCATCGGCAGCGCCTTCACCCCGAACATGTACGCCTACTCGCTGTCCTTCAGTGGCCAGCAGTTCAACTACTCGGCCACCGTCGCGATCGTGATGGGCGTGATCACCGCGGTGATCGCCTACGTCGTCCAGGTCCGCGGAACCCGCCAGGAGAACCGATGAGCACCATCCAGCACCCCGCGACCGGCGCCGCCGGGCCGGCCACGGTCACCGAGGCGACCACGACGCAGCGCGACCCGCGCACCCGCTCGACCCGGGCCTCCAGGAAGGCCGAACGGAAGGCCGAGCAGCACGTCGACGGACGCAAGCCGAAGCGTTCCGGCCTGCTGACCGCCGTCATGGTCGTCTTCGTCGTCTACTCGTTCGCGCCGCTGTTCTACCTGCTCGTGAACAGCACGAAGACGCAGGCGTCGCTGCTCTCCACGTTCGGGCTCTGGTTCGGCGGGGACTTCAACCTCTGGCAGAACATCGTCGACACCGTCACGTACAACGACGGCATCTTCCTGCAGTGGTTCGGCAACACGCTGCTCTACGTGGTCGTCGGTGCCGGTGGCGCCACGCTGCTCGCGACCGTCGCCGGCTACGGCATGGCGAAGTTCCAGTTCCCCGGACGCCGCGCGGTGTTCGCCATCGTGCTCGGTGCCATCGCGGTCCCCGGCACGGCCCTGGCGGTCCCGACCTTCCTGCTCTTCTCGCAGGTCGGCCTGACCAACACCCCGTGGTCGATCATCCTGCCGTCGCTCATCAGCCCGTTCGGCATGTACCTGATCTGGACCTACGCGGTCGACGCGATCCCTGCCGAGCTCCTCGAGGCCGCCCGCATGGACGGCGCCGGCGAGTTCCGGATCTTCTTCACCATCGCGCTCCGCCTGCTCGCTCCCGGTGTCGTCACCGTCCTGCTCTTCGCGGTCGTCGCCACCTGGAACAACTACTTCCTGCCGCTCATCATGCTGAGCGACCCGAAGTGGTACCCCCTGACGGTCGGCCTGAACCAGTGGAACGCCCAGGCCACCGGGTCCGGCGCGCAGCCGATCTACAACCTCGTCGTCACGGGATCGCTCCTCACGATCATCCCGATCGTGGTCGCGTTCCTCTTCCTCCAGCGCTTCTGGCAGTCCGGCCTCGCGGCCGGGTCCGTCAAGGCCTGATCCGTCGGACGGGAGGCCCGTGGCGAGCCCGCCACGCGCCCTCCGGTCCGGAACACAGCAGCCCTACCCCCTCTCCACGAAGAAGTGAAAGGCACCCCCATGAACAAGCGTCTCCGGCGCGGGCTCAGCGCCCTCGCCATCGGCGTCACCGCCACGATCGCCCTCGCCGCCTGCGCGTCCGGCGGCTCGTCCTCCGGTGGCTCGTCCGACGACATCACCAAGGCGCTGAAGGACGGTGGCACCCTGACCTACTGGTCGTGGACCCCCTCCGCCAAGGCCCAGGTCGCCGCGTTCGAGAAGCAGTACCCCAAGGTGAAGGTCAAGCTCGTCAACGCCGGCACCGGCGCCGACCAGTACACCAAGCTGCAGAACACCGTGAAGGCCGGCTCGGGCGCCCCCGACGTCGCCCAGGTCGAGTACTTCGCCCTGCCGCAGTTCGCCCTGTCCGACTCGCTCCTCGACCTGTCCGGCTACGGCTTCGACTCGCTCGAGGACAAGTTCGCGAAGAGCACCTGGAGCTCGGTGTCGATCGACGACAAGGTCTACGGCCTGCCCCAGGACTCCGGCCCCATGGCGCTGTTCTACAACAAGACGGTCTTCGACAAGCACGACATCGCCGTGCCGAAGACCTGGGACGAGTACGTCGCCGCCGCGAAGAAGCTGCACGAGGCCGACCCGAACGCCTACATCGCGGCCGACTCCGGCGACGCCGGCTTCACCACGAGCATGATCGCCCAGGCCGGTGGCACCCCGTTCACCACCGACGGCGACAAGGTCACGATCAACCTGCAGGACGCCGGCAGCAAGAAGTGGACGAGCACCTGGAACGAGCTCGTCGAGCAGGGCCTGCTGTCGAAGACGGTCGGCTGGACCGACGACTGGTACAAGCAGCTCGGCAACGGTGAGATCGCCACGATGATCACCGGCGCCTGGATGCCCGGCAACCTGGAGTCCGGCGTCGCCCAGGCCTCGGGTGACTGGCGCGTCGCCCCGATGCCGACCTACGACGGCGGCACCGCCCAGACCGCGAACAACGGCGGCAGCGCCGAGGTCGTCATGAAGCAGTCGAAGAACCCGGCCCTCGCCGCGGGCTTCCTGAAGTGGCTGAACTCGTCGAAGGAGTCGACCGGCGTCTTCATGAAGTCCGGTGGGTTCCCCTCGACGACCGCTGACCTCGACTCGTCGGCCTTCCTCGACGAGAAGCCGTCCTACTTCGGTGGGCAGCAGATCAACAAGGTGCTCGTCGACGCGTCGAAGTCCTCGGACAACGACTTCACCTACCTGCCGTACCAGGTGTACGCGAACAGCGTCTACGCCGACACCGTCGGTCAGGCGTACGAGAACGGCACCTCGCTCGACGCCGGCCTCGAAGCCTGGCAGAAGGCCCTCGCCAAGTACGGCAAGGACCAGGGCTTCACGGTCTCGACCAAGTAGCACCGGCACCAACTCCCCGGGGTCGTGCGGACATCGTCCGCACGACCCCGCTGTCTGAAAGAGTCATCTCATGCGATTCGCCATCGGCGACACCGACTTCCTGCTCGACGGCGAGCCGCACCGCGTGCTGTCCGGTGCGATCCACTACTTCCGCGTGCACCCCGACCTGTGGGCCGACCGGATCCGCAAGGCGAAGCTGATGGGCCTCAACACCATCGAGACCTACGTCGCCTGGAACGCGCATGCGCCGTCGCCCGACGTCTTCGACCTGACCGGCGGGCTCGATCTCGGCCGGTTCCTCGACCTGGTCGCCGCCGAGGGCATGCACGCCATCGTCCGACCCGGCCCCTACATCTGCGCGGAGTGGACCAACGGCGGCCTGCCGTACTGGCTCTTCGCCGACGGCACCGTCGGGGTCCGCCGCGACGAGCCGGGGTTCCTCGCAGCAGTTTCCTCGTACTTGCAGGCGTTGGCGCCGGTGCTGGTCCCGCGGCAGATCGACAACGGCGGACCCATCGTGCTCGTGCAGGTCGAGAACGAGTACGGCGCGTACGGCTCCGACCCCGTGTACCTGCAGAAGCTCGAGCAGATGCACCGGGCGATCGGGCTGACCGTTCCCTTCACGAGCGTCGACCAGCCGATGGGCACGATGCTCGAGGACGGTTCGCTGCCGTCGCTGCACAAGACGGGCTCGTTCGGCTCGCGGTCCGCCGCGCGCCTCGAACGCCTGCGGCAGGCCCAGCCCACCGGCCCCCTGATGTGCTCGGAGTTCTGGGACGGCTGGTTCGACAGCTGGGGCGAGCACCACCACACCACACCGGCGTCCGCCAGTGCCGATGACCTCGACGTCCTGCTCGCCGCCGGCGGCTCAGTGAACATCTACATGTTCCACGGCGGCACGAACTTCGGCTTCACCAACGGCGCGAACGACAAGGGCGTGTACCGGCCGATCGCGACGTCGTACGACTACGACGCCCCGCTCGACGAGGCGGGTCGGCCGACGTCGAAGTTCCACGCCTTCCGCGCGGTCATCGAGCGCTACGCGCCCGTGCCGCCGTTGCCGGCGTCGATGGAGCCGGGTGGGTCGGGTCGCCTCGGATCCCACGACCGTTCGGGCGACCGGGAGGCCCGGATCGCCCCCGCCACGGACCTCGCCGTCCGCCTCGACCGCGTCGCGTCGCTCCGCTCCCTGCTGCCCACGCTGACGACGTGGTCGGCGCACGACGAGCCGCCGACGTTCGACGCCCTCTGTGCAGCCAGCGGCTTCGTCCTGTACCGGGCCGAGGTCGACCTGCCCACCGGCGGAGTGCTCACCATCGGGGAAGAGGTCCGCGACCGCGCGATCGTGTCCGTCGACGGTGTCGTCGTCGGCGTCCTGGAGCGCGAGCACCACGACCGCGCCGTCGTCCTGCCGCCGGTGACCGGCACGCTCGAACTGCTCGTCGAGGACCAGGGCCGGGTCGACTACGGCGTCCGCATCGGCGAACCGAAGGGCCTGATCGGCGGGGTCGCCGTCGACGGTGTCCCGCTGTCGCGCTGGACCGCGGCACCGTTGGCGCTCGACCCGATCGCCCCGTCCGCCCTCGATGCGCTGTCCGCCGTGGAACCGGCCGACGGCGAGGTGCTCGCCGGACCGACGTTCGCCACGGGGTCGTTCGACCTCGACGCGGTGGACGACCGCTACCTGTCGCTCGACGGCTTCCGCAAGGGTGTCGCGTGGGTGAACGGGTTCTGCCTCGGTCGGTACTGGTCGCGCGGCCCGCAGCAGACCCTGGCGATCCCCGGCCCGGTCCTGCGCCAGGGCCGGAACGACCTCGTCGTCCTCGAGCTGCACGCGTCGGCATCCCGCACGGCCCACTTGCTCCTCGAGCCGAACTTGGGCCACACCGAGGGCTGACGCAGCCCCCGGCGTACCTGGTCGAATCGGGCGTACCTGGTCGGAACTCCCGATCAGGTATGCCCGACTCCGCTTTCCACCGCGGGCGTCATGGGAGCAATCAGTCGGCGTCGAGCGCGTCCAGGTCGGCGATGGCGCGCTCGGCGTCGGCGATCCGATCGGCCTCAGGGCGCGTCCACCACTCCGGGCCGCGTTCGCCCAGACCGTGCTTCGCGAGCCCGTTCCGGTGCCGAGCCGCGGCCAGCGCAGCGTCGTCGCCGGCGCGCTTCGCGGTCTTCACCGCGTTGCGCCCGCGCCCCAGGTGGGAGCGGAGCGCGGCCGCGAGTTCCTCGGGCAGGGCCGGGTCGGTGCGGCGCCAGCGTCGGCCGTTCACCACGAAGTAATGGTCGTCGGCTTCGGCGGTCATGCCTTCATCGTGCCAGTTACCAGTTACCAGTTACCAGTGGCGGAAGCGAGATGTGCGTGTGAAGATCTACATAAGTGAAATTGACTAGTTGGCCTGGCGAACAAGAGAGAAACGAAGATGCAAGATCTGAGCCAAGTTGTGTACGCTATCGGCCGATCTACTCCATCCGGTGTTCAGATCCTCGGCACGGCTTTCGCGGTCGCATTCAACCGGATAGCGACGGCCTTCCATGTTGTCGGAGGGGACGACAGCAATCTCGTCCTGATTCTGCCTCGCATGAGTAGTTTCGATGATTACCAGGACACCACCGACGGAGTCCTCAAACTTTATCCAGTGACGATCGCTGCGGCAGACCCTCTGCATGACCTCTGCGTGCTGGGACTCGCTGATGGATTTGTTTCGTTCGGCTATTCTCTCGGTGGGGCTGATGACGTGAGGGTGGGCGAGAGTCTTGTTACGCTGGGTTTTCCTCATGCAAATATGGGAAGGCTGGTACTTACGCAGCAGCAAGCCGCCGTCGGAGCTCGTGTTCTGATCGACAATCGTGGCGAGAAAAACAAGCACATTGTTATGAACGTGCAAGCACGCGAGGGTCAGTCCGGCGGTCCCGTTTTCGATTCCGCCATGAAAAAAGTGGTAGCGGTTCTCTTGGGGAGCTATGCTCCGGCGGGAGGCGGCGGAATCTCTCTAGGTGGTGTCGATCCTCATACTCTTCATCAGACAACTCATGCGATTTCCGCTGAGTACCTGAAGGCGATGCTATGAGCGATGTCAACGAACTTCTCTCTGGATCGCCCGATGAGTGGCTACTGGCTCTACCTGGTTACCAGGCTCAGGGGGTTGCCCAGCTGCTCAGGCATCGCAGCCCCGAAGAGGCTGCAATCTCGTGGATGTCGGGAGCTGGTTCCAATGACACCGCGCCGTTTGGCGGCCTGAAAAATGCCGCTAGCTTGCTTTATCGAAATGTTCTAGTTGAGATCCGAAAACTCCTCTGTGGGGATCGGTCTTACCAGGAAGAGCGACAACAAGTGCTATCGCTCGCTGGCGCAGGGAAAACTGCGATCGTTGCTGCGATCTCCGTAGCGATCGGGCCGCATCTTGGCACAGCTGCCGTGTTCATCGCTCCGGTTGTGGCGATTATCCTTTCTATCGTCGCACGCGCGAGTACTTCCACCGTCTGTGAAGCGATGGCGGACCTAATTGATGGCCAAGGAGATAGTTGAAGGCCTCGGGCAGTCTTGGTCCGAGTCTGCACCGTCAGTGGTCCCCGGTAGACAGGAGTCGATGAGCAACGACCGCGCCCGCCCGATGCTCGACGTCCGTCGGATCTACGCCGAGCCCGCTGCCCTCGAACTGCAGCGCGGGCAAGAGGTGATCGGGCGCTGGCCGGACGCCGAGATCGTGCCGGTGGAGTCCCACTGGAACATCCCCGAGGTGCACGGCGATGAGCGCAACGTGCAGCGGTGGGTCCGGATCAAGACCGAGGCGCTGGTGCTCGGCGTGAAGAAGTCGTTGATCACGCGACCGAACGGCCGCTCCGCCGACTTCATCGCGCCCTCGACGGCGAACGGCTGTGCGATGGCGTGTGCGTACTGCTACGTCCCGCGGCGCAAGGGCTACAGCAACCCCGTCACGGTGTTCGCCAACATCGACCAGATCACGAAGCACGTCGCTCGCAACATCGCGAAGCAGGGGCCGAAGACCGAGCCGAACCAGTGCGATCCCGAGTCGTGGGTGTACGACATCGGCGAGAACAGCGACTGCTCGGTCGACGCGATGATCAGCGACAACGTCCGCGACCTGTGCGACCTGTTCCGGATGACCCCGACGGCGAAGGCGTCCTTCGCGACGAAGTACGTCAACCGCGAGTTGCTCGACTGGGACCCGATGGGCCGCACGCGCATCCGGTTCTCGCTCATGCCGCACGACACCGCGAAGGTCACCGACATCCGGACGAGTCCCGTCGCCGATCGGATCGCTGCGGTGAACGAGTTCGTCGACGCCGGCTACGAGGTCCACCTGAACTTCTCGCCCGTCATCGTCACCCCGACGTGGGAGTCCGACTGGACCGAGCTGCTGCGGCAGGTCGACGACGTACTGTCACCGGCCGCCAAGGCGCAGATCGCGGCCGAGGTGATCTTCCTCACGCACAACCAACCCCTGCACGAGGTCAACCTCGGCTGGCACCCGAAGGCCGAGGACCTGCTCTGGCGCCCCGACCTGCAGGAGCAGAAGGTGTCGCAGAACGGCGCGGTGAACGTCCGCTACCGGTCCGGGATGAAGGGGCAGCTCGTCGAGCGCTTCCGCGAGCTCGTCGCCGAGCACCTGCCGTCCTGTCGGATCCGCTACGCCTTCTGACGGCCGGCGGGCTGGTGGCGCTCCGCCAGGGCCCGACGGACCTGGTCGCCGCGCAGGGGGCGTCCGGCCAGCACGCCGCGCGGGACGTCCGCCGCCCGGAACCCGTCGAGCACCAGGTCCACCCAGCGTCGGTACGCCTCGGGTGCGACCCGGCCGAAGGTGCGGATCGTCTCCGCGATCGACAGCTGCAGGAGTGCAACGTCGGCCAGGGTGGCGTCGGCGCGGATGACCGCGGCCGCCTGTCCGGCTGTGAAGAGGGCGTCGATCCCGTCCTGCACGGCGATGCGGAGCCGGAGGAGTTCCGGAGCGTCGCGGTAGTCGGTGGTCATGAGTTCGCTGAACCCGGTGCGGCGCGCCTCGATCGCCGCCGTCTCGCGGACGAAGGTCGCGAAGCCCTCCCACGGGTCCGAGGCGGACAACTCGCGGCAGTGCTCGACGAGGTCGAGCACCTCGTGCATCGGCTCGACCAGCACGGCTTCCCACAGCGCCGCGCGGGTCGGGAAGTGCCGGTACAGGGTCGCGTTGCCGAGTCCCGCTGCGACCGCGATCGGTTCCAGTGCAGCCTGGAGGCCGTGGTCGGTGAACGCGGACCGGGCCGCGTCGACGAGCGCCTGACGGTTCCGGGCGACGTCTCGGCGGGTCATGCACCGAGCCTAGATCGCGTGGCCGGGAATACGGGGAGCAGTCTCCGGTTTGAAACGGGGACAACCATCCGTTTCACCACCTGGAGTTCCCCGTGCACATCGCTGCCGTCGTCCTGTCCCTCGTCCTCGCCGTGGCCCTGCTCGGGTCGGGCGTCATGAAACTCGTCCGCAACCCGAAGATCGTCGCTTCGATGCAGGCCGTCCACGTCACCCCCGCGCAGATGACGGTCCTCGGAGTGCTCGAGGTCGCCGCTGCCGCCGGGCTCGTCATCGGCGTCTGGTGGGTCCCGCTCGCCATTGCCGCGGCCGTCGGCGCGGTGGTCTACTTCGTCGGTGCCGTGGTGGCGCACCTCCGAGCGCACGACCGCGACCTGCAGGGCGCCGTCGTCCTGCTGGTGCTGTCGGTCGCGACGCTCGAGGTGCTCCTGCTCGCGCTGTAGCCCGCTGTTCCGGGCCGACGGCTCAGGGGATGAGTCGATCGGCCCGGTAGTGCGCGAACAGGTCGGCGAACGCGCGTTCGGTCCGGCGGAAGGCCGTGAACCCGGCCTCGCGGCTCTTCCCCATGTCGGTGACGACCTCCATCGCGCGGCCGAGGTCGGCGTCGGTGTGCCACCACGAGGCGAGCCGCGTGATGTCCGCCTCCGCCAGACCGTGTCGCTCGGCGATGCCGGCCCACTCCGACTCGTACGGTGCCATCTGCTGCTCGAGCGGTCGCGGCTCGTCCTGGTACCCGACCACACGCGCCGGGTCGACGCCGAGGTGTGCAGCCAGGCGCGGCCACATCCAGCGCCACCGGAAGACGTCGCCGTTCACGATGTTGAAGGCCTCGTCGGCACCCTCGGGTGCGGTCGCTGCCCAGACCATCTGCTCGGCGAGGATCCCCGCCTCGGTCATGTCGGTCAGGCCGTTCCACTGCGCCTCGCTGCCCGGGAACACGAAGTCCAGGTCGAGCTCCTTCGCGAGGGTCGCCTGCACCGCGATCGTCAGGCCCATGTTCATCGCGTTGCCGACGGCGTGCCCGATCACGGTGTGCGAGCGGTGCACCGACCACGTGAAGCCTTGGCGCTCGGCGGCGGCGAACAGCTCGTCCTCCTGCGCGTAGTAGAAGTTCGGCGTGTCCAGGCGGGGTTCTTCCTCGTGGAAGGGCGTGTCCGGCATCTCGCCGGCGGCGTAGGCCTCGAACGGGCCGAGGTAGTGCTTCAGCCCGGTCACGAGCGCGACGTGCGCCAGCGGAGCATGCGCGAGTGCAGCGAGCAGGTCGCGGACCATGCCGCCGTTCACACGGATGTTCTCGGCTTCGGTCTCCTGCCGCTGCCACGCGGTGAAGAACACGTGCGTGGGGCGTTCGTCTGCCAGCGCGGCGCCGAGGCTGTCAGGATCGCGGAGGTCCGCGGCGACGGTCCGGACGTCCTGCAGGGGGAGCGGTCGGCGGGACAGCGCGGTCACGTCCCAGCCGAGGTCGAGCAGGTGGCCCACCAGGGCGGACCCGGTGATGCCACTCGCTCCCACGACGAGGGCACGAGGCTGGACGGGGGTCGGTTCGGTCGATCCGGTTGCAGTCATCCCCGTCCCCAACCGACGGTGCACGACAGGTGTTCCCTCACCGCGGGCGGCAACCGGGCGGTGTACACGAATCCGCCCCATGTGGACTCAAAATCGGTACACTGCTTCCGGAGGCCAGCATGCAACTCGTGAAACCACTCGCCACACTCCTCGGTGCCACCCAGGCAGACGCACTCCGAGTGCTCGCCCGGACCGATTCCGGCATGACCGGCCGCCAGGTGGCGCGAGTCGCCGGCGCCGCACAGCACACCGGCATCAAGCGGGCACTCGACAAGCTGGAGCAAGCGGGCCTCGTCTGCGTGGAACGTGGCCTGCAGCACTCGGCGTACCGGGTGAACCGCGAGCACCTGCTCTGGCCAGCGGTCGAACTCGGCCTCGATGCTGGTGACGAACTCGAGCGTCGGATCGCAGCGTTCGTCGAGTCTGCAGGTGCGGGGGTGCTCTCGGTGTCGATCTTCGGCTCCGTCGCTCGCGGCACCGCCACCCCCGCATCCGACCTCGATCTGCTCGTCGTGTTCGCTGACACCGTCGACACCGAAGTGGTCGTCCGCCTCGGCGATCTGATTCGGCGATGGACCGGGAACGAGTGTCAGGTCTTCGACGTCACCCGTGCAGACCTCCGCCGATTCGTCGCCGAGGGCGACCCGCTGGTCGGCTCGTGGCGTGACGAGGCCCGGACCGTCTTCGGCGAGGAGATCAGGACGCTCATCTGATGGCCCGTCGAGTGCGGGCAGTTGACCGGCGAGCCGTCGAGATGCGACGAGACGAGGCGGCGTCCTACCTCGAAGTCGCCCAGATGTACGCCGAGTCGGCCAGCCACGCTGACTGGAAAACCGCCGGCGCGAATGCCGTGCTGGGAGGCATCGCAGCATCCGATGCGATCTACGGCGCCGTGCTCGGGTACCACCACATCGGGGACGACCACGCGGCGGCGCGGCGGCTGCTCGACGAAGCCTGCGCCCCGGACACCCGGCCGGGGTTGCACTTCAAGCGTCTGACCGACGAGAAGACCCACTTCCAGTACTCGTCGTCACGAGTGACGCAGGAGAAGACCCGTGCACTCGTCACGGCACTCGAACGGCTCGTTCGGACGCTGCACGAGCGCCTCTGAGGGCCCGCGGCTCACCGCGGTCGACGGATGCGGATCGGACCCTTCGCAGTCGACGGGTCCACGACGGAGCCGCCCTGGGTGATCTCGACCTCGCCGCGCGCCATCATGCGCTGGGCTGCTCGGCGGGCGGGTTCCATGAGCGGGCGCCAGTCGTCCGGTTCGAGCGACCGCGCGACTTCGGACGGGCAGATGCTCGAGGTGCGTGCCCGTGCGGCGAGCAACTCGTCGATGCGCTGTTCGAGTGCCAGGTCCGTCCGGTCCACTCCGTGGCGGCGGCAGGCACGGGAGCACCACTTGGCCTCGTGAGCCGCCGACGACGGCATCCGACGGCCGCACGACGCACAGGTCCGATCGGCCTGTTCCGACTCCGACGCCGCAGCGTCCGCTTCCGTCCTGATCGCACGTCCCATGCCCACATCCTCGTCCCGCCGCCCCTGTCCGTTCCCAGCACCGGCGCACCCGGCTCAGGTCCGGCTGGCAGCATCGGAGCGGTGAGCACCGACACCGCACCGATCCGTCCGCCCGAGCCCGCGTGGGTCCCGCACGTCATGTGGTGGCACGTGTACCCGCTCGGGTTCGTCGGGGCGGACGTCCGCCCGGGGGCGCCGGTCGAGGAGCGTGCCGTCGAGCACCGTCTCGGCCGCATCGAACCCTGGCTCGACCACGTGCTGGACCTCGGCTTGAACGGCCTGGTGCTCGGGCCGGTGTTCGCGAGCTCCACCCATGGCTACGACACGGTGGACCACTTCCGGATCGATCCCCGACTCGGCGACGACGCCGACTTCGACCGCCTGGTGTCGGCGGCGCACGAGCGGGGGGTCCGGGTCCTGCTCGACGGTGTCTTCAACCACGTCGGCCGTGAGCACCCGGCGTTCCGGGCGCTCGAAGAAGCAGGACCGGACGCGGCCACTGCCGGCCTGTTCGCGATCGACTGGTCGGGGTGGACGCCGGGCCAGCCGGTGCCCGTCGGGCTGTTCGAGGGACACGACATCCTCGTGGCGCTGGACCACGGCAGCCGAGCGACCGAGGACCTCGTCGTCCAGATCATGACGCACTGGCTGGAGCGCGGGATCGACGGCTGGCGCCTCGACGCGGCGTACGCGGTGCCACCGGCCTTCTGGTCCAGGGTGCTGCCGCGGGTGCGCGAGCGGTTCCCGGACGCGTGGTTCAGCGGCGAGGTGATCCACGGCGACGCGGCGGCGATCGCGCGGGAGTCGACCATGGACTCGTTGACGCAGTACGAACTGTGGCAGGGCATCTGGCACGGCATCGCGGACGGCAACGGCCACGAACTGGCGCACGCGATCGAGCGGCACGACGCCCTGCTCGCGACGTTCGCCCCGACGACCTTCATCGGCAACCACGACGTCACCCGCATCGCGAGCGCGGTGGGGGAGGAGTTCGCCGGGCACGCGGCAGCGGTGCTGTTCACCGTCGCCGGCACCCCGATCGTCTACGCGGGCGACGAGTACGGCTGGACCGGGGTGAAGGAGGAACGCGAGGGTGGCGACGACGCGGTCCGACCGGAGTTCCCGGACGCACCACCCGCAGCGGGCGATCTGACGCACGCGTACGAGGCCCTGATCGCCCTGCGCCGCCGCAACCCGTGGTTGCACCGGGCGCACACCGACGTGGTGCACCTGACGAACACGGTGGTCGTCCTGCGGACCGCGACGTCGGACGCGGCCGTGGTGACCGCCCTGAACCTGTCGGCCGATCCCGTCGAGGTGCCCGCGGCGGATGCGACGCAGGTGGAGGCGGGCGGCGCGGATCTCGGGGACGGAACCCTGCGCCTCCCGGCCAGGGGGTGGGCGGTCCTGTCCCGCTGACGCAACGAGACTCGGGCTGGGCGACAGTCCTCGCGCCTGGTGACGCGAGTCGTGTCGCTCAGCCCGAGTCTCGGGGGGAGCGGCGGACGCCCTACTTGCGCGCGGCAGCCGCCCGACGCTTGTTGAACACGTCGAACGCGACGGCGGCGAGCAGGACCAAGCCCTTGATGAGCGACTGGTACTCGGTGCCGACGCCGAGGATCGACATGCCGTTGTTGAGCAGACCGATGATGAGACCACCGACGATGGCACCCGGCACGGTGCCGATGCCGCCGGTGACCGCTGCGCCACCGATGAACACCGCGGCGATGGCGTCGAGCTCGAAGCCGTTGCCCGCACCGGGTGCCGCCAGGTTGAGCTGGCCGGTGAAGACCACGCCGGCCAGGGCCGAGATGACACCCATGTTGACGAACAGCATGAACGTGACGCGCTTCGTCTTCACGCCGGACAGCTGCGCGGCCAGGGCGTTGCCGCCGATGGCGTAGACGTGGCGACCGAACACCGCGCTCCGCATGATGACCGAGTAGATCACCACGAGCGCGCCGAGGATGACGAGCACGATCGGGGTGCCGTTGTAGCTCGCGAGCAGCAGGGCCACGTAGACGACCAGCACGACGCCGAAGACGAGCTTCACGATGAACCAGGCGAACGGTTCGCTCTCGAGCTGGTACTTGCGGCGGGTGGCTCGGCCGCGGAACGCCGTGACGGCCATGACGGCCGCGGCGGCGAATCCGAGGATCATCGTGAGCGGCTCGTACCCGGTGGTTCCGAACGACGGCAGGAAGCCGGAGCCGAGGGCACGGAACCCGTCCGGGAACGGCGAGATCTGCTGGTTGTGCAGCACGATCTGCGCCGCACCGCGGAAGGCGAGCATGCCGGCCAGGGTGACGATGAACGCCGGGATCCCGAAGTAGGCGATCCAGAACCCCTGCCAGGCGCCCACGAGCGCACCGACGACCAGGCAGAGCACGACGGCGATCGGCCACGGGATGTGCCACTGCGTGATCATCACGCCGGCCATGGCGCCGGTGAAGGCGACGACCGACCCGACGGACAGGTCGATGTGCCCGGCGATGATGACCATCACCATGCCGATGGCGAGGATGAGGATGTAGCTGTTCTGGACGATCAGGTTCGAGACGTTGATCGGGGCCAGGGTGATGCCGTTGGTCGTCACCTGGAAGAAGACGACGATGACGATCAGCGCGATGAACAGGCCGATCTGTCGGAGCTGCCCGGTGAGGTAGCCGGCGGCGGACTTAAGCGCGTTCATTGACAGGGGTCTCCCGTTCCTGGGTCATGTACTGCATGAGGACCTCTGGGGTGGCCTCGGAGCGGGGCACATCGGCGGTGATGGTGCCCTCGGAGAGTGTGTAGATGCGGTCGCAGATGCCGAGGAGCTCCGGGAGCTCCGAGGAGATCACGATGACCCCCTTGCCCTGGTCCGCGAGGCTGTTGATGATCGTGTAGATCTCGTACTTCGCACCGACGTCGATGCCGCGGGTCGGCTCGTCGAGGATGAGCACGTCCGGGTCGGTGTACATCCACTTCGACAGGACGACCTTCTGCTGGTTGCCGCCGGAGAGCTTGCCCGTGATGACGTCGACGTTCGGTGCCTTGATGTTGAGGTTCTTCAGGAACTGCCCGGCGACCGTGGTCTCCTCCGATGCGTTCACGAAGCCCCAGCTGGCGAGCTTGCCGAGCGCCGACCCGGAGATGTTCCGTTTGATGTCGTCGATCAGGTTCAGGCCGTAGCGCTTGCGGTCCTCGGTGACGTACGCGATGCCGTGGTCGATCGCCTGCGACACCGTGTGGGTCTTGATCGGCTCGCCGCGCTTGTAGACGGTCCCGCTGATGCCGGATCCGTACGACCGGCCGAACACGCTCATCGCGAGTTCGGTCCGCCCGGCGCCCATGAGCCCGGCGATGCCGACGATCTCGCCGGCGCGCACGTTCAGGTCGACCTGGTGGATGATCTCGCGCGACCCGTCGAGCGGGTGGTGGACCGTCCAGTCCTCGATCCGCAGGAGCTCCTCGCCGATCTTCGGCTCGTGCTCGGGGTACCGGTTCGACAGGTCGCGGCCGACCATCCCGCGGATGATGCGGTCCTCGGAGACGTCGTCGGCGTGCATGTCGAGCGTCTCGATGGTCTTGCCGTCGCGGATGATCGTGACCTTGTCGGCGATCGCCTTGATCTCGTTGAGCTTGTGGCTGATGATGATCGCCGTCATGCCCTCGGCCTGCAGCGAGCGGATGAGCTCGAGCAGGTGCGCGGAGTCGTCGTCGTTCAGGGCGGCGGTGGGCTCGTCGAGGATGAGGAGCTTGACCTTCTTCGACAGCGCCTTCGCGATCTCGACGAGCTGCTGCTTGCCGACACCGATGTCCACGATCTTCGTGACCGGGTTGTCCTTGAGGCCGACGCGCTGCAGGAGCTCGGCGGCTGCCAGGTTCGTCTTGTTCCAGTCGATGAAGCCGCCCTTGGACCGCTCGTTGCCGAGGAAGATGTTCTCGGCGATCGACAGGAACGGGCTCAGCGCGAGCTCCTGGTGGATGATGACGACGCCAGCGGCTTCGGAGTCGTTGATGTCCGCGAACGAGACAGGTGCGCCGTCGAGCAGGATCTCGCCCTCGAAGGAGCCGTGCGGGTAGACGCCCGACAACACCTTCATGAGGGTCGACTTGCCGGCGCCGTTCTCGCCGCAGATGGCGTGGACCTGTCCACGCTCGACCTCGATCGAGACGCCCTGCAGGGCCTTCACGCCGGGGAACGTCTTGGTGATGTCACGCATCTCGAGGATCGTGTCCGTCACGTCGACCGCCTTCCGTGGTGCGCGCCGTGGCGCGCGGATGGGGCGGACGGGAGGCACGGGGCGGGGTCGACCCGTGCCTCCTGTCCGACAGGTGGGTTGCGACTACTTCAGGTCGGCTTCGGTGTAGTAGCCGGAGTCGACGAGGACTTCCTTGTAGTTGTCCTTCGTGACGACCGTCGGCTGGAACAGGAAGGTCGGGACGACCTTGACCTTGTTGTCGTAGCTCTTCGTGTCGTTGACCTCGGGCTTGTCACCGGTGAGCAGGTCCTCGGCCATGGTGACCGACTGCTTGGCGAGCTTGCGGGTGTCCTTGTAGATGGTCGAGTACTGCTGACCGGCGATGATCGACTTGACCGAGGCCGCCTCGGCGTCCTGGCCCGTCACGATCGGCAGCGGACGGTCGCTGGTGCCGTAGCCGGCACCCTGCAGCGCCGAGATGATGCCGATCGAGATGCCGTCGTACGGCGAGAGCACGCCGTCGAGCGTGGTGCCACCCGAGTACGACTTCGCGACCAGGTTCTGCATGCGGGCCTTGGCGGTCGCCGGGTCCCACTGCTGCGTGGCGGCCTGCGAGAGCTGGTCCTGACCCGACTGGATCTTCAGCGTGCCGTCCTCGAGGTACGGCTTGAGGGTCTTCATGGCGCCGTTGAAGAAGAAGCTCGCGTTGTTGTCGTCGAGCGAGCCGGCGAAGACCTCGATGTTGAACGGGCCCTTCTCGCCGGTCTTCTCGCCCTTGTCGTCGAGGACGCCGAGGCCGGTGAGCAGGCTCGTCGCCTGGTCGACGCCGACCTTCTCGTTGTCGAACGACACGTAGTAGTCGACGTTCTTGTTGCCCGTCAGCAGACGGTCGTAGGAGATCACCTTGATGCCGGCCTTGGCGGCGGCGTCGAGCTGGTCGGAGAGTGCTCCGCCGTCGATCGACGCGATGATGAGGACCTTCGCACCCTTCGTGATCATGTTGCTGACCTGCTGGGCCTGCTGCTGGACCTTGTTGTCGCCGTACTCGAGGTCGACCTTGTAGCCGGCCTTCTCGAGGTCGCTCTTGACGGCGTCGCCGTCCTTGATCCAGCGTTCCGAGACCTTGGTCGGCATGGCGACGCCGACGAGGGCGCCCTTGTTGTCGTTGCTGCTGCCGCCGCCGTCGGTGGACGCGCGGCCACCGGCCGAGCAGCCGGCGAGTGCGATCGCGATGCCGAGGGCTGCAACGCCCGCGATGATCCTGCGCTTCGTCATCGAAGTACCTCTGTTCCTCTCGCGTCGTCCTCGACGCGCTCAGGTGCCGGGGCTGCTGTGCCCCGAGGGATGTGCTCGTGTGAGCGCTCACATACTGGGGCTTTCGTAACGGGGTGTCAACTCGACCTGACCGTTTCGCGATCTTGCCGCGCGGGCCGGACTGCGCGGTACGGTTGGCCTCGTGACGACCACGACCGCCCCAGGGGGCACGGGCGGCAAACGCCGGAAGGCTCCGACGATCTTCGACGTCGCCGAGCGCGCGGGCGTCTCCCACCAGACCGTCTCGCGCGTGATCAACGGCGACCCGACGGTCCGCGACGCCTTCCGCACGCAGGTCACCGACGCCGTCCACGACCTCGGCTACCGGCCCCGTGCCGCCGCCCGCGCACTCGCCGGGGGGCGGAGCCGCGCGCTCGGCATCATCACCGCCGGCGACGCGCTGTACGGTCCGTCGAGCACCGCGATCGGCTTCGAACGCGCGGCCCGGTCGGCCGGGTACCACGTGCTGCTCTCCACCCTGCCCGAGGACCCGACGCCGTCCGACCTGTCCGGCGCGCTCACGACGCTGCTCGCGCAGGACGTCGCCGCGATCGTCCTCGTCGCCGCCGACAACCGGGTGCTCGACGCCCTCGGGTCGCTCACCGTGCCGGTCACCGTGCCGGTCGTCGTGTCCAACGCCGTGCAGCGCGACGCCGTCCGGACCCCCGCGGCATCGACCGTCGCCGCGGTCGCGATCGACCAGGCCGCCGGGACGTCGCTCGTGATGGAACACCTGTTCGCGCGCGGACACCGGCGGATCGTGCACATCGCCGGCCCGCCCGTCTCGCAGGAGTCCGAGGTTCGTCGCGCCACGTACGTCCGGATCATGCAGGACGCCGGCCTCGAACCCGTCGTGCTCGACGGCGACTGGACCCCGGGGAGCGGGTTCGCGGCCGCACGGCACATCGACGTGACGGCCGTCGACGCGGTGTTCGCCGGCAACGACCAGATGGCGCTCGGGGTGCTCCACGCCTTCGCCGACGAGGGCCTGCGCGTGCCAGATGACATCGCGGTGGTCGGGTTCGACGACGTCCCGGAGGCCGCGCACTTCACACCCCCGCTGACCACCGTGCGGCAGGACTTCCGGGCGATGGGGGAGCGGGTGCTCGACACCGTGCGGGCCCTGGTCGAGGGCGAGCCGCGCGACGAGACGCTGCTGGCCCCCGAGCTCGTGGTGCGCCGCAGCACGTAGCTCGGCGGACCTCGCACGGTGCGAGGGGTGGTGTCGAACGGTGCGAGGTTCCGTGCTCCGTGCGAGCCATCGGGCCTTGCACGGAGTACGGAACCTCGCACCGGAGCGGGCCCTCGCACGGTGCGGGGCAGGCGCGGGCCGCCGGGCCGACCCGACCGTCAGCCCTTCAGCGCACCCGACGACAGGCCCGCGACGTAGAACCGCTGCAGCCCGACGTAGAGCGCGATGCACGGGATCATCGCCACGACCGACCCGGCGACGAGGTTGCCGTACGACACCTGCCCGTACGCCCCGGTCTGCAGGTTGAGCAGCGCCACCGGCAGCGTGTAGAGCGAGTCCTTCGTCAGGAACGTCAGCGCCCCGAGGAACTCGGTCCACGACGCCAGGAACGCGTACAGCGCAGCGGTGGCCGCGCCGGGCAGCAGGAGCGGGCGGAGCACCGACACGACGACCCGGAAGCGGGAGGCCCCGTCGACGAACGCCGAGTCCTCGAGCTCGGTCGGGATCGACTCGAACGCGTTCCGCATCACGAACACCCCGAACGGCAGGTTCACCGTCGTGTAGAACAGCACGAGCCCGAGCAGCGAGTTCGTGAGCTTCATGGCGTTCATCTCGAGGTACAGCGGGGTGAGGATCGCCTGGAACGGCACCATCATCGTCAGCAGCACCAGGCCGAACACGATGCCCGACCCGCGGAACCGGAAGCGGGCGAACCCGTACCCGGCCATCGTCGCGATCACGGCGGTCAGCACCGCCGTGGCGATCGACACGATCAACGAGTTGAACACGCCGGTCAGCAGGTGCGACGAGGAGCTGAAGACGGCCGCGAAGTTCTGCCAGCCGAGCTGGAAGAACGTCGCGGGGTCGGCGGCCTGCGTGATGACGGCCTCGGACTGGAACGCCCGCAGGATCGACCACAGCAGCGGGACGCCGAAGACGAGCACCGACCCGACCCCGGCGATCACGTACAGGGTGCGCTTGACGGCGGTGTCGCGGGGGTGCCGGACGCTGCCCTGGTGGTGGCGTCGACGGCGTCCGTCGCCGGTGGTGGTCAGCGCGCGGGTGGACAGGTCCGGCGCCGCGAGGCCGGCACGGGAGGTCGTGGTGCTCATGGCTCAGTCCTTCTCTCGCAGTGCCCAGAACTGGAACACCGTGACGGCGGCGATGACGACGACCAGGGCGATCGACTCGGCGGTCGCGGCGCCGAGCTGCAGGTTGACGAAGCCACGGTTGTAGATCGCGTTGACGATCGTCGTGGTCTCGGTCCCCGGCCCGCCCTGGGTCAGGATGTAGAACTGGTTGAACGCGAGCAGCGAGCCGATCACCGAGATGATGGCGCTGAGGGCGATGGTCGACCGGATCATCGGCAGGGTGATGAGCCGTTCGGTCTGCCACCAGGACGCGCCCTCGAGCTGCGCCGACTCGTACACCTCGTCGGGGATGCCCTGCATGGCCGACATCAGGAGCACCATCGTCAGGCCGGACACCGCCCAGACCACGAGCACGCAGATGAGCAGCGTGGCGAGCGGGCCGTTGACGAGCCAGGCGGTGCTGCCGTCGGTGATGCCGAGCCAGCGGAGCACCATGTTGACGGCTCCGGAGTTCGGCTGCGCCTCGAGCACGAGCATGAACGACAGCGTGGTCAGGCCGACGACGTACGGCAGGAAGAACACCGTCCGCAGCAGGGTGCTGCCCCGTCGCCGTGCCCGGATGAGCACCGCCAGGAAGTAGCCGAGCACCAGGATCGGCACCGTCACGATCGCGGTGTACAGCAGCGTGTACCCGATGGCGTGCACGAACGTCGGGTCCTGGAACAGCGTCAGGTAGTTCTGCAGCCCGATGAACCGGTACGGACCGATCAGAGGCCAGTTCGTGAACGAGATGTAGAGCGCGAACACGAGCGGGGCGAGGACGAACACCGCGACGAAGACGATCGCCGGGGTGACGAGCACGGCGCCGGCGCGCGGCGGGTGCGTGAGCGACCCGCGGGACGGACCGGGGCGGCCCGAGCGAACCGGGCGGCCGGCGCCGCGGCCGACGGTGGGGCGGCCGGCGCCGGTCCGTCGGTTGGAGATGGTGGTCATGTCTGCACCTCTCTGTGCAACGAGCGAGCGAACGAGCGAGCGAACGAACGAGCGAACAGGCGAGCGAACGACGGTCAGGCCTGGACCTGGTCGAGGATGCGGGTGTAGTCCGCCTGCGCCGTCTTCATCGCGGCAGCGGTGCCCGAGCCGAACACGGCCTCGCGGAACATCGCGAAGTACGGTGACGACGGCTGGTTGACGAGCAGGTTGTACGCCAGGGTCTGCGGCGCGTAGCCTTTGTCGATGGCGTCGAGCGGACCGAACGCCAACGGGAACCGCTTCCGGTACTCGGGCGTCGCGGCGTCGGATCGGGTGGGGAAGTACCCGCCGTCGGGCAGGGCCTGTTGCTGCTGCAGACCGTTCGCGTACTGCATGAACGCCCAGCCGCCGGACGGGTTCGCCGCCCCGTTCGGGATGCACATGTTGTCGCCACCGTCGAAGAACGACCGCTGGCCGTCCCACGACGGGATGAGCACCGTCTGCATCTTCGCCCGCATCGCCTTGGTGGCCGCGGGCACGGTGGCGCCGTACGAGGTCGGGAAGATCCCCACCTTGCCGGCCCGGAAGTCCGCGCCCCAGGTCGTGCCGGCGTCCGAGTACGTCGCCTTCGACAGCGCGCCGTCCTTCCAGAGCTGCCGGTAGAACTCGAGCATCCGTTCCAGCGCCTCGTTGCCGGTGATGTTCGCCGTCTGCTTGCCGACCTCGCCGGACATCATGTCGACGCCGGTCGCCCAGACGTGCGGCTGGGTGACGAAGCCGATGATGCCGGCGGCGTTGCCGGAGATCGACCACCCGTAGACGTCGTCGCCGGTCTTCCGGATGGCCTTCGCCGCCGCCAGCAGGGAGTCGAGGTCCTTCGTGGAGTCCTCGACGTCGAGCCCGGCCCGGTCGAACAGTTCGGTGTTGACGAACAGCTGCGAGTTGTCCGCCAGGTAGGGCAGCCCGTAGTACCGGTCGCGGTACTCGAGCAGCCGCAGGTGCCCCGGCGAGATCGCGTCGAAGTAGTCGAGGCCCGTGACGACGTCGGTCAGGTCGGCGAACGCCTCGCGGAAGATGAACAGCTGCGAGTTGATGTCGTCGATGTCCACGACGTCCGGCGGCTCACCACCGCGGATGGCCGTCGCGAGCTTCGTCACGTACTGCCCGTCCGGCACCGGGGTCAGCTCGACCTGCAGCTTCGGGTTCGCCTTGTTGAACCCGGCCACGGCCGAGGTCAGTCCGGCCTGGGTCGCGGACCGGCACCAGACGTGCACCGTGCCGGTCGCGTCCTTCCCGAAGCTCGCCACCTTCGCGTCGACCTTCGGCAGGGTGCCGGAGCACCCCGCCAGGGCGAGTGCTGCGCCGCCGGCGACACCGCCGACCAGGAACGCTCTGCGGTCCATCACGTCACCGCGCCAGCGGGAGCCACACGCGCATCGGCGCAGCCCCGCGGTTCGCCCAGGCGTAGTAGGGAACCGCGGTCGCGGTGACCGACGGGAGGCCCGTGGTGGCGCCCTGCGAGCCGGCCGCGTCGCCGACGCTGGTCGCGTCGAGAGCGTTCGTCGCGCCTCCCGGCCCGTCCAGCCGCTGGTACGGCCACGATGCCTGCTCGTGTCCGGCAGGGGCGTGTCCGGGCACGCGCAGCGTGACGATGCCGTCGAGCAGGTCGTCGCGACGTTCCTCGGTGATCGGGGCGACCGCGTCGACCGTCAGGTCGTCGACCGTGAAGCCCTGCTGGTCCGCCTGTTCCACGGCGTACACGAGGGGGCCGCGCTCGATGGCGACCTGACCGCGGGCGGCGTCGATGCGGGTGTCGGCCACGTACCGGTGCGGCGTCGTGTCGAAGACGAGCTCGACCGTGTCGCCGGCGGTCCAGTGCCGGTCGACGACGTGCAGCGTGCCCGGCTCCGGGTGCGCCGGACCGTCCGGTCCCTGCACCGTCGTCGTGTCCGACCAGACCGGGATCCGCAGGCCGAGGGCGAGCGGGCCGTCCTCGGTGACGGTGACGACCACGCGGCCGTCGTGCGGGTAGCCGGTCTCGACCGACACCGGGCCGAGGTCCGCGGTCGCGTACTGGTGGATCTGCAGGCCGCCGTCGGTCGCCGTCGCCAGGTAGCCGTCCAGGCTCGCGAACGTGCGCATGATGTTCGGCGGGCAGCAGGCGCAGTCGAACCAGCCCCGGCGCCCGTGGGCGGGGGAGCGGTTCTCGTCCTGGTGCGCGTGGTCCCGCTGCTGCAGGGGGTTCACGTAGAAGTACTCGGTGCCCGCCAGGCTCACGCCGGCCAGGAACGCGTTGTACAGCAGGCGCTCGATCGCGTCGGCGTAGACCGGCTTGCCGGTGGCGAGCAGCAGGCGCCACGCCCACTGGACACCGCCGATGGCCGCGCAGGTCTCGGCGTAGCCACGGTCGGTCGGCAGCTCGTAGGGGTCTCCGAATGCCTCCCAGTCCCAGCGCGCCCCGAGGCCGCCGGTGATGAACGCCTTCGTCGCCATCATGTCCGCGAACTGCGTCTCGCTCGCGGTCAGCAGCTCGGTGTCGCCGGTCTCGATCGCGACGTCGACGGCTCCGGCTGCCAGGTACACGGCGCGGACGGCGTGGCCCTCGACGGTCGTGGCCTGCCGGCTCGGCACCCGGTCGGAGAAGTACGTCGGCTCGCCGCCGGCGCGCTCGATGATGCCCGTGCCGCGGGCGTCGACGAACCAGTGCGCCAGGTCGAGGTAGTCGCGGTTGCCGGTCTCGCGGTACAGCTCGACCAGGCCCATCTCGACGACGGGGTGGCCGTCGACGTCGCGGGTCTTCGGCGTGCCGTCCGGTGCGGTCCCGTCGCCGAACGTGCGGACCAGGTGGTCGGCGTTCTTGATCGCGACCTCGAGCAAGCCGGTGTCGCCCGTCGCGCGGTGCTGCGCCACGGCCGCCTGGTACAGGTGCCCGGCGCAGTACATCTCGTGGCTCCACTTGAGGTCCGTGTACCGCTCGCCCTTCCCACGGATCTGCTGCACGGAGTCGAGGTAGCCGTCGTCGGCCTGCGCCTGGGCGTACAGGGCCGTGACCTCGCGCTGCAGTTCGAGCAGGTCCTCGGACGGGGCGCGGCCGTACTCCCACGCCACCGCCTCGAGCCACTTCGTCACGTCGGAGTCCATGAAGATCGGGCCGGTGGCCTCGCCCTCCTCGAGCCCCGCGGCGATGCGCAGGTTCCGGAAGTTGCCAGCGGTCTCGAGCAGGGCGTACCCGCCGCGCACCGCGTCACGGCCGTTGCGCTCCTGCCGGAGTGCCCAGAAGCCGCCGGTGATCCGGGCGTCGCCCGTCGGCAGGGGCCGGAGCGTGAGGTGCGCGTCGGCGGTCGGGAGGACCGGGGTCGCGGTGTGCGCACGGCTGTCGGTCGCGAGCGTGGTGGTCATGTCGCCTCCTTGCGATGTGACGTGATCCGTTTCGGAAAACGGTTTCTGGCGGGGACGCTACGACATCGATCCGCCGCACGCAAGTGTTGGGATCGGTTTTCTGCGTATGCTCATCGTCACGTCCTGCGATCCGGAAAGGAACTTGCCGTGACCCTCGAGCGCACCGGTGTCGACCGCGGCACGCAGCCCGTCCGGATCACCGACGTCGCCGCGCTCGCCGGGGTGTCGATCGGCACGGCGTCGAAGGCACTCAACGGCACCGGGCAGCTCCGTGACTCCACGCGGGCACGGGTCAAGGACGCCGCCGAGAAGCTGGGGTTCGTCGGTGACGCCCGGGCCCGCGCGTTGTCCTCCGGCCGGACCTACACCGTCGGCATGATCACCACCGACTCCTTCGGTCGGTTCTCGATCCCGGTGCTCCTCGGCGCCGAGGACGCCCTGTCCGCCGGGCAGATGGCGGTCCTGCTCTGCGACACCCGCGACGACCACGTCCGCGAGGCCCACTACCTCCGCTCCCTCGCAGCCCGCGGGGTCGACGGCATCATCGTGACCGGACGGTCCGCCGACCCGCGACCGCCGATCGACGTGGCGATCCCGGTCGTGTACGCGTTCACCCCGTCGACCTCGGCCGACGACGTGTCGATCACCCTCGACGACTCCGCCGGGTCCGCCCTCGTCGCCTCGCACGTGCTGACGCTCGGGCGCTCACAGGTCGCCATCGTGACCGGGCCGGCGCGCCACCAGTCGGCGGTTCGTCGTGTGTCCGGCGCGACGTCGGTGCTCGGTTCGAAGCTGGTGACCCCGCCACTGTTCGGCGAGTGGTCGGAGCGGTGGGGGCGCCAGGCCGTCGACGTGCTCGCGCGGCAGTCGCCCGACGTCGACGCGATCGTGTGCGGCAGCGACCAGATCGCCCGTGGCGTGTGCGATCGGCTCCGGGAGCTCGGGCGATCGGTCCCCGGGGACGTCGCCGTCACCGGGTACGACGACTGGGACGTGATGGCGCTCGCCTCGAGGCCACCGCTGACGACGGTGGACCTGCGGCTCGAGGAGCTCGGGCGCGTGGCCGGGCAGGCGTTGCTCGGCCTGATCGACGGCGGCGCGGCGGCCTCGGCGACGGTCACCCCGGCCCTCGTCGTCCGCGAGAGCACCGCCGGCGCGTAGCCGCCGCGTGCCCGCCCGCCCGCGCCCGCGCCGTCCGCCCCGAGGTTCCGAAATCTCGGCATCTGGGCGGGGATCCGAGCCGTTCGTGGAACCTCGGCGCACTGTCGGCGGCGTGTTGTGGCACCTCGGCGGGAGGGGGCGGGCGCGTCCTCGGCGCGGAGGAGTTCGACGGACCGCGCCGAAGGCCGCCGCCCGGGGTTGCCGCTCGGCGCCCGGGGTTCCGAGATTTCGGAATCTGGGTGAGGGGAGCGAGCCGTTCGTGGAACCGGGGCTCTGCGCGGGCGGCGTGTTGTGGAACCTCGGGGGACGTGAGCGGGGTGTCGTGGTCGGCCTCGAGGTCAGCCGCGCGGGCGAGGGCGAGCGGGCGAGGGTGGCGGCGCCGAGGGATCGGGCCGCGGGGCCGAGCGGGGCGGCGCGCCCGGACGTTGCGAGAGTGAGCGCTCACGTGCCAGGATGTGAGCGCTCACGGAGGACGACGGAGTTCTGGAGGAACGCATGGGCGACGACCCCACCCAGCAGGTCGCGAACGGCCGAACGACACTCGGGATCGAGCTCGGCTCCACCCGCATCAAGGCATGCCTGGTGGACGAGGACCTCGTGCCCATCGCCGCCGGCTCCCACGAGTGGGAGAACGAGTTCGTCGACGGCCGCTGGACCTACTCGCTCGACGCCGTCGAGACCGGCCTCCGGGCCGCGTACGCCGCGCTCGTCGCCGACGTCGAAGCGCAGTTCGGCGTGCGTCCGACCACCTTCCGCGCGGTCGGCGTGAGCGCGATGATGCACGGCTACCTGGCGTTCGACGCAGCAGGCGACCTGCTCGTGCCGTTCCGGACCTGGCGGAACACCTCGACCGGACCCGCAGCCGAACGGCTCAGCGAGGCGCTCTCGTTCAACATCCCGCTCCGCTGGTCGATCGCACACCTGTACCAGGCGGTCCTCGACGAGGAGCCGCACGTAGCCGAGGTCGCGGGCATCACGACGCTCGCGGGCTACGTGCACCGACGACTCACCGGACGGAACGTGCTCGGTGTCGGGGACGCCTCCGGCGTGTTCCCGATCGAGGGCGGCCCCGTCGACAGCGGCCCCGGCGAACCCGGCTCCCGCGACTGGGACGGGCACATGCTCGCCACGACGCAGGGCCTGCTCGGCGAGCACGTCCCCGACCTCCGCGCCGTCCTGCCCGAGGTGCTCGTCGCGGGCGAGGAAGCCGGAGCCCTCACCCCCGAGGGCGCTGCGTGGCTCGACCCCACCGGCACACTCGAACCCGGCGCGCCGCTCTGCCCGCCCGAGGGTGACGCCGGTACCGGCATGGTCGCGACGAACGCCGTCGCACCACGGACCGGCAACGTCAGCGTCGGCACGAGCATCTTCGCGATGGTGGTCCTCGAGCACCCGCTCAGCACGCCGCACGAGGAGCTCGACGTCGTGACCACCCCGGCGGGCGACGCCGTCGCGATGGTGCACTGCAACAACGGGGCGAGCGAGATCGCGAGCTGGGCGAAGGTCTTCGGACGGTTCGCCGAAGCGGCCGGGCAGCCCCTCGACGTCGACACCGTCTACGCGACACTGCTCACCGAATCGATCGCGGACAGCACCGACCCCGACGCCGGCGGCCTGCTCTCGTTCAACTACCTGGCCGGTGAACCCGTCACCCACGTCGAGGACGGCCGGCCCCTGCTGCTCCGCACTCCCGACGCCCGTTTCACCCTGGGCAACCTGGTCCGCTCCGAGGTGCACGGCGCGTTCGCCACCCTGGCGATCGGCATGGACGTGCTGCACGGCGAGCAGGTGCAGGTCGACCGGATGACCGCGCACGGGGGGCTCTTCCGCACGCCCGGTGCCCCACAGCGACTGCTCGCCGCCGCACTGCGGGTGCCGATCGCCCTCGAGGAGACCGCCGGCGAGGGCGGGGCCTGGGGCATCGCCGTCCTGGCCGCCTACCTCGAGCACACCGACCAGCAGCTCGCCGACTTCCTGTCGGACACCGTGTTCGGCGGGGACGCCGTGCACGTGGCCGAGCCCGAGCCGGCCGACGTCGACGGCTTCCAGACCTACCTGGGCCGCTACCGGGCCGCACTGCCCGTGCAGGACGTGGCGGCGGCGGCGACCCGCCCCAGCGTGACCACGCGGCCGACCGAGCAGACCGACGGCGCCGACCCGCGCCTCCAGACAGAGGAAGTGACCCGATGACGGACGCGATCGACGAGACCACGCGCCAGGCGGTGGCGGCGACCCGCGAACGCGTCGCCCGCCTGCACGGCGAACTCGTCCGCTACGGCCTGGTGATCTGGACCGGCGGCAACGTCTCCGAGCGCGTCCCCGGCACCGACCTGTTCGTCATCAAGCCGAGCGGGGTGTCGAGCGACGACCTGACCCCCGAGAACCAGGTCGTCTGCACCCTCGACGGCGAGCCGGCCGACGGCTGGGAGAACAGCCACGGGCCGAGCTCCGACACCGCCGCGCACGCCCACGTGTACCGGAACATGCCCGAGGTCGGCGGTGTCGTGCACACCCACTCGACGTACGCGACGGCGTGGGCCGCACGAGCGGAACCCATCCCGTGCGTGATCACCGCGATGGCGGACGAGTTCGGTGGGCCGATCCCGCTCGGGCCGTTCGCGATCATCGGCGACGACTCCATCGGCCACGGCATCGTCGAGACGCTGACCGGCCACCGATCCCGCGCGGTCCTCATGCAGAACCACGGCGTCTTCACCATCGGCAAGGACGCGAAGGACGCCGTCAAGGCCGCCGTGATGTGCGAGGACGTCGCCCGGACGGTGCACATCGCGAAGCAGGGCGGGGACGTGGTCCCGATCGCCGAAGCAGACATCGATCGACTCTTCGATCGCTACCAGAACGTCTACGGACAGAACCCCGAAGGAGCCATGCGATGACGCAGGACACCCCGACGCACGACACCACGACGCAGGACACCACGACGCCGGACACCACGACGCCGGACACCACCGTCGACCCCCAGGCCACGCTCGACGGCTACGAGGTCTGGTTCCTCACCGGCTCCCAGGGGCTGTACGGCGAGGAGACGCTGCGCCAGGTCGAGGAGCAGAGCAAGGCCGTGCACGCCGAGCTGGCCGGCGCCCTGCCGGTCAAGCTCGTCTGGAAGCCGGTCCTGAAGGACGCCGACGGCATCCGGCGCGCCCTGATCGAGGCCAGCGCCGACGACAAGGTCATCGGCGTCACCACCTGGATGCACACCTTCAGCCCCGCGAAGATGTGGATCGGTGGCCTGCAGGCGCTGACGAAGCCGCTGCTGCACCTGCACACGCAGGCGAACGTCACCCTGCCGTGGGCGGACATCGACTTCGACTTCATGAACCTCAACCAGGCCGCGCACGGCGACCGTGAGTTCGGCTACGCCCTCGCGCGCCTCGGCGTCCGGCACGCGACCGCCGTCGGCCACGTCTCGGACCCCCGCGTCCAGCAGCGGGTGTCGAACTGGACCCGTGCCGCAGCCGGTGCCGCAGCCGTCCGCGAGCTCAAGCTCACCCGCTTCGGCGACAACATGCGCTACGTCGCCGTCACCGAGGGCGACAAGACCGAGGCCGAGATCGAGCTCGGCGTGCAGGTGAACACCTGGGCCGTGAACGAGCTGGCCGCAGCGGTGTCAGCGGCGTCGGACCACGAGATCGACGCGCTCGTGGCGACGTACGAGCGCGACTACGACGTGGACCCGTCACTCCGCAGCGCCGGCGGCGAACGACACGCAGCGCTCCGCGACGGCGCCGCGATCGAGATCGGCCTCCGCACCCTGCTCGCGCAGAACGGGTCCGCCGCCTTCACCACCAACTTCGAGGACCTCGGCTCGCTCAAGCAGCTGCCCGGCCTCGCGGTCCAGCGCCTGATGGCGGACGGCTACGGCTTCGGCGCCGAGGGCGACTGGAAGACGGCCGTCCTGGTCCGCGCGATGAACGTCGCCGGCGCCGGACTGCCCGGTGGCGCGAGCCTGATGGAGGACTACACCTACGACCTCACCCCGGGTGCCGAGAAGATCCTCGGTGCCCACATGCTCGAGGTCTCCCCGACGCTCACCACCACGAAGCCGACGCTGGAGATCCACCCGCTCGGCATCGGCGGCAAGGACGACCCGGTGCGCCTGGTCTTCACCGCCGACTCCGGCGAGGCCGTGGTGGTCGCGCTCTCCGACACCCGCGACGGCTTCCGGCTCACCGCGAACGTCGTCGACGTGGTGCCGCCGACCGAGGCCCTGCCGAAGCTCCCCGTCGGCCGTGCCGTCTGGGAGCCGCGTCCGTCGTTCCCCGTCGCCGCCGAGGCCTGGCTCACCGCGGGCGCCGCCCACCACACCGTGATGACGACGGCCGTCAGTCTGCAGGTCGTCGAGGACCTCGCGACCATGGTCGGCACCGAGTTCCTGGTCATCGACGAGCACACCACCGCCCGCGGCTTCCGCGACGAGCTGCGTCTCCAGCAGACGTGGCACCGTCTCGACCGCGGCTTCTGAGGAGTCAGGACCCCACGATGAGCGACGTGATCGCGACCGAGCGCACCCGGACGAACTGGGCGGGCAACGTCACCTACCGCGCCTCGGCGCTGGCGCACCCGACATCGACGGACGAGCTCCAGCGGCTCGTCGCGTCGACGCCGCGCCTGACGGCGCTCGGCTCGCGACACTCGTTCAACACCATCGCCGACACCGACGCCGTGCAGGTGTCGCTGCAGGACCTGCCGCCGGTGCTCGACATCGACACGTCGCGTCGGGTGGTCCGCGTCGCCGCCGGCATGACACACAGTCAGGTCGCGGCCGGTCTGGAGGCCCGTGGCTGGGCACTCGGGAACCTCGCGTCCCTGCCGCACATCTCCACGGCCGGGGCCGTCGCCACGGGCACGCACGGCTCCGGCGTCCGCAACCCGTCGCTCGCGCAGGCGGTGGTCGGGCTCGACATCGTGCGCGCTTCCGGGGCACTCGAACACGTCGATGCGTCCTCGCCGGACGGTGCCCTCGACGCCCACCGGGTGGCCATCGGTGCGCTCGGGGTCGTCACCACGGTGGAGCTCGCGATCGAGCCGACGTTCCAGGTCGCCACGACGGTGCACCTCGACCTGCCGTGGGACGCGGTGTCCGCCCACTTCGACCAGGTCATGTCCGACGCCTACTCGGTGTCGATGTTCACCTCGTTCGACGACCGCGGTGCCCGGCAGGTCTGGGTGAAGCACCGCGTGGACGAGCCCGCGCCCACCGTCGACCTCGTCGCCCTCGGCGCGCGGCCCGCCACCGGCCCCGTGCACCCGGGGGAGAACGACCCCGCCGGCGTCACCGAGCAGGGCGGCGTCCCCGGGCCGTGGGCCGAGCGGCTCCCGCACTTCCGGTCCACGTTCACCCCGTCGACGGGCGCCGAGATCCAGGCCGAGTACCTGATCCCCGCGGCCTCGGCGGTGTCCGCGCTCGAGGCGCTCCGTCCGCTCGAGTCGGTGTTCGCGCCGATCCTCATCGCCGCCGAGGTCCGCACGATCGCGCCCGACACCGCCTGGCTCGCGCCGTCGTCCGGTCGGCAGTCGGTCGGCATCCACTTCACGTTCCGCCGGGACGCCGCAGCGGTGGCGGCCGCGGTGTCGCGGATCGAGGAAGCGCTCGCACCCGTCGATCCGCGGCCGCACTGGGGCAAGGTGTCCGGCGTGAGCGTCGAGCGCCTGCACGAGGCGTACCCGCGGCTGTCGGACTTCGCCGCGGTCGCGCGCGACGTCGACCCCACGGGCCGATTCCGCAACGCGTACCTGGCGCGCGTCCTGTCCTGACGGGGCGTGCCGCTCGCTTCGTGTGCAGCTCACAGCGGTTTCCCGCCGGATGTGCGGGCGACCCGCCGGTTCGTCGCTGGGAGCGCACATGTGCATCCACAAAGGTCGGGGGATGGCGAACTTCAACCGCATCCTCGGCATGGCCTCGAAGGTCATCGACAAGCAGCTCCAGAAGCGTGGGCAGGGGGACGGTGCGCCCGGCAACGGAGCGCAGCGCGGTGGCGGGACCGACTGGCGTGACGTCGTCCGCGGTGCAGCGGACCGGCTGACGGGCGACGACCGGAGCCAGCAGCAGCAGCGGCCGCAGCAGCAGTACGGACAGCCGCAGCAGTACGGGCAGGCACCCCAGCAGCAGTACGGACAGCCGCAGCAGTACGGACAGCAGCAGTACGGGCAGGCACCCCAGCCGCAGTACGGCCAGCCGCAGCAGCACGGCCCGGCCGACTCCGACAAGGTCGCACTCGCGAAGTACGACTACCTGCTCCGCACCTCGTCGCCGGACCAGCTCGAGCAGGTCCACCACGACGCCTTCGCCCGCCTCACTCCGGCGCAGCGGCAGCAGGTGCGCAACCGCCTGAACTCCGAACTCCCGCCGCACGAGCACCTGCGCGACGACTCGGCGGGCGGCATGGCCCGCGCGATGACCCGCGGTGAGATGTCGCGTCCGGGTCTGATCCGCCGCGTCCTCGGCGGCTCGAGCCACGGCAACGGCCGCGGGCGTGGTGGTGCCTTCGCCGGCGGTGCTGCGGTCGGCGCCGGCGCGATGGCGCTCGGCGGCATCGGTGTCGCGGTCGCCGGGGGAGCGGTGCTGAGCGCCGCCGCCGGGCCCGTGCTCGCCGAGGCCGCGAACCTCGGCGTCGACTTCGAGGGCATCGCCTCGGGCATCGGCGACCTCGGACTTGCCGACCTCGGCGCGGATCTGGGCGGTGGCTTCGAGGGGATCGCGGGCGAGGGCGAGCAGCTCCTCGGCGGCCTCGGCGAGCAGGCGTCGGGCCTCGGCGAGCAGGCATCGAACCTGGGCAACGACTTCCTCGGGGGCCTGTTCGACCGCTGACCCACGCCCCTCGGGTGGACTCGGTGCAGATCCATCGGGAATAGACGGACGTCGCACGGCACTTGGATTGTTTCGTCGTGCGACGTCGGTCGCACGCGGGATTCGGACGGGCGACCGCCGCGGTGTCAGGATGGACGCCGCCCGGCGACCCGGTCCGTGCAACCACAGCGGCTGCAGCACGGTCGCCACCACCCTTGCCACGAGGAGCACCACCGTCATGAGACGCCCGAACCGCCTGACGATCACCGCGGCCGTCGCCGCAGCAGCAGCCCTGGTCCTGACCGGCTGCTCGGGTGGCAGTTCCTCGGACGACGCGACGAGCGGCACGGCCAAGGGCGGCACGCTCAACATCCTGACGCCGCAGACCTCGTTCCACCTCGACCCGGCGACGAGCCAGAGCCTGGGCATCACGTCCCTCGGTCTCGTCGCACGGCGTCTGACCACGTGGGACGTCGAGCCGGGCAAGACCGCGAAGGTCGTCCCGGACCTGGCGACGGACACCGGGAAGTCCAGCGACGGCGGCAAGACGTGGACCTACACGCTCAAGGACGGGCTCGAGTTCCAGGACGGAACGCCCATCACCACGAAGGACATCAAGTGGGGGATCGAGCGCTCGTTCGCCCCCACGCTCTCCGGCGGCCTGAGCTACCACAAGTCGCTCCTGGTCGGCGGTGACAGCTACAAGGGCCCGTTCGACGGCAAGTCCCTCGACAGCATCGAGACCCCGGACGACAAGACCATCGTCTTCAAGTTGAACGACGCCTACGGCGACTGGCCGTGGCTCGCCTCGATGCCCGCGTTCACGCCGGTCCCCGAGGGCGACGGCAAGGACACCGGCGCCTACGACCTGAAGCCGGTCGCGTCCGGCCCCTACCAGGTGCAGTCGAACACGCAGGGCACGCAGGTCACCCTCGTGCGCAACAAGGCCTGGAGCGCCAAGACCGACGAGGTCCGCACCGCCGGTCCCTCGAAGATCGTGTTCAAGGAGAGCCAGGACGCCTCCACGATCACGCAGACGCTCATCGCCGACAACGGCGACGCGAAGGACTCCTTCGGCGCCATCTACCTCGGCGCGGCCGAGCTGAACCAGGTGCGCAGCAACCCCGCAGCGCAGGACCGCCTCGCCACGTCCAAGGCCGGTCCGATCTCGTACATGGCGATCAACACCCAGAAGGGCGCGCTGAAGGACCTCAAGGTCCGCCAGGCGCTCCAGTACGCCGTCGACAAGAAGTCGTTCCGGATCGCGGCCGGTGGCGCGATCGCCGGGTCGTACGCGTCGACGCTGATCACCCCGGGCATCGCCGGGCGCGAAGACTACGACCTGTACAAGACGGGCGCCACGGGCGACGTCGACAAGGCGAAGTCGCTGCTGAAGGACGCCGGTGTCAGCAACCTCAAGCTCACCCTGGTGACGCAGAACGACCCGACCTACCTCGCACAGGCGCAGGCGCTGCAGTCCGGCCTGAAGCGTGCCGGCATCACGGTGACGCTGAAGCCGCTCGACTACGACTCCTTCACCCAGGCCACCACGAACGGGACGGACTTCGACCTGTCGCTCTCGAGCTGGCAGCCGGACTTCCCGAGCGCGAACGCCAACCTGCAGCCGCTGTACGACTCGTCGCAGATCGGTGGCGGCGGCTACAACGTGTCGAAGTACAGCAACCCCGAGGTCGACGCGCTGATCAAGAAGGCCAGCGCGACGGTTGACCAGCAGGACGCTCAGGAGCTCTGGGCCGAGGCCGACCAGAAGATCATGGCCGACTCCCCGTCGGTGCCGCTGATCTACGCGAAGCAGTCGTTCCTCGCCGGCTCGAACGTGCAGAACTTCCAGATCGCGGACTTCCCGGCGTACCCGAACTACCTCAAGGTCTCGCTCGCGAAGTGAGTTCGCCGCTGCTCGAGGTCGAGGGGCTCCGCGTCGCGTTCGGCGACGCGGAGCCCGTCGTCCGTGACGTCTCCTTCACCCTGACCCCCGGTCGTGTGCTCGCCCTCGTGGGGGAGTCCGGCTCCGGCAAGTCCGTCAGCGCCATGAGCGTGCTCGGCCTGCTCCCGCCCGAGGCGCGGGTCTCCGGCAGTGTCCGGTTCCGCGGCGAGGAGCTCGTCGGCGCCTCCGACGACACGCTCCGTGCCGTCCGCGGCGCCGGCATCGGCGTCGTCTTCCAGGAACCGATGAACTCGTTCACGCCGGTGCTGTCCATCGGCACGCAGGTCGCCGAGGCGATCCGGGCGCACCCGACGGACCTCGACCGTGCGGCAGTGTCCGCGCGCATCGACGAGCTGCTGCGTGCCGCCGGCCTCACCGACCCCGAGCGGATCCGCAAGGCCTACCCGCACGAACTGTCCGGCGGACAGCTGCAGCGCGCGATGATCGCGATGGCCCTGGCCGGGGACCCGGTCGCGCTGATCGCCGACGAGCCGACGACCGCGCTGGACGTCACGGTGCAGGCCGGGATCCTCGACCTGCTCCGCCGACTCGGCCGCGAGCGCTCCTTGGCCGTCCTGCTCATCACGCACGACATGGGTGTGGTGGCGGACGTCGCGGACGAGCTCCTGGTGATGCGCCGCGGCGACCCGGTCGAGCACGGGACGGTCGCCGAGGTCTTCGCGCACCCGTCCGCCGACTACACGCGCGAGCTCCTCGCCGCCGTCCCCAGCCTGGGCCCACCCGCGTCCGCCACGCCGGCTGCGGACCCCGAGACTCGGCCCGGACGACAGGACGCGGCCCCCGGGACCCGAACCGTGTCGTCAGACGCGAGTCTCGGACCGGTGGAAGCGAGTCTCGGGGAGGCGAGTCGCGCCTCCCGTCCGCTCGTCGCGCGCCTGCGCGACGTCGCCGTGCGGTACTCGCGCCGCGGCGGACCGACCGTCTCGGGCATCGAACTGGACCTGCGCGCCGGCGAGACCGTCGGCCTGGTCGGGGAGTCCGGGTCGGGCAAGTCGACCATCGGACGCGCCCTGGCGGGACTGGTGCCCGTCGTCGCCGGCTCGGTCGAGGTCGACGGCAGCGACCTGCGGACCGCCAGGGGCCGACGGCTCCGCGAGCTCCGCAGCCGCGTCGGCATCGTCTTCCAGGACCCCGCATCGTCGCTCAACCCGCGGCAGACCATCGGCTGGAGCATCGCCGAGCCGCTGCTCGTGCACGGGACGGCCTCGGCTGCCGACCGTGCGGAACGGGTCCGTGAACTGCTGACCGCCGTGCAGCTCGACCCCTCGTGGGCCGAGCGGTTCCCGCACCAGCTCTCCGGCGGGCAGCGCCAGCGGGTCGCCGTCGCGCGGGCGTTGGCGCTCCGTCCGGCGCTCGTCATCGCCGACGAGCCCACCTCGGCACTCGACGTGACCGTGCAGGCGGCCGTGCTCGACCTGCTCGCACAGCTGCAGGACGAGTTCGGGTTCGGCATGCTCCTCATCAGCCACGACCTCGCCGTCGTCCGGCAGCTCGCCGACGAGGTCGTCGTCCTGCACGACGGTCGCGTGGTCGAGCGGGGCACCACAGACGCCGTGCTCGACGACCCGCAGCAGGACTACACACGCATGCTGCTCGCAGCGGCGCCAGTCGCCGATCCCGTGCGACAGGCGGCCCGCCGTGCAGCCTGGCGCGCCTGGGAAGGAGTGGCCTCGTGACCGCCAACGTCGTCGAGCGCCCCGTGGCCTCGTCCGGTCGCACCACCGGCTTCCGCGCCGTGGTGCGCCGCATCCGGCAGGACCGCTGGGCCGTGACCTCGGCCGTCGTCATCGTCGTGTTCCTCGTGGTCGCCGTCGCGGCGCCGCTCATCGCCGCCGTCACCGGGCAGGACCCCTACGGGTACGACATCGACGCGCTCAACTCGTTCGGGGCGCCGAAGGGCTTCGGCGGGGGGATCAGCGCCGAGCACTGGTTCGGCGTCGAGCCGCTGACGGGTCGCGACCTGTTCGCGATCGTGACCTACGGTGCCCGGACGTCGCTCGGCATCGGGCTCGCGGCGACCTTCCTGTCGATCGTCATCGGGGTGCTCGTCGGCGTCACCACCGGCTTCTTCGGCGGCTGGTACGACCGCGTGCTCTCCCGCGTGGTCGACGTGATCTTCGGCTTCCCGTCGCTGGTCTTCATGATCGCCCTGACCGCGATCGTGCCGACGTCGTTCCCGAAGCCCGTCCTGGTCGTGCTCGTCATCGGCTTCTTCGGCTGGCCGTCCGTCGCCCGCGTGGTCCGCGGCCAGACACTGTCACTCGTCAGCCGGAACTACGTCGTCGCCTCCACCGCGATGGGCGCCGGCCGGTGGCACGTCATCCGCACCCAGCTGCTGCCGAACCTGGCGGCGACGATCACCGTCTACGCGACGATCTCGATCCCGTCGATGATCGGCGCCGAAGCCGCGCTGTCGTTCCTGGCCGTCGGCGTGACCCCGCCGACGCCGTCGTGGGGCCGCAGCATCGGCGACGCCGTCGGCTGGGTGCAGACCGATCCCATGTACCTCGTGTTCCCCGGAGCGGCCCTGTTCCTCATCACCCTCGCGTTCAACGTGCTCGGTGATGCCCTGCGTGACGCCCTCGACCCGAGAGGAGCACGCCGATGAGCACGTTCCGCTTCATCGCGATCCGCGTCCTCGGTGCAGCCGTCGTGCTGCTCGTCGTCGCCGCGATCACCTACGCACTGTTCATGCTGCTGCCGACGAACCCCGCGCGGGCGATCTGCGACAAGCCCTGCACGCCGGACCGGCTGCGCGAGGTGCAGGCGTTCCTGGGCACCGACAAGCCGTGGATCGCCCAGTTCGGCGCCTACCTGGCGGGGATCTTCACCGGCCGCACGTTCGGCAGCGGCGCGTCCGTGATCACCTGCGCTGCACCGTGCTTCGGGTACTCGTTCCAGCTGCACGAGAGCGTCACCGACCTGATCCTGTCCCGCCTGCCCGTCACCGCGTCGATCGCCGTCGGTGCCGCCGTGCTCTGGCTCGTCGCCGGGGTGTTCGGCGGAGCGGTCTCGGCGCTCCGTCGCGGCACGTTCGTCGACCGGGCCGTGATGACCGTCGCGGTCGCCGGGGTCTCGTCGCCGGCGTACCTGATCGGGCTGCTCGGCATCCTGCTGTTCGGGTTCGTGCTCGGCATCCTGCCGACGAGCGGGTACGTCGCGTTCACCGACGACCCGGTCGGCTGGTTCACCCACCTGATCCTGCCGTGGTGCGTGCTCGCGTTCATCAGCGCCGCGATCTACGCCCGCCTCACCCGTGGCGAGATGCTCGAGTCGATGTCGCAGGACTTCGTGCGGACCGCTCGGGCCAAGGGCCTGCGCGAGCGACAGGTCGTCGTGCGGCACGGACTGCGCACCGCGATCCTGCCGGTGGTGACGCTGTTCGGGCTCGACCTCGGGTCGCTGCTCGGCGGTGCGGTCATCACCGAGAAGGTGTTCTCGATGCAGGGCCTCGGCGCGCTGCTCATCGATGCCGTGCACACGCTCGACCTGCAGGTCGTCGTCGGCTTCACGCTGTTCTCGGCGCTGTTGATCGTCACCGCGAACGTGATCGTCGACGTGGTCTACGCGTTCGTCGACCCGCGGGTGCGGCGCCGCGCGTAGGGCCGCGGCGCGCTCCGCTCGTGTGGTGCGAGGTTCCGTGCTCGGTGCGAGCCTGCACGCATCCCACGGAGTGCAGAACCTCGCACCAGAGCGCTCGCCCCTCGCACGGTGCGACGTTGTGCACCCCGCGCGGAACGACCCAGCAGCTTCAGGCCGGGCGGGCGGACGCCATCCGGTAGGCCGAGCCGTCGTCGGTGCGCGTCAGGACGCCGAGGTCCACGGCATCCCGGCGCACGACGGAGACATCGGCCGCGAACATGCCGACGGCCGCGTTCAGGACGGCCTCCGGCACGGCTCGGTCCGGTCCGAGTCGCTCGAACACGAGCTCCACGATCCGGACGGACAGCGCATGTCGTTCGACGTCCTTCACCGGCATCCGCTCGATCCGGTCGAACTCGAGCACCGCGGCTGGCGACTGCAGTCGCTGGAGCTCGCGTGCCGTCCGGCCGAGCACTGATGCGTCGGGGCCGTCGTCGGTGACCCAGTCGAACGAGCCGACCGCCGCCCGGGTGCGGTCGTCGGCCGGGGCTCCGCCGAACACCGCCGCTCGCAGGGTGGGGGACGCCAGGACGGAGACGACCTGACGTGCGCGCCCCACCACGCGGGCGACGTCCATCAGAAGTAGGTGATGCCGTGCGGGGTCCGCGGGGGCAGGAGCATCGCGCGCAGCAGCTCGACCGACGCGGGGTCCGCAGCGCGGACCAGGCCGGCGGCCGCCAGGGTGACGGGCGAGACCGACCCGATGAGCAGCGCACCGAGCTCTGCCACGTCGAGCTGGATGTCGGAACCGGCCACGTCGGCGTCGTCGGCGATGCGCGTGACGCTGCCACGGGCCTCCTGGACGTCCAGCCGGTACGTGCCGGTCGTGTGGCCGAGCGCATCGGTGACCGCGATCGTCAGCGAGCCGTCGACGGCGAACGGCCGCGACTCGAGCACCGCGGCCACGTCGAGGACGCGCAGCCAGACGTGGTCCTCTTCGTGGTCGACGTCGTAGGCACGGTTGTCGCCGAGGGCCGCGACGATCGGGTCGTCGAGCCGCGAGCGGTTGTACTTCACGACGTCGTTCAGGTCGATCGACAGCAGGAACTCCCACAGCGCCGTGTACGCCTGGTCGTTCGCGTAGACCAGGTCGACGATCTCGAGTGCGGTGTCGGAACCCCGGTCCTCCTTGACACGCCAGGTGACGTAGCCGTCGACCTCGTCGGAGCCGTCGGCACGGTGCACCGCCGCACGGACGTCCTTCGCCTTCTGGCCGTCGTTGCCGAGCAGCCCGAAGACGATCGGCCAGGTGCCGGCGTTGCGGACCATCGAGCCGGGCGTGCGGGTGTGGAAGCGCTCGAAGACCGCCTTGCCGGGACCGTCGGCGAGCCACTGCGGCGTGACGACGGACACCGAGCCCGACGTCGGGGCGAGGAGGGGGAGTGCGCGTTCGCGACGCACGCGCACCGCGCGCTCGCGGATCGCGCTGCCGAAGCCGAAGCGGCGGTAGATCGTGCCCTCGGACGCTGTCAGGGACGCCACGGCGTAGCCCTCGGCGACACCGCGCTCGAGCGCGTGCGTCATCATGCGGCGCAGGATGCCGCGGCGACGCTCGGTGGGCCGGACCGTGACCGCGGAGATGGCCTGCGTGTCGACGGACGACCCGTCGCCCCAGCTCAGCGCCTTGCGGAACCACGTGAAGGTCCCGGCGGGCCAGGTCTCGTCGACGGAGCCGGGGAAGGGCTTCTGGACGTAGACGCCCAGGAAGGTCTCCTCGTCGGCGATGAAGTGGGACGCCATGCGCGCTGCACCCTCGGCGTCCGGATCGGCTTCGTGGAAGCCGAGGCCGACGGCCTGCATCCACGCAGCCGTCTCGGCGTTCGGTGCCCCCTCGTCATCCGTCCCGGGCGCGAACTCGCGCAGCTCGTAGCGGTCGTCGAATGCCTCGTTGCTCACGCTCACGACCCTATCGGGACCGGGTGACGTCACGGCGTGGTGCGACGGGCCTCCTGCGCGACGATCTCGTCGAGGTCCGTCAGCGACCGCATCTGCTGCAACGGACGGGCCATCCGGTGGTTGTCGCGGAGTGCCGGTTCGACGCGCGACAGGAACGCCCAGTACCCGGCGGTGAACGGGCACGCGTCGTCGCCGACCCGCTTCGTCGGGTCGAACCGGCAGCCCCCGCAGTGGTCCGACATCCGGTCGATGTAGCGACCGCCCGACGTGTACGGCTTGGTGGCGACCATCCCGCCGTCGGCGTGCTGGGACATGCCGATGATGTTCGCGGGCATCACCCAGTCGGTGCCGTCGACGAACACGTCGGTGAACCACTCGGTCAGGAGCACCGGGTCGTAACCCCGCTGCAGTGCCCAGTTGCCGAGCACCATGAGGCGCTGGATGTGGTGCAGCCAGCCGTGGTCGTGCAGGCCCTCGATCGCGGTCCGCACGCAGACGGCCTCGACCTCGGACGCGTCGAGGTCCTGCCACCAGCCGGGCAGCCGTCCGTGCGCGCCGAGGGCGTTCTCCGATGCGCCGTAGTCGTCGCCGAACCACCAGTAGAGGTGCCAGACGTATTCGCGCCAGCCAGCGACCTGGCGGACGAAGCCCTCGACGCTGGCGAGCGGTGCGGCCTCGCTGCGGTGCGCTTCGAGGGCGGCGTCGATCGCCTGACGTGGATCGAGCACCCCGAGGTTCATCGGCACGCTGAGGAGCGAGTGCGCCATCGTCCAGTCGTTCGTCAACGTGGCGTCCTCGAACGGCCCGAAGTCGCCCAGGCGCACCGCGACGAAGTCGTCGAGCGCACGCTGGGCCTCGTCCGCCGTCACCGCGAAGCGACGGGTGTCGTCGCGGCCGACGAACCGGGCGGTGCCGTCCCGCTCCCACCGGTCCAGGTCGTGCCGGACCTGCTCGTCGATGTCGTCCTCGTCGGGCCACCACGGCTCGGGCAGCCCGAGGGTCGTCGCACCCTTCGGTGGCGGCTCGCGGTTCTGGTCGTCGAGGCTGAACTTCCCGCCGATCGGCTTGCCATGGCGCAGCAACCAGCCCTCGCGGCGCCGGACACGCTCGTAGTGGTCCTCCATGCGGAACCGGCCAGTGCCCTGCGCCGCCCACTCCGCGAACTCGTCCTCGTCGGTCACGAACCCGCGGCTCGGCAGGATCACGGTGCCCCGGCCCCAGTGCCGGACCTGCGCGCGGAGGGTACGGGACGGCGGATCGATCGCCTCGAGGTCGTCGCGGCCCGTCAGCGCGTCGCGGAGGGTGTCGACCTGGACGTGCTCGGCACGGTCACCGAGTTCGTGGACGCGGTGGCGCAGGGCGCTCAGCCAGAGGTGGGCCTTCGCCCGGTGGACGGGGCGGGCGGTGAAGAACTCGCGTGCCTCGACGACCAGGGCCGGGCCGCCGTCGTCGAACACAGGACCGTACTGGCCGGGCAGGACCAGGCGACGACGTTCGGTGGGCATGGGTGGACCGTACCCAAGGGGCGGGGTGGGCTTGTCAGTCAGGGACGCTCGTCGACGAGGGCGATGAACCGGCTACCGATGCCCTCGACCTCTCGTCGGGTGAGCCCCGCGGTCGGTTCCGGCGCCTGGTACGGCTCGTGGTAGTCGCACATCAGGTAGTCCCACTCGGGCCACCACTTCTTCGGCCGCGCTTCTTCGGCGAACGCGCAGACGACGCACTCGAGGCGGACCCAGACCTTCTTGGCACCCGTGCGGTTGGCCCGGGACTGCACGAGCCACGCCGGCGGATCCTGTTCGATCGCCTCGAGTTCGGCTTCGCTGAGACGCGCGGGGATTCCGTGGTGGGTCGCCATCTCGAGGGTGATGTCGAGTCGAACGGCAGCGTCGCGTCGGGAGAGCATCCGACCAGATTAGGTTCTGTCGGGGCGCAGCGCCCGTCGGATCGCTCAGCGCCCGTCGGACCTCGCAGCGCCCGTTGGATTGCTCAGTGCCCGTCGAGGGCGTGGCATCCGCCGTCGAGGACCCACCCTGCGGTCGTGACCTCGGCCGTGCCGTCCCGCTGGACCTCTCCGATCAGGCAACCGGACATCTCGACCTGCGCCTCGAACAGCACCTTCTCACCGCTCTGCGTCGTCACGATCCAGCGGTCCGGCGCCCCGACGCCGTCGAGGATCTGCTCGACCGCCGGCTGCAGGACCGGGGTCGACTGCGCAGCGAGCTCCCGCTCCACCTGAGCACGTGCGACGTCGAGCGCTGCCGCCGACTCCGCGGTCAGCTCGGTGCGGTCGTGGTGCCGTTTGTTGAGCCCGTACTGCGATGGGCTGTCTGCGCCTGGGCCGGCGCCGTCCCCGGATGCGGCGTAGGTGCCCGCGGCACCCGTCGGCTCTCCGGCCGTGGTGCCGGCGTGCGCGCTGCTCGTCGACGGGCCACTGGAGGCCGGGTCGCTCTCGACCGCGCAGCCCGTCAGCACGATCAGCGCGAGCAGCGCCCCGGTCACCGATGCGGTCGTTCTGTGGTCCCCCATGAGCGGCATCCTGACAGAGCGCGGGGGAGAGCACTGGGCTCGACACCGGATCGTGATGCAGGGTGTGGCCGTCGCGTCCTTCCGAACTCCAACCAGGTCAGGTGGGTCTGGTCGGCATCGCAGCCCGACCGTCGCGGCTCATCCCGAGTGGGCCGCGGTCGGCCTCCTGCAGAACGACGCGGGGCACAGGCCGGTGCGATGCGCTGATGCGGCGGTGGCCAGATGGCGGGCGAATGCGACCCGTTCGACAAGCGGCTTGTTCTGAAGCGATTGAGGCACCTTCATCGGGCATTCTTGCGGGACAGGCGTACGGGGATCCGCCGAGCAGCGCGGACATGGCAGCCCATCGGTCGCGTTGCGATGGTCAGGCTGGAGCGGTGAGCGACCGGCTATCGGGGACGGTTGCTTCACCGCGTCAGACCTAACTCATCGGTGCCCAGGCCCCACACGCTCACTTCGGGACGGTTTCGCGCGGTTACGCGAGAACGCTCATTGTCGCACCGGTGACAAGTGCGGCTAAGGCAAGGGCGAGCAGGACTGTCGACCAGATCGTCAAAGCGAACTTCCTGTCAGCGATAGCTGCGTTGATGGCGACCTGGCGGAGAAGGTTTGCGCTCAACTTGCCGCGAGCTTGGGCAGCTGCGAATGCTGCGGCGTAGTCGGTGGGCGCTGGGTAGAGCGAGGCGACTGCCCGATAGAACACCACCTCGTCCGGGTCCGACGCGAGGAAGCGACGTCTCGGTATCAACCCGAGAACCACGCATAGGGCCGCACTGGCAAGCAGTGCTCCGGCAACTGCGGCCGTGGCGAGGATGGAAGGTTGCCCACATGCGTTCTGCGCCACCGCGTACACCCCGCCGCCAGCGATGCCTACCAGTGCGAGCAACGCAGTGAGCTTCGCATCGCTGTGTCGAATCCATCCATTCACCAGCTCGAGCTGCTGCCAGGCGGCGCCTTCGAGCCGTTCTGACTTCTTCTTGCTCATCGGTTGGACAACCCGGTGCGACGGTTCCGCGCTGCGGCCTTCTTGTCGGCCATCACCTTCTCGAGATTGCCAGCGCGTGCCGATCGCATCGACTCGTCGCGCGCCTCCTCAGACTCCGTCCTTGTCGTCTCGCCCTGAAGGATTGCGTCGCAGAATGTCTCGCCACAGCTCGTGCACCACGTTGAGGTCAGCACCCGGCCATAGCGGCTGTCGTCATTCTCCGGAACGTTGTCGATGGTCTTGTTTCGCCACAAAGCGACGGGCTTCGTCCCGGGTTCATGGGCACAAGTCGTAGTCAGGTAGTCGTTGTCTTCGATACTCGCCCAGACGTCGGCCGACACAATCAGTTCCCCAAGGCCAGCAGTCTGAGCTGCCTTCGCCGCGTAGTTCACCGGCTTCCCCGACCAGATGGGCTCTTGCTCGTTTGGGTTCCGAGGGGTGCCGATCCTCTTAGCCAGCACCCGCCCACTTGCGATGCCAACTTTGTAACCGGTTTCTGGTGCGTCAGGCCACCTCTTGCGAATCTTCTCGGACAGGCCGACACTGAAGGTCTTGACTGTGATCCCGGCGCAAAGTGCCTTCTCGTAGCGGTTGTCTCCCCAGAAGAGCCCGAACGCTCCGTCGCCTTGAATCTGAATGAAGTCAGCGCCGAAGTGCTTGAGCACCCCCACAGCGTTGTCGGTAGATGCCTCGTAGATGCTTGCAGTCGAAGACGCATGCTTGCCCGTCCCCAAGCGGGAAGAGCCCTTCAGATCGACCACAACAGCAACCACGTCATCGAGCTGGTGCCACTCGCGCTTCTCAATCGCCAGCTTTTTCACATCAAAGGAGGCAGGGTCCTTCTTGACAACGTCGGGCGTCGTGGCCAATTCTGCTGCGATGTCACTCTGTATCTCATTCAGGAGTTGCGACAAACCGGTGGCTTCCATGGGACACCCTCTCGTCGAGTTCAGAAGTGGGTCGATTCTCATCTCTACCACTGACATTCGCGAAGTCGGGCTCGCCCCTGGCCTCATCCACGACCCGAACGACCCCGTAGGCCGTCTGCTGTTCAACGTCGTCGCGATGGTGGCCGAGTTCGCTGTTATCTCGACACACCTGGTAAGGCGTCGCCTTCTGTCATTCGGTTTCCAGAAGATCGATCGCGCGAGCAGCGAGATTGAGGCGACGCGCCCGTGACCTTCACGATGCGTCGGCGTCAGGGCTGCGTAGTCGTTGCGCTGCACCGCTCAGCCTGCGAGACGTCCGGCGCAGAATTTAACCGCGCCGGATGGGGCGGGAGTGGCATCGGTTAAGCCTCGGAACTCCCCATGGTGACACTCCCGGGACTGCTCACGGTGATCGGTTGCGTCGGGTACATACTCAACGAGAGCCTCACCTCGTACAGCACCTGCGGCGCCCGCACCGTGACCTGCGGTGAAGCCGGCTCTGGTACAGCAGCATGCGCCTCACCTTCGTCGGCGGCTTGGCTGCAGTCATCACTGGGGGTGGGGTCGGCATCCGCCGCCACTACCGGGCCAGTGGCGTCTGGTACCCGCTCGCCGGGCTCGGCGGCGCTCTCCTGCTGACCGCGGCCGCCGTCGTCCTCTTGAAGACTCTCACCCGCACCTAGGGCCTCCGACTTCGCCGTTTCGTAAGCCACGGCTGAATAGCCGCGGTCTCTGTCTCCATGAGCCATCGTTGGTGAAACGAGTCGATGGACTCCCGAGCCGTGTTGGCCGTTCGGTGACGAAGCAGCTGGCGTGGGCCATCAACACCGCAGAGTGCCGCATAGTTGCTGCTGTGGAACAGTGGACATGGGCGACGACCCGCAAGCTCGTCATGAAGAGCTACATCTGGCTTGCTGGAGCTGTCGCGCCGGCCGGTGCAGTCATCGTCTGGCTCGTCATCGCCAGCCGGGATGGCTCTTCGCTCGACGGCCTTCTCAATGCCCTCCTGGTCGTCATCATCTTCATCGTTGTCTTTGCCTTGATCGCTGCCGTCAGCGCTGTGGTGGCACTCCCGTTCACCCAACTCCTCGGTCGCGCTCTCCAGCGCACTCGGAGCCGCTCCGCTCACGTGGCCGCACATGCCGTGCTCGGCGGGATACTCGCAGCGATCGGAATGCAGGGGCTTCTGCTTGCTTTCGAGGACGACCACCTCACGTGGCAGTACCCATTGGCCGTCTCCGTCCCAGCAGGCGTTGCCGCAGCTATCGGCCGTTGGCAACTCGAAAACGCAGAACACCGGACCTCACTCTCGTCTCAGTAGCCGATCGGCTATCGAGCCGCGAGTCTGAGGACGGCGGTATCCCGGGTCATCGATACCACTCCTCGTCGATCGTGGCGAGCTTCGACGGCCGCAGCTCGTCGGTCAGGCCGTAGAAGCGCTGGAAGGCCATGATGAGCGGCCGCCACCGGTCGGGGTCGATGCGGTTCGTCGTCCCCGCTGCGCGGATGTCCTCGTGCACGTGGACGCGGGAGACCGCGGCTTCGAACAGGAAGGTCGCGCCGTCGCCCGACTCCTCGCCCGTGAGGGTGTGCGCGTTGACGACACGCGCCTCGAGGTTCACGGGGCACTCGTCGATCCTCTCGGCACTGACGGTTTCCCCGGGACGTCCGTGCAGTCCGGCTGCGGTGAGCTTGTCCGGGACGTGGCGGTAACCGACCCGCTCCTTGGCGTCCGGCACGGGGTCACGTCCGGTCGTGAGCGCGAGGGCGTCCACCGCGGAAACGAGCTGGGCCGAGGGCAGGTTGATGACGCACTCGCCGGTGGACAACAGGTTCTTCGCGGTCTGGGACCGGCCGCCCATGCCCAGCACGGCCGTGTGTCCGAGCCAGAACACCGACGACATCGGGGCGGTGTTCGTCACGCCGTCCGCGGCGATGGCGCTCAGGAGGACGACGGGCGTGCCGAAGTAGAGGATCGCGGGATCGATGCGGGTGTGCTGCACGGGCTGCTCTCTGTCGAAGCCCGCGTCGGTCGCGAGCACCGCTGAATCTCGCGATCCGCGCACGCGGCGGCTGGCGGGTTCCGGACGTCGCATCCGGGCGCCCCTTCCGGTGGCCGGCCCGTCCCGCCAACCCTGCCACCATGGAGCGGTGCGCATCTTCGTAGCCGGTGGTTCCGGTGCCCTCGCTCGATCGGTCGTCCCGCTGCTCCTCGCAGCGGGACACGAGGTGACCGTGACGTCCCGGTCGGTTGAGAAGGCGCGGCTGCTCCAACGTCCGGGTGTGACCGCCACGGTGCTCGACGCGCTGGACCGTGACGGCACGATCGCCACGGTCGCGCGTGCGCAACCGGACGCCGTCCTGCACCTCATGACGGACCTCGGCACGGGGAACTCGGCCAGCAACGCGCGGCTCCGGTTGACGGGGACCCGGAACCTGGTCGACGCGGCACGAGGCGCCGGCGTCGACCGGATCGTCGCCCAGAGCATCTCGTGGATCTACTCGTCCGGCACGGAACAGGCCACCGAGGCGGACCCGTTGGACCTCGACGCAGTGGAGCCCCGACGGACGACGATCACCGCCGTGCGGGAGCTCGAGGCCGCTGTGCAGGAAGTCGGCGCCGGCGTCGTGCTGCGGTTCGGGCAGCTGTACGGACCCGGCACCTGGTACACGTCAGACGGTCGGTTCGGTGTGGCCGCTCGTGCAGGTCAGCTCCCCGCGACGGAGACGGTGACCTCGTTCCTGCACGTCGACGATGCAGCAGCGGCCGTCGTCGCGGCGCTCGGCTGGCCTGCCGGTGTCCGGAACGTCGTGGACGACGAACCAGCACCCGGAACAGCGTGGGTCCCCATCTTCGCTGCCGCCGTCGGCGGGCCGGTGCCGGGCGCCGAGCAGAGCGGCGACCCCGGGCGCCCGGTGTCGAACCGTCGTGTCCGCGAACTGGGCTTCGCACCGCGGTGGTCGACCTGGCGGACGGGCTTCGCCAGCCTTTGACCGTGTCCGGTGACCCGTCGGTACCCGAGACGCGATCATCCGACAAGCTGTTGCAATGGCAAACATCCGCCGAGCCGCTGTCGGTGATGCTGAAGCGATCGGACTGTTCCAGATGCGTGCATGGGAGCAGACCTACCGCGGCGTCGTCCTGGACGCGTTCCTCGACGCCAGGGCCGCCCAGCCGGGAACCGGACGCTGGGCGGAGCGCATCCGTGCCGGAAGTCGGCACGTGTTCGTGGCCGAGTCGGCCAGCGGCCGGCTCCTCGGCGTCGCCAGTACGACGCACACATCCGAAGCACGGGACGGCCTTCCCGCACTCGAATTGTCGACCCTGTACGTCGATCAGGGCTCACACGGAACAGGGTTGGCGTCGAATCTCCTCCACGCCGCGATCGGCGGAGACGACGCGCACCTGCTCGTGTTCTCGTTCAATCTGCGCGCCCAGCGCTTCTACGCGAAGCACGGATTCGAGCGCATCGGCAGACGGCAGCTCGACCCAGGAACCGGACTCGACGAAGAACGATGGATCCGTCGGCTCCCCGATTCTGGCAAGCCGACTCGTGAGCCGATCCTGTATCGGTACGGGTGACTCGTAGGCTTACCGGGTGATTGCGCGCGTTCTCGGTTCTGGTCGTCCGCTTGTCGCCCTCCACGGGTTCGGTGTGGATCACCGGATCATGCTGCCGCTGGTGGACGCCGTGCAGGATCTGCCTTGGCGGATGGTGTTCCTCGACCTGCCGTGGGCCGAGGCTGCTGCCGGGACCTCGTCTGCAACGAGCGCGGTCGAGGTGGCAGACGAAGTACTCGCTGAGATCGACGACCACCTCCGCGACGAACCGTTCGCCGTCATCGGGAACTCGTTCGGCGGCATGATCGCCCGTCATGTCGCGCACGAACGTCGGGACCGCGTGCTCGGCATCGCGACCCTGGCGAGTGTCGTTCAACCGGTACACGCGGACCGTGCCGTTCCCGAGCGCATCGTGCTGCAGACCGACCCGTCCGTCCTCGAGGCCGCCGGTGACGCGCGAGAGGAGTTCGAGGAAGTCAGCGTCATCCAAGACGCGGCGGCGTTCGCAGCGTTCGAGCGATACGTGCTGCCGGGTCTCCGTGGCGCTGACCTTGCGGTGATGGACCGCATCGCCGCCGACTACGCACTGGACGCCGTGCCGGACGAGCGCCACTCGGATCCGTTCACTGCTCCGGCCCTGCACCTGTTCGGTCGGCAGGACGACGTCGTCGGGTACGAGGACGGGCTCGCACTCCGGGACCACTACCCGCGAGGGAGCTTCGTGGTCCTCGACGGTGCTGGACACAACGTGCACCTCGAGCAACCAGAAGTCACTACCGCCCTGGTCCGCGATTGGCTCGCACGCATCGACCGGTAGCCCATCCTTCACTGGGGCAAGAGCGGGCTGACCCCACGCTTGCGGATCCGGTATGGGGCGATCCTCCGGCCCCGCACCGAGTCACGCTTCTCGGGTCGTTCGAACAGCCAACCCGATGCGCACTTCACCGGGCTCCATCGAGCGATCGGCTACCGGACGGTGGCCACCTCAGTCGAATTCGTCGACCCGGTACAGCGCGGACGCGCCAGCGTAGAAGACGACCTGGGCGCGAGGTCCGACGTCGCCCTGCAGGCGCCCGGCTGTTCGGAGTCCGAGGGCGCGGGTCTCGGCGTCGCCGAACGGGGTCCCGACTCGTTCGGTGAGGGCACGCCAGTGGACGACTGCTTTGGCTGTTCCCTCACGTGCGCCCGCCGCACGCGCCGATCTGACGTCGCGCTTTCCGTCACGCAGGAACTCGACATCGGTGCCCGGTCGTCCGTTCGGCAGCACGACGACCGTCCCCGACTCGGTCACCATGTCGATGCCACTGCCTGCGCCGCACCAGACGTGGACGTCGTCACCGAGCTCGAGCTGGACGCGACTTGCGAGGGTGAAGGACTCGACTCGGTGGGCTTCCAACACCTCGGGGGACGCCAAGGTCGACGGGACTGAGCTCGACTCGTCACGATCGTCGAACACCTCTTGCCTCACCTGCTCGAAGACGTCGTTCCAGGCCTGCAGGTCGTGCCGGAGTGACGCGCTCAGCCCGAGGTCCGTGGCCTCGGCAACCCCGAAGTGCTCTCTGGACCGCGATCCGCGGTACCACAGCGGGGAATCGTCGACCATGTACTCGGCCATCACGAGGATGATCATGCTCACCACCCGCACAGCGTACGACGGCGTCCGGCAGGGCTCTCGGGCGACGAGACCGGTGGTGTCGCGGACGCGACCCGCCGTGCGCCGCCCGTTGACGGGGGAAGCGCACCTGACGACGGACTGGAGGCCGTGCTCACCACGTGAGCACGGCCTCCAGTCCGTCGTGTGGTCGTGTCAGGACCGCTGGCGGCTCCGGCGGACACCGTGCGGACGGCGAATCCGAGCAGGGCGGCGAGCAGCGCGGCGTCGCCGTGACGACGCGCGAGGCGTGCTGGAACGTGACCGTGTCGCCGTGGATCTCGTCCGAGGTGACGCTGCAGTACTCACGGCGCGCGTCCTCCCGTCTGGGGTCAGTCAGTAGTCGGGGTCCTGGCGATCCTGGTCCTGCCAGGGGAGCATCCGGCCGGCGACCAGCGACAGCACGCCCCCGAACATGAAGACGAGCAGCACCGCCCACCAGGGGTTGCGTCGTTCGCGCGGCTGCTGTCCGTCCATGCCGTCACGATAGCGGGTCAGTCGGTCGCGCCTCGGGGCGGTTCGACGAGCAACCCGACGCGATCGGCCAGGTAGTCGGCGAGCGGGACGGCGGAGCCCGCGGCCGGTGACCAGCGGACGAGCGGCAAGTCGTCCTCGACGAAGAGCACCCCGGTCGAGCCGACGAGCGTTCCGTCCAACGCGACCGCCGTGGCGCCGTGGTTGACGGTGTCGCCGGCCGCGAAGTGTCCCTTCGCCGCAGCAGCGCGGTAGGCCCGACGGACCTCGGCGGAGACCGACTGGAACTGCGCCCGGCCCGGATCGGTGACCCGGGTGATCGCCCCGGTGGCCCAGACCCGGCCGCCGGACTCGAGCGACGACCCGATCAGCAGCGCACCGACGCGCCACACGCGACCGAGGGGCCGCATGGTCGCTTCGCGGCGGATGCCGAGGACCGCCTTCGGCTGCACGTACTCGCCGAGCGCTTCGTCCGGCACCCCGGCGGCGCGGAGCCGACGTGCGGCGTCGTCGAGCAGTTCGCGCACTCGCTGCACTCCGTCGGTCACGTCCACCGAGCCTAGACCGGGGCCTGCCCCGAGCCCCGGTGCGATGCGCTGCGGCGCCCGTGACCGGTCGTCGCACGTCGCCCGTGCCCGGCCGTCGACCGTCGGCGGCGCGCAGCGGTCACGGTGCCGATCGCGATCATCACGCCGCCGTACGCCAGCAGGACCCCGGCGACGGTCGGGATGAGCCAGCTCCGCGACACGTTGACGAGCTGGTTGACGACTCCGATCTCGGGGATGCTGTACCAGACGACGCCCCGGATCTGCGCGGCGGAGACGGGGTGCGGGTCGGCCTCCGCGTTGTTGTCGCCCTTGAGGACGAAGGTGCGTTCGCCGTTCGACGCCGAGGACACCGAGACCACGCGGTGGCTGATGACGGCCGGCTGGCCGGAGACGATCTGGTAGGTGACGACGTCGCCCACCTCGATGTCGTCGACGGCGGTGGGACGGACGACGAGCAGGGTGCCCGGCGGCAGCGTCGGCTCCATCGACTGGGTCAAGACCGTCAGCGGCATCGAGCCGGTGGCCTTGGGCACCACGATGAGCACGACGGCGAGGGCCGCGACGAGCAGGAGCAGCCCGGTGCTCACGCCGAGGACGACGGCGTGCACGACGGCGCGCGCGCCGGAGCGCTCGGCACGTTCGGGACGGGCGGTCGCGCGGGTCATGCGCCACACCGGATCGCCGCGCCGTTGTTCTGGGTGAAGAGCGTGACCGGGCCGCTGCCGGCGACGGTCGAGGTCGGGTTGCCGGCGCTGTCGAGGACCTTGACGGTCACGGTGAGCGTCCCGGAGGTGCCGGCGCTCGCCGGGACGTCGTTCGGGGCGATGGTGATGAACGCCGAGTAGTCCTGCGCCTTCTGGCCGACCGCGGTGGTGCCGACGAAGGCGCCGTACCAGGTGTCCTTCGGTCGGTTCGCGGCGTCCCAGCGCACCTCGACGTACCAGCCGTCGTGGTCCGTGCAGACCAGTGCGGGACCGGTGTCCGCGGCCGTCGCCGGGGTGGTCAGGGTGAAGCCACCCTGCACGACGCCCGAGGTCCAGCTGCCGCTCGCCACGGTGAGGTTGACGTTCACGGTGGCCGTGGCGGATGCCGGGGCCGAGGACTTGAGCGTGCTGCGGGTGCACCAGATGGCCGAAGCGCCGGCGGCGAGCTTGGACGTCATGCTCGGCAATGACGCCCAGGTGCCGGTGACCGAGCCGCTGCCGACCGCGGTGTTCGTCGTGCACGCCGCGGTCGCGGCGACGGGCCACGCGACGACGGTGACGGCCTGGGCGAGCGCCGTCGAGCTGCCGGAGACGACGGACACGGTGGTCGTCGCGGTGCCGGCGATCGTGCCCGAGTCGGTGAGCGTGATCGGCTTCGTGACCGACGTCACCGTGGACGAGAAGGTGGTGGTCAGCGCGCTCGTGCCGGCGATCGAGGCGGAGAGCTTGCCGATGGTGACGCTCGAGGCCGTGGTGCCGGACGCGCTCCACAGTGCCCAGGCGGCGCTCGACCCACCGCCGACGAAGACGGCGGTGAGCAGCACGGCGACGACGAGCCGGAGTCGGCGGTTCATGCGGAGACCTGCGTTCCGGTGACGGTGAGGGTGAAGTCGGTGACGGCGCCGGACACGCTCTGCGGCGCGTCGGCGTCGAGGACCAGCTCGACACAGCCGACGGAGCTCGCACCGGGCTGCAGTGTGAAGGAGCTGCTGCCGGTGTCGAAGGCTGCGAGACGGCCGCTCGCACCGGACAGCCCGGCGGTGCAGGCCGCAGCTGATGACACGTTGGTCAACCGGAGCGTCAGTTCGCCGAGCACGGCCGCCGACGACGCGTTCGTCGCGGAGGCGACCTTCGTGGTCGTCGTGGCGACGCGCATGGACAGCGGGATCGAACCGGTGTTCTTCACGGCGAAGGTGCCGGTGACTCCGGTACCCGGTCCGAGGACGGTCGTGTTCATCGTCGACAGGGTGCCGACGGTGATCGTCGCCGTCGCGGACTTGACGGTGGTGGCAGCGGTGCTGGCGGTGCCGTTCCAGAGGGCGTACGTTCCCCCGACGCCGAGGAGCGCCGTGGCGACGGCGATGACCAGGGCGAGCGCGACTGGCAGGATCCAACGGTGACGTCGCACCGCGCGGTGGCGGCCCGTCGTCCTCGGTGTCCCGGTCATGTGCGTCCCCTGGTGCTCGTGAGCCTCTGCTGGTGCGGACCACAAGTGGCCCAGACGGGCCACAAGGGGCCCAGACGGGCCACAAGAGCCCGGGCGGGCCGCGACCGGCGGATCAGGGGCCGGTCGTGGCCCGCGTCAGTGCGATCAGTGGATCAGGAACCGATCGCGGTCTGGGTGAGCGTGAAGGCCAGGGCGCCGACGTTGATCGACCCGTTCTGCCCGGTCGTCGCCGAGGACGGCAGCGTGATCGTGAAGACGACCTTGACCGTCGAGGTCGATGCCGACGGCGAGACGACGAATGTGTTCGCGTTCGACGTGGACTGCACGACGGTGGCGCTCGAGGACGTCACGGCGAGGGTCTTCTGCGTCGCGGCGAGGAGTGCGGAGTCACCGGTGATCGACTGGCTGGCGTAGGTCAGGTTCGCCTTGAGGTCCTGGCCGGTCGCGCCGATGTTCAGCGTCTGCGTGAACTGGAACGTGTTGCCCGGCACCATCAGGGCGGTGCTGGGGTTGATCGCGGTCGAGCGGCCGTTGGTGATGTCCGTCCAGGCGCCGTCGTTGTTCGCGCTGAGGGTCAGCGTGCCGGAGCTCACCGAGGACGCGGCGCTGGAGGCGCTGGCGTTCCAGAGGGCGAAGGTACCTGCTCCACCGAGGAGGAGGGCGATGCCGGCTGCGCCGGCGATGGTGCCGGTGACGATCTTGTGCATGGGGGAGTGGTCCGTTCTGCGCTTCGGGGCGCGCTGAGCACCACCGGCTCGTGATTCGGGTCGTCGTGCCGGTGGGACGGTGTCATCGACCTCGCGGGTGAGGGGTCGCGGCTGACCGGTGCCGAGAGTGGTCGCCGGGCTCCGGAGCGCAGATCTGCTGCTCGGGCGGGCTGGACTCGCTCTGGTGACGACGCTACTCGTCCCCCATAGTGCGGACAAGCCGCAAGATGCTTTTGCATGCACCCAGAACGGGGGTGATTTTTGTCCTCCCTGTGGAGGACATGTTTGTACCCCGATCGTGATCGGAATGCCGTGCGTTCCCGGACCGTTGCACCGACCGGAAACGAGGAGGGACCCATGGGCATCGTGCGCTGGCTGTTCGACGCGCAGATCGTCATCGGCGACCAGACGGTGCTCTGGCGCGAGGTGATCGGCAACGTCTTCGGGCTGCTCAGCGCGCTCGGCGGGATGCGCCGCAAGGTCTGGGCGTGGCCGATCGGGCTGGTCGGCAACGCGCTCCTGTTCACCGTCTTCATGGGTGCACTGTTCGACACCCCGAACCCGGTCAACCTGCTCGGTCAGGCCGGCCGCCAGGTGATGTTCATCATCGTGAGCATCTACGGCTGGTACCGCTGGACGCACCGTCCCGACGACACGTCCTCCGTGATCGAACCGCACTGGGCGTCGTGGCGGACCCGCGTCCTGCTGGTCGTCGGCATGGTCGGTGGGACCGCCTTGCTCACCCCGGTGTTCCGCGCCCTCGGGTCGTACGAGCCGGTGTGGAGTGACGCGTGGATCTTCGTCGGCTCGCTGCTCGCGACCTACGGCATGGCGAAGGGCTGGGTCGAGTTCTGGCTCATCTGGGTCGCGGTCGACCTGGTCGGCGTCCCGCTCCTGTTCTCGGCCGGCTACTACGCGTCGGGTCTCATGTACGTCTTCTACGGCGTCTTCACGCTGACCGGCTTCTTCGTCTGGATGAACCAGCGGGTGAAGCCCCCGGCAGCCCCCGTCACGGTCGGCTGAACGGCCCGCCCACACCGAACTGGTCCACGACGACCCGGCGCGGATGTGACGGCCCCCGGTCTGGGACGAGACAATGGGGTACCGCACACGATGGGATGGTCCGATGGAACCCCTGCACGGCGAACGCGTCGAGGACGATGAGTCCCTCGCCGAGCGCACCGTCCGCGGAGCGATCCGCGCCTACCGGCTGCACTCCTTCGACGCGGTCGACGCCTCGGTCGTGGCCGAGGTCGCGGGCATCCCGCTCGAGACCGTGGAGCGGTTGTTCCCCGCGTGGGAAGCGCTGTTGCTGGTGACCTACGACCGGTGGACGCAGCTGCGGGGCACCCGTCGGAAGACTCCGCCGGCGTGCACGATCGACCACGTCCGGCTGACCCTGGCCGAGGACGTCGCCGACCCGGGCCTCGTCCGGGTCCTGGCGGGCGTGATCACGGTCGCGAGCTCAGAGTCCGGGTTCGCCGAGCTGTTCCGCAAGCGCTTCGACGAGTACGTCGAGCAGCTCAGCAACGGTCTACAGCGTGACTTCGACAACGGTGCCGAGGAATCGGCGATCCCGGCGTACCAGGCGGCGACGCAGCTGCTCGCGGTGTACGAGGGGCTGCAGATCCAGATGCTCGTCCGGCCGCACATCGACGTCATGGTCGAGTTCGACCGCTCGGTCCGGACGCTCCGACAGGGCTGGAAGCAGCACGAGCTGCCGTCGTGGGACCTCGACGCCGACGTCCCCGAGCGCGAGACGCCAGGGCGCCAGCGACCGGCAGCGCAGCAGCAGGAAGCTCGCGAGCCCGAGCGGGAACCCCAGAGCCGTCCCTAACGCGAGACCGACCGCCGCCGCCAGGACACGATCTGCCGCAGCGTCACCTTCGACCCGTACTGCGCGACCGAGTGCCGGAACAGGTACTCGGCGAACCACAGCAGCAGCCCGGCAGCGACGAACACCTCGACGATGCAGACCACCGACTCGGTGACGCTCAGTGAGCCGACGGCGTTCCGCACCATGGCGGTGACGGGCGTGAACGTCGGGAAGTACGTGAAGAACGCGGCGACGGGCGAGGTCGGGGTGGTCATCACGAAGAACGCCGCGTAGAGCGGGATGATCAGGGCGAAGATCGCGGCCGACTGCAGTGCCGAGGCGTCCTTGATCGACGGCACCGCTGCACCGACGGCGACGAACAGCCCGGACGCCAGCAGCACGCCGCCGACGAGCAGCAGCGCACCGACGAGCATCCGCCACGGGTCGATCGTCAGCCCGCCGAGCTGCGAGGCGACGAGTGGCAGGACGGCGAGCATCCCGACCAGCCCCGGGATGACGAACACCCCGACCTGCACGAACCCGACGAGCAGCATCGCGATGACCTTGCCGCGGATCAGGTCGCCGGCGGTGACGGCGGTCAGGATCATCTCGGAGATGCGGTTCTCCTTCTCCTCGACCACGACGGTCACCATGCGTGCTGCGAGCAGGATGACGAGTCCGAAGAAGGCGGCGACGTGCAGGAACGGCGGCACGATCGACAGCCAGCCCGGCGCGACCTGCCCGTCGGCGTAGGTCGTGACGTCGGTGGCCGGTGGCGAGCGCAGGAGTTCGACGGTCTCGGGGTCGTCGACGGTCGCGGCGATGCTCTGCTCGAGCACCCGTTCGGCGAGGGACGAGTAGCCACCGTTCGCGAACAGGCCGCGGTCGGCGGCGTCGACGGTGATCGGCGAGGTCGAGGGGGACGACGGGAACGAGATGAAGGCGTCGAGCTCCCCGGAACGCACGGCGGCGCGGTCCGCGTCGGCGTCGGTGGACGGCGACCCGCCCCACTTCGCCGCGACGGACTCGGACACCAGCCCGGAGTGGTCGACGTAGCGGAACGGGGTCTTCGTGGCCGACGAGCCCGAGACGACCGAGTCGGTGCCGGCTGCCTGTCCGATGCCGACGAGCAGGGACACGATGACGATGACGACCGGCAGCGCGAGCGTGCCGATCCAGAACGCGGGCTTCTTCACCGCGCGGACGAACTCGAACCGGACGACGGTGCCGAGGCGGCTCATGCGGCGACCCCGTCAACCGAAGCCGCGGCGAGTGCGTCGTGGCCGTAGACCTGCACGAAGATCTCGTCGAGCGGGATCCGACGCATCTCGAACGCGGTGACGCGGACACTGTCCGCCACTAGCGCGGCGAGGATGTCGGCACCGTCCGGTGCCGCGGCGGACGTCGGCACGAGGTAGGCGACGTGCCCCTCGTGCCGCGCGAGCTTGTACAGCGGCGAGCGGGGGACCGGGCCGTCGAGGCCGACCCGGGCGACGGCACCGCCGAAGGCGTCCTGCACGTCGGGGATCGACCCGTAGGCGGCAGCGGTGCCGTCCTTGAGCAGCAGGATCCGGTCGCAGAGTCGCTCGACCTCGTCCATGTGGTGGGTCACGAGGATGACGGTCGCACCGTCGGCCTTCCGTTCGTCGACCAGGTCGAGCAGCAGCCGACGGTTGACGGGGTCGAGGCCCTTCGTGGGTTCGTCGAGGATGAGCAGCCGCGGCCGGTCCATGATCGTGATGCCGAGCTGCACCTTCTGCTGCTGCCCGCCGGAGAGCTTGTCGACGCGGAGCTTGGCGCGGTCGGCCAGGCCCACGCGGGCCAGGTAGTCCATGCTCCAGGCCGTCGCCTCGGGGCCGCGCAGCCCGCGGAGCCGTCCGAAGTAGGACATCACGTCGATGACGGATTCCTTGCGGTAGAGCCCGCGCTCTTCGGGCAGGTACCCGATGCCACCGGTGGCGGGCCGGTAGGGCTGGCCGTCGATGGTCAGGGTGCCGGCGGTCGGTGTGGTGATGCCGAGCAGGGCACGGATCGTCGAGGTCTTGCCGGAGCCGTTGCTGCCGAGCAGGCCGAACGTCTCGCCGGCGGCGACGTCGAACGACAGTCCGTCGACCACGTTCCGGTCCCCGAACCGCATGACGAAGTCCTGCACGCTGATCGTCGCCCCGCTCATGCGGCGACCCTACCGGCAGCGGCTGACGTCTCGGATGCCCGTCGCGGCCCGAGATGGTGACGCCACGGCGGACGGGAGGCACGGTGCCTGCCTGCACCGTCCTCCCTCGCAAGCTCGGTCGGCGCGCCCCGCGCAATGCTTCGCATTGCCGCCGAGCGGGGCGCGCCCGTCCGCCACCTGGTCGCGTCCACGACGCCCCGCCGAGCGGGGCGCGCCCGTCCGCCACCTGGTCGCGTCCACGACGCGCACCCTGCGTCAGGAACGCAACCAGGCCGTCCCCACGCCCGTGAGGGCACCGTCTGCCACCGGTGCCGAGGCGAGCAGCAGCTCGCCGGCGGGGAGTTCGTAGGGCCCGTCACCGAACACCGTCACGCTCGTCCACCCGTTCGGGCGTCGGAACGCGAGCACGTCGTCGCGGCCGGTCTCGAGCCACTCCAGGTGCTCCTCGGACTGCAGCTGCCCGCGCAGCCCGAGGGCCTTCCGGTACAGGTTCAGGGTCGAGTCGGGGTCGGTGTCCTCGGCCTCGACGCTGGCGTCCGCGAACCACGCCGGCTGCGGCAGGTGCGCGGTCCCGGAGCCGAAGCCGAACGACGGGCCGGACCGGGTCCACGGGATCGGGACACGGCAGCCGTCGCGGCCGACGTCGACGCCCGGGTTCCGGAAGAACGCGGGGTCCTGGCGGTCGGCGTCGGGGATGTCGCCGACCTCGTGCAGACCGAGCTCCTCGCCCTGGTACAGGTAGGCGGAGCCGGGCAGCGCGAGCTCGAGCAGGGTCGCGGCCTGCGCTCGGCGCAGCCCCAGCGGTCGGTCGAGGGCCTCCTGCGAACCGCCGGCGAGCAGCCACGCGGCGCCCTGCTTGTCGGGGGAGCCGTTCCGCGCCGGCAGCGCGTAGCGGGTCGCGTGCCGGACGACGTCGTGGTTCGAGAACACCCACGTGGTCGACGAGCCGGACTGCTCGGCCAGACCGAGGTTGAACTCGATGATCTCCTTGAACGACCCGGCGTCGAAGTCGGCCTCGAGCAGGTCGAAGTTGAACGCCTGCCCCAGACCGTCGGCGCTGGCGTACCGGGCGCGGCGGTCGGCGGCGACCCAGGCCTCGGCGACCGCGGTACGTGCCGGGGTGTACTCGTTGAACACGGTCCGCCACTCGGCGTAGATCTCGTGCACGTCGTCGCGGTCCCACAGCGGGTGCGAGCCGTCCTTCGGGATCTCTGCGAGCTCCTCCCAGGTCGGCAGGGCCCCGGACGGCAGGTCCTTCGCGAGCCCGTGGGCGACGTCGATGCGGAAGCCGTCGACGCCGCGGTCCGACCAGAAGCGCAGGGTGTGCAGGAAGTCGTCGCGGACCTCGCGGTTCGCCCAGTTGAGGTCGGGCTGCTCCTTGGCGAAGGAGTGCAGGTACCACTGGCCGTCGCCGACCGCGGTCCACGCCGGGCCGCCGAAGATCGAGATCCAGTCGGCCGGAGCCTGTTCGCCGGACGGCCCGGTGCCGTCGCGGAAGACGTAGCGGTCGCGGGCGGGGGAGCCCTTCGGCGCGGCGAGGGCCTCGCGGAACCACTCGTGCCGGTCGCTCGTGTGGTTCGGCACCACGTCGACGATCACCCGGATGCCGGCGGCGTGCAGCGCCTCGACCATCCGGTCGAAGTCGTCGAGCGTGCCGAGCTTCGGGTCGACGTCGCGGTAGTCGTCGACGTCGTAGCCGCCGTCGGCGAGGGCGGACGGGTAGAACGGGCTGAGCCAGACGGCCTCGACACCGAGCGACGCCAGGTACGGCACGCGTTCGGTGATGCCGGGCAGGTCGCCGATGCCGTCGCCGTTCGCGTCCGCGAAGGAGCGGGGGTAGATCTGGTAGACGCTCGCCTGGCGCCACCAGGTCTCGTCGGCGCTGGTGGTGGCGGGCTGGGCGAGGGTGTCGGTCACGACGGGCCTTTCGATGTTCGTGGCGGTGTCGGTCGGTTCGGTCGTACCGGCCGGGTCGGTCGTCTTGCTCACTTGATGGCGCCCTGGGTCACACCGGCCATCACCCATCGCTGGGTGACGAGGTAGACGATGATCGCCGGGGCCATCGCCATCAGGTACGAGGCGAACGACACGTTGTAGTTGTTGCTGAACTGGGTCTGGAACATCTGCTGCAGCACCGGCAGGGTCTGCAACGCCGGGTCCGAGGTGATCAGCGACGGCATCACGAAGTCGTTCCACGACGCCAGGAACGCGAAGATGCCGACGGTCGCGCTCATCGGTGCCAGCAGCGGGAACACGAGCCGCCAGAACACCTGGCCGGTGCTCGCGCCGTCGATGCGAGCGCTCTCCTCGAGCTCGGCCGGGATCGACCGCAGGAACGCGGTGAACAGCAGCACGCTGAACGACAGCTGGAACATGACGTGCAGCAGCGCGACGCCGAACGGGTTGTCCAGGTGTGCGAGGCCGGTGAGCTTCACCTGCGACAGCGCGAGCACCGGGAACGGCAGGAACATGGCGGCGAGCAGGTAGAAGAACGACCAGCGGAACAGCCGACGGTCCCAGTTCCGGGCGATCGCGAACGCCGTGAACGACGCGAGCAGGATCGTGCCGACGACGGTGATCGCGGCGACGAGCACCGAGACGCCGAACGCCCGCGGGAAGTCGGTGAGCTCCCACGCCTGCACGAATCCGTCGACACTGAACGGTGCCGGCAGCGAGAACGCGTTGCCGTCGACGGCCTGGCCGGTCGTCTTGAACGCCATCGTCAGGGTGACGTAGAGCGGCACCAGGATCGAGAGCGCGCAGAGCACGAGGACGACGGTGACGGGCCAGTTGGACCGGCCGCCCCGGCGGCCGGCGGTCCGGTCGGCGTCGACCGATCTGATGCTGCCCGTCTTCGTCGTCCCCGGACGGAGGGGTGTCTGGATGGTCATCAGAGCGCTGCCTTCCCGCGGGTCGCCCGCAGCTGGATCACGGCGATGACGACCGCGATGATGAAGAAGATCGTGGCGTTGGCCATCTGGTAGGCGTAGTCGCCGCCGTTGAAGCCCTTGAAGATCGACATCGCGACGCTCGTGGTCGAGGTGCCGGGGCCACCGTCGGTCAGGCCGACGATGATGTCGTACGAGTTCAGGAAGTTCTTGAACCCGATCACCAGGTTGATCAGGATGTAGCCGGCCGTCAGCGGCGCGGTGATCGAGATCAGCTGACGCCACGCGCTCGCGCCGTCGAGGGCCGCTGCCTCGTAGACCTCGCCGGGGATGGACAGCACCCCGGCGATGTAGATGAGGAGCGTCGACGGGATCGCCTGCCACGCGGTGACGATCACGATGGCGACCCACGCCAGGTCGGGGTTCGCCAGGATGCTCTGCTCGAGCGGACCGAATCCGATGGCACTGGCCAGGGCCGGCAGGCTGTTCGCGAACAGGAACGAGAACACGTACGCGATGACGATGCCCGAGATGACCATCGGCAGCACGAACACCGCGCGGAGGGCGATCTTGCCGCGGATCTTCGAGGTCAGGGCGATGGCGAGCAGGAACGCGACCGCGTTCACGACGATCACGGTGACGAGTGAGAACCCGAGGGTGAACAGGTACGCCTGCAGGATCGCGGGGTCGGAGAACACCGCGACGTAGTTCGTGAGTCCGATGAAGCGGAACTCACCGAAGCCGACGGAGTTCGTGAAGCTGAGCACGATGCCCATCACGGCCGGCAGCGTGATGGCGAGCGTGAAGAGCAGCAGGGTGGGGAGCAAGAAGGCGAGGAAGAGCGGTTCGATCCGCTTCCGCTTGTGGGTGACGGACTGGAGGCCCGGGGCGGCTCCGCCCCGTCGGCGGCGGTCCGCCGTCGTGATGGCTTCGGTGGTCGTGGTTGCCATGGGACGTCTCCTTACGCGGCAGTGCGGAGCGCGAGACGCGCCCAGTCGGCGTCGAGGGTGCGGAGCTGGCGCTGCGGGTCGCCGCCGAAGGCGATCGACTGCGCGTAGTTCGCGACCGGGATCTCGGCGGGGATGAGCTGCGACGCACCGAGGTAGAAGGCGGCGTCGTCGTAGTACGACTGCATGCCGGTCAGCGCCGGGTTCGACGCCGGGGGAGCGTCCTTGCGGACACCGAAGCCGTTGTTGTCGGCGTTGTACTTGTCGTTGACCTTCGACTGCATCAGGAACGTCAGGAACTCGCGGGCGGCCTCCTGCTTGCGGGACGCCTCCGGGATCCAGAGCGCCAGGTCGACGTTCACCCGCACCTTGTTGTCCGCGGCGTCGTCGGTGACGGGCAGCGGGAACGTGCCGAGGTCCATGTCCTTGTTCGTCTTGGCGATCTCGCCGAGCGCCCACGGCCCCTGCAGGTACATCGCGGCCTTGCCCTGTGCGAACGCGAGGTTGCCGTCGCCGTACCCGCGGCTGGCGGCACCGTCCTGGTGCCATGCCCGCAGCTGGGTCATGCGTTCCATCGGTGTCCGCAGGTCCTTCTCGAACGACACCGACGAGTCCTTGCCGACGCTCGTGCCCTCGCGTCGCAGTGCGTCGAACGTCTTCGGGGTGTCGATCGCACCACCGACCGTGTAGTCGAACATGCCCTGCGCGATCGTCCAGTTGTCCTTGAACGTCCCGTAGATCGGGGCGATGCCGGCCTGCTGCAGGCGCCCGCAGAGATCGGCGAACTCGCTCCAGGTCGTCGGCACCTCGAGCCCGTGCTCGGCGAACAGTGCCTTGTTGTAGATCACCGAGGCGGCGGTCACCGAGTACGGCAGCGCGCTCTTGCGACCCGGGTAGTCGGCGGTCTGCTGCATGAGCGGCCACAGGTCCGGGTTGATCGTGTCGGCCTGCGACAGGTCGGAGAGGTCCGTCAGGGCTCCGTGCTCGACGAACGGCACGACCGAGAAGTTGTAGTTCCAGCAGCCGAGGTCCGGCGGCCGGTTCCGGACGAAGTTCGCGGACATGCTCGAGGTCGAGTCGCGGACGACCCGCACCTTCGACTGGCTGTCGTGGAACTGCGCGATGACGCCGTCGAAGTACCCGATGACCTCGGGCTTCGAGACGTAGAACGTGATGGTCTCCGGCTTGGCGCTCGAGGACCCGATCGGGGCGCACCCGGCGAGCGCGAGGCCCGCTCCGATGCCGCCGGCTCCGAGCAGGAACGAGCGTCGGCTCACCGATGCCGCCGTCCTGGTCGTGGCGTGTGGTTGCACGTCGTCTCCGTCCGTCCGGACCCGGCAGCCCTGCCGTTCCGTCCTGCGATCGGCTCCGATGCCGGCCGCGGGACTAAATCTAGCGACAAAATCTAATTACGCAAGGAACTCGCTGCGCGGTAAGGTCACGGCATGCCGCCACCCCGTCGAACGAGCGCCGAGACACTGCTCGCGCACGCGTTCGACGCTGGCGCCTTCACCGCGACCGAGGCCATCGACGCCACCGGCCTGACCCGCTCGACCGTGCTGGCCGCGTGCGAGGAACTCGTCCGGCTCGGCTGGCTCCACGAGCTCGACGACGCCCGTGCCGCCGGGGAGTACCGGATCGGTCGGCCCGCCCGTCGCTACGAACTCGACACCGCCGCAGGCGTCGTCGTCGGCGTGGACGCCGGACAGCACCGGGTCACCGCCATCGTCGCCGACCTGCGCGGCACCGTGCTCGGTCGAGCCGAAGGAGCACTCGGTGAGTCGGGGCTCGAGGTCCCCGTCCGGCTCGCAGTCCTCGCCGACACCGTGGACGACGCGCTCGCCGCCGCGGGTGCCGACCGCTCCCGCGTCCTGGTCACCGTGGTCGGCATCCCCGCGCCGGTCGACGCCGGCGGGGCATCGCCGGACGACGGCGGCTTCTGGGACCGGATGAACCCGGGTTTCGCCGACGCCGTCCCGCACGGCCGCGTCGTGGTCGAGAACGACGCGAACCTCGCCGCGCTCGCCGAGCGGCCGTCATCGGGGGACGCCTCGTTCGCCGCACTGCTCTCCGGCGAGCGGTTCGGCAGCGGCCTCGTGGTCGACGGTGTGCTGCTCCGCGGTGCCCACGGCGGCGCGGGGGAGATGCGTGTGCTCGACATCGTCCAGGGAGTCGGGTCGTCGGACGGCATCGGCGCGACGGCGCGGACGCTGGTCGCCGAGGCCGTCGCTGCGGGCGAGGTGCGGCCGGGCAGCCCGCTCGCGGTGGACGCCGGCGCCTCCGCCGTGTTCCGCGCGGCGCAGGACGGCGACACCGTGGCGCTGGCGATCGTCGACCGCCTCGGCGACCGACTGGCCCGCGTCTGCGTCCTGCTCGCCAGTCTGCTCGACATCGACCGCGTGGTGGTTGCGGGTGCGATCGCCCAGCCTGCGGTCGCCGTCATCGACCGGGCTCGTGCCCTGCTCGACGGCTGGCACTTCGACCCCGTGCCCGACCTGGTGGCGTCGACGCTCGGCGGCGACGTCGTCGTCATCGGGGCCGTCGCCCACGCGGTGGACGCGGTCCGTGCCGACCCACTGTCGTTCCCGCTGGGCGGTGCCGACCGGATCAGTGTCGACGATCGAGCGGCAGTTCCCGCTCCCGATCCCAGTTCTCGGTCCACCCGAGCCGGTCGAACAGCGCATCCAGCAGCATCGCGGTGAACCCCCACACCAGGTGGTCGTCGTGGTCGTCGTCGTCGCCGTGCTCCGCATCGACGGTGAAGCCCGGCCCGCGCCACTCCTGACCACCGCGTCGGATCACCGTGACCCCGCGGTTCGCCGGGTCGAGCAGGTCCGCCACGGGGACCCGGAACACCGCGGCCGACTCGCGCTCGTCGACGACCCGGATCGGAGACGGCTCGCGCCACCACCCCAACACCGGGCGCACCAGGTGGTTCGAGAACGCCAGCGGCACCGCGGGCAGCGTGCCGAGGACCTCGACGCCCGTCGGGTCGAGCCCGGTCTCCTCGTGTGCTTCGCGGAGGGCAGCGGCGACGGGGTCGGCATCGCCCGGGTCGATCCGTCCGCCGGGGAACGCGACCTCGCCCGGGTGCGCGCGCAGGGTCGTGGCACGCGCGAGCAGCAGGACGTCCAGGTCGCGTGGGACGTCGGCGGCGAGGGCAGGGCGGTCGCCGGGGGTGCGGTCGAGCGCGCCGAAGAGCATCAGGACGGCGGCGTGCCGCGGGGTGGCCGTGCCGCCGGGTTCGACGAGCGGCTCGGCGTCGCCCCACCCGGCCGCCGCGACCTCCGCCAGTGCTGCCCGTGCGCGCCCGTCGTCCATCACCCGCCCACCCTAGGCGCGCCGCATCGAGTGAGCAGAAGACGTCGGGTCCCGCGCGGGACCCGACGTCTTCTGCTCACTCGATGAGTGCGGCTGCCCGCTCAGGTGCCTCCCGGGCACCGTCGGCATGGTGGAGGAACCGAGGACCACTCGAACATTCGACGAGGAGACACCGTGGACCGCTTTCGACGACTCCCGCTGCCGGCACTGCTGCCCATCGTGTTCGTCCTGGTCGGTGGACTGTACTTCGCCATCGGTCTGGCGTCGAACCCCGACGGCGGCGGTTTGGCCGCCCGCGCGATCGCGTCGCTCTTCTACGCCGTCCTCATGACGATCTTCTTCGGCTTCCTCATCGCCTACCGCCGGCGTCGAGCTGGCGGAACGGAGACCGCAGCCGCCATCCAACGCGCCGTCCGCACCGGAGAGCTGCCGGACGACGTCGACCACGTCGTGTGGACCCGCGAGCTCGAGTCGACCCGCAAGCGCTACCGGAACAACCGGGTCATCGTCCCGATCATGGTCGTCGTCTTCGCGGCCTTCTCGGTCTGGGCAGCTCTGACGGTCAGTCCGTTCTGGTGGGCGATCCTGGTGTTGTTCATGGGGATGTGCGCGTACTCCGTCTGGGAGACCCGACGGGCACTGCGGAACATCGACCACTTGCTGACCACCCTGCGCGGAACCTGGACCGTGCCGCAGTCCAGCAGCCCGTGACCCAGGACGTCCCGAGTCCGGAGCGGCGCTGGAACCACAACACGCACTTCCACGCCCGGGTGCTCGACGCCGTGCCGGACGGGGCGAGCACCGCTCTGGACGTCGGGACCGGCAACGGTCTGCTCGCCCGTGACCTGTACGACGCGGGGTTCGACGTCACGGCGATCGACCTGGACGCGGACGTTCTGCGCGCCACCCGCACTGCGAACGCCGACACCGGGATCCACTGGCTGCACGGTGACGTGATGAGACACGACTTCGGTCAGCAGTTCGACGTGGTGGCCTCGGTCGCGACGGTGCACCACCTGCCGGACCTGTCAGCCGGGCTTGCGCGGCTCGCAGACCTCACGGCGCCAGGTGGCGCCCTGGTGGTCGTCGGACTCGCGAAGCCCACCCGGCTGCGTGATCACGTGCTCGGGGTGGCGGGTGTCGCCCAGCATCGTTGGTTCTCGTGGCGGCGCGGTTACTGGGAGCACTCCGCGCCGACGTGCTGGCCGCCACCGCATTCGTACGCCCAGGTCCAGCACATCGTGCATGCGGTCCTGATGGGGTCCGAGTACCGCCGACACCCGCTGTGGCGGTACGTGATCACGTGGCGCCGGCCGCGCTGACGCACGGATGACGGGACGGAGTCGGAATCCGCTCGCACCAGGCGCCTCGTCTCCGAGGCGCTGTTCTCGCCGTGAACCCGCACAAAGCGCATCTATCCGGTAAGGGTGCGTGCTGCCCGCAGCACGGCGAGGGTGGCTGCCCGTTCAAGCCGGGCCGGGTCCGTCGGCCTCACTGTAGGTGAGCACGCTGAATGGCACGTTCTTGCGCACGTACTTTCGCCCACCTGGGACTGTTTAGCGGTCAGATGAGCAGCCCGATGGTGAGCGCGACGATCCCGCTTGCCGTGAGTAGTGCTGGTCCCGTGACCCGGCGGGGAGTAGTGCGTTCCGTCGTACGTGCGACGAAGACGGCGACAAGCGTTGACGTTGCACCCGCGTAGATGAGCACGAAGGCTTCGGGGAAGAAGCCGATGATGTGGACCACGAGCCCGGCGAAGACCGTCAATGCCGACGTGAACAGGTGGGCTCTGGAAGCTGCTGGGAGCACAGGCTTTGCTCGTGTTTTGAGGAAAAGACCGATCAGACACCAGATCGAAGCGGTCGCGAAGAGCGCGCCGCTGATCGAGACGATCGCGGCTCCGATCACGTCGAGGTTCACGCTTTACACCGTTCCGGTAGAGCCGTGTTCGGGTGTTCCGAACCAGGCGGAGAGTGCCTCTGTGAGGGAGGCGGGGTCGGTGTGGGACCAGGCGATGAATCCGTCGGGTCGGATCAGCATTGAGGTCTGTTCGTGCGTTGTGGCCAGCGGCACGTAGTCGACGCGGTCGTTCCATGGGGCGACGGTGACTTGGTGTGCGCCGGTCACGTCGAGCAGGATGGGGTGGGCGGTGCGGAGCAGTTCCGGGATTCTGCGGATGGTCCCGTCGGCGAGTTCGACCTGTGTTGACGGCGCAAACCATCCGGTGGGGCCGTCGGGGTTCGCGGGGCCCATGTCGTAGCGGACGTCCGAGCCGGCGAGGAGATCTGCGACGCGCTGCACGGTGGTCGTGTCGGCGAGCATCTCGGCGAAGAGGTCGCGGAGGGCTGTGACATCCGAGCCGGGCGCCATGAGCGCGGTCTGCGCTTGGGTCTGCATGAAGACGCGTTGTCCGAGCGGGCGGCGCTCTGTCTCGTAGGTATCGAGCAAGCCCGCGGGGGCCCAGCCGTGGAGGCTGGCGGCGAGTTTCCAGGCGAGGTTCGCCGCGTCTTGAAGCGCGAGGTTCAGGCCGGGTCCGCCTGCGGCGGAGTGCACGTGTGCGGCATCGCCGAGGAGGAAGATCCGCCGGTCGCGGTAGCGGTCCGCGACGCGGGTGTTCCGACCGGTCAGACGGCGCAGCAACGTCGGCTCACCGTCGGCCGGCGCGTGGAGGTCGAGGCGGACGCCGAGGACGCGCTCAAGGCTGTCCTCCATCTCGGTCAATGTCATGGCTGCTCCCTCACCGGGGAAGCTGCGGTCAGGCTGGTCCTCCCATTCCGCGGTGTAGACCAGCGGGTGCTCCGGGTCACGGAGGGCGATGGTGACGACGCCGGTTTCAGTGCGGTGGAAGCTCTCCGCGATCTCTCCCAGACCCGCAACATGCACTTTCCCGGGGCCGGCGGGCGTCAGCTGCTCAGTTGGTGCGATCAGGGCTGTGCGGTCCACGATGTGGTGGTCGGTGTTGCCGGGGAAGCCGATACCGGAGAGCTTCCGCACAGTGCTCCGCGCCCCGTCACTACCCACTAGGTACTGCGCCGACACGGTGCTCTCAGCTCCGGTCGCGACGTCGACAACGTCGACGGTGACGGAGTCGTCGTGTTGGGTGAAGGAGCGCATCTCGACGCCGCGACGGATCTCAACGCCGAGTTCTGCTGCGCGGTCGTTGAGTACGCGCTCGAGGTCGCGCTGGTTGATGTGGAGCAGGTACATCGGGTTGCGGTCGCCGAGCATATGTAGCGGCAATGGCAGTGCTCCGAAGAAGAAGCCCGGAGCAGGCTCCGGGACCGCCGTCCCAGCACACCGCTCGAACAAGCCGCGGTGGTCCAGTAGTCGGACGACCTGCCCGGTCAAGCCGTGCGCCTTGTCCCACTGGTTGATTCCGGGGAGGCGTTCGAGGACAAGGGGGTTCGCACCCGCGAGCTTCAGCTCGCAGGCGGCAAAGATGCCCACGGGTCCGCCTCCGACGATAACGACGTCGTACATGATGATCTTCCTTCTAACGAAATGTGTGGGATCAGTGGTCAGCGGAGGTGGTCGAAACCGTCGCCGAGGAGTTGGAACGCAGCTCGGAGGAACGGCTGCAGGGGTTGCGGCTCCGCGCGCGCCGCCCAGGACTCCAGCGTTGTCAACAAGGTCGAAAGCGCCGCGGCGGACACCAGACCAGGCATGGGATCTTCCGGTGCTGCGTCAGAGCGCGCCGCGACGGCGGCCGCGAATACTGCGTTCGCTGCGCGAGCACCTCGATCGACGGCTGACTGTATGCCCGGCGTCGACAGCACTGCAAGCAGCCCGCTCTGCTCCTCTTGCGAGGGGACCGTCGTCTCTTCTGCCTCGTACGGAGCGAGCAGCGCCTCCGTGATGGCAGTCCACAACGGCTCCTCGCGTGGCCGCTGCAGCAAATCGTCGGCCGCCGTGCGGACGCGTTGCACGTGGCGGTCTGCGATCGCGTCTTCCTTGCTCGAGAAGTAGTTCCCGAACGTCCGCCTCGACACCCCAACCCGGCCGACGATGTCCTCAACGCGGATGTTGTCGAGCCCACGCTCCCGGGCGAGCAGCACGGTGGTCACGCTCAACGCGTCACGGATCGCTGCCTTCTTCTGCTCACGGAACGAGACCTCGTCTGTCATGACACCAAACTAGAACATATTTGCCCAGTGGGCAAGTTTACTCAATGGGCAACTAGCGACCTCGGGAGCATCTGTTCACAGACGGTCGTTCACGAGCCGCACGCTGGCCTTGGCGCGGGATCGGCGCGCCGCTGTCTCGTGATCCGTGTCCGTGATCTATGTACCGAACCCGGCGTTCGCGTTACAGTTCCCGCATGGCATCGGTCGGATACGCGCGAGTCTCGACGCGAGAGCAGCATGCCGAGGGGCAAACCGACGTCCTCGACGCCGCCGGCTGCGAGAAGGTGTTCGTCGACCACGCCTCCGGCACGCTCGCGACGAGGCCGGCGCTGACCGAAGCACTCGGCTACCTCCGCCGAGGGGACACGCTCGTGGTGACGAAGCTCGACCGCCTGGGACGGTCGGTGAAGAACCTGAAGCAGATCGCCGACGAGCTCCACGACCGCGGGGTCGGTCTCCGCGCGCTCTCGCAGGGCATCGACACCACCACCCCAGGCGGGCGGTTGTTCTTCCACATGCTCGCTGCGATCGCGGAGTTCGAGCACGACCTCATCGTGGAGCGCACCCACGACGGCCTCGCTGCCGCCCGCGCCCGTGGACGCTCGGGGGGCCCGAAGTTCAAAATGACTGCGAACAAGATTCGGCAAGCCCGAGCGATGTACGACGCCGGCGGCCACACCGTCCAGGAGATCGCCGACACGTTCGGCGTTTCCCGCCCCACGATCTACCGTCATCTGCAGGGCGACGCCGCGGGAGCGACGTCACCGATGTAACCGGCTGGTCATGGACGCGGAAGCGCGGTGGCGGATCCTTCGACTACATGTCGAGGACCAGATCCCGCTAACTGCCCTCGCGGGGGAGAGCGGTGTCCCTCTCCGGACCCTTGCGGGTTGGCTGGCCCGCTACCGGAAAGCCGGAGCCGCCGGACTCGACACCTCCCGTCGCTCTGACAGCGGACAACGGCACACGCCTCCCGAACTGATCCGACTCGTCGAGGGGTTAGCGCTGTCGCGGCCGCGACCATCCGTCGCGACGCTGCATCGGCTCGTGGCCGAACGTGCAGCCAGCGCGGGAACGACCGCACCGTCGTACTCAACGGTGCGACGAATCATCCGAAGTCTCGACCCCGCGATGATCACGCTCGCCCTCGACGGGCCGACGTCGTACCGCGATAAACACGAACTGGTACTTCGGCGCCGGGCGAACCGTCCAAACCACGTTTGGCAAGCGGACCACACCATGCTCGACATCCTCATCAAAGGTGCCGATGACAAGCCCGACCGGCCGTGGCTCACTGTCATCCTCGATGACTACTCGCGTGCCATCTGCGGGTACATGGTCTTCTCCGGCGCGCCGTCGGCGATGAACACCGCGCTCGCGCTCCGGCAAGCGATCTGGCCCAAGCCTGATCCGGCCTGGGCGATGTGCGGCGTCCCCGACGTGCTGCACGTCGACCACGGCAGCGACTTCATCAGCCACCACCTCGAGCACGCCACCCGTGACCTGCACGTCCGGATCATCCACTCCACAGTCGGCCGCCCGCAGGGCCGAGGGAAAGTCGAACGCTTCTTCGGCACCATCAACACGGAACTGCTCCCCACCCTGCCCGGACATCTCACGGCCGGCGCCGAGTCGGTCCCGGCGCTGCGGCTACCGGAACTCGACCAGGCCATCCGAACATTCATCGGCAGCTACAACGCCCGCGCTCACCGTGAGCTCAAGACCAGCCCACACGACGCGTGGATCGGTGACGGCTGGTTACCCCGTTTACCGGACTCGCTCGAAGCCCTCGACGGTCTGCTTCTCACCGTGCCGACCAGCCGGATCGTGCAACGCGACGGCGTGCACTTCCTCGGCCAGCGCTACCTCGCACCCACGCTCGCCAGCTTCGTCGGCCACCCCGTCACCGTGCGCTACGACCCCCGCGACGTCTCCGAGATCCGCGTCTTCGACCACGACACGTTCATCTGCGTCGCCGTCGACGAGGATCACCCCAACCTGCGCCCCTCCCTGCACGACATCGACACCGCGCGCAGAGCACGACGCCGACAACTCCGCGCCGGCATCAACGAGCGCATCCCGCGTGCCCTACCCGCGCGTGAACCCGAACAACCCAACTCATCCACACCACGACTGAAACCGAAGCTCCGGACCTACGAAGAGGACCTCCCATGACCGGCAAGTTCATCATCACGAAGGAACACCGCCGCTTCACCGAGTTCGCCAACGTCGTGCGCAAAGAACACACCATCGGGATCTGCTACGGCGACGCCGGCGTCGGCAAGACCATGTCCGGCCGCCGCTACGCGAACTGGGACACTATCGAACCTCACCTTGGCGGGCACTTCGGCCCACGCAACATCAACGACAAGGTCGTCTCCGCAGCAGGCCGGGCCCGGAGCGTGTTCTACACCCCACCCGTCACCACCGGCACCCGCAACCTCACCAGCGAGCTCAAACGCCTCGACGACGACATAGACCTGCTCATCACCCAGCATCTCGACGACTGGAAGACCCTCAAACCGACCAGCCCCAGCCGCGTCGAGCTGATCATCATCGACGAGTCCGAGCGGCTCTCCGCTACCGCGCTAGAGATGCTGCGCGACCTCCACGACCGCACCCGCGTCGCCGTCGTCCTCATCGGCATGCCAGGTCTCGACCAACGCTTCCGTCACTACCCGCAACTCTTCAGCCGGCTCGGCTTCGCGCACAACTACCAGCCCCTCACCACCGAGGAACTCATGTTCGTTCTCGACCGGCAGTGGAAACGCCTCGGACGCGAACTCGACGCAGACGACTTCACCGATCACCAAGCCGTCGCAGCCATCGCCCGCATCACCCGCGGCAACTTCCGTCTCCTTGAGCGTCTCTTCCCACAGATCGCCAGAGTCCTCAAAATCAACGAGCTCGACACCATCACCGACGACGTCATCGAAGCCGCCGCGAGCACCCTCGTCACCGGATGATGCAAAACAACATGATCAGAATCACGCATCACAGCGCGAACAGTCACAGCCTCACTTCGCTGCGGGAGATGTCGGAAGTCATCAGTCGTCCGGTCAGCCAACCGTCATCGGAAGATCGTGCGCACCTCACACTGACGGCGCCGGGACTCACCAGACGTCGCGGTACGAGATCTCCATGTGCTCGGTCGACACGGGTGTCAGTTCGAGATCGAGCCCAGCGGCTCCCACCTGGCGCAAAACCTCCGTCGGCACAACGAAGGCGTTCTCCTTGTGGTCGGTGATGAGGGACACCGACAGGCTGACCACGTAGCCCTCCTCGCGCAGACGCGCGAAAAGGTCCGCCGCGTTCTCTGGCAACAGCTGCAGGACCCACTGCACACGCCCCCAAGGGTCCTGCCCGTGGTCGGCGCGGATCTCGTCGACGTGAACGACGCTGAACACGTTCCAAATCGATACGTCGAACACGCGGGGCCCCTCACCCTTGAGGTCGCCGATCTCGTACTGCTCGTCGGGCCTGACACCCAGGAGTTGTGTCACGTGCTCCGAAGAGCCCCGCTGGCCATGGATGTTCAGCTCCACCTGGATGTTCTTGATCACTCCGGCAGTGTCCCACTCAGGCTGCGCCGAGATCGCGTCGAGGGCGAGTGCGTCTGGTGGGGCGATGAGGACGGGTGGGGTCCGCGCTCACGACGTCACGCCGGTCGAGTCCCTTCCGCATTGTCGCGGCGGGCTCTCCGCCGTGGATGCGCCGAACTTCCACCAGCCGTGATGTGCGCTGAGGATCGGCCAACGGACAGCGCGCACCTACACTCTCCATCGTGAGTAGACGGAGCCCGGGGCCACGCTTCTTCCGACGCCCGAAGCCCTTCGCCGGCGGGGAGGTCTGGATCGTCCAGCACGACGAGTCACCGGACAACACGGTCCTGGGCGTCTTCGCCACAGACGACGAGGCGTACGCCTTCATGGACACGGTCAAGGACGACTACGAGAACGGCGTGATTTGCTCGAGCTTCTCGATCCCGTACCGGTCCACCGATGGCGCCGTTCGGTATCAGGCCATGGACTGACGTCGACCTCGGTCGGCCTGTCGGCCACCCTGCGCGCGAGGCGCGAGTGAGCAGAAGACGTCGGGTCCCTGGTGGGAACCCGACGTCTTCTGCTCACTCTGTGGGCCGGACGCTCACTCCGTGGTGGAGACCCAGTCGATGAGCAGGTTGCCCTGGTCGCCCCAGTTGCCGACCTGGAACATGAAGCGGTGCGGGGTCGTCGGCACGTCGTGGGTGATCGTGTCGAGGACCTTGCCGTCGACGCTGTAGGTGACCGACTCTCCGGGCACCCAGTCCACCGTGTAGGTGTGCCAGTCGCGCCACGAGACGCCGGTACCGATCTGCACGCGGTCGGCTTCCTTGCCCGGGGTCATCGAGTGGTGGAAGGCCGAGGGGCTGTCCTCGAAGTTGCCCTCGGGGAAGTCGATCTCGCCGTCGGACCAGGTGCCCGACGTCGGCCACAGCATGAACGCCGCGCCGTTGCCGTCGCCACCGGTCGCCTTGGCGCGGACGGAGAACGAGCCGCCGACGTGGTCCCAGGCTCCGGCGGAGGAGCCGAACGTGCCGGCCGCCCCCGCTCCGGTGCCGAGGGCGACGTCCATCACGCCGTCGTGCACCGAGACGGTCTTGCTCGGCGCGTAGATGCCGGAGGTGCCGTCGGGGTAGGGCTGCCACGACTGCGGGTAGAGCCGCGAGACGAGGCCGGTGACGGCGTCGGTGGTGAAGTCCTCGACGAACGAGGCGGCCGGCGCGGCGGAGGTGTCGGCGACCTCGTCCTGCGGTTCGGCTGCGTCCTCGGCTTCCGGCTCCGCGGCTTCGGCGTCGTCGGTGGGGGCAGCCGCCTCGGGTTCTGCGGTCGGGGTGGTGTCCTCGATCGGCGCGGCCTCGGCGGTCGGCGCGGGCGTCGCCGTCGGCGTCGTGTCCGACTCGTCGTCGTCCGACGGGGCCGGGGTCGCAGTGTCCGAGGGGGTGGGAGTGGGGGTCACCGGGGCGTGCTGCCCGTGGCGGTGTCCGCCCCAACCCCACCAGCTGTCAGCGGAGGCGGCGGAGGCGGTGGGGACTCCGAGTGCCAGGCAACCGGCGGTCGCTGCCGCCAGGATCGCGCGACGGCGGCTCATCGGGTGTGCCGTTCGGTGGTGGGCGTGGTGGTCGCGGGGGTCGTGCCGCGCATGGGCGTGCACGTGCTTCGGGTCGAGATGTCGGGCTCCTCGTGGTGCTCGGGCGCAGGATGCGGGGAGGGGACGGCGCGCCAGGGGGCAGGATGCCGAGGGGTTCGGTGACGCGTCCACGGACATCTTGCATCATTTGTGCCCCGTTCGGGGGTAATCGCCCGAATCGGCACTCGAACGCGCGGTGAACGGCGGGCACACGAGACTCGGGGTGGGCGACCGGACTCGCGGCCGAAGCCGCGGGAACCGTCGCCCACCCCGAGTCTCGGGCCGGCCCGCCGCCTCAGCCGCGCGGCACCGGCTGCAACCGCTGCAGCTGCGTCACGTGCCCGGGCTCGAGCTCGTCGAGCGACGTGACCCCGAGCAGCCGCATCGTGCGCTCGATCTGCTCCGACAGGATCTGGATCATCCGGTCGACGCCGGCCTCGCCGCCCGCCATCAGCCCGTACAGGTAGGCCCGGCCGACCATGGTGAACTTCGCACCGAGCGCCACGGCGGCGACGATGTCCGCGCCGGACATGATGCCGGTGTCGAGGTGCACCTCGGTGTCCATGCCGACCTCCTTGACCACGGAGGGCAGCAGGTGGAACGGCACGGAGGCGCGGTCGAGCTGGCGCCCGCCGTGGTTCGACAGCGTGATCCCGTCGACACCCATCTCCGCCAGACGGCGCGCGTCCGCCAGGGACTGCACGCCCTTGACGACGACCTTGCCCTTCCACTGGTCGCGGATCCAGGCGAGGTCCTCGTAGGTGACGGTCGGGTCGAACATGTGGTCGAGGAGCTCCCCGACGGTGCCGGACCATCGGTCGAGCGACGCGAACGCCAGCGGCTCGGTGGTCAGGAAGTCGAACCACCACCACGGTCGCGGGATGGCGTTCAGCACGGTCCGGGCGCTCAGCTGCGGCGGGATCGAGAACCCGTTCCGCTTGTCCCGCAGGCGCGCACCGGCGACGGGCACGTCCACGGTGACGAGCAGTGTGTCGAACCCGGCCTTCTCGGCGCGGGAGACGAGCGCCATCGACTTCTCGCGGTCCTTCCACATGTACAGCTGGAACCAGTTGCGGCCGTTCGGGTTGGCGTCACGGACGTCCTCGATCGCGGTGGTGCCCATGGTGGAGAGCGAGAACGGGATGCCAGCGCGTCCGGCTGCCCGGGCACCGGCACGTTCGCCCTCGGTCTGCATCATGCGCGTGAAGCCGGTGGGGGCGATGCCGAACGGGTACGCGACGGGCGCACCGAGCACCGATCGGGACGTGTCGACCTTCGAGACGTCGCGCAGGATCGCGGGGGTGAACTCGATGTCCTCGAACGCCTGGCGGGCACGGGCGAGGGAGATCTCGGCCTCAGCGGCGCCCTCGGTGTAGTCGAACGCGGCCTTCGGCGTGCGCCGAGCGGCGATGTCGCGCAGGTCCCAGATCGTCAGTGCCGACTCGAGCCGCTGTCGCCGACCCGGCAGTGAGGGCTTCTTGAACTGCATGAGCGGCGCGAGGTCACGCACCGTCGGTAGCTGCCGCTTGATCGGTGTCCGCCGGGTCGACGGTGTACCCGGGGTAGCGGCCGGTGCGCCCGTGGCGGGGTCGACGCGGTGCTGGTCGTCGGTCGAGGTCATACAGACATCCTACGTCTCGAGGTGGTTTGGCGGAGGGAAGTGTCGGAGGAACGCGGGGTGTACCGCACGGGTTCGACGGTACGGGCGACGGTCGCGCGGAGGCCCTCGAGCGATGCGCCGCCCAGTCCGCCGAGGCGAGCGGCCCGCGCCTGCACCAGGATGTTGCCGAGCGCCGTCGCCTCGACGGGCCCGGCCAGGACGGGCAGCCCGGTGCGGTCGGCCGTCAGCTGGCAGAGCAGCCGGTTCTGCGATCCGCCGCCGACGATGTGCACCTGTCGGACGTCTTTGCCCGTGATGGTGCTGATCGTCGCGAGTGTCTCCGCGTACGCGGCGGCCAGCGACTCGAGGATCGACCGCACGAACTCGGCCCGCGACGCGGGCGCGCTCAGCCCGTGGTCGCCGCACCAGGCGGCGATGCGAGCGGGCATGTCGCCGGGCGCCGTGAACGACTCGTCGGCGGGGTCGAAGACGGGGACCGGGGCCGTGACGGCCGCGGCGGAGGCGAGCAGGGCCTCCAGGTCGAGCGAAGCGCCGTCACGCTCCCAGGTGCGGACGCTCTCGGACAGCAACCACAGTCCGGACACGTTCTTCAGGAACCGGACGCGGCCGTCGACCCCGCCCTCGTTGGTGCAGTTCGCGTCGCGCGCCGCGTCCGACAGGACGGGTGCGTCGAGCTCGACGCCGACGAGTGACCAGGTGCCGGAGGAGATGTACGCGAAGTCCGGTTCGGTCGCGGGGACCGCGACGACGGCGGAGGCCGTGTCGTGCGAGCCGACGAGCGTGACGGGCGCCTGCCCGCCGACGGCGTCGGCGACGGACAGCAGCAGCGGCCCGAGTCGGTCGCCCGGGTCACGCAGGGTGGGCAGGAGGCCGGCCGGGAGGCCCGCAGCAGCCCGCAACGCCGGGTCCCACCCGCGGGTCGTCGCGTTCAGGACCCCGGTCGTCGACGCGTTCGTGCGCTCGGCCGCCTCGACACCGGTGAGCCAGTAGCCGAGCAGGTCGGGGACGAGCAGCGCCCGCTGCGCGAGCTGCAGCGACGGGTCGGCGGCGAACTGGAACACCGTGTTGAAGGGCAGGTGCTGCAGACCGTTCCGGGCGTACAGCTCGGCAGCGTCCATCCGTCGGTGCACGCGGTCGACGCCGCCCTCGTGCCGTTCGTCGCGGTAGTGGTACGGCAGCCCGAGCAGCCGACCGTCGCGCAGCAGGCCGTAGTCGACCGCCCACGAGTCGATGCCGATGCTGACGATCGCCGGGTGCGTGGCGAACGCCTGACGGAGGCCGTCGGTCACCTGCCGGTGGAGCTCGACGACGTCCCAGTGCAGGGCCTCGCGGTCCTGCTCGTGCAGGGTCACAGGGCCGTTCGGGAACCGGGCGACGTGCTCCATCCGGACGCCGTCGGTGTCGACGTGCCCGAGGATCACCCGGCCGCTTGTGGCCCCGAGGTCGACGGCGGCGACGGTGCCGCTGGTGGACATGCTCTTACCTCTTGTCGTGCATCAGCTTGTCGTTCATCAGCGCAGGAACGCGGCGGCGACACCCGCGTCGACGGGCACGTGCAACCCGGTCGTGTGCGAGAAGTCGTCGGTGCAGATGGCGTAGACGGCATTGGCGACGTTCTCGGGCACGACCTCGCGCTTGAGGATCGTGCGCTGGGCGTAGAACGCGCCGAGGTCCTGTTCCTCGATGCCGTAGGTCTTCGCGCGGTTCGCACCCCAGCCGCTCGCGAAGATCCCCGAGCCGCGGACGACGCCGTCGGGGTTGATCCCGTTGACGCGGACGCCGTGCTCACCGAGCTCCGCCGCCAACAACCGGACCTGGTGTGCCTGGTCGGCCTTGGTCGCCGAGTAGGCGATGTTGTTCGGACCGGCGAACACCGAGTTCTTCGACGAGATGTACACGATGTCGCCGCCGAGGCCCTGCTCGATGAGGACCTTCGCCGCCGCCTTGGACACCAGGAACGATCCCTTCGCCATGACGTCGTGCTGCAGGTCCCAGTCCTGTTCGGTGGTCTCGAGCAGGCTCTTGCTGAGGGAGAGTCCGGCGTTGTTCACGACGAGGTCGAGGCCGCCGAAGTGCAGGAGGGTCTGCTGGATCGCCTGCTCGATGTCCGCTGCCGAGGTCACGTTCGCCGCGACGCCGATGGCCCTGTCCGTGTTCCCGATCTCCGCGGCAGCGTCTTGCGCCTTCGCCAGGTCGAGGTCGGCGATGACGACCGCGGCACCCTCGGCGGCCAGGCGCTTCGCGATCGCCTTGCCGATGCCGCTCGCGGCTCCGGTGACCAGGGCGATGCGGGTGGCGAGCTTCTTGGGGGCCGGCATCCGCTGCAGCTTCGCCTCTTCGAGGGCCCAGTACTCGATGCGGAACTTCTCGGCCTCGTCGATGGGGTCGTAGGTGCTCAACGACTCGGCGCCGCGCATGACGTTGATCGCGTTGACGTAGAACTCCCCGGCGACGCGGGCGGTCTGGGCGTCCTTGCCGTACGAGAACATCCCGACGCCGGGCACCAGCACGATGAGCGGGTCGGCGCCGCGGATCGCGGGGGAGCCCGGGTTCGCGTGGCGGTCGTAGTAGGCCTGGTAGTCCGCGCGGTACTGCTCGTGGAGTTCGTGCAGGCGGGCGGTCTGCTCGTCGACGCTCGCGGTTGCGGGTAGGTCGAGGATGAGGGGCTTGACCTTGGTGCGCAGGAAGTGGTCGGGGCAGCTCGTGCCGAGCGCGGCGAGCTCCTCGGCGCGCGACGACGCCAGGAAGTCGAGCACGACGTCGCTGTCGGTGAAGTGCCCCACCACCGGCTTGTCGTGCCCGGCGATGCCGCGGATCGTCGGGGCGAGGGCGGCGGCGCGTGCGTGGCGTTCGTCGGTCGGCAGCGCCTCGAAGCCTGCCCGGGACCCGCCGAACGGGTCGGCCTTCCCGTGCTCCGCGATGTACTGCTCGGCGGTGTCGATGATCCAGCGCGAGTTCGCCTCGGCCTCCTCGCTCGTCTCGCCCCACGCCGTGATGCCGTGGCCGCCGAGGATCGTGCCGATCGCCTGGGGGTTGTCCCGCTTGATCGCGGCGATGTCGAGCCCGAGCTGGAACCCGGGTCGGCGCCACGGCACCCACACCACCGTGTCGCCGAAGATCGTCGACGTCAGGGCCGGTCCGTCCGCCGCCGTGGCGATGGCGATGCCGGCGTCCGGGTGCAGGTGGTCGACGTGCGCGGCGTCGACCAGGGCGTGCATCGCCGTGTCGATGGACGGGGCGGCACCGCCCTTGCCGTGCAGCGTGTAGTCGAACGCGGCGACCATCTCGTCCTCGCGCTCCACCCCCGGGTAGACGTCCTGGAGTGCACGGACGCGGTCGACGCGCAGGACTGCGAGGCCCGCCGGCGTGAGGGTGCCGAGGTCGCCCCCGGAGCCCTTCACCCAGAGCAGCTCCACCGGCTCGCCCGTGACCGGGTCGGTGTCGGTGCCCTTCGCCGAGGTGTTCCCGCCGGCGTAGTTCGTGATCCGCGGATCCGAGCCGAGCGCGTTCGAGCGCGCGATGAGCGCACTGATCGTGGTGTCTGCGTCGGTGCCGTGCGTTGCGGGGTCCACCCGAGCCTCCAGTGTGTGTGCCATGTGTCTACGCGCCCCAACCGGCCTGGACGCCGCCGACGCGGTCCTCGGCGATCGACTGCTGGTACCCGGAGTCCAGGTACGCGCGCATCGGGTTCGCCGGCAGGCCGCGGGATTCGCGCCACGCGGCGAGGTCCGCCCGGACGTCGGTCTGGTACGCGTCCATGAAGACCTCGTTCGCGCCGAGGACGTCGTGGGCCTCCTGCGCTGCGGTCAGGGCCACGCGGTCGAGGAGCAGTGCCCGGGCCGTCATCTCCTGCACGTTGAGCACGGAGCGGATCTGACCGGGGATCTTGTCCTCGATGTTGTGGCACTGGTCGAGCATGAACGCGACGTCGTGGTTGTCGTAGCCGCCGCCGCGGATGACCTCGACCAGGATGCGGAACAGCTGGAACGGGTCCGCTGCGCCCACGATCAGGTCGTCGTCGGCGTAGAACCGCGAGTTGAAGTCGAAGCTGCCGAGCTTGCCGAGGCGCAGGAGCTGCATCACGATGAACTCGATGTTCGTGCCGGGGGCGTGGTGGCCGGTGTCGAGGCAGACCATCGCCTTGTCGCCGAGTGCCGCCGTCTGCACGTAGCTCGTGCCCCAGTCCGGAACGTCGGTGTGGTAGAACGACGGCTCGAAGAACTTGTACTCGAGCACCAGGCGCTGGTCGGCACCGAGGCGGTCGTAGATCGTGCTGAGCGACTCGTGCAGGCGGTCCTGGCGTTCGCGCATGTCGGCCTGGCCGGGGTAGTTCGAGCCCTCGGCGAGCCAGATCTTCAGGTCACGGCTGCCGGTGGCGTCCATCACGTCGATGCAGCGCAGGTGGTGGTCGATCGCCTTCTGCCGGATGCTCGCGTCGGTGTGGGTGAGGGCACCGAACTTGTAGTCGTCGTCCTGGAACGTGTTCGAGTTGATCGTCCCGAGCGCGACCCCGTGCTCTTCGGCGTGCCGCTTGAGGTCGCTGAAGTCGTCGACGAGGTCCCACGGGATGTGCAGTGCCACGGTCGGCGCGAGGCCGGTGTACTCGTGCACCTGCGCGGCGTCGGCGATCTTCTCGTACGGGTCGCGCGGGGTGCCGGGCGTGCTGAACACCTTGAAGCGGGTGCCGGAGTTGCCGAAGGCCCAGCTGGGCAGCTCGATCTGCTGTCGTGCGAGCTGGTCGGCGATGCCGGTGAAGGTCGGGGTCGATGTCATCGTGTCACTTCCTCGTGTGCGATTGAATCGTTTCATACAGTACGGGTCGCGGCGGGCTGCCGCAACCGTGTGGGGTGTGTGGCGTCGCGCACCCCGGTGCGCGCATCGCGCCCCGGAGAGTCGGGGCGCGATGCGCGCACGGGGGCGCGATGCGGGACGGGCGCGGGCGCGATGCGGAACGGGCGGGCGCGGGACGAGCGGGTTGCTCGCGGAGCGAGGGGGCGGACTTCGGTTGCGGGCTGCGCGCCCCGTTGCGGCCGTCGCGCCCCGAAGAGTCGGGGCGCGAAGACCGCCCGGGGGCGCGACACCGGGCGAGCGCCGTCAGACGTCCCGCGCACCACCCTGACCAGCCCACCGTCCGCTCCCCGCGCTACGCGGCCGGCACCGCAGCCGGCGCGCGTAGCTCGTGCGAGCCGGCGCCGAGCCGCTGCTCCGCAACACCCGGCAGGCGCACCACCGCGGTGACCCCCTCGGGCACCTGTGCACGGACGAGCAGCTCGCCGTCGACGAGCTCCCACCGCACCGCGATGTGCCCGTGCACGGAGTCGAGCGACGTCGACGCCCACGTCAGGCCGCCGCCCGGCTGCGGCGCGATGAGCACGGAGGCGTACCCCGGTTCGAGCGCCGACAGACCGCCGACCACCCGGTGCATCCAGTCCGCCACGGCACCGAGTGCGTAGTGGTTGAACGAGGTCATCTCACCCGGGTTGATGGTGCCGTCCGGCAGCATCGAGTCCCAACGCTCCCAGACCGTCGTCGCACCCATCGTCACCGGGTACAGCCACGACGGGCACTCCGTCTGCAGCAGCAGCCGGTACGCGTCGTCGAGGTGGCCGGTCTGCGTCAGCGCGTCGGTGATGAACGGCGTGCCCGCGAAGCCCGTCGAGATCCGGTACCCGGACTGCTCGGCCAGCTCCGCCAGGCGGTCGCCCGCACGGCGCTCGTCGTCCTCGTCGAGGATGCCGAACACGATCGCGAGCGCGTAGACGGTGGTGCAGTCGCTCCGGATGCGGCCGTCGGTCACGTAGTGCTGACGGAACGCGGCCTGGAGGCCCGTGGCGAGCTCCTCGGCTTCCGTCGCCTCCGCCTCGTGGCCCGTCAACCGCGCCGCCTGCGCCACCAGGGTCGCGCTGCGGTACGCGCACGCCGTCGCCACGACGCCCGGGTCGGCCTTCGCCTTGGCGGCGTCCTCCGGCGGGGCGTCCGGGTCGAGCCAGTCGCCGAACTGGAAGACGGTGTCCCACAGGCCCTCGGGTGACAGATGGCCCTTGATGCGGCGGAGGTGCGCCGTCATCGAGTCGAGCTGCTCCTCGAGCACCGCGGTGTCGCCGTACGCCTGGTACAGGGTCCACGGCACCCAGACGCCGGCGTCCGACCAGATGGCTGTGGCGTCGGGGGTGCCGAAGTCCTCGGCGGGGGAGTACTTGAGCACGTCCGGCACCACGAACGGGATGACACCGTCGGCGTGCTGCTGCTCGAGCCACACGTCGCGGAGCCAGTCGCCCAGGAAGGCGCGGGTGTCGAACAGGTAGGACGCCGTCGGCGCGAACGCCGCGATGTCGCCCGTCCACCCGAGGCGCTCGTCGCGCTGCGGGCAGTCGGTCGGGACGCTCAGGAAGTTGCCCTGCATGCCCCGGATGACGTTGTCGTGGAACGTGTTGAGCAGCTCGTGGCTGGACTCGAACGTGCCCGTCCGGGTCAGGTCGGAGCCGACCTGCACCGCGGTGACGGCCGATCGGAGTTCGTCGAGCGTGCCGGTCCACCCGTCGACCTGGGCGTAACGGAAGCCGTGGAAGGTGAAGCGGGGCTCGAAGCGGTCCTCGCCGCCGCTCAGGGTGAAGTGGTCCGTCGCCTTCGCGGTACGCAGTGGGCGGGTGCCGAGCTCGTCGTGTTCGAGCACCTCGGCGTGCTTCAGGGTCAGGACGGTGCCGGCCGGTCCGCTCGCGGTCAGGCGGAGCCAGCCGACCAGGTTCACGCCGAAGTCGATCAGCGTCGCGCCGGACGGGCTCGTCCAGACCTCGATGGGGGCGATCTCGGCGAGGGGTCGGACCGGCGGCACGGTGTCGGCGACGAGTTCGCGCTCGCCGATGTCGACGGTGCGCACGGCGCTGGTGCGTCCCTCGTGGCCGTCGACGCTCGGCGTGGTGACCTCGCCGGGCGTCAGGAAGGAGCCGTCGCGGAGCCGGGCGTCGATGTCCTCGCCGTCGTACAGCTGGTCGGCGGTGATCGCGCTGGACAGGGCCTGCCAGTCCGTGTCGGTGGCGACGAGCTGTTCGTGGCCGTCGGCGAACGTGATGCGGAGCTCGGCGAACCCAGCGGGCTCGTCGGCGTACCAGCCGCCGCCACCACCCCACGCGAGGCGCCCGGCGGCCCAGCCCTTGCCGAGGACGAGTGCGAGGACTGCCGCCTCGCCCGAGCCGGTGCCGGTCAGGTGCGCCGTGACGTCGTGCGAGACGACGCGGATGCGCCACTCGTAGCTCGTCCACCCCGGTTCGAGCAGGTGGTCGGAGACGCGTTCGCCACCGAGCCACGCCTCGACGACGCCGAGGGCGCTGACGTCGAGGGTCGCTCCGGTGACGGCGCCGTGGCCGTCGTCGAGGGCGAACTCACGGCGCAGGATCGGTGCGCTCCCGAGGTCGGCGTCGCTCGTGATGAACGGTGCGGTCCAGGCGGTCATGTGGTGTGTCCTTTCACGCGACCGGTCGTCGTCGACCGGTGCGGGGGTCGTGGGGTCAGCCCTTGACGGCGCCGCTGGTCATGCCGGCGACGATCTGGCGGTTGAAGAAGACGTAGAGGATCAGCGGCGGGATCGTGATGAGCAGGACGTCGGTGAACAGCAGGTTGAGCTGGCTGACCGACTGGCTCTGGAACGAGTAGAGCGTCTGCTGCACCGTGGCGTTCTCGGACCCCGGCAGGAAGTACAGCGGGTTCGTGAAGTCGTTGAACACCGTGACGGACTGCACGAGCACGACCGTGATGATGACCGGCTTGAGCAGCGGCAGCACGACGCCGAAGAACAGACGGATCGGTCCGGCGCCGTCGAGGACGGCTGCCTCGTCGAGCTCCTTCGGGATCGTCGCCACGAACGCCCGGAAGAGCAGGATGCAGAACGACAGGCCGAAGGTCGCCTCGATGAGGATCATCCCGCCCATGGTCTTGAACAGGTTGAGCCCCTGGAGCACCCAGATCGTCGGGACGATCGCGGGCGGGACGATGAGGCCCGCCAGGACGAAGAAGTTGATCACGCCGTTCCACTTGCTCGGACGACGCTGCAGCACGTACCCGACCATCGCGGAGAACACGACCATCACGATCACGCTGCCCACGGTCAGGACCGCACTGTTCAGGAACGCGCGGACGATCACGCCGTCACCGGATCCGAACACGGCCTGCAGGTTCTGCCAGAGCTGCCACTCGGTCGGCAGGCTGAAGCCGAGCTGGTTCGCCTCGGCCGGGTTCTTCATGGCCTGCAGCAGGACGAAGACGAACGGCACCAGGAACACCACGAAGCTGACGACGATGGCGATCGAGCCGATGACCCACCGGCGGGTCCGGCCCGGGTGGCGTCCGCGGGGAGCGGCCGGGGTCAGCCGCTGGTCGACGATGGCGGTCACAGGTCCGCCTCCTTGCGGTTCAGGAGCCACGAGATCGGGACCATGATCGCTGTCACGACCACGAACAGGACCACGTTGCCGGCGGTCGACAGGCCGTAGAACCCGGCCTGGTACTGCTTGTAGATGACGCTCGCGATGACGTCACTGGTGAACCCTGGCCCACCGCCGGTCATCGCCCAGATCAGGTCGAAGGACCGCAGCCCGCCGATCAGCGACAGGATGATGACGGTGCCCATCGCGGGACGCGACAGTGGCAGGGTGATGTTCCGGAAGATCGACCACGCGCTCGCGCCGTCGACCCGTGCGGCCTCGAAGTACTCCTGCGGGATCGCCACGATGCCGGCGATGAAGATGAGCGTCGCGATGCCGACGCCCTTCCAGACGTCCACCGCGGCGACGCTCCAGAGGGCGAGGGCCGGGTCGGTCAGCCACCCCGGAGTCGGGAGGCCGACCGAGCCGAGGACGCCGTTGATGATCCCGTGGAACGGGTCCATCAGCGCCTTGAACGTGATGCCGATGCCGATCGTCGACACGAGCACCGGGAAGAACACGACCGCCCGCAGGTAGCCGCGCCCCAGCACGGGCGACGTGAGGAGCAGGGCGAGGGCGAGTCCGATGACCACCTTCGCCGCGCTCGTCACGAAGCCGTACTGGAACGTGTGCACGAACCCGGAGACGAGCTGCGGGTCCTGGAAGAACCGGACGAAGTTGTCGAAACCGATGAAGGTCTGGTCGAACAGCGTCCAGCGGGTGAGGGAGAAGTAGAACCCGGCGAAGGTGGGGACCGCGAAGAACACGACGTACAGCGCGATCGCGGGGATGAAGAACCAGGCGGGGTAGAACGAGCGCATCCGCTTGCGCGCGGGACCGGTCCCGCCGGAGCCCGCTCGGGTCTTCGCCGGCTCGAGTGCCGTCGTGAGTGTCGCGGTCACCGTGTCACCAGCCCTTGATGCCGAGCTGCTGTGCCTGCTGGACGACGTCGTCGTCGTACTGGTCAGCACCCTTGGCCGCGTTGGTGATGCCGGAGCCGACCTGCACGCAGATCTTCTCGAGGTTCGGGCCCTTGATCGGGGACAGGAACTCGAGCGCCGGGCTCGCCTTGCCGTCGTCCAGGTACTTCTGCAGGTCGTCGATCATCGGGGGCACGTCGTCGGGCAGCGAGCAGGTCGAGATGACGTACGGGCCACCGGGGGTTCCGGTGTCGTTCTGCACCTTGCAGCCGTCGGCCGAGTTCGCGAAGGCGATGAACTTCTTCGCGGCGGCGAGCTCGTCACCCTCGGTGGTCTTCGGGATGTACAGGCCGTTCGGCTCCCAGATGGTCAGGTTCGTGTCGTCGGCGTCCTCGGCCGGCAGCGCGAACGCTCCGATGTCCTCGACCGCGTCGGGGCTGTCCTGCTGCAGCGTCGAGATCGCGTTCGTCAGCATCGGGTACTGCGCCCCGGTGCCGTCGGCGAGCATCTTCAGGCCGTTCGCCTGCGTGGCCGAGGCGTAGTCCTCGTTGTAGAGGTCCTTGTCCTTGCCCTCGGCGAGGTGGTCGAAGCCGGCGAGTGCGGGGTCCTTGGCGTAGGACTCCTTGTTCGCGGTGTAGTTGTCCGCCCAGTCCTTGTCCTGCGCCGTGATGTTGGCGAAGTCGCCGAGCACGAACAGCTGGCTGGTCCAGGTGTCGCCGTACGTCTGGATGATCGGGGCGACCTTGCCGGCGTCCTTGATCTTCTCGCTGTTGCTGATGAACTCGTCCCACGTGGTGGGGACGCTGAGCCCGAGGTCCGCGTAGACCTTCTTGTTGTACATGACGCCGCCGCCGAAGCTCGTGCCGAAGGGAGCGCCGTAGACGCCCTTGTCGGTGCTGACGACCTTGGTGAACTGCTCGTCGACGTCCTTCGTCCAGCTCTCGTCGGACAGGTCCACCAGGGTGTTGTCCGGGTTGAGGGCCTGCATGAGCGAACCGGAGTTGTAGTTGAAGACGTCGGCCATCTCGCCGGTCGACAGCTGGGTCTTCACCAGGTTGTCGCCGTCGGTGCCCTGCGGGCGGGTGTCGAACTTGACCGTGATGTCGGGGTTTGCCTTCTCGAACGCCTCGATGAGCGGCTTCGCGGTGGCTGCGGTCGCGGGCGAGTTGTCGGCCTGGTAGGTGATCTGCACCTTGCCGCCGCCTTCGTCGGCGGAACCGCCGGACGAACACGCTGCGAGCCCGCCGATCAGGACCGTGGCGCCGCCGATGGCGACGAGTCGTTTGACGACGGCGCGCGTGGTGAGCGTCCTCGTGGTCAGGGAACGAGCTGACATTCCTTACCTCCTCGTAAGGCCCGGGGCGGGGTACCCCGGGTGAAACGGACCCGGATCCCGCGTCGTCGTGGGCTCCGGTTGCTGCTGTTTAGAACGTTTCAATCAGGATGGAACCACGTGGATTGAAGCGTGTCAATCGCTGTGCCGATTTCGTTACGGGAACGCGCATGCCTGGTGCGCGCGGTCCCGAGTCTCGGGGTGAGCGACAGTCCTCGCGCCCCGCAGCCCGCGAACTGTCGCTCACCCCGAGACTCGGCGCCCCCGCCCCGAGACTCGGGCGCTCAGGCCTCGGTGCGGCGCGGGTCGCTCGGCGCCGTTGCCCGCGCGGCCGCTGCACCGGCGCGGCCGAGCGTGCTCTCGCGGGGCACGAGCTCGCTGCCGAGCACGATGGTGCGGTGGACGTGCATCGGGTCGGAGAGCTCCTCGAGCAGCAGGGCCACGGCAGCCGCGCCCATCTCCGCACCGTGCATGGTCACCGAGGTCAGCGGCACCGCGCCGCCCCACGCCACCGAGTTGTGGTCGCAGCCCGACACCGGGATGTCCTCCGGCACGCGGATGCCGGCAGCTCGGAGCTCCGAGACGACCGCCATCGCGAGCAGGTCCGTGACGCCCAGGACGCCGTCGGGCCGTTCGTCCGCGGGCATCGCCGCGATCCGGGACCCGGCGTGCGTGCCGCCGGGTGGGTCGATGTCACCGGCGTCGATGTCGACGAGTTCCACCCCGGGGTGGCCCGCGATCGCCCGGAGTACGCCGGCGCGGCGGAGTGCGACCGGCTGCAGCTCGGCGCGGGCGCTCACGAAGCCGATGCGTCGGCACCCGCGGGCGATCAGGTGCTCGGCGGCGAGGAACCCCGCCTGTTCGTTGTCGACGACGACGGAGCAAGCATCGACCGTCGTCGGCGCGAAGTTGACGTAGACGACCGGGCGACCGTGCCGACGGGTGAGTTCGACCTGGTCGCGCGACTCGGTCATCGAGGCGAGCAGGATGCCGGACACCCGAGCGCTCTCGAGGTACGCGAGGTGTTCGCCCTGCGCCTGCAGGTCGTCCTCGCTGCTCGCGATCAGGAGCGTGAACCCCCGCTTCCGCGCCGCGAGCTGCGCGCCGTTGACCATGTCGCTGAACAGCGAGTTCCGGAGCGACATCACGACGAGCCCGATCGAACGGCTGCTGCCGGATGCGAGCACCCGGGCGTTGCGGTTCGGCGTGTACCCGAGTTCGGCGATCGCGTCGTGCACGCGAGCGGCGGTGGAGTCGGCCACCCGCTCGGGGTGGTTCAGGACGTTCGAGACCGTCGCGAGCGAGACGCCCGCGCGAGCGGCGACGTGGTGCACGCTCGGTGGGCCGTCACGCCTGGGGACATGCACCATGCTCTGATCGTAGGCCGCAGCGGCGGTCGCTCCGCGCTGGGGCCCGGCTACGCGTCGGCGACGGAGGACTGCCGGACCACGAGCTCCGGCGTGAACTCGACGTGCTCGAGGTCGATGCCCTGTCCGAGCTCGACCTGCTTCGTCAACAGCTCGATCGCCTGGCGCCCGAGGTCGTGCGCAGGCTGGCGCACCGAGGTCAACGGGACGACGGCTGCCTCGGCGAAGGCGATGTCGTCGTAGCCCACGATCGCGATCTCGTCCGGCACTGCGATCGTGCCGCGCATGATGAACGCCTGTTCGAGGCCGACCGCGAGCAGGTCGTTCGCCGCGAACACTGCGTCCGGCCGTTCGGCGCGGGGGCGTGCCTGGAGTTCTTCGCCGATGCGACGCCCTTCGAGCACCGACAGTGACGCGGTCGGCAGGACCTCGAGCTCGATGCCAGCTGCCCGAGCCGCCGACAGTGCCCCGGCGTGCCGGTCGGCCACCTGGCGGATGCTGGACGGGCCACCGACGAACGCGATGCGCGTCCGCCCGATGGCCGCGAGGTGCTCGACCGCGATGCGACCGCCCGCGACGTCGTCCACCGACACCGAGGCGAAGTGCTCGTCGTCGGCGCGGCGGTCGACGAGCACGACGGCGGTGCCCTGGTCGCGCAGGCGGGCGAGGCGGGACAGGTCGTCTCCGGCGGGGGAGATGAGCAGGCCGGCGACCCGGCGTTCCTCGAACAGGTCGACGTAGGTGCGCTCGCGGTCGGTGGACTCGTCGGAGTTGCCGATCAGGACGGCCAGGCCCTTGTCCATCGCGGCGTCTTCGGCACCGCGGGCGACGTCGGTGAAGAACGGGTTGCCGCCGTCGAGCACGATCAGGCCGACGGTGGAGCTGCGGCCGGCCCGGAGCTGGCGTGCGGAGTCGTTGCGGACGAACCCGAGCGCGGCGATGGCGGACTGCACCCGATCGACCGTGGTCGGAGCCACCTTGTCGGGTCGGTTCAGGACGTTGGACACCGTCCCCAAGGACACGCCGGCGAGCGCTGCCACCTCTCGCACACTGACCGCCATGTGGCCATCCTGGCATCGCACCTGCGCTTCCGGGCGGTGCGCGCCGTGATCTGTGGAAAACGGCGGACGGGAGGCGCGGTGCGGGCTGGACCCGGGCCTCCCGTCCGTGGGGTGGTCGCGTCCACCGCCCGCGCACGGTGCGAGGCGTGCGGCTGGTGCGAGGTTGCGCACTCGGTGCGGGGCGGGAGTGCTCGCACGGAGTGTGCAACCTCGCACCGGGCGAGCGACCCCTCGCACGGTGCGAGGACCAGCCCGGCGAACCCGCTCTTGCCAGCGCGCACACCGGAGCGCTATCGTCTCGCTGTCCCGTTGAAACGATTCACTGACGAACACGCGAACGGAGGACCGATGGCGGTCCGAATCGGAGCCCGGAGCACCACGGGCTGGAAGGCGACCGTCTCGGTCGCCATGTCGAACTACATCGAGTCGGGGTCGATCATCGCGATCGCCACGAGCCTCAGCCTGTGGCAGGCGCAGTTCCACGTCGGCGACCTCGAGGTCGGTCTGCTGGCGAGCCTGTCCGCCAACGCGTTCGGCGCCGCCGCCGGCGCCATCATCGGCGGACCGCTGTGCGACCGCTACGGCCGGAAGTTCATCTACACCTACGACCTGCTGCTCTACATGCTCGGCATCCTGCTCGCGGTCTTCGCCGGCAGCTACGGCATGCTCCTGGTCGGCTTCATCCTGACCGGCATCGCGGTCGGCGCCGGGGTGCCGGCGAGCTGGACCTACATCGCCGAGCAGGCACCAGCGGACAAGCGCGCCGCCCACGTCGGCACCGCGCAGCTCGCCTGGTCGATCGGCCCGATGGTCGGCTTCGCGTTGGCCATCGCCGCCGCACCCCTCGGACTGCTCGGCAGCCGGCTCATCTTCGCGCACCTGTTCGTCGTCGCCGCCGTGGTCTGGTGGCTCCGCCGCGGGCTGCCGGAGTCGGCGATCTGGAAGGACGAGCGCGCCGCGACCGGCACCGCGAACTTCTTCCACGGGATCACCCAGCTGTTCAGCCGGCGCCGGAACCTGACCGCGATGCTGTTCCTGTTCGGCGTCTACGCGCTCTGGAACACCGTCGCCGGGCAGGCCGGCATCTTCCAGCCGCGGGTGTACTCGGCCACCGGGGTCACGAGCGTCACCGAGCAGTACGGCCTGCAGATCCTGGTGTGGGGCTGCACCGTCGCCGCGACCTACTTCGGCTTCATGCGCTACGGCGACCGGGTCAGTCGACGGTTGCTCTTCGCCCTCGGCGCGGTGCTCGCGATCGTCGCCTGGGCCGTCCTGATCTACGCACCGGCGAACCTCGGCACGCTGCTGTTCTTCGCCGTGGCGTGGGGCATCTCGTCGGGCATCGGCGCGCAGGCGTTCTACGGCCTCTGGACGAGCGAGCTCTTCGCCACCCGGTACCGGGCCAGTGCCCAGGGCGTGTTGTTCCTCGCCGCGCGGGTCATGGTCGGTCTGCTGAGCATCTGGTTCCCGCTGCTGCTGTCCGACATCGGACTCCGTGCACTCGGTGGGCTCATCCTGGGGCTCCTCGCGATGTCGTTCCTGGTCGGCACCATCTGGGCCCCACGCACACAGGGCAAGACGCTCGAGGCGATCGAGGCCGAGCGGTACGGCACCGTGACCACCGTCACCGGTACCGTGCGCACCGCCGACGAGCGTGCCGTGCAGGACGCCGAACAGCGTCGCCGCGCCGAGGCCGACCGGTGATCCGCGTCTGCTTCCGACTGCAGGTGCAGGCCGAGCACCTGGACGCCTACCGCGAGCGGCACGCCGCGGTCTGGCCGGCGATGCTCCGGGCGATCGCCACGGCGGGGCGGCGGAACTACTCCCTGTTCCTCGACGACGACGGCCTGCTGATCGGCTACTACGAGACCGACTCGGTGGCCGATGCCGACGCGTCGCTCGCGGCGTCCGAGGTCGCGACCGCATGGGAGGCGCACATGCAGGACCTGTTCGACGGTGCCACGGGCCGTGCGGACCAGACCGCGCGGGTGCTGCCCGAGGTGTTCAACCTGGAGGACCAGCTGGCCGCCGCCGCCGAGTGAGGAACGGGGGCGGGTAGCGTCCGGTCCATGGCCGACGTGACCCACGCCGCGGACCTCGGGATCGACCTGTCCGACGGCAAGCCCCAACAGCTCTACCGGTGGTTCCTCGCCAGCATGCTCTTCGGCCGGCCCATCCGGCAGGAGCAGGCGGCGGAGACCTACCGCGTCCTCATCGACCACGGGTTCACCAGCCCGGGGAAGTTCGCGGGCGCCGGACGCGAGCAGCTGCGGAGGGTCCTGGACGAGGGCGGCTACGCGCGGTTCGACTACCAGATGACCGACGCCCTGCACGAGACGATGCACACGCTGGACGCCGACGAGGGGTCCGTGTCGCACCTGGTGAAGACCGCGGCGTCGCGGAAGGACCTGCGCGACCGACTCGGTGCGCTCAAGGGGGTCGGCCCGAAGACGATCGAGATTTTCCTGCGGGACATCCCGGACGTGGTGCTGCCGGACTGAGCACGGGTGCTCACGAACCGCTCCCGACCCGCCCAGCCCACCCATCGCCCCCGTGGCTACCGTGGACCCCATGCAGCCGCCCGCAGCAGGAACCCTCCGCGTCCTCCACCTCTCCGACACCCACCTGACCGGCGACGGCGCCCTGCACCAGGGGTCCGTCGACACCACCGCAGCGCTGGACGCCGTGCTCGCCCGGGTCGACGGGGTGCCCGGCATCGGCCTCGTCGTCATCTCCGGCGACGTCTCCGAGGACGGCAGCCCCGAGTCGTACGCCGCCGTCCTCGAGCGGGTCGGCGGATGGGCCGAGCGCCACGGAGCCGCCCTCATCGCCGTCCCCGGCAACCACGACCTGCGCGAGGGCTTCCGCCAGGTGCTGTCCAACGGCCACGTCCTCGGCGAGGGCGGCCGCCCCGTCATGCACACGATGGAGTACCACCCGCCGACCGTGCCGGTGTGGGGGCAGTCGCTCGTCGCCGGCCGGAGGATCGTCACGGTCGACACGAGCGTGCCGGGTGCCGGCTACGGCGAGCTGAGCGACGCCAGCCTCGAACGGCTCCGCACCGCGCTCGCCGGGGACCACGCCCCGCACGGCACGGTCGTCGTCCTGCACCACCCGCCCCTGCCGGCCCCGACCGAGCTGCACGAGGCGCTCCGGCTGCAGAACCCCGAGGCACTCGCCGACGTGATCCGGGGTTCCGACGTTCGCGTGGTCCTGGGCGGGCACTACCACCACCACTTCGCCGGCTCGCTGGCCGGGGTCCCGGTCCTCGTCGCCCCCGGGGTCGCGAACGACACGGACGTCACCGGCGCCTACGACGAGGAATCGGCGACCGTCGACAGCGGCGCCCTCGTCGTCGACGTCGCCGAGGACGGCTCCGTCTGGTCGACGCCGCTGCGCGTCCCACGCCCCGACGCCGACCCACTCGCGTTCCACCTCGACGCCGAGACCGTCGCGTCCGTCATCGCGGCCGCCGGCAAGCACTGAGCAGCCGGCAAGCACTGAGCAGCCGGAAAACACTGAGCGGCCGGCGTGCACTGAGCGCGCGACGCGCACCGAGCGCGCGAGGCGCACTGGACGTGCGCGACGAACGGACGGGAGGCCCGTGGCCGTGTCCGCCACGGGCCTCCCGTCCGCTCGTCGGTACCGCCCACGGCCGGTACCCCGCCTGCTCGGGCTGCACGCGGGGAAACCGAGTAGGCCGGAGGCACACGCCAGCGAAGGAGCACCCATGCGGAACGGCAAGGCAGTCCAGTACGACCGGTACGGCGACTTCAGCGTCGTCGAGCTCGTCCCGCAGGAGAAGCCGACGGCCGGCCCCGGCGAGATCGTCGTCGAGATCGTCGCCGCCGGGTTGAACCACATCGAGCGCTTCCTGCGCGAGGGGAAGCTCCGGGACCACATCGAGCTCGAGTTCCCGGCACGGCAGGGCGTCGACTTCGCCGGCATCGTCCGGGCGCGGGGCGACGGCGTGAAGGACCTGCGGGTGGGTGACGAGGTCATGGGGCACGCGCCCCAGGGCGGCTCGCACGCGAACTGGATCGCGGTGCCGCGTGGTGCCGTCATCAAGAAGCCCGAGTACGTCGGGTGGGAGGTCGCCGGTGGCCTGTACCTGGCCGGGTGCACGGCGGTGTCGGTGGTGCGATCGCTCCGCCTCGGGCCGGACGACACGGTCGTCATCACCGCTGCAGCGGGCGGTGTCGGCCACATCGAGAGCCAGCTGGCGCACGACGCCGGTGCGACCGTGATCACCCTCGGCAGCGCGCGCAACCACGACTACCTGCGGCAGATCGGCACGCTACCGGTCGTCTACGGCGAGGGCGAGGAAGACCGCATCCGAGCGATCGCGGACGGCCGGCCGATCACCGCCTTCATCGACAACCACGGGGAGAGCAACGCCGAGCTCTTGGCCGAACGCCTCGGGGTCAGGGACGAACGCTTCGTGTCCTCGGAGGAACGGCGCGACATCGAGCTGCGGTTCCTGCGCGCCCCGGCAGAGGACGAGGAGACCCGGGAACTCCTGACCACGTTGGCGAAGGCCCTGCAGGAGCGTCGCTTCCAGGTGCTCATCTCGGGCTTCTACCCGTTCGAGTACATCGTCGAGGCGTACGAGGACCTCGCCGAGATGAAGTCACGCGGCAAGGTCGTCATCGGGATGCAGACGGTCGAGACCGGAGCGCGGCTCGACTGGTACCGCTCCGAGAAGGCCCGCGACCTGCGGGACCGCTACGCGGATGCGCGCGGCTCGGAGGCGGAGACGATGGCGGGCGGCGCAGCGACCCCGGCGAGCTGACGGCGATCGGGCCCGGCGGTCGGGCTCGGCGGTCGGGCTCAGCTCAGGATGTCCTTCGAGGCGAACCGGCTGTACGCCAGTGCGCCGAACACGACGACGTAGCCGAGCTGCAGCAGCGCGTTCGACCCGAACGAGTCGAACGAGATCGGGTCGCGGAGCAGGTCGCCGAACCCCAGCCACTGGTGCGAGAACAGGTACGGGTGCAGCCAGTCGAGCTGGGGGAGCTGGTCGAGGACCTGGGAGGCCCCGGCCAGCACCACCGTCGCGGCCATCGCCCCGACCGGCACGTTCGTCAGCGTCGACGCGAACATGCCGATCGCCACGAGTCCGAGCATCGACATCGCCACGGAGAGGGCGAGGAGCAGTGCCCGGCCGGCGTACGACGCTCCGCCGACCTGGGTGCCGGACAGCAGGGTGACCGGACCGATCGGGAACAGCACGGCACCGATCGCCGCACCGACGAGCACCACGAGCAGCGTGGCCGCCAGGCAGAACGCGACCGCGCCGGCGAACTTGACCAGGATGAACCGCACCCGGCCGGTCGGTGCGACGAGCAGGTAGCGGATGGTGCCGTGGCTGGCCTCGCCCGCGACGGTGTCGCCCGCGACGACGCCGACCGTGAGCGGCAGGAACAGCGGGATCGACACCGTCAACGCGGTGAACGCCACGAACAGGCCGTTGTTGGTGATGTCGCCGAGGAACGCCGGGCCGCCGTCGTCGCCGTCGGTCGTCAGCTTCACGGCGACCGCGATCAGGACGGGGACGAGCGCGAGGGCCCCGAGCATCGCCCAGGTGCGGCGACGTCGGAACACGAGCGCGAGTTCGGAGCCGAGCAGCGCGAAGGGACGCTGGCGGCGCGGCGCCTCGGCGTCGGCGTCGGGCAGTGCACGGGCAGTGTCAGGCAGCGACATCGAAGCCCTCTCCGGTGAGCGCGACGAACAGGTCCTCGAGCGTACCGCCGCCGACCGTCAGCCCACGGACGCGGACGTCGGCGCGGACGAGTTCGGCGGTGATGGTCTCGGGCAGCAGCTCGTGCGGCAGGTCGGCGACCAGGACGTCGGCGCCGCCGTCGTGCCGGGGGACGAGCCCGAGCCGGCTCAGCACGCTGCCGGCCTGCCCGATGTCGGGCGTGCGGACGGTCACGGTGCGCGCCCCGGCGGACCGCAGTTCGTCGAGTTCGCCCTGTGCCACGAGCTTGCCGGTGCGCATCACCGCGGCGTGGGTGCAGACCTGCTCGATCTCGGCGAGCAGGTGGCTCGACACGAACACCGTCGTGCCGTCGTCCGCCAGGGACCGGATGAGGTTGCGGACCTCGCGCGTCCCCTGCGGGTCGAGGCCGTTCGTCGGTTCGTCGAGCACCAGCAGGTCCCGCGGGGAGAGCAGGGCGTTCGCCAGGCCCAGCCGCTGCTTCATGCCGAGCGAGTACGCATGCGCCTTCTTGTCGGCGGCGTGGGTCAGGCCGACGCGGTCGAGGGCGTGTGCGACGCGGTCCTTCCGGGTGCGCGGGTCCGACGTGGGGTCCGCCGCGTCGAAGCGCTGCAGGTTCGCCCGTCCGGACAGGTACGGGTAGAAGGCCGGTCCCTCGACCAGGGCGCCGACGCGCGGCAGTACCTGGTGCAGCGCCTTCGGCATCGACTGGCCGAGCACCTCGATCGTGCCACCCGTCGCGCTCGACAGTCCGAGGAGCATCCGGATCGTCGTCGTCTTGCCGGAGCCGTTCGGTCCGAGGAACCCGAACACCGCGCCGCGCGGCACCGACAGGTCGATGCCGTCGACGGCGCGCTGCTTGCGGAAGACCTTCTGGAGGCCCGTGGTGCGGATGGCGAGGTCGGTGTCCGTGGTCGTGCGGGTCGCGTCCACGGCGGCCGGTTCCGTCGTGTGCGCGGGTTCCGGTGCGCTCACTTCGCGGCGGCGACCAGCGACGACACCGGCACGGCGCCGGCGAGGACCCGGCCGTCGTCGGTCAGGTAGACCGACACGAGCGAGGTCTGGACGGCACGGCCGCCGTCGACGGCCTTCGTGAGCTGGCCGAGCAGGCCCGCGGCCTCGTCGCCGAGGGACGACTGGTCCACGGTGCCGGCGGGGAGCTCGGCGATCGTGCCCCAGCCCTCGCCCGTGAAGGTCGGCTCGTCACCGTCGTGCGCGCCGCGAGCGTGGTCGCCCTCCGCGTGGGCGTCGTGCTCGGCGTCGGACAGGTCCTTCTCGGTGACCTTCGCGTTCGACGGCGGCGTGAAGTCGAAGAGCCGCGCGGCCGGGGCGCCGTAGTCGAGGCTGGTGAACCCGACCTGCACCGCGGGGTCGTCCTGCCCGGCGGCCCGGATCGTCGCACGGAGCGGGAGCCCGGTCTGCTGGTCGACCGCCAGTCGGACGGTGCCGACCAAGGTGTCGGAGGACTTCGGCGTCAGGGTGATCTGCCAGGCGTCGTGCCCTGCGACACTGACCTCGGTCGGCTTCGAGACCGTGGTGGTCGGGGTGATGGCGTCGACGGCCTGCTCCGCGATGTCGGTCGGCGTGGTGGTGGCGTCCTGCGGGGCCTTCGCCGAGTCGGAGGGGAGCGTCACGTGCGTGGCGGTGCGCTCCTTCGAGTCCCAGGTCCAGACCTCGGACCCGTTGCGGACCAGGTCCTGCTCGGCGAGCTGCTGCGTCAGCTGGATCCGCTGCTTGCTGTCACCGTCGACGTACACACGGGCGGTGTGCGACGAGGTGAGCAGGCCGAGCACCTCCGAGGCGTCGCCCTCGAGCGAGGATCCGCCGGAGCCGGTCGGCAGCTCGGGGAGTCCGAGGTCGCTCGACTGCGTGAGCTTGCCGGAGTACTGCGCGTCCGACGACTTCGCGATGCTGGCGATGACGTCCGCCGCGGTCGGGTTCGTCCCCGCGATCGGGTCGTTCGCGGCGTTCGCGATCATCGGAGCGGCGACGGCGCCGGCGACGACCACCGGCGCGATAACTGCTGGCAGCCAGGCTGACTTCTTCATCGGGTTCCCCTCGTGGTGCATCGGAGTCGTGAGTACGGTACGTCCGGCCCCCGACAGGCAGCTGGGCGTCGACGGATCATGATCGTTCGTAGACTCGGGACGCGACCGACGGCGGTCGTGTGGCGGCGAAGGAGGCGGCATGCGGGCGGTGCTCGGTCTGGACATCGGGACGTCGAGCACGAAGGCGCTGCTGGCCCGGTTCGACGGCACCGTGATCGCCGAGGTGGGTCGCAAGCACGACGTCGACCGCCCTGCCCAGGGGCTGGTCGAGATGGACGCGGCCGTGTGGTGGGACGAGTTCACGACGCTGACGCACGAGCTCCTCGCGCTCGTCCCCGATGCCGATGTGCAGGCGGTCGGGGTGAGCGGCATCGGCCCGTGCGTGCTGCTCACCGACGCGGTCGGCGAGCCGTTGCGCCCGGCGGTCCTGTACGGCGTCGACACCCGGACTGCCGACCTGTTGGACGAGCTGACCGCGGAACTCGGTGGCGAGGACGCGATCCGCGCCCGGTGTGGTTCCGGGCTGAGCACCCAGGCCGCCGGGGCGAAGCTCGCGTGGGTCGCCCGGCGAGAGCCCGAGGTGTGGGCGCGTGCCGTCCGCTTCACGATGCCGGCGTCACGCGTGGTGGAGCTGCTGACGGGGGAGTACGTCCTCGACCACCACTCGGCCAGCCAGACCACCCCGCTCTACGACGTGCACGAGAACGCGTGGATCCCGGACTGGTGCGAGCAGATCGCGCCCGGCCTGCCCCTGCCGCGGCTGCTGTGGTCGGGTGACCAGGCGGGCGTGGTGACGCGCGAGGCGGCCGCGGCCACGGGCCTCCCGGTCGGCATCCCCGTGACGGCCGGCACCATCGACGCGTGGGCGGAGGGCGTGAGCGTCGGGGAGTCCGTGCCGGGCCGGATGTTCCTGCAGTACGGCACCACGATGTTCATGATCGCGCCGACCGCCGAGCCGACGCCGGTGCCGGGCATGTGGACGACGGTGGGGACGCACCCGGGACAGCCGAGCGTGGCGGGTGGGATGGCGACCTCCGGGGCGATCACCGACTGGCTGCGACGGCTGGTCGACGGCGAGTGGCCGACGATGCTCGAAGAAGCACGGTGCGCCGGGATCGGCGCGAACGGGCTGCTGATGCTGCCGTACTTCGCGGGGGAGCGGACGCCCATCGCCGATCCGGACGCGCGCGGGGTGATCGCCGGGCTGACGGTGCGGCACACGCGTGGGGACATCTACCGGGCGACGCTCGAGGCGACGGCCTACGCGGTCCGGCACAACATCGAGGTGCTGCGTGCGGCCGGGGTCGAGGTCCGCGAGCTCGTCGGGGCCGGCGGCGGGTTGCTCGGACGGCTCTGGCCGACGATCGTGTCGGACGTCACCGGGCTGCGGCAGACGGTGCCGTCGGTGACCGTGGGGGCGTCGTACGGGTCGGCGTTCTTGGCGGCAGCGCTGGTGGCCGACGTCGACATCCGGCAGTGGAACCCGCCGGCCACCGTCATCGAGCCCGACCCCGTCGCGACGGCGGCCTACGAGCCCGGGTACCGCGACTACCGCGAGCTCTACGAGGCGACGAAGGCCGTCGTGCACCGGCTGGCCGCGCGCAGCTGAGGTGGGGGTGTGCGCAGAACACCGGTGTTCGTCGCTTGAACACACGCAAGCGCGTGTTCGGTGGGCGAACACCGGTGTTCTGCGGACCGGCTACGACTGGGCGTCGACGCCGGCGGGCGCGCTGCCGTCGTACTCGCAGATCGCTGCGACCTTCGACGCGCTGGCACTGGTGCGGTCGAACTCGTAGCCCAACCACTCGCGAGCCATCCGGCGGGCGACCTCGACGCCGACGACGCGCTGGCCCATGCAGAGGACCTGGGCGTCGTTCGACAGGACCGAACGCTCGACGCTGAACGAGTCGTGCGCGGTGACGGCACGGATGCCGGGGACCTTGTTCGCCGCGATCGCGACACCGAGTCCGGTGCCGCAGATCAGGATCGCGCGGTCGGCCTCGCCGTTCGCCACGAGTCGTGCTGCGTCGACGGCCACGTGCGGGTACGCGGTGTGCCCGTCCGCGTCGACGCCGACGTCGGTGACGTCCGACACCCGATCGTCGGCCAGCAGGTCGGCCTTGATGATCTCCTTGTAGTCGAACCCGGCATCGTCGGACCCGATCACGAGACGGTACGTCATGCGTGTGTTCCTTCCAGTTCGTTCGCACGGGCAGCGAGGACCTCGCCGACCCGCGTGAGGATCATCCCCATCGAGGTGGCACCCGCGTCGGGTGTCCCCAGGCTCTTCTCCGCCAGCGGCCGGGCACGCCCGACCTTCGGCGTGAGGTCGGCTGTCTTGTCGGCCTCGTCACGAGCGACTTCCGCTGCAGCCTGCCACGCGTCGGTGAGCGAGGAACCAGCCGACACCGAGGTCCGCAGCGCATCCACGAACGGCAGTAGTGCGTCGAGCAGTGTCTTGTCCCCGCGGGACGCCCCGCCCAGGTGGACGATCGAGTCGGCGAAGGCCTGCGCGGCCTCCACGACGTCGGACCCCCTGTACGAGTCGCGGTCGTCGCGCAGCGACCGTCCGAAGGCCTCGAGTGCCGCACCCCACAGGACTCCCGAGGTGCCGCCGGCGAACTCGGCCCACGCGTCACCGGCGCGTCCGAGGACGAAGGCGACCCCTGCCTCCTGGCCGACCCGGTCGACCTCCTTCCGGGCCGCGCCGATCCCCTTGACCATGCCGCGTCCGTGGTCGCCGTCGCCGGCGACCGCGTCGATACGGCCGAGTTCCTCCTCGTGCTCCCGCAGGAGCGCGTCGATCGCCTCGATCGCGTCGCGTGCCGTCTGCGCGGCCTGCCGGGAGGCATCACTCGCGTCCGGCACGACCGTCGCCTCGTCCTCGGCGTCGTCCACGGCGTCGGCCGGCAGCAACGCTGCGATCGGCGCCGCCGCCTTGCGGTACGCGGGCGTGTAGGTGTCGGCGCGCCACAGGGCGTCGAGCTCGTCGTCGAGCCACTGCAGGGTCAGCGAGCAGCCGCCCATGTCGAGGCTCGTGACGAGCTCGCCGACCTCCGGCTCGACGACCTCGAGGCCGGCGTCCTGCAGCAGCGGGAGCACACGTCCCCAGAGCAGGAACAGTTCCTCGTACTTGGTGTCGCCGAGGCCGTTCAGGATCGGGGCGACCCGGGTGCCCGCGTTCGCCGGTCGGTCGGCGAGCAGCCGTTCGACGAGCAGCGCCGCGAGGTCGGTCGCGCGGAGCAGTGGGACGTCCTCGATGCCGGGCTCGCCGTGGATGCCGAGCCCGAGTCCGAGGTGGCCGTCGGGCACCGTGAAGAGCGGCTCGGTCGCGCCGGGCATCGTGCACCCGGAGAACGCGACACCGATCGTGCGGGTCGCCGCGTTGCTCCGGTTGCCCAGCCGCTCGACCTCGTCGAGGGACGCACCTGCGGCGGCGGCCGCACCCATCGCCTTGAAGACCGAGAAGTCCCCGGCGATGCCACGGCGCTTCGACTCCTCGTCGGCGCTCGCGATGTCGTCCGTGACCACGACGATCCGGGTGCCGATGCCCTCGGCACGCAGCCGCTCGGCGGCGAGCCCGAAGTTCATCGTGTCACCGGCGTAGTTGCCGAACGACAGCACGACGCCCTTCCCCTGGTCGGCCGCCTTGGCGACCGAGTACACCTGCGCGGTCGACGGCGAGGTGAAGACGTTCCCGACGACGGCGCCGGTGGCGAACCCCGGGCCGACGATCCCGCAGAACGCGGGGTAGTGGCCGGAACCGCCGCCGACGACCACCGCGACCTGGGGGTCGGCGCCCTCGGTGGGCAGGGAGACGACGCCGCCGTGGACGCCGCGGACACGGTCGGCGTAGAGCGCGAGCCAGCCGGCGAGCTGGTCCTCGGCGAACTCGTCGGGGGCGTCGTGGATCGTGGTCATGCTGGAGTCCTTCAGTGGGAGGTGCGGGTGCCCTGCGGCACCTTGAGGAAGTGGATCATCACGAACGCGCAGGCGTACAGACCGACGAACGTCCAGGTCGCGGCCTGACCGCCACCGCCGAGCGCGAAGACCGCGGCGACCACACCGGTGCCGAGGAACGCCGCGCCACCGGCCGCCGTCGTGTACATCGCCATCGCGGCGCCCTTGTGCTCGGGGGCGAGCGCCGGCATGATCGCGCCCATCGGCACGAAGCCGGCGAGCAGGCAACCGAACACGCAACCGGCGACGACGGAGAGCACGTAGCCCCAGTCCGACCCGGCGGGGACGAGCTGCGGGACGTACCACCAGGCGATGAGGCCGAGGGCGGACCCGACGATGCCGAACCACTTGACGGTGCGCTGCCAGCCGATCTTGTCGCCGACCCAGCCGAACAGGGCGTTCACCAGGATGTTCGTCGCGTAGACGCACACGGTCATGAGCAGCCAGCGGCTCTGGCCCCACCCGCGCTCGTTCGCGATCACGGCGGGCAGGACGACGAACATGCCGAATTCGGGCGCGGTGTTGATCAGGCGGACCAGGAAGCCCATCAGGATCTTCGGCCGCGTGACGGTCAGGCGGATGCCGCTCGTCAGCACCTGCCAGGCGCTCTCGCCGGCCGGGGCGATGCGGGAGAACCCGTTCGGCAGCCGCACGCCGAACAGCATGATCAGGAAGCCGATCACGACCAGGCCGATCGAGGCGACCATCGCGCCGGTCTCGCCGATCGTGCCGCCGCCGAACACCGGGATGGCACCGATCGCGAAGAGGGAACCGAGCGTCGGCAGGCCACCCGTGAAGGCGACGTAGAACCAGCCGACCGCCGAACCGTTCCGCTCGACCGGGGTGGTGATGTTCACCCAGACCAGGAACGCGAACGCGAAGAGCGGGTAGCCGAAGCCGCGGACGGCGTAGGCGACGGCCGCGAACGGCACGCTGCCGATGTTCAGCGCGAGCAGGAACAGCACCTCGAAGACGACCCAGACGGCGAACCCGAGGATCATCACCCGGCGCGGCCCGATCAGGTCGGAGAGGGCGCCGGAGACGTAGCTGCCGATCAGGGCGGCGAGACTGTAGAAGGTGACGATCGTCGCGACGGTGGCCTCGGGGCTGCCGAGGACCGCGACCATGTGCGGGGTGATGAAGTTCGACTCGACGCCGTTCCCGGTCATGAAGACCAGGACGGCGACGAACCCGAGGGCGAGCGGGCGGGGGATCCCCATCCGGTCGAGGCGGCCCTCGGCGCGAGGGGTCGTGGGCGCACCGGTGGCGCGCTGTGTCGTCGTTGACATGCTTGCTGACTCCAGGGGTGGGCGGGCTCAGGCCTGCAGGGACGGGAGGATCGAGACCTTGACGCTCGCGCCGGCGGAGTCGCCGACCAGGTCCAGGGCCTCTTGGAACCGCTCGAGCGGGAACTGGTGCGTGCAGATCTCCGACATCGGCAGGGTCTCGGCCTCGAGCAGCTTGATCGCCGCCGGCCAGGTGTGCGGGCCGAGGTGGGCGCCCCGGACGTCGAGCTCCTTGTCGTCCGAGATGATCGACCAGTCGACGGAGACGGCGTCCTTGAACACGGAGTACTCGACGAAGGTGCCGAGCTTGCGCAGCAGGTTGAGCCCCTGCGGGACCGCGGACGGGTGGCCGGTCGCCTCGATGTAGACGTCGGCGCCGTAGCCGTCGGTGAGCTCCTTGACCCGGGCGACGGCGTCGTCCTCGGCGATGTTGATCGTCAGGTCCGCGCCGACCTTGCGGGCCAGCTCGAGCTTCGCCTCGACCACGTCGAGGGCGATGATCCGGAGCGGGTTCTTCTGTCGAGCACCGGCGATCGCGGAGAGGCCGATCGGTCCGGCGCCGGCGATCACGACGGTGTCGCCGAACTTGATGTCGCCCCGCTCGACGGCGTGGAACGCGCAGGACAGCGGCTCGGCGAACGCGGCGACCTGACCGGGCAGGGCGCTCGACACCGGGTGGGTCAGGGCCTTGGCGGGGACGAGCACGTACTCGGCCATCGCGCCGTCGTAGCCCTTGAACCCGAACATGTCGTGGACGTTGCACATCCAGTACGCGCCCTCGAGGCAGTAGCGGCATTCCCAGCACGGCACGATCTGCTCGCACGCGATGCGGTCCCCGAGCGAGACCTTCCGCTTCGCCAGGGTGTCGTCGTCGCCGGACACGATCGTGCCGACGAACTCGTGCCCCGGGATGCGGTCCGTCTCGGCCCAGGCGGCGCGGTTCTCGTCACCCCAGAACTTCGCGGCGCCGTGGTAGCACTTCAGGTCGCTCGCACAGATGCCGACGGCGTCGGTGCGGAGCAGGAGCTCGCCGGGGCCGGGCGTCGGCACGGGGCGTTCCTCGAGCCGGTAGTCGCCCGGGCCGTGGACGACGACGGCTCGCATCGTCGTGGGGATGGTCGTGTTGGCGGTCGTGGCCGCGTTCTCGGTCGTCGTCGACATGCGCTGCTCCTTCGTTGGATGGCTTCGGCGACGACTGTACACCTCGCAGAACGTTTGTCCAGAACACAATTTCTGCTAGGTTCGACCCGACGCAAAGGAGCGAACATGACGACCAGCACCACCACCGACTTCGCCGCAGCCCTGCGCCCGGGCCCGGACACCGTCGACCTGACGAACGACTTCAGCGGCCGCACCGCGGTGGTGACCGGCGGCGCCTCCGGCATCGGGAACGCCATCGCGCGGGCGCTCGCCGCACGGGGTGCGCGGGTCGCGATCGTCGACGTCCGTGCGGACGGCGCCACGACGGCGGCGGCCGACCTGCCGGCCGCGACCGACGCACCGGGCGCGGCCACGGGCCTCCATGCCGGGTTCGGCTGCGACGTGACGGACGAGACGTCCGTGGCGCGCACCGTCGCCGACGTCGTCGCGCACTTCGGTCGCGTCGACGTGCTCGTCAACTGCGCCGGGATCGCCGCACTCGCTCCGGCGGACGAACTGTCCGCCGAGACCTGGTCGAGGACGATCGACGTCAACCTGACCGGCACCTTCCGCGTCGCCCAGGCCGTCGGTCGGCACATGCTCGCCGCCGGGTACGGGCGCGTGGTGAACATCGCCTCGCAGGCCGCGCACGTGGGCATCGACGGGCACGCCGCCTACTGCGCCTCGAAGGCGGGCGTCATCGGACTCACCCGGGTCCTCGCGCTCGAGTGGGGCGGCCGCGGCGTCACCGTCAACACCGTGTCACCCACGGTGGTCCTCACCGACCTCGGCCGTGCCGCGTGGGCGAACGAGAACGGCATCCGGCACCAGGACGAGATCCCCACCGGCCGCTTCGCCACTCCCGACGAGATCGCCGCCGCGGTGCTGTTCCTGGCCGGGGAGTCGAGCGCGATGGTGAACGGCGCCGACCTCCGGGTGGACGGCGGGTTCACGATCCGCTGAGGTGTGCCGGGGATACGATCGGCGCATGTCCGCCGAGAACCCTGCCGCCGAGGGTGCCCGGACCCGGTTCCCGCTCGACACCGTGTACCAGGCGGCGCGGATGTACTACCTCGAGGACGCCACCCAGGTCGAGATCGCCTCGCGCCTCGGTGTCTCGCGTCCGACGGTGTCGCGGCTCGTGGCCGAGGCGCGCAAGGCCGGACTCGTCCGCATCGAGGTCGTCGACCCGTTCCAGGACGAGACCGTCGCGCTCGCCGAACGGCTGCAGGTCGTGCTCGGCATCCGAGCGGTGCACCTGGCCGCCGTCACGCACACCGCCACGCTCGGCGCCGACCTCGCCGCACCCCTCGCCGCAGCGGTCGAGGGCATGGGGCTCGTCCCGGGCGACGCCGTCCTGATGTCGTCGGGCCGCACGGTGTACGACGTCGCACACGCCGGCATGCCGAGCCTGCCCGGCGTGCAGCTCGTCCCGACGGTGGGCGGGCAGGCCGACCCGATGCCGTGGTTCCAGACGAACGAGATCACCCGGACCGCCGCGGAGCACTCCGGAGCGATCCCCGCCTTCCTGTTCGCGCAGGCGCTGCCGTCGCCCGCGATGCGGTCCTCGCTCGACGAGGACCCGGCCTTCCAGCACGTCGTCGGGCTCTGGGGCCGGGCGAAGGGCGCGATCCTCGGCATCGGGGCGCCGACCCCGACGCGCGACGCCCTGGCGCGGGGCGTCCCCGTCGAGGACGCCGCGTTCGACCACGCTGCAGGTGACGTCTGCCTCAACTTCTACGCCGCGGACGGCTCGCCCATCGAGTTCCCCGGCAGCGACCGGATGGTCCGGACCTCACGCGAGGTCCTGTCCGGTGTGCCGCACGCCGTCGGCGTCGCCGTCGGCAGTGCCAAGGTCGGCAGCATCGTCGGCGCGGTGCGCGGAGGGCTCGTCAACGAGCTGGTGTCGGACGCCGCGACGGCCCGCGCCCTGCTCGACGCGCTCGCCTGAGCGGTCTGCCGCGACCACCGAGCGGACGGGAGGCGCGGGGCGGGACCGCACCGTGCCTCCCGTCCGCCCGTCGCCGCGTCTAGTGCGTGCGCCGCACGTCCCACAGGTGGTGGACGGGGTCGTGCGCGTAGTACGTCGCGAGGCTTGCGACGGTGAATGCGCTGCCGTCCGACCGCAGCCCCGTGCGCTCGAGCTGGTCGTCACGGACCTCGTCGAACGCCCGCGCTGCCCGGTGTGCGGCCTCGCCGAGCTCCCGGACGACGACGGCCGGGTCCTGCTCGCCGTACTGGTCCTGGACCGCGGTGGCGTCCTGGTCCCAGTTCGGGAACGTCGGGGCGTCCTCGGCGAGCATCAGTGCGAGCCGCTCGCTCATCTTCCGGTGCACGTCGCGCACGTGGGCGCCGTACTCGAGTGCCGACCAGGTGTGGTCGTCGGGACGCTCGCGCACGTCGGCCCGGCCGAGTTCGGTCGGCCACGCGGTCGTGTTCGCGTCGATGATCCCCGGCACGTCGCGGATCGACACCGTGGTGCCGTCGTAGCCGCACTCGGGGCAGGTGCCCTCGATGACCCAGGTCCAGCTCTTCGTCTCGGGTTCGATCGCCATGCGCCGATGTTATGTCCTCGTTACTCAGCCTTGCGGATCCGCAGACGCATGCGGATCGGGCCCCACCCCCGTTCGGGTGACACGCCGCTGCCTGAGAATCACCGGCCAATGACATTTCGGTTGCTCGGTAACGTCGCTCGCTGTTCCTGAGCCGGTCTCCACCGGCCCGAGCCGGTCCCTGCTGGCTCGTCACGATCCTCGAGGAGAGACATGGGCTCCGATCCCAGCCATACCCCGACCCGGCCGCACCGACGTCTGCGCGAGAGCGACGTCACCGTGGTCGACAAGAGCATGATGCGCCGCGCGGTGAGCGGCATGGTCGTCGGCAACACGATGGAGTGGTATGACGTCGGTGTCTACGGCTACCTGGCGGTCACGATGGGGAAGGTCTTCCTGCCGACCGCCGAGCCCGCCGTGCAGATCCTGTTCAGCCTCGGTGTCTTCGCTGCGACGTACATCGCCCGTCCGCTCGGCGGCATCGTCTTCGGCCGTCTCGGCGACCGCATCGGGCGCCAGAAGGTGCTCGCGACGACGCTCATCATGATGGCGGCGTCGACGTTCCTCATCGGTGCGCTGCCCGCCTACGCGACGATCGGCGTGTTCGCATCGATCGTGCTGGTCGTGCTGAAGCTGGCGCAGGGGTTCTCGACCGGCGGTGAGTACGCCGGCGCGACGACCTTCGTGACCGAGTACGCCCCGGACCGCCGCCGCGGGTTCTTCGCGAGCATCCTGGACTTCGGCAGCTACCTGGGCTTCGCGCTCGGTGCGACCGTGGTCTCGGTGCTGCAGATCACCCTCGGCGAGGACGCGATGGTCGCCTACGGCTGGCGCTTCCCGTTCCTGGCGGCCGGTGTGATCGGCGTCGTCGCGATCTGGTTCCGTCTGCGCATCGAGGAGTCGCCGGTGTTCCAGGCGACCCAGGCCGCGCAGGAGGCCGCGTCCGAGACCCGCGCGTCCTTCGACGGGGAGCGTCCCGCGAACGTGCTCGTGATGGTGCGCGACCACTGGCGGCCGATCGTCATCGCGATCATGCTCGTCGCGGCGTCGAACACCGTCGGGTACGCCCTGACCTCGTACATGCCGACCTACCTGACCGACTCGCTCGGGTACTCCCCGCTCGACGGCACGCTGCTGACGATCCCGGTGCTGCTGCTGCTGGCGGTCATGCTCCCGCTCACCGGCAAGCTGTCCGACAAGCTCGGTCGACGCGTCGTGATGTGGATCGGTGCCGCGACGACCGTGGTGCTCGTCGTGCCGGCGTTCATGCTGATCGGGCACGGAGCGCAGTGGTCCACGCTGGCCGGACTCGGGCTGCTCGCACTGATGACCGCGCTGTGGGTGTCGAACCAGGCTGCGTCGCTGCCGGCGCTGTTCCCGACCTCGACGCGGTACGGCGGCATGGGCTTCGCCTACAACATCGCCATCGCGGTCTTCGGTGGGACCACGCCCCTGATCGTGCAGGCGCTGCTGACCGTGACCGGGGACGAGCTCGCTCCCGCGTACTTCCTGATGGCGATGAGCGTCGTCGGTGCGATCGGCGTCTTCTGCATGAAGGAGTCCTCGCGCCGTCCGCTGCCGGGTTCGATGCCGGCGGTGGAGACCGAGGCCGAGGCGAAGGAACTCGTGCTCACGCAGGACACGAACCCGCACCTGGACCTCGGCGACCTGCCGTTCGCCGCGCAGGACGCCGCAGCCCGGGCCGCGCGCGACGCCGCCGATGCTGAGGCCGTGCCGGCGCGCTGACGCCGGGGGCGCTCGCGGGTCGTTCGACTCGGAACGACGAGGTCGATGTCGTACGACATCGGCCTCGTCGTTCGTTGCACGCGCGGGCTGTTGCACGGGGGCGGGAACGACATCGTGGTCGTCGCACGACGTCGCGGACGTCGTTCGGAGTCGGAGCAGTCGCGATCCCGCCCTCACTCGTGCCGGTGCTCCGACGCCGGGTCCACCGCCGGCCACACGGGGAACGGGTCCGCCCACCCGCGCCACAGCTCCGGCCCGGCCAGCAGCTCCGGCGGCGTGAGCAGCGCCCCGTCGAGGGCTCGTTCGATCGCCCGCACGTCGAGCCGCTCGCCGACGAACCAAAGCGCCTGCCCGATCGGGGCGTCGGCGTCCCACGACGGGTTCGCGGTGGGGTCGAGCGCGAGCATCGCCCCGAAGCTCGACCACGATCCGACGTGGTCCGGGCGTGACGCCAGCCGGAAGAACCCCTTCGAGCGGAGCACCCGGCCCGAGCCACCGGCGGCCAGGTCTCGCTCGATCACGGTGGCCAGTCGCCCGGGGTGGAACGGCAGCGGCTCCCGGTATCGCATCGCGACCAGGTCGTCGCGGGCGTCCCGGCCGGTGTCGGCGCCGCTCGACAGGGCGCGCATCCACCCGGCGCCCGAAGCAAGGACCCGAGCGGCCCCGCCGTTCGACGCGGGCAGGTCGCGCGCGGTCCGGAGTGCGGGCAGTGCCACGATCACGGCCTGCGGCGCGAGCCGGTGCAGCAGTGCCACCAGTGCGCGACGGCGGCGCAGGGACAGCGGTGCGAGACGGTCGAGCGCGATGACGGTCGCGTACTCGACGAGTGATGCGACCCGGTCGGCGGCCACGAACGCGTCGTCGACGTCGGACCACAGCAGGTGGGCGACGTCGTCGGCCCGCAGCACCCCGATCACGTGTCGGAGCACTCGGTCGTCGCCGGTCTCGCTCCGGGCGGCGTTCGCGAGCATCATGCCCACGGCGCGGGCGTCGGAGCCGGGTCGCAGGGTGACGACGAGGCCGTGGTCGGCATCGGGGCCGCAGGCGCGATCGAGGTGGTCGGCCCGCTCGGCGACCGCGCGGGCCGCTGCGAACGCACTCCCGTCGACGTGCATCCGGTGCCCCGTGGCGATCCGGGCGGCGACGCGGTCGGCGTCGACCTCGTGGAGGGCGGTGACGAGGGTGATGGCGGCAGCACGCATGTCGAGTACCCTACCTGAAAACCGTTCTCAACAAGAGAGCGCCGACGGAGGAGAACCATGAAGGTCCGCAACTCGCTCAAGGCACTGAAGAAGATCCCCGGCTCGCAGGTCGTCCGTCGCCGCGGCCGGGTCTACGTCATCAACAAGCAGAACCCCCGCTGGAACACCCGCCAGGGCTGACGTCGGCGGTGGTCCGTAGGGTTGATCCATGCGACTGCTGCTCATCCGCCACGGCCAGACCCCCGCGAACGTGAACGGTGTCCTCGACGCCGAGGTGCCCGGACCCGGCCTGACCGAGCTCGGCCAGCAGCAGGCGGACGCCCTGCCGGCAGCCCTGGCCGACCGGGGGATCGAGCGGCTCTTCGCCTCCACCATGGTCCGGACGCAGATCACCGCGGCACCCCTGGCGGCGTCGCTCGGACTCGAGCCCGTCGTGCTCCCCGGGCTCCGTGAGATCGAGGCCGGCGACACCCAGGGCAAGAGCGACACGGTGTCCGTGCAGCTGTACATCACCACCGTGCACGGCTGGTCCGGCGGGGACCGCACGACCCGGATGCCCGGGGCGGAGAGCGGTCTCGAGTTCTTCGAGCGGTACGACGACGCCGTGCGGCAGATCGAGGCCACCGGCGTCGGCGTGGCGGCGGCGGTGAGTCACGGTGCGGCGATCCGTACCTGGGCGAGCGCGGCCGCCGACAACACCCCGGACCACTTCGGCACCAAGCGCCACCTGGAGAACACCGGCATCGTCGAGCTCGAGGGGTCATTCGCCGACGGCTGGCACCTGGTCGACTGGGAGGGCGAGCCGATCGGTGGTGACCAGCTCATCGACCGCACCGCGCTCGACCCGACCGGCGAGCGCTACTGACGCACGGGTCGCCGACGCGACCAGCGGCTCGCGAAGGCGACCCACGAACGGACGGGAGGTGGGCCCCACCCGCCGGTACCGGCGCACCGCGCCAGCGGGGTGACGGCCGAGACGGGAGGCCCGGTACCAGCTGGTACCGGGCCTCCCGTCCGTCTCGTGGTCGCGTCGACTACGCGAGCTGCGACGCCGACGCCTGTGCCGTTGCGGACGTCAGCGGCACGATCACGCGGTGCGCCTCGCGCAGCACGTCGAGCGTGCGCTGGACCTCGTCCGCGCGCTCCTCGGGCGTCCAGTCGAGCGCCCCGGCGAGGACATCGGCCAGCTCGTCGAGCAGGTCGATCGTGACACCGCCGACGAACGCGAGGTTCGTGCGGCGCAGCACCACGTCGACCAGGTGGACGGCCTGCTCGTGCTCGGCGAAGTACGCGACCTCGGCGCGGGTGAGCGACGGGTCGGACTCGAGCGCCTCGACGGGGCCGTCGGTCAGGACGTCCACGACCTCGGCCGCACGGGTGCCGTAGCGCTCCAGCAGGCCCTCGACGAGGGACTCGTCCAGACCGTCACGGTGCGACGTGATCCACAGGGCGCGCTGCGCGTCGGTGGTCGGGAACTCCTTGCCACCGCCGATCGGCATGCCGGTGGTGTCGACCTTGCGGGTCATGCCGAGCTTCGTGGTGGCCTCGGTCGACAGGTGTGCGGCGAGGGCGCGGAACGTCGTCCACTTGCCGCCGACGAGCGACAGCACGGTCGACTCCGGCAGCCCGGCGATCTGGGTGTCCACGATCCGGTAGTCACGCGACACGAAGCCGGGGGCGGTGTCCTCGTGGCGGGGGAGCGGGCGGATGCCGGAGTAGCTGTAGACGATGTGGTCGCGGGTGACGTCGATCTGCGGGAACACGTGCTTCACGAGCCCGAAGAAGTAGTCGATCTCCTCGTCGGTCGTCGTGACCGGCTTCGAGGGGTCGGCGTCGATGTCGGTCGTGCCGATGAGGACCCGGCCCTTGAGCGGGTAGATGAGGACGATGCGTCCGTCGTCGTTCTCGAAGAACAGCTCACGGCCCTTGGTGGCTTCGAGCAGCTCGTCGTTCTGGACGACGATGTGCGAGCCCTTGGTGCCGCCCATGAACTTCGTCTCGCCGCCGAACGCCTCGTTCGTCAGGTCGGTCCAGGGGCCGGACGCGTTGATGACGACCTCGGCGGTGAACACGAACTCCTCGCCGGTCTCGCGGTCGCGCAGCAGCACGCCGCCGTCGCGGGTTCCGGCTGCCTCGACGTAGTTCGTCGCGCGGGCGGTCGCGGCGGAGCCGGTCCCGGTGCCCGCGGCGATGCCGTCCTTGAGGACGTCGAGGGCCAGGCGCTCGGGCTCGTGCACGCTCGCGTCGTAGTAGGTGCCCGTGTACTTCAGGTCCTTGTTGAGGGCGGGCATGTCCTCGAGCGCGGCCTTCTTGGTGCGGAAGACGTGCTTCGGGACGGAGCCGCCGTCGCGCGAGAAGGAGTCGTAGATCGTCATGCCGATCTTGATGAGCATCGCGCCGCGCTCCTTGGTGGAGCGCTGCTTGTGCGTCAGCATGCGCAGCGGGGCGTTCATGATGCCGGAGAACGTCGAGAAGATCGGCATCGTCGTCTGCAGCGGCTTGACGTAGTGCGGGGCGATGCGGATGAGGCCGTTGCGCTCCTGGACGCTCTCGCGCACCAGGCGGAACTCGCCGTTCTCGAGGTAGCGGATGCCGCCGTGGATCATGTGGCTCGACGCAGCGGACGCACCCGACGCGTAGTCGCCGCGCTCGACCAGGGCGACGTCGACGCCCTGCAGTGCGAGGTCGCGGAACGTGGCGATGCCGTTGATGCCGCCGCCGACGACGAGGACCTGCGCGTTCGGGCGCTCGGTGAGGACGGTCACCGTGTTCCTGGGCTGTGTCTTCTTCGACATGGTTCGTCGCTTCCTTCGTCTGTTCTCGTGGTCAGGATCGATCGTGCGCCGGTTTGGGAGGTCGGGCAACTTGCGTGCACGAACGTGCAGCACACGTGTCGTGCGCTCCGATCCGGGGGCCGGGAGGCGCGACAGGGGTTGCAGAGGCCGTGCACGTCCGTGCATGGTTGCGTTCGACAGATCGGAGCACCATGAGCGATGCGGCTCAGCCCATGCGCACGCAGCAGGCGCTGCGCGCCGCCCACCTGTACTACCTGCAGGACCTGACGATGGACGCCATCGCGGACGAACTCGCGACCTCGCGCTCGTCGGTGTCGCGCCTGCTGAAGTACGCCAGGGACACCGGACTCGTCGACATCCAGATCCGCTCGCCCCTGGACCAGGCCGCCGCGCTGAGCCGCAGCATCCGCTCGCGGTTCGGGGTGCACGCGCACGTCGTCCCGGTGCCGGACCACACGAGCGACGTCGACCGGCTGGAACGGGTCGCCCTGTCCGCCGCCCGGATCCTGACGCAGTACGTCGAGTCGAACATGGTGATCGGGATCTCGTGGGGCTCGACGGTGAGCGCGGTCAGCCGGTACCTGGTGCCGAAGACCACGCACGGGTCGACCATCGTGCAGATCAACGGTGCCGCGAACACCCGGACCACGGGCATCGTCTACGCCTCGGAGATCCTGCGGCGGTTCGGCGAGGCCTACGGCGCGTTCGTGCAGCAGTTCCCGGTGCCGGCGTTCTTCGACGACCCGGCGACGAAGGAGGCGCTGTTCCGCGAGCGCTCGATCCGCCGCGTGCTCGACCTGCACGAGCGGATGGACCTGGTGGTGTTCGGTGTGGGCGCCCCGCAGGCCCCGGTGCCGTCGCACGTGTACTCGGGCGGCTACCTCGACCCTGCGGACCGCGACGAGCTCACGAAGGCCCAGGTCGTCGGGGACGTCTCGACGGTGTTCTACCGGGCCGACGGGTCGTGGCGGGACATCGGCGTGAACGCGCGCGCCGGCGGGCCGGACCTCGACATCATCAAGCGCGCGCCGCGGCGGGTCTGTGTCGTCGCGGGCCGGTCGAAGGCAGCATCGTTGCGGGGTGCGCTGGCGTCCGGGCTCGTCACGGACCTGATCCTGGACGAGAGCGTCGGGCAGGCGATCCTCCAGCCCTGAGTCAGGATGTGACCCGGTTCTGTCGGGGGTGCCGGGTACGTTCTCGGCCATGGTGATCTCGATGGACCGACCGGGCGGCCGGTACTCCCGTCGCGTAGTCGGCACTGACGTCGACCAGGCGCTCGCCTTCTTCGGGCGTGACTACGACTTCCGGGCACCCGCGGTCCGGCGCACCCGCCCCACCGCGCACTGGGACTTCGCCGGCGTCGGCGACGACCGGATGTCGCTGCGGTCGTCGCGGTTCATGGTCGACCTGCGCAGCGAGAGCCAGGTCGACGACGAGTTCCTGGTGGCCTGGATGCGGAGTGGCTCCAGCCGGATCACCTGCGGCGGCGAGACCTGGGCGCTCGAAGCCGGCGTGCCCGTCGTGCTGCCGTTCGCCGAGCCGTACTCCCTGCACCACCGCGACATCGCGCTGAACCTCGTGCACCTCGACCGCGACTTCGTCCGGACGCTGGTCGGCGAGGACGACTTCGCCTTCGAGCCGATGCAGCGTCCGACGGCTGCGGGCACGGCCGCGTGGCAGGACGTGGTCCGGAAGCACTCGTCGACGTGGCTCGACGTCGACCACGAGCTCAACCCGATCGCGCAGCGCGACATCGCCGAGGCGTTCGCGACCGCTGCGATCCGTGCGTTCCCGCAGCGCGACCGGTGGCGGTCGACCGTAGCCGGCGGCGGTCCGGAGCACGGCCGCGTCCGCCGGGCGCTCGACTTCGTGCACGAGCACGCCCGCGAACCCATCGGCACACCCGAGATCGCCGCGGCCGCGGGGCTCAGCCCGCGCGGGCTGCAGCAGTCCCTGCGGCGTCACCTCGACCAGACGCCCGGCGACCTGCTGCGCGGAGTGCGGCTCGACGGTGCGCGGGCGGACCTGCTCGGGGGCGCGCGCGACGAGACCTCGGTCGCCGACGTCGCCCGGTCGTGGGGCTTCGGCCACCTCGGGCGGTTCTCGGCGACGTACCGTGCCCGCTTCGGCGAGCTGCCGAGCGAGTCGCTCCGCACGCGCTGACCGCCGTGGGGCGCCGAGCCGGGGGAGTCCACCCGGCGGCGGTAGCGTGACGACATGGACACCGTCGTCACCGCGCTCCGCTCCGCCCTGCAGGACCCCGACGGCACCGTCGTCCGGACCGAACCGGGCGTGCTCGACACCGCGCGGACCGACAAGTCCGGCTGGATCGCACCCGGCGGTCCGGTCGCCGTCGTCGAGGCCCGCACCGTCGAGCACGTGCAGGCGACACTCCGGACCTGCTCGGCCCTGGGCGTCCCCGTCGTCCCGCGCGGCGCCGGCACCGGTCTGGCGGGTGGCGCGAACGGCACCGAGGGCACGGTGGTGCTCAGCGTCGCGCGGATGGACCGCATCGTCGAGGTGTCCGTCGAGGACGAACTCGCCGTCGTCGAACCCGGGGTGCTCAACGGTGCGCTGAACGCCGCCGTCGCCGAGCACGGGCTGCGCTTCGCACCGGACCCGGCGAGTGCGGCGATCGCGAGCGTCGGCGGGAACATCGCCACGAACGCCGGTGGTCTGCGGTGCGTGAAGTACGGCGTCACGCGCGAGGCCGTGCTCGGACTCGACGTCGTGCTGGCGGACGGCCGGCTCGTGTCGACCGGCCACCGCACCGTCAAGGGCGTGACCGGTCTCGACCTGACGGCGTTGCTCGTCGGGTCCGAGGGCACGCTCGGCGTCATCGTCGGCGCGACGGTCCGACTCGTACCGATCCCGGCGGGGGAGCCCGCGACCCTCGGGGCCGTCTACCCGACCGTGCAGCAGGCCGCCGCCGCTGCAGCGGCCGTGGTGGCGGGAGCGGACCGGCCGTCGACGGTCGAGCTGCTGGACGCCCTGGCCCTCGAGGGGATCGCGGCGTACCTGGGACCCGAGGTGATCGTCGAGACGGTGGGGAGCACCGCTGCGGGCGGGGTCTTCCTGCTCGTGGAGTTCGACGGCCCGGGTGCGACCGAGGCCGCGCTGGGGGCCGTGCCGCGCCTCCAGGCCGAGGGCGGAACCGTGCACCTGGCCGGGTCGGCGACGGAACGCGAGCGCCTGCTCACCATCCGCCGGTCCTTCCACGCCGCGATGGAGTCGCGCGGCCGGGTGCTCATCGAGGACGTCGCGGTGCCGCGCAGCCGGCTCGCCGAGATGTTCGCCCGCGTGGAGGAGATCGGCCGCGAACACGGGGTCTCGATCCCGACCGTGGCGCACGCCGGCGACGGCAACCTGCACCCGAACTTCGTGTTCGACGGCGACGAGGTGCCGCAGCACGTGTGGGACGCCGCCGACGCGGTGTTCCGTGCCGCGATCGAGTTGAGCGGGACCCTGACCGGCGAGCACGGCGTGGGGGTGTTGAAGCGCCGATGGATCGGTGACGAGCTCGGCGAGGACGTCCTCGAGCTGCAGCGGGGGATCCGCCGGGTGTTCGACCCGGCAGGCATCCTGAACCCGGGCAAGGTCTTCTGATCGGCTGACCGCCGAATCTCATCGCACGGATCCGCCGTGGCTCATCCGGATGTTCGGCTGTAACGTCACTGCAACGAACCCGGCGCTGAATGGTGGGGACGAGAGCACCACCCACGAAGGAGTCCGCGATGCGCATCGGCGTCCCCATCGAGATCAAGAACAACGAGTACCGCGTGGCGGCCACCCCGGCGGGTGTCGCCGAGCTGGCGCTGCACGGCCACCAGGTCCTGGTGCAGGCCGGTGCCGGCACCGGGTCGGCGTTCCCCGACGACGAGTACCGCACCGCCGGCGCCGAGATCGTCGACACCGCCGCCGAGGTCTGGGCGCGCGCCGAGCTGATCCTGAAGGTGAAGGAGCCGGTGGCGTCCGAGTACCCGCTCATCCGCCCCGGCCAGGTGCTCTTCACGTACCTGCACCTGGCGGCCGACCGTCCGCTGACCGATGCACTCATCGACTCCGGGGCCACCGCGATCGCCTACGAGACCGTGCAGCTGCCGGACCGCTCGCTGCCCCTGTTGTCGCCGATGTCCGAGGTCGCCGGACGGCTGTCCGCCCAGGTCGGCGCCTACAACCTGATGCGCACGAACGGCGGACGCGGACTGCTGCTCGGTGGGGTGCCCGGCACGCCGAAGGGCCGCGTCGTCGTGATCGGCGGTGGTGTCGCGGGCGAGCACGCCGCGACGATGGCGCTCGGCATGGGGGCCGACGTGACGGTCTTCGACATCAGCCTGCCGCGGCTGCGCGCGCTCGACGCCCGGTTCGACGGGCGGATCACCACGCTGCGGTCGTCGGCGCACGCCATCGCTTCGGAACTCAGGGAGGCGGACCTGGTGATCGGTTCCGTGCTCATCCCCGGGGCGTCCGCGCCGAAGCTCGTCACCGATGCCATGGTCGCGGACATGCGGCCGGGATCGGTGCTCGTCGACATCGCGATCGACCAGGGCGGCTGCTTCGAGGGCTCGCACCCGACCACCCACGACGACCCGACGTTCGCGGTGCACGACACCGTGTACTACTGCGTGGCGAACATGCCCGGAGCGGTGCCCCGCACCTCGACGATCTCGCTGACGAACGCGACGCTGCCGTACGCCGTCGCGATCGCCGACCGCGGGTGGGAGGCCGCTCTGGCCGCCGACCCGTCGCTCGCCCTCGGCCTCAACGTGCACGCCGGCCAGGTCACGAACGAGGCCGTGGCGGCCGCGCATGGCTTGGTGGCGTCCGCGCGGTAGAGCCCAGGCCCCGAGACTCGGGCTGGGCGACAGTTCTCGCAGCCGAGCGCCCGAGAAGTGTCGCTCAGGCCGAGACTCGGGCCAGCCCACGCGCGCCGGACCAGCCCGCACGCGCCCGCACGGCGACCGTCACCACCACGACCGCGGCGGCTGCGACGACCGCAGCGACGGCGGTCGGCGTCGACACCAGCGGACCGTCGAGCCGCGCGACCGCCACCCACGCCAGCCCCCACGCCAGGGAGAGCATCGGCGCCAGGCGCCCCCGACCCCACACCGCCAGCAGCAGCCCGACGAGCCCGGCCACCGCTGCGACGAGCACACCCCAGACGTCCTGCCCGAGGTCGAAGCCCCGGAAGCCCGCTGCCGTCAGCACCGCGGCCGTGTTCGCCGCCGTCGCGACGCACACCCACCCGAGGTAGAGGCCGAACGTGCCGTCGGTGACGATCGCCTCGACGACGCCGGAGGGGTTCGTCCGCCGCAGGATCGTGAACGTCCAGACCAGCACCGCGAGCAGGGCCACGATGATCGGCTCGCTCGCCCACAGGAACCCGAACTGCACCGACAGGATCCACGCCGCGTTGAGCAGCAGCGACAGGATCGCCGGCACCGCGAGCTCCGCGTGCCGGGCGTCGTCCGACGTGCGGAAGAGCTGGCGGATCGCGTAGGCGATGAGGCCGACGTAGACGACGCTCCAGATCGAGAACGCCGGACCGTCCGGTGCGATGGCGGTCGACGACGCGGACAGTGCTCCGCCGGCAGCGTCCTGGATCGGCGTCCCGCCGGCCGCGCCGGACCCGACGAACGCCCCGACCACCGCGACGACGGCACTCACGGCGACCGCGATGCGCTTCCAGATCCTCTTCATGACCGTTCCCTTCGTCAGCATGCTGATGACCTGCACCGTAGGCGGGCGGTCCTGTCGGGCGCGCAGCGTGCGTTCAGCCTGCGGGGGACGGCGGACGGGAGGCCCGTGGCGGGCCCGCCACGGGCCTCCCGTCCGAAAGCTGGTCACCTGCGTACGGTGGTCGCGTGAGCGTCGAGATGAACACCGTGTACGTCGACCGGATCGCCCCGATGGCGAGTCCGTCGCTGGACGACACCTTCCGGATGCTCGACGAGCAGGGCGCGAGCGCGTGCATCGTGCTGTACCAACCGGACGCGCAGGAGCTCGGCGACGTCGCGGTCGCCCTGGGCCTGCACGAGCTCGCGGTCGAGGACTCCGCCGAGGGGCACCAGCGACCGAAGCTCGAGCGGTACGGCTCGACGCTCTTCGTGGTCCTCAAGCCCGCGCTCTACAACGACGGGCAGGAAGAGGTGGCGTTCGGCGAGGTGCACGCCTTCGTCGGCGAGAACTTCTTCCTCGTCGTGGTGAAGGCCGACCCGCGCGGCAAGCCGACCGTCCCGCGAGCGCTGCAGCGGATGAGCGGCAAGCCCGGCCTGGTGACGGTCGGACCGCAGGCGCAGCTCTGGGCGCTCATGGACACGATCGTCGACGGCTACGTGCCGGTGATCGACGGGCTGGAAGAGGACATCAACCAGATCGAGGACCAGCTGTTCGCGGGCGAGGCCGGGGTCTCGCGGCGCGTCTACGAACTGTTCGGCGAGGTCGTCGACTTCCAGCGTGCGGCCCGCCCGCTGATCCACATCATCGAGAACCTGCACCGCGGCGCCGAGAAGTACCACCTGCCGATCGAGATGCAGCGCCGGTTCCGCGACGTCCTCGACCACGCCATCCGCACGGTGGAGCGGCTGGACACGTTCCGGCAGCTGCTGCAGAACGCGCTGACCGTCGACTCCACCCTGGCTGCGCAGAAGCAGAACGACGACACGAAGCGGATCTCCGGCTGGGCGGCGATCCTGTTCGCCCCGACGCTCATCGCCGCCATCTACGGGATGAACTTCACGCACATGCCCGAGCTGACGTGGACCTGGGGCTACCCGCTGTCGATCGTCGGGATGATCCTGTTCGCCGCGATCCTGTGGGTCGTGTTCAAGGTCAAGCGCTGGTTCTGAGGAAGACTGGGGCCGTGACCCCGCACGACCTCGTCCACCTGACCGCCGGGGGCGTCTCCCTCGTCCTCGACTGCCGTGACCACGCGCTGCCCGCGGTGGTGCACTGGGGTGCAGCCCTCGGGCCACTCGACGACGACGCGCTCGTCGCACTCGCCGACGCGGACGTCGCCCCCGTGGCCCAGAACGAGATGGACGACCCCGTCCGTGTCGCCGTGCTGCCCGAGCCGAACCGCGGGTGGAGCGGACGACCCGGCCTGGCCGGACACCGCGACGGCCACGACTGGTCGCCGGCGTTCACCGTGCGGTCGCTCGACGTGACCGACACGACCGTCACGGCCGAGGCTGCCGACGACACCGCGGGCCTCGCCGTCCGGCTGACGATCGAGGTGCTCGTCTCCGGACTCGTCCGTGCCCGGGCCGCGGTCACGAACACCGCCGAGGGCGTCTACACGGTGGACGACCTGACGGTGGCGATGCCGATCCCGTCCGGTGCGCGCGAGGTCCTGGACTTCGCCGGTCGATGGGGCAAGGAACGCACCCCGCAGCGCCGCGAGCTCGTCGTCGGCACCCACCAGCGCGAGAGCCGGAAGGGCCGGACCGGTGCCGACGCCGCGACCGTCCTGACGGTGGGGGAGCCCGGCTTCGGCTTCGCCCGCGGTCAGGTCTGGGGCGTGCACACCGGGTGGAGCGGGAACCACCGGCACCACGCCGAACGCCTGTCGACCGGGCGCCAGGTGATCGGCGGCGGCGAACTGCTGCTGCCGGGCGAGGTCCGGCTCGGCACGGGCGAGACGTACGAGGGGCCGTGGGTGTGGTTCGCCCACGGTGACGGGCTCGACGACCAGGCCCGACGGTTCCACCAGTGGCTCCGCAGCCGGCCGCAGCACCCGACGACGCCGCGGCCGATGACGATCAACGTCTGGGAGGCCGTGTACTTCGACCACGACCTCGCCCGGCTGACCGACCTGGCGGAGCGCGCCGCCGCCCTCGGGGTCGAGCGGTACGTGCTCGACGACGGGTGGTTCCGCGGCCGCCGGAACGACCACCTCGGGCTCGGCGACTGGTACGTCGACGAGGACGTCTGGCCCGACGGGCTCGGGCCGATCGTGGACCGTGTCCGGGCCCTCGGCATGGAGTTCGGCCTGTGGTTCGAACCCGAGATGGTGAACGAGGACAGCGACCTCGCCCGCGCCCACCCGGAGTGGATCATGCAGGCGGGCGGCCGACTGCCGATGCGGTCCCGCGACCAGCAGGTGCTCGACCTGGCGATCCCCGAGGCGTACGAGTACGTGCTCGAGCGGATGACGGCGATCATCGGCGAGTACGGCATCGAGTACGTCAAGTGGGACCACAACCGCGACCTGGTGGAGGCCGGGTTCCCCGGTGGCGGCGCGGCGGTGCACGAGCAGACCCTGGCGACGTACCACCTGATGGCGACCCTGAAGGAGCGCTTCCCGAGGCTCGAGATCGAGTCGTGCGCGTCGGGCGGCGCGCGGGTCGACCTCGGCGTGATCGAGCACACCGACCGCGTCTGGGTGTCCGACGACATCGACCCCCTCGAGCGGCAGCAGATGCACCGGTGGACGCAGCAGCTCCTGCCCCCGGAGCTCCTCGGCGCGCACATCGCGAGCGGCAGGAACCACTCGACGGGCCGCGTGCACGACCTGGCCTTCCGGGCCGGCACCGCGCTCGTCGGGCACCTGGGCATCGAGTGGGACCTCACCGAGGCGACGGCGGAGGAGTCGGCGTCGCTGGCGGAGTGGATCGCGCTGTACAAGGAGCTGCGCGGGCTGCTGCACGGCGGCGACCTGGTGCGGATGGACGAGGTCGACGACTCCCGACTCGTGTACGGCACGGTCACGCCGGACCGGCAGCAGGCGGTCTTCTTCCTGGCGAGCATCGGGCGGTCCGAGGTGTCCGGCACCGGTCGAGTCACCTTCCGCGACCTCGACCCGGACGTCTCGTACCGCGTCGACCCGATCGTGGTCGGCGACGGGCACGGGATCGTCCGGCCGGACTGGTGGAGCGGCGCACGGGTGTTCAGCGGTCGGGTGCTCGGCACGGTCGGCCTGCACCCGCCGCTCGTGCCCGCCGACTGCGTGGTCCCGTTCCGTCTGACGGCCGTCTGACGGCAGGTGCGACGACCGGGAGGCCCGGTGCCGGTGATCGGAGCCGCTAGGGTTTCCGACATGCCGCGCTCCGGACACGCGACCCCCGTCTGGGCGCTCAAGCTCGCCGTCGTCACCGCCCTGGTGGGCGTCTCCGGTGGGATCGCCGGCATCGCCGTGTGGCTCGCGCTGCAGCTCATCCAGTTCGTGGCGTTCGGCTACGGCTTCGGCGGGCACCTCGAGGCGGCGGACGCGCCGTCGGCGCTGAACCGGTTCCTCGCGCTCGTGGCCGCCGGTGTCCTGACGGGCTTCGCCTGGTGGGCGCTCCGGCGCTGGGGGCGCCCGATCGTGTCCGTCACCGCGGCGGTGGGCGGCAAGCGGATGCCCGCGCTCGCGACCCTGGCGAACGCCGGCGTGCAGATCCTGGCGGTCGGTCTCGGCGCCTCGATCGGCAAGGAGGTCGCCCCGCGCGAGGTCGGCGCCTGGCTCTCCCAACTCGTCACCCGTCGTGCCGGTCTCACCCCGCGCGAGACGAAGATCCTGGTCGCCTGCGGAGCGGCAGCGGGCCTCGCCGCGGTGTACGACGTCCCGCTCGGCGGTGCGCTGTTCGCCGTCGAGGTCCTGCTCGGAGAGATCAGCTTCGCCACGGCGCTGCCCGCGTTCGCCACGAGCGCCGTCGCCGCGTTCGTCGCCCGGCTCGTGATCCCGGACGAGGTGCTCTACCACGTGCCGGCGATGCACATGTCGCCGTCGCTGCTCGTCTGGGCGATCATCGTCGGGCCCGTCCTCGGCCTGGCCGGCGTCGGGTTCGTGAAGCTCACCAACCGGCTGCAGGGCATCGCTCCCAAGGGCTGGCACCTGCTCGTCGTGCTGCCGGTGGTGTTCGCGATGGTCGGGCTCATCGCGGTGCCGTTCCCCGAGATCCTCGGCAACGGGCGGGCGCTGGGCCTCGTCGCGATGAACGCCTCGCTCGACGACGGCACCGTCGCCGGCCTGGCGCCGATCGTGCTGCTGCTCCTGCTCGGCGTCGTCCGCACCATCACCACGTCGGCCACCATCGGTGCCGGCGCGGTCGGCGGCACCCTGACGCCCTCGATCGCGATCGGTTCGGCGATCGGCGGCGGCCTCGGTGGCGCGTGGCTCCTGCTCTGGCCGGCCGACGGCCCGGGCCTGGCGGCCTTCGCGTTCGTCGGCGCCGCGGCGTTCCTGGCGACCACGATGCGGGCCCCGTTCACGGCGCTCGTCCTGGTGGTCGAGTTCACGCAGGAGGGCACCGACATCCTCATCCCGTCGCTCCTCGCGGTGTCCGGGGCGGTCGCGGTCGGGTACGTCCTGGCACGTCGACGCAGCGCCCAGATGGTGTGAACACTTCGTCACGTTCCGGGACGGACGACGGCTCCGCGGCCTACCATCTGCGGCATGACGGAGCGACGGGCTCCGCACCGATCTGAGGAGCAGGCCATGGCGGGGTTCGACGACATCACGAAGAAGGCCCAGGACTTCCTGAAGGACAACAAGGTCCAGGACGCCCTGAAGAGCGAGAAGGCCGAGGACATCAGCGACAAGGTCCTCGGGGGCGTCGCCGACGCGGTCAAGAAGGCCACCGGCGGCAAGTACGACGACAAGATCGACGGTGCCCGCGACGCTGCGGACGAGAAGATCGGCAACGAGTAGCCCCACCGTGCGACGGCCCAGGACCCGGCGTGGTCCTGGGCCGTTCCCGTGCCGACTGGACGCCGTCGGGAACAACGGCCACCATTGACGGGTTGCTCCGGACAGCAACACCAGGAGGACGAGACGTGACAGTCGTGGCGCCGAACCAGCCGCTCACCGAGGCCGAGGTCGAGACGATCAAGTCGGACTTCCCGATCCTCGCGCAGGACGTGAACGGGCAACCGTTGGCGTACCTGGACTCCGGGGCGACGGCGGAACGCCCGACCCAGGTCCTCGACGCCGAGCGCCGGTTCCTCGAGCACGACAACGCCGCCGTGCACCGCGGCGCGCACACGCTCGCGGCCCTGAGCACTGATGCCTACGAGGACGCCCGTTCCACCGTCGCCGACTTCATCGGCGCTGCCGGTCCGAGCGAGGTCGTCTGGACCGCGAACGCCACCGACGCCCTCAACCTCGTCGCCTACGGCATCGCGAACGCCAGCCGTGGCCGCGGCGGGGTCGACGCCGCTCGCTTCCGCATCGGACCGGGCGACGAGATCCTGGTCACCGAGGCCGAGCACCACGCGAACCTGGTGCCGTGGCAGGAACTCGCCGCGCTGACGGGTGCGACCCTCCGCTGGGTCCCGGTCGCCGACGACGGCACCTGGACCGCAGAGGACGCCGCGGCCCTGATCACCGACCGCACCAAGGTGGTCGCGTTCGCGCACGTCTCGAACGTCACCGGCATGGTCGCCCCTGTCGAGCAGATCGTCGGTCTCGCCCACGCCCGTGGCGCACTGGTCGTCCTCGACGCCTGCCAGTCCGCGCCGCACCGGCCGCTCGACGTGCAGGAGCTCGGCGTCGACTTCGCCGCGTTCTCCGGGCACAAGATGCTCGGCCCGAACGGCATCGGCGTCCTCTGGGGCCGCAGCGAGCTGTTGAACGCGTTGCCCCCGTTCCGCACCGGCGGGTCCATGATCACCACCGTGACCATGCAGGCGTCGGAGTTCATGCCGGCGCCCGAGCGGTTCGAGGCCGGCACGCAGCCCGTGTCGCAGGCCGTCGCCCTTGCCGAGGCCGTCCGCTACCTGCAGGGCATCGGCATGGAGCGTGTCCGCGCGCACGAGGAGCACCTGGCCCGGCGCATGCTCGACGGCCTGGCTGCCGTTCCCGGCATCCGCGTGGTCGGTCCACCGGTCGGCGTCCCGCGATCGGGCCTGGTGTCGTTCGACGTCGACGGCGTGCACGCACACGACGTCTCGCAGTACCTCGACGCGCAGGGCATCGCCGTCCGCTCGGGGCACCACTGCGCCCAACCCCTGCACCGCCGACTCGGCCTGGTCGCCACCAGCCGCGCGAGCACCTACGTCTACACGACCGAGCACGACGTGGACCGGTTCATCGCGGCCGTCGGCGAGGTCCGCGGCTACTTCGGAGCGACCGCATGAACTCCCTCGACAGCCTGTACCAGCAGGTCATCCTCGACCACGCCAAGGCCCGGCACGGCGACGGCGACCTGCCCGACGCCGACGCCTCGCACTTCGAGCGCAACCCCACGTGCGGCGACGAGATCACCGTCCGCATCCGTCTCGACCCGGGCACCGACCGCATCGCCGGTCTCGCCTGGCAGGGCGACGGCTGCTCGATCTCGATGGCGTCGGCATCGGTCCTCACCGACATGGCCGTGGGCCGCACGGTCCCGGAGCTCCTCGCACTGACCGACGAGTTCCGCACGATGATGCGCTCCCGCGGCGTCGGCGAGCCCGACGAGGACGTCCTCGAGGACCTCATCGCCTTCCACGGCGTCTCGAAGTTCGTCATGCGGGTCAAGTGCGGCATGCTCGCCTGGGTCGCGGCGGAAGCCGCCGCGCGTGAGGCGACGGCGTCCCGCTGAGCCGGGTGCGGCTCGCGATCGCGACCACGTGACGGCCAGGAGGCCCGTGGCGGGCCCGCCACGCGCCTCCCGTCCGCAGCTGGTCGCCGACCGGGCCCAAAAAGGCTTGGATGGTATGCCTGTTCAAGGGGCGCGATGATCTTCGAGACGGAGCGACCCGGCGCAGGCCGGGCCGACGCGATCGTGCGGGCCTACCTGACCGAGGTCGCGTCGCGGTGGTACGGGCGGGTGGCGACGTCGGCCGAGGTCGACCGCGCGATGCTCGACGAGCCCTTCGACGACCTGCAAGGGGATTCCGGGCTGTTCGTCGTCGCCTCGGACGGAGGAGCGGTGGTCGCGTGTGCCGGCGTGCGTTTCGTGGGTGCCGTCGGTGAGCTGACGAAGGTCTTCACGCTGCCGGAGCGCCGCGGTCGGGGTGTCGGATCGGCGCTCCTGCGACACGTCGAGGAGGTCAGCCGGACGCGCGGGATCACGTCGCTGCGGCTCGACACCCGGGCTGAGCTCGCCGAGGCCTGTGCCCTCTACGAGCGGCTCGGGTTCGTGCAGGTCGCGCCGTTCAACGACGACCCGTACTCCGACCGTTGGTACGCCAAGGTGCTGTAGGCCCTGCTCAGGGGCGGTACTCGTCCCGCTCAGACGGGACGATGCGTCATGAAGACGTCGACGTCGTCCTCGGTGTCGACGACGAAACCGTGCCGTTCGTAGAGCCGGCGCGCGGCGCTGCCCTGCAGGACGTTGAGTCGCGCGGGTCCGGCGTGTGGTTCGTCGAGGACGCTCCGGAGCACCACCGAGCCCACGCCTCGGCCCTGGACGTCCGGCGCGAGGTAGAAGTGCTCGATCCACCGGGTGTCGGCGTCCGGACGCACGGTGATCGAGCCGCGATCACACCCGTCGACCACGACGACCCGGGTGTGCTCGGGCGCGAAGGCATCACGCATCCGCCCGCGGACCCGGACCGCGTCGAAGCGGCCGAGACGCTCCAGGTCGGCACGGAGGACCTGCGCACGCAGCTCGACGAGCCACTCGATGTCCTCGGGGATGCTGTTCCGCAGTGTGACGTCCACCCGTCGAGCCTAGGAGTCGTCGGCGCGGATCCCGTGCTGGTGATCGGCTCGTACGCTGGTCCGATGGATCAGCACGGTGTCATCGACCTCGTGGCGGCACGCCGCGCCTCGGCCGGGCACCCCATCGTCGTCGGCATCTCGGGGTACTGCGGCTCCGGGAAGTCCACGCTGGCGCGCAGTCTGGCCGGCAACGTGCCGGGCGCGGTGCGGATCCGTGGAGACGACTTCCTCGATCCGGAGCGGTCCCACCGGCGGTCGGCCGACTGGGACGGTGTCGATCGGGAGCGTCTGATGTCGTCCGTCCTCGAACCGCACCGGACGGGGCGAGCGAGCACGTTCCAGCGGTTCGACTGGTCGGTCCGGGCGCTCGGTCCCGCGGAGCCACTGCCGACGACGGACGTCGTGGTCGTCGACCTCATCGGCCTCTTCCACCCCGACGCGATGCCGCACATCGACGTGGCGGTCTGGTGCGACGTGGACCTCGACACCGCCGCTCGTCGCGGCATGGCCCGCGACCGCCGGCTCGGACGTGACCACGACGACCTGTGGCGGGACGTGTGGATCCCCAACGAACGCGACTTCGAAGTGCAGTTCGCCCCGATGGACGCTGCCGACGTCTTCTTCGATGGGTGACGGACCCCTGCGCAGGAGCTGCGGTCAGGCCGCTCGTCCGGCGGTCGTGGCGGATCGGTCAGCGCGTCCGACGGTGACCCCGAGGGCGATCTGCACGATGCCGAACAGGATCAGGAAGCCGGCGATGGCGACGACGGCCAGCGCTGCCCCGATGGACGGCAAGTTGATGACGAGCACGCCGATGACGATGCTGAGCACCGCGGCACCGATCGTCAGGGCACGGTTCGTCGGTGTCGGGGCGTAGAGCAGGGTGATGCCCTCGACCAGCCAGGCGAAGCCGATCACGAACGCGATCCACCGCACCCCGACTGGCGGGGCGACGAGCGCCACGATGCCCCCGGCGACGATCAGCGCCCCGAGGACGACCAAGCCGATGCGGCGGCCCGTGCCGATCCGGCGGGCGAACGCACGGACGACCATCGACAAGCCGGACACCAGCAGGTAGATGCCGAACACCCACGCGACCGCGAACAGCGTCGCGTGCGGGAGCACGAGCGCGGCGACACCGACGAGGACCGCCACGATGCCGACGATCAACAGCGCGGTCCGCAGTCGTCGGTCCCCGCCGACGTCGGCGACGGCGTCGTCCTTCAGCGCCATGGTGTCCGCCCTTCCCTGAGAGGATCTGGTCCTGCGCGCTTCTGCGTCAGGGCTACTCCTCGGAACCGCCCGTGTCCGGTGCCGATGCGGACGCATCGTTCCGCGCGGGGTCGGTCCGGCCGGGCGGGCGCGCCGGCCACGTGACGAGCAGCAGCACCGCGAGCGGGCCGAACAGCAGCGTCAGGAGGAACCAGGTCCACGCCGATCGGTTCCGGGTCCGCGCGAAACCACCGGCGAGCATCGCGACGCTGAGCCAGAGGCTCGACAGGTACAGGCTGGTGAAGTCCTCGTGCATGAACGGTTCCCCTCATGAAATACGTCAATGTCAGTGGCAGGGTACCGCGTGGTCAGACCGAGCCGACCTCGTCGTCGGCGGTTCCACGGAGGGAGCGCACCATGCTGCGCAGGGCGCCCCGCGCCGCCACCTGCTGCTCACCCGACAACCCCTCGAGCATCCGGACCTCGACACCACGGACCGCCGCACTCGCACGCTCGAGGCTCGCGCGGCCGCTCGCTGTCAACCGCGTCGGGAGCGCTTTGCCGACCGGTGCCTCGGTGGCCCGTGTCACGAAGCCGTCCCGTTCCAGGGCCTGCAGCAACACGTTCATCGACTGCCGCGTGACGAACGCGCCGCGTGCGAGCTCGGAGTTCGACAGACCGGGCCGCTGCGCCAGGAGTTCGAGGCACGAGTAGTGCGTCATCGTCATGCCGAGCGGGCGCAGCACTGCCTCCATCGCGGCGCGGAGGGCGCTCGCGGCTTCCTTGAGCAGGTACCCGAGGGACGTCTCGAGGTCGATTCCGTCTTGACTCATGTCAGGAGTCTGACATAGGTTGCTCTGTGTCAGAAGACTGACACGACACGAAGGAGCTCCACATGCCCGTCACCGGCCCCGACTTCATCTCCCTGCAGACCCGCGACCTGACCGCGTCCCAGGCGTTCTACGAGCGGTACCTCGGCCTCGTCCGCTCGCAGGCCGGCCCGCCGCACGCCGTCGTCTTCGAGACGACGCCGATCGCGTTCGCGCTGCGGGACGTCGTCCCCGGCACCGACCTCGACGCGGTGTCGCAGCCGGGTATCGGGGCGGCGATCTGGCTGCACGCGACCGACGTGCAGGCCATCCACGACGCTCTGGCCGCCGACGGCCACACGATCGTGTCGGCACCGATCGACGGCCCGTTCGGTCGGACGTTCACCTTCGCCGACCCGGACGGCTACCAGGTCACGCTCCACGACCGCGCCTGAGCTGCGGCCGTCACGCTTCGTCACGATGCACGACGAACGCAGTCGTCGCACGTAGCGTCGCCAATCGTGACCAGCAGCAGCGAGCCCCGGCAGATCCGCTTCAACGCGTTCGACATGAACTGCGTCGCGCACCAGTCCTCCGGGCTGTGGCGGCACCCGCGCGACCGATCGCGGGACTACCGCGACCTGACGTACTGGACGGACCTGGCGAAGACGCTCGAAGGTGGGGCGTTCGACGGCATCTTCATCGCCGACGTGCTGGGCACGTACGACGTGTACGGCGACTCGAACGAGGCCGCACTCCGCACCGGCTCGCAGGTGCCGGTGAACGACCCGATCCTGCTGGTGTCGGCGATGGCGTCGGTGACCGAGCACCTCGGCTTCGGGATCACGGCGGGGACCGCGTACGAGCACCCGTACCCGTTCGCCCGGCGGATCTCCACGCTCGACCACCTGACCAAGGGGCGCGTCGGTTGGAACGTCGTCACCGGCTACCTGCCGAGCGCTGCGCGGAACATGGGCCAGACCGACCAGCTGTCGCACGACGACCGCTACGACGTGGCCGACGAGTACCTCGAGGTCCTCTACAAGCTGTGGGAGGGCTCGTGGGAGGACGACGCGGTCGTCGCCGACCGCGAGTCCGGGGTCTTCACGGACCCGGCGAAGGTGCACCCGATCGAGCACCACGGCACGCACTTCGACGTGCCGGGCATCCACCTGTCCGAGCCGTCGGTGCAGCGCTCGCCCGTCATCTACCAGGCGGGCGCGTCGCCGCGCGGCATCCGCTTCGCAGCGGAGAACGCCGAAGCCGTCTTCGTGGGCGCACCGACCGTCGAGCAGCTCGCGTCGACCGTCGCGAAGGTCCGTGACGCCCTGGAGGCAGCTGGTCGCGACCGCTACGCCGCTCGCGTCTACACACTGCTCACCGTGATCACGGACGCCACCGACGAGCTGGCCCAGGCGAAGTACGAGGACTACCTGTCGTACGCGTCGGAGCTCGGTGCGCTGGTGCTCAACTCCGGCTGGATGGGCGTCGACCTGTCGCAGTGGGACCTCGACGAGCCGCTCGGCGACGTCGAGTCGAACGCGATCCAGTCGGCGGCCGCCAACATCGCGGCGGCGACCGGTGAGGACGGCAGCTCGTGGACGATCCGCGACCTCGCCCGGCACACCGCGATCGGCGGGCTCGGGCCGGTCGCCGTCGGCGGGGGCGCGACCATCGCCGACCGACTGCAGGAGATCCAGGAACTCACCGACGTCGACGGGTTCAACCTGGCGTACGCGGTGACCCCGGGCACGTGGGAGGACGTCATCGAGTTCGTGATCCCCGAACTCCGGGCCCGTGGGGCCTACCCGACCGGCTACGAGCCCGGTTCGCTGCGGCACAAGCTGCACGGCCGCGGTGACCGGTTGCCCGACGAGCACCGTGGGGCGTCGTTCAGGATCGGCAGCAGCGCGGTCGTAGGCTGACCGGGTGATCGAACCGTCCGTGTCCGTGCGTCCAGCGGCTCCGGACGAGGTGTCGGCCTGCGTCGACCTGTGGGTCGCAGCGGTCGCGGCACGGGACGGCGTTCCGGAGTCCGACGCGGTGCGAGCCCGCGCGGCGTCGAAGTTCGCCGTACCGCGCGTCGCACTGCTCGTCGCTGCCGGAGCGGCCGGTGCGATCGACGGCTTCGCGCTCGTGACGGCGCCGGGGTCCGGGCGTCCGACCGACCCGTCCGACGCCGCCTACCTGTCGCTGCTCGCCGTCCGCCCGGACGTGCAGGCGCGGGGTGTTGGCCGCACACTCCTGGCCGCGTCGGTCGACGCGGCGTCGGCGGCGGGACACCCCGCGGTGGTCCTGCACGCACTCGCCGGCAACGAGCGGGCGCTGCGGCTCTACGAAGCCGGCGGGTTCCGGGCGGACGGGGTCGAGTTCCCGCACGCCCTGACGGGCGGGCCGACGCGGACGTACATCGCGACGGCCCCGGCGCACTGAACGGTCAGACCCGCCACTTCGGTCGCGGGGCGTGGTCCTCGTACGACTGCCGACTCGGGTAGGTGATCAACTCGATCGTGGACCCCCACGGCGTTCCGACGTACACGAACCGGTTGCCGAACCCGCTCTCGTTGCCGCCCAGGTCCCGCGGGTCGGCGTACCGCTGGCCGCCCGCCGTCTCGATGTGCGACAGCGCGTGGTCGATGTCGTCGACGTAGAACGCCACGTGCTGCCAACCGATGTCGCTGGCCCGAGCTGCTGTCCGCTGGTCGGGACCGTGGTACTCGAACAGCTCGAGTCCCGGACCGTTCGGCAGCGCGAGCATCCGCAGCGCCCCCTGGGCCATGGTCTTCGGGATGCCGAGGCGGCGCTGGACGTCGGGTTCGCCGCGGAGCGGTTCGCTCCGGAGGAACCGGTCGTACAGGGGGACGGCGTCGAGTCCCAGGACGAAGAAGTCGGTGGCCTGGTCGATGTCGGGCACGGTGAGGCCGATGTGGTCGATGCCGTGTGCGGTGCTGGGGGTGCCCGTCGGGGTGGTGACGGTCGCAGGACGTGTCGCGGTGGTGCCGGATGGGCGTGGCGCAGTGTGCATGGTGCCGTCTCCCCTGAGTTCGGCTCGGACGTGGATCACCCGAGTAGAACGGCTGCGCGCGGGGGAGGACAAGCGGAGCGCGGGACGCGTGCGGAGAACCGCCGCGATCGTGCGTGATCAGTCGACGGGGGTCCACGCCGGGTAGGTTGCCGAGCGTCCGTCGCCCGAGGACCGTCGGGTCACACGACGCTGCACCCACGGCAGGACGTGCTCGCGGTAGTAACGGAGTTCCTCGGAGAGCCGCGTGCGACCGGTCTGTTCGGACGCCGGCTCGATCGGTGCCGGTCCGTCCTCGATCGCGTGCAGGGCGAGGTCGGCGACGCGTTGGTGGCCGGTCGCGTTCATGTGCAGTCGGTCGTCGGACCAGAACTCGGCACGGCGCAGGTGTGGATCACGGGACACGTCGACGAAGGGCAGGTCGTACCGGTCGGCGAGGTCGGCGAGGGCGTCCGCCCAGGCGTCGCCGCGCGCGTTGATGAGGCGTCCGAGGGGGAGCCGGGCGCTCGGGTCAGCGGGGCTCAGCAGCGCCAGCCGGACCCCGCGGCCCAGGACCGTGGCGACCGCCGCTTCGAGCGGGGCGATGAGGGCGTGGGCGTCGAACCGTGGCCGGAGCAGGTCGTTGCCGCCGGCGCAGAAGGTGATGAGCGTCGGGGTGGGGTCGAGTGCGAGAGCCGCGTCGAGCTGCTCTCCGAGGACCCCGGCGAGCAGGCGCCCACGCACGGCGAGGTTGGCGTACCGGACGTCCGCGTCGTGCGCGCGGGCCATGCCGCTCGCGAGTCGGCCGGTCCAGCCGGGGAACGGTACGGCACCGGCGTCGCCGATGCCCTCCGAGAAGCTGTCGCCGATCGCGACGTAACGGACGGTGTCAGGCATGGACGCATCTTCCTGCACACGCCTGTGCAGGTTCCGCGAGTGGGAACGAGCGTTTCAGGACGGCACCCACGACACACGACCGTTACACGAGGGAAACGGCGGGCGCGAAGAGGCTCCCTAGCTTCTGTGGTGGAGGCGATCACCGCCTCCCCACCCCACTCCCTCGGAGGACGCCATGGCTAGCGATCTCGTGACACCCGTCGCAGCGCCCCACGCCCCCACCACGACCGCCGCACCCGCTGGTGCCGGCGTCGTCAAGCCCGGGTACGACCCGGCGCTCACGAACGAGGACCTCGCCCCGCTGCGCAAGCAGAGCTGGACGAGCTACAACTTCTTCGCCTTCTGGATGTCCGACGTGCACTCGGTCGGCGGCTACGTCACCGCCGGGTCGCTCTTCGCACTGGGCATCGCGAGCTGGCAGGTGCTCATCGCCCTGGTGGTCGGCATCCTGATCGTGCAGGTCTTCGCCAACCTCGTCGCCAAGCCGTCGCAGCGCACCGGCGTGCCCTACCCGGTCATCAACCGTGCGGTGTTCGGGGTGCTCGGGGCGAACGTGCCCGCGATCATCCGCGGGCTGATCGCGATGGCCTGGTACGGCGTGCAGACGTTCCTCGCCGCGCAGTCGCTCAACATCATCTTCCTGAAGTTCATCCCCGCCTCGGCCGGCCTGCTCGACCACTCGTTCCTGGGGCTGTCGGCGCTCGGGTGGATCTCGTACGCGATCCTGTGGGTGGCGCAGGGGGCCCTGTTCTGGATGGGCATGGAGGCCATCAAGAAGTTCATCGACTGGGCGGGCCCGGCGGTGTACGTCGTGATGATCGCGCTGGCGATCTACCTCGTCAGCCAGGCCGGCATCGGCAACATCTCGTTCACGCTGTCGGTGGGGGAGCCGCTGTCCTTCGGCGCGTCGATCCCGGTCATGCTCTCCGCGGTCGCCCTGGTGGTCAGCTACTTCTCCGGCCCGATGCTCAACTTCGGTGACTTCTCGCGCTACGGCAAGTCCTTCGCGGCGGTCAAGCGGGGCAACTTCTGGGGTCTGCCGATCAACTTCCTGTTCTTCTCGGTGCTCACCGTGCTGTGCGCCAGCGCGACCGTGCCGGTGTTCGGCAAGCTCATCACCGACCCGATCGAGACCGTGCAGGCGATCGGCGCTCCGTTCGCGATCCTGCTCGGCGGCCTGACCTTCGTCACGGCGACGGTCGGCATCAACATCGTCGCGAACTTCATCAGCCCCGCGTTCGACTTCTCGAACGTCGCTCCGCGCAGGATCTCGTGGCGAGCCGGCGGCATGATCGCCGCGGTCGGCTCCGTGCTGCTGACCCCGTGGATCTGGTACGGCAACGACCAGGCCATCCTGTACACGCTCGGGGTGCTCGGCGCCCTCATCGGCCCGCTGTTCGGCATCCTGATCGCCGGGTACTACATCGTCGGGAAGCAGCGCATCGCCGTCGATGACATGTACACGAAGGACACCTCGGCCCGGTACTGGTACCGCGGCGGCTTCAACCCGAACGCCATCGGCACCCTCGTCGTCACCGGGGTGGTCTCGGTCGCCAGTGCGGTGCTGCCGCCCGCGCTCGGGATCCTGCCGGGGCTGAACAACTACAGCTGGTTCATCGGCTGCGGCCTGGGACTCGTGGTCTTCTGGGGCCTCGAGCGGGTCCGGCCGAGCATGCCGGAACTCGCCTCGGACGACCCGACGGTCGACGACGGCGCCGCCGTCGGACGAGCCTGAGACGCCCCCGCACCACCAGCGACACCCTTACCGCCCGCACCACCCGCGCCACCGGAAGGACCCCGATGCGCATCCGCGTCGTCAACCCGAACACCACCGCCTCGATGACCCGCTCGATCGGCGTCGCCGCCACCGCGGTCGCCGGCCCGGGCACCATCGTCGAGGCGGTGAACCCCACGATGGGCCCGGCGTCGATCGAGAGCCACTACGAAGAGGCGCTCGCGGTGCCGGGGCTCCTCGAGCAGATCGAGCTCGGGGAGCAGGACGGCGTGGACGCCTACGTCGTCGCCTGCTTCGGTGACCCGGGCCTCGACGCCGCGCGGGAGCTCGCCTCCGGGCCGGTCATCGGGATCGCCGAGGCGGGCTTCCACGCGGCGGCGATGCTCGGGCGCCGGTTCGGCGTCGTGACGACCCTGGCGCGGACGACCGGCAGGGCCCACGAGCTCGCCGAGCGCTACGGCTTCGCGTCGCTCGTCACCGAGATCCGGGCGTGCGAGGTCGCGGTGCTCGAGCTCGACGACCCCGCTTCGGGCGCACGCGCCCTGGTGATCGAGGAGTGCCGGGCCGTCATCGCCGGCGGAGCCGACGCGGTCGTGCTCGGCTGCGCGGGGATGGCGGACTTCTGCGCCGAGGTCTCGCGGGCGATCGGGGCACCGGTCGTCGACGGCGTCGCCGTGGCGACCGTGCTCGCCGAGTCGCTCGTGCGGCTCGGGCTCTCGACGGGGAAGCACGGCGAGTACGCCACCCCGCCGACGAAGGCGATGTCGGGTCTGCTGGCGGGCTTCGAACGCCAGCCAGCGGCGGCCGCGACGGTCGGGGCGGGCGCATGACGGGCCTCCCGGCCGACGGGGCCACCGAGTCCCGCACCGACGTCGACACCGACAGCGTCGCGGACCTCGTCCTGCGCGCGGACCGGGCCTGGATCGACGGAGCCTTCCGCCCCGCTGCGGTCGTCGTGCGCGACGGCCGCGTCGACACCGTCCTGCCGGTCGACGCCGTGGTCCGGGCGCTCGACGACCGCACCGTGCCGGACGACCAGGTCCTGCTGCCCGGCCTCGTCGACACCCACGTGCACGTCAACGAACCCGGACGCACCGAGTGGGAGGGGTTCGCGTCCGCGACCCGGGCCGCCGCACTCGGCGGGGTCACGACCATCATCGACATGCCGCTCAACTCGATCCCCGCGACGACGACGGTCGAGGCGCTCGCCGTGAAGCGCGCGAGTGCCGAGGGGCGGGTCGCCGTCGACGTCGGGTTCTGGGGCGGGGCGGTCCCCGACAACGCCGGCTCGCTCGGCGCACTGCACGACGCGGGCGTCTTCGGGTTCAAGTGCTTCACCGCGCCGTCCGGGGTCGACGAGTTCCCGCACCTCGACGCCGACCAACTGCGCGCCGCGATCGAGGAGGTCGCCCGGATCGACGCCCTGCTCATCGTGCACGCCGAGGACCCCGAGTTCCTGGTCGACCACGCCGCGCTCGGCGGGCACTACGAGGACTTCCTCGCCACCCGCCCGGTCGACGCCGAGCGGTCCGCCATCGCGCGGGTCATCGACGGCGCACGGGCCACCGGCGCGCGGGTCCACATCCTGCACCTGTCCGACGCCGGAGCGATCCCGATGATCCGCGCCGCGAAGGACGACGGCGTCCGGATCACGGTCGAGACCTGCCCGCACTACCTGTCGTTCGAAGCGGGGTCCATCCCGGACGGCGCGACCGAGTACAAGTGCTGCCCGCCGATCCGTGACGACGCGAACCGCGACGCCCTGTGGGCCGGCGTGCTCGACGGCACGATCGACATGATCGTGTCCGACCACTCGCCGTCGACCGCCGACCTCAAGGTCGACGACTGGGGACTCGCCTGGGGCGGGATCGCCGGCCTGCAGGTCGGCTTCCGGGCCGTCTGGACCGAGGCCCTCCGCCGCGGCGTCCCGCTCGAGGCACTGCTGCCGCTGTTCACGACCGGTCCGGCAGCACTCGTCGGCTGCACCGACCGCGGGGTCATCGCCCCCGGCGCGCTCGCCCACTTCGCCGTGTTCGACCCGTCCGCCACGGCGGTCATCGACGTGGCCGGCCTCGCACACCGCAACCCGGTCTCCGCGTTCGCCGGCCTGGAGGCCCGTGGCCGCGTCACTGAGACCTGGCTGCGCGGGCGCGTGGTGGCGTCCACCGCGTCCGGCGTCACCGCCGTCGAGGGGCAGCTCGTCGCTGCTCCCGTGACCGCGAACGCCCGGGTCACCGAAACACGTCTGTAACGATCGTTCCGGTACGCTCGTAACCGGAACGGAAGGACCAACAATGCACCCCGTGAACCCGCCAGCCCGCCTCCTCATGGGCCCCGGCCCGATCACCGCCGACCCGCGTGTGCTCCGCGCCCTGTCGACCCCGCTCGTCGGGCAGTACGACCCGTGGATGACCTCCGCCATGAACGACACCCAGGAGCTCTACCGCGGTGTGTTCGGCACCACGAACGACGCCACCGTGCTCGTCGACGGCACCTCGCGCGCCGGGATCGAGGCAGTGCTCGTGTCGCTCCTCGCACCGGGTGACCGCGTGCTCGTGCCGGTGTTCGGCCGGTTCGGACACCTGCTCGCCGAGATCGCCGCGCGTGCCGGGGCCGAGGTCCACACCATCGAGACCGCGTGGGGTCAGGTCTTCACACGGTCCGCGATCGAGGACGCCATCGTCCGCGTCCGGCCGAAGGTGCTGGCGATCGTGCAGGGCGACACCTCCACCACGATGAACCAGCCGCTCGACGAACTGGGCGCGATCTGCGAGCGGCACGGCGTGCTGTTCTACACCGACGCCACGGCGACCGTCGGCGGCAACCCGCTCGAGGTCGACGCCTGGGGCATCGACGCCGTCAGCGCCGGCCTGCAGAAGTGCCTCGGCGGGCCGTCCGGCAGTGCGCCGGTCACCGTCTCGCCGCGTGCGACCGCCGTGCTCGACGAGCGCCGCAGCGTCGAGGCCGGCATCCGCGAACCCGGTGACGACGTCGCCGACGAGCCGATCCGCTCGAACTACCTCGACCTCGCGATGATCCTGGACTACTGGGGGCCGCGACGGCTGAACCACCACACCGAGGCCGCGTCGATGCTCTACGCCGCCAACGAGTGCGCCCGCATCCTGCTCGACGAAGGGCGCGAGCAGGCGATCGCACGCCACGAACTCGCGGGCCGCGCGATGCTGCAGGGCGTCCAGGCGCTCGGGCTCGGAGTGTTCGGTGACGTCGCACACAAGATGCACAACGTCGTCGCGGTGGAGATCCCGTCCGACGTCGTCGGCGACCAGGTCCGTGGTTCGATGCTCGACGACCACGGCATCGAGATCGGCACCTCGTTCGGACCGCTGCACGGCAAGGTCTGGCGCATCGGCACCATGGGCTACAACGCCCGCAAGGACACCGTCGTGACGACCCTCGCCGCCCTCGAGCACGCGCTCCGCCGGGCGGGGCACGCCGTCCCGCACGGCGGCGGGGTCGACGCCGCTCTGGACGCCTTCGCCGGTGCGCCGGTCGGGGTGCTGGCGTGAGCGCGGCCCCGGTCGTGACCGCCACCGCCCTGGGCACCGCCGACGCCGAGCTCGTGGCGCGCTGGTGCGACGAGCTGGCCCTGGTCACCGAGGAGACCGGCCGGATCACCCGCGTGTACCTGTCGCCCGAGCACGCCCGCGTCAACGGGATCGTCGCCGGGTGGATGCAGGACGCCGGACTCACCACCTGGCAGGACGCCGCCGGCAACCTGCACGGACGGGTCGACGGCGTGGCACCCGACGCCCCCGTGCTGCTGCTCGGCTCGCACCTCGACACCGTGGTGGATGCCGGCCGCTACGACGGGATCGTCGGGGTCCTGATGGCCGTCCGCACCGCTGCGCGACTGACGACCGCGGGACCGCTGCCCGTCGCGCTCGAGGTCATCGCGTTCTCCGACGAAGAAGGGACCCGGTTCGGCAAGGCCCTGCTCGGGTCGTCCGCCGTCGCCGGGGTGTGGGACGAGTCCTGGTGGGACCTGGCGGACGGCGACGGCGTCACCCTGCGTGAGGCGTTCACCCGGTTCGGGCTCGACCCGGCCCGGGTGGGTGACGCGGCGGCAGACCCGACGACGCTCGCCGGGTACCTCGAGGCGCACATCGAACAGGGCCCGTACCTCGAGCAGGCCGGTCAGGCGCTCGGCGTCGTCACGAGCATCGCGAGCGCCCGACGCTTCTCGGTCGAGGCCGTGGGCGAGGCCCGGCACGCGGGCGGAACGCCGTACGAGCGCCGCCACGACGCGCTGCTCGCCGCGGCCGAGGCGGCCCTCGCCGTCGAGCGGATCTGCCGGGCATCGCACCACGTCGGCACCGTCGGCACGATGACCGTCGAACCGGGTGCGGTGAACGTGGTCCCCGGCCTCGCACGGTTCTCGGTGGACCTGCGCGGCGAGTTCGACGACGGCCGCGACGCGGTCTGGGACGAGCTCACGAAGGCGTTCACGGTGATCGGGGAACGACGCGGGGTCAGCGTCACGCCGACCGAGGTGCACCGCGCACCGGCGGTGTTCTGCGCGCCGCGGCTGATGGACGCCGTCCGCGCCGGCATCGAGTCGACGGGCGAGGCCGCGCCGATGGAGCTGTTCTCGCGGGCCGGACACGACGCCATGTCGCTCGGGCTCGTCACCGACGTCGCGATGCTGTTCCTGCGCAACCCGGACGGCATCAGCCACCACCCGGACGAGTTCGTCTCGACGCCCGACATCGCGCTCGGGCTCGACGCACTCGCCGTCGCGGTGGAGCGGGTGGCCCGGGCATGAGCACCGCCGGACCGGACGTCCGCGCCCGCATCGACTCCGTCTGGGAGCAGCTCTCGCCCGCCGAACGACGCGTCGCCGCGATGGTCCGGCACGACCCGGAACTCCTGCTCGTCGGCACCTCGGCCGAACTCGCCGCCGAGTCGGGCACGTCGAAGGCCACGGTGTCCCGGCTCGTCCGGTCGCTCGGGTTCCAGGACGCAGCCGAGGTCCGGCAGAACCTGATGTCCGCACGCGGCTCCGGCCTGCCGTGGGTGGCGGAGGACGCCGCCCACGTCGACCAGCGCGCGGTCGAGGCCCGCAACCTCGACGCGGCCTTCGCCTCGCTGGCCCGAGCCGATCGTCCGCGACTCGCGCGTCGCATCGTCCGGGCTCGTCGCGTGCTCGTGTTCGGGGAGCGTGGCGCCTACCCGGTGGCGCTGCAGCTCCGCGCCCAGCTCGCCCAGGTCCGCTCGGACGTCCGGGTCGGTCCGGCACCGGGGCAGCGGCTCGGAGAAGAGGTCGCCGACCTCGACCGCCGTGACCTCGTCGTCCTGGTGACCGTGCGTCGGCACACCGCCGGGGTCGACCGGATCGTGCGGCACTGTGTCTCGACCGGCGCCGACGTCGTCGTGCTGGGCGACCCGACCGCAGCCGTCATCGCGGCACCGGCGAACACCGCGATCCTGTGCCCGGTCGACTCACCGGCGGCGTTCGACTCGATGGCGGCCCTGTTCGCGGTCGTCGCAGCCATCGCGAACGACGTGTACGAAGCCTCGGGACCGGCCGGCCGCGCTCGGGTCGACGCGGTGGCGAGTGCCTACGACGCGCTGGGGGAGCTCGCAGCGCCCTGACCGTCGTGGCCGGCGCGGCCGTCGGCGTGCAGCTCGGTGGCGAGTGACGCGTTGCGCTCACGGATGAGCCGCGGCAGGTAGCGCTCGAGGGCGACGACCTCGGCCAGACGACCGAGCGGGCCGAACGGCGCGCGGAACGTGATGGTGTCGACCATGCGCGTGCCGCCGGCCGACGGCTCGAACCGGTGCTCGTGGTGGAACCGGGCGAACGGCCCACGCACCTGTTCGTCGACGAACCGGTGGGGGCCCTCCAGAGCAGTGATCCGGCTCGTCATCCGCCAGACGATCCCGAAGTGCCGCGCGCGCCACGTGACCGACTCGCCCAAGCCGATCGTGCCGGACGTCGTGCCGGCGACGGCGCGTTCGTCGGTCGCAGCCATCGACCGCTCGTGCGCGCCGATGTCGAGCGACAGCGCGAACGCGCGCTCGGGCGACGCCGCGAGCTCGGTGACCACGCGGAACGTCACCGTCACGACGCGGGCCAGACCGTCGGCGTCGAGCGGTCGTCGTCGCGCAGAGCAGCCGCGATGAGCTGGTCGTGGCGTCGTCCGCGGTGGGACACGCCGGACCGGAGTCGCCCCTCGTAGCGGAGCCCGAGCCGCTGCGCGATCGCCGCAGACGGGGCGTTCGTGGCGATCGCTCGCCACTGCACGCGGACGAGCCCGAGTCCGTCGGGAGACGGCGCGAACGCCCACGCCAGGACGGCGGCTGCGGCCTCGGTCACGAAGCCGTGGCCGCGACCGTCCGGGTGCACGGCGTAGCCGACCTCGGCCGCGCCGTCGACGAACCCGAACAGCCCGATCGTCCCGAGCAGTCGGAGGTCGTCGGCCCGCCGGATGCCGAACTCGTAGCGGGAGTCCGTGGACCAGCCCGCGCGCACGACGTCGGTGATCCAGTGGTGCGCCTCGGCGTGGCCGTACGGCACCGGCACCGGCGTGTAGGCGATGACGTCCGGGTCGTTCGCGTACGCGATGACGTCCTCCGCATCGGACGGTTCCGGCACGGAGAGCACCAGGCGATCGGTCCGGAGGGTGACGGGGTCCACGCACCGAGCCTAGCCACGGGGACGTGCGCGGTAGCGTCGGGGGCATGACGTTCGACGCGATCCCGTTCCCGGTCATCGACGGCCACAACGACCTGCCGTGGGAGCGCCGCGAGACCCACGACTCCGGGGTCGAGGGCATCGACACCGAGGTCGACTCGCTGCACACCGACCTGCCGAAGCTCCGCGCCGGTGGGGTCGTCGGCCAGTTCTGGTCGGTCTTCGTGCCCGTCGACGAACCGGACCCCGTGCGGACGACGCTGCAGCAGGTCGACCTGGCGCACCGGATCATCGAGCGGTACCCGGAGTCGCTCGCACTGGCCCGGACGGCGACCGAGGTCCGGGCGGCGGTCGAGTCCGGCCGGATCGCGTCGCTGCTCGGCGCCGAGGGCGGGCACTCCATCGGCGACGACCTGGCGGTGCTCCGCGACTTCGCCCGACTCGGCGTGCGCTACATGACGCTCACGCACAACGACGACACCCCCTGGGCCGACTCGGCGACGGGCTCCCACCCACACGGCGGCCTGACCGACCGTGGGCGCGAGGTCGTGGCCGAGATGGAGCGGATCGGGATGCTCGTCGACCTGTCGCACACGTCGCCGGACACCATGCGCGACACCCTCGACGTCGCCACCCAGCCCGTGGTGTTCAGCCACTCGTCGACGATCGCGGTGAACGACCACCCGCGGAACGTCCCGGACGACGTGCTCGGCCGCCTGCGCGACAACGGCGGTGTCGTGATGATCACCTTCGTGCCGAAGTTCGTGTCCCGGGCGTGGGCCGACTGGGAGGACGCCGGCTCGGTGGGGGAGCCGCCGCTCGTGACGGTGTCGGACGTGGCGGACCACGTCGAGCACGCCCGCGACCTCGCCGGCGCAGCGCACATCGGGCTCGGCGGGGACTACGACGGCACCCCGGTGCTGCCGCCGGACCTGCGCGACGTGTCCCGGTACCCGGTGCTCGCCGCCGAGCTGCAGCGGCGCGGGTGGGGAGCGGCTGACCTGCGGGCGCTCGCCGGGGGCAACGTGCTGCGGGTGCTCGACGCGACCGACGAGCGGTTCGCGCGGACGGCGTTCGTGCGCTGACGAATCGTCAATAGGTCAACAGCCTGTTGACCGATCGGCACGGAGCGCCGGCGTCAGCCGTAGGTGGGGTACTGCGGCCAGCCCTCGGGGCTGTCCTCCCAGTCCTGCTGGCGGCCGTACGCGGTGCGGTCCATGATGTGCGCGACCGGCAGGATGGCCTCGGTCCCACGCGATCCGGTGGCGTACGTCAGGTAGGGCACTCCGTCGCGCAGCAGGTAGTACGAGTAGCCCGGCACCGGACCGTCGTAGTCGTCGTGGTGCAGGGTCCACCCCCAGTCGTCGTGGTAGCTCGTGTCGCCCGACGACACCCACCGGTGCGGCCAGCCGCGCAGCTCCCGCCAGCGCTCGAGCTTCTCGATCGGGGCCTGCGAGACCATGGCGAACGCGATGCCCTCGTCGTCGAGCCGACCCGTGTTCGCCGGCAGGTTGTCCACGGCCCAGGTGCAGCTCGGGCAGCCGTCGTCCCAGTCGGGCGCGAACATCACGTTCTGCACGAGGAGCAGGTAGCGGCCGTCGAACAGCTCCGAGAGCCGGACCGGGCCGTCGGCGCCCTGGAACTCGTAGTCCTCCACCTGGACCATCGGGAGTCGTCGGCGGGCGGCGGACACACGGTCGCCGTGCCGGGTGAGTTCCTTCTCGTCGCGGACCTGGGTGGCGAGTGCCTCGTCGAACGCGGCACGGTCGACCACGGGCGGTGCGACCTCGGGTTGCTGCAGCTTGGACATGGCGACCTCCTCGTCGTTGCCCGGCACCGTACGCCCAGGTGGGCCACACGGCAACGGGAGCCCGACGCCGTGGACAGGACCACCTGGGGTCCGGTCGCTAGGATCGGGCGCACACCGCGCCTCCAGGAAGAGCGATGCGCGACCTGACCCGATGAGGACGGACCGGATGAGCGGCACGATCTACGACAACATCTCCCAGGCGTTCGGCAACACCCCGCTCGTCAAGCTGAACCGGCTGCCGAAGGCGGGCGGCGCCGAGGTGCTGGCCAAGCTCGAGTTCTACAACCCCGGCGCCAGCGTGAAGGACCGCCTCGGCGTCGCGATCATCGACGCGGCCGAGCAGTCCGGCGACCTGCAGCCGGGCGGCACCATCGTCGAGGGGTCGTCGGGCAACACCGGCATCGCCCTCGCGCTCGTCGGTGCGGCCCGCGGGTACAAGGTGATCATCACGATGCCGGAGACGATGAGCGTCGAGCGTCGTGCGGTGATGCGCGCCTACGGTGCCGAGATCGTGCTCACCCCTGGTCCCGAGGGCATGAAGGGCGCGGTCGAACGCGCCGCCGCGATCGTCGACGAGACGCCCGGCGCGATCCTCGCCCACCAGTTCGAGACCGCCGCGAACGCCGCGATCCACCGGAAGACCACCGCTGAGGAGATCCTGCGCGACACCGAGGAGCACGTCGACGTGTTCGTCGCCGGCGTCGGGACCGGTGGCACGATCACGGGTGTCGGCCAGGTGCTCAAGGAGCGCGTGCCCGGCGTGCAGATCGTCGCGGTCGAGCCGAAGGACTCCCCGCTGCTGACCGAGGGCAAGGCCGGACCGCACAAGATCGCGGGCATCGGCGCGAACTTCATCCCAGAGGTCCTCGACCAGTCCGTCATCGACGAGGTGTTCGACGTCGAGCTCGACGACGCCCTGCGTGTGGCGCGGGCGCTCGCGACCGACGAGGGCATCCTGGCCGGCATCTCGTCCGGCGCGATCATCCACGCCGCGCTCGAGATCGCCGCCCGACCAGAGAACGCCGGCAAGCGCATCGTCGCGATCGTCTGCGACACCGGGGAGCGCTACCTGTCGACGGTGCTCTTCGAGGGACTCACTGCGTGAGTCGTCCCGTCCGACGAGGCGTGCTGCGGACGGTCCGGGAGGACCTGGCCGCAGCACGTCGCGGCGACCCCGCCGCCCGTGGTGACCTCGAGAACGCGATCGTCTACTCGGGGCTGCACGCCATCTGGACCTACCGCGTGACGCACCGGCTGTGGCTGGCCAGAGGCCTGCCCGGATCGCGGTTCGTCGCACGGGTCATCGGCCAGGCAGCGCGGTCGGTGACGGGCATCGAGATCCACCCGGGCGCCCGCATCGGCCGACGGTTCTTCATCGACCACGGCATGGGCGTCGTGATCGGGGAGACCGCGGTGATCGGGGACGACGTCGTGCTGTTCCACGGGGTGACCCTCGGCGGGCGCGGCGGCGACCACGGCCCAGGAGCCCGACGGCACCCGGTGGTCGGCGACCGCGTGGTGCTCGGCGCGGGATCGTCGCTGATCGGGGCGATCAGCATCGGGCAGGACTCCGTCGTCGGTGCGAACACCGTCGTGACGAAGGACGTCCCCGCGGGGTCGGTCGTCACCGGGGTCGCCGGGACCGCCCGTCCGCGGTCCGGGCACGAGGGCGTCCCGACGCTCTGAACGCCCCGCCGGATCGACGGGGCGTCCGAGGGCAAGCGCTTCGGTGCGTCAGCGCGTCAGCTCTTCTCGCAGGCGATGCCGTCGGCGTCGCGGTCCATCTTCTTGTTCGCCTTGTACAGGGCGTCGTCCTTCTTCACCGTCCCCTTGAGGGCGCGGTAGGTCACCTTGCCCTGCGAAGTGACCTTGTTCTTCGTGACGGACTTCTTCGCGATGCCGCCCGAGTACACCTTGTGCACCGCGGTGCAGTTGGCGTAGGTCTTCGGGGCGGCCTGCGCGGTGGAGGCCCCTCCGACGACGACGGTGGTGGCGAGGACTGCGGTGGCGGCGGCGATGCCGAGGGTACGGATGATGCGCACGGGTTCCCCCTGGAACGAGTGGGTGATCGCCGGAGCGACCGCCGCGTCGGGTACGCGGCGAGCTGATCCTACGATGTGAACGACACTCATGACATGCCCCCGAACAGGTCCGGTCCGCGAGCCGCGGTGTCGGGTGTCCGGGGCATGCTGGGTGCATGGACGGCGCGCAGTTGCACGAGATCGCGAGTCGCACCGCGATGGGCCTGCCCGCGGTGTTCGAGACCGAGCCCTTCGGCGAGGGCGCCCTGGTCTACAAGGTCGTCGACAAGATGTTCGTGATGACGAGCGAGCTCCGGGGTGTGCCGATCGTCAACCTGAAGTGCGCGCCGCCGCACGGGGCAGCGCTCGTCCGCGACCACGCCGAGATCACACCGGGGTGGCACATGAACAAGCGGCACTGGATCACGCTCGCTCCCGGTGACGGCATCGACGAGACCCTGGTCGAGGACCTCGTCGCGAACGCCTACGACCTGGTCGTCGCCGGGTTGCCCCGAGCGAAGCGGCCGCTCGACCCGACACGCGGCGGGTGACCGAGCGGGCGGCCGATCAGGAGCGGGCGAGCACCTTCGACACGTCCCGGACGACCTTCGGTGCGAGTCGCTCCCCGGACTCGAGCACGGCACGGGCCCGCTCGGGGGTGAGCCCCGCGAAGACCTCGCCGATCGTCACCCCGTGCTCCGGCCGGTACGTCACGACGACCGGGTCACCTGCTGCCACCGGGCCGGACTTCACGACCCGCAGGTACGCGCCCGGACGGCCTTCCTCGGTGAACCGCCGGACCCACTTGTCGACGCCCATCCGGCGCGCGAACGTGCCGCACGGGATCCGCGGGATCGTCACCTCGAGCTCCAGCGTCTCGCCGACGCGCCACCGCTCGCCCGTCACGGCCCCGGTGACGTCGACACCCGTGGTCCGCAGGTTCTCGCCGAAGAGGCCCGGCGGGATCTCGCGCTCCAGCGACGCGGCGAAGTACGCGGCGTCCTCGTCGGCGTAGGCGTACACGGCCTGGTCCTCGCCACCGTGGTGCTTCCGGTCGGCCTGGACGTCGGCGTACAGCCCGAGCGGTCGGACCCGGACCTTCCCGTCGACCGGACGCTTGTCGATGGCGGTGACGCCGATCGTGCCGGAGTCGGGCAGCAGGCGGTCGACGCGGCAGACGGCGGTGACGAGCGACATGCCACAACTCTGGCGCAAGTCCGTCGACACGTGTGACGAACCACCGGTTCGGTGCGTCACACCGGTGAGGGACCACGTCCGGTGGTCCGACCGAGGAGTCTCCATGCTCGACGACGACATCGTTGCCGTCCGCCTGACGTCGCACGGCAGGCACGCACCGGCGCACGGGTTGGCGCAGGTCCGGATCCGTTCGCTCAGCTCCCGACCGGTCGGTCCGCTGCGCGTCGTCCCCGTCCGCAAGCGCGTCCAGCGGAACTCCAACCACCACCAGTAGAAGGAAAGCGTGCACCACCAGTCCCTCGCCGAGCTCGACGACGCGGTCCTCGCCGGCCGGTCGTCCGATGGCGACGTCCGGGCCTTCGAGGTCCTGATCCGCCGCTACACACCGCTCCTGCGCGCCTACGCCCGTCGGACCCTGGGATCGACCGACGAACTCGACGACGTCGTGCAGGAGACGTTCATCACCGCGTGGGACCGCCTGGACCGTCTCGAGGACCACGCCAAGGTGAAGTCCTGGCTGATGCGGATCCTCAGCCGGAAGTGCCTGGACCGCATCCGGGCCCGACGGTTCCACGACGACGTCACCGAACTCGAGGTCGCCGCACCCGCCGACGACGCTCCCGACCGGGTCGCCGAGGCCCGCTCGCGCGAGGAAGCGGCGGAGACAGCGCTCGCCGAACTGCCCGAAGCCCAACGACGCTGCTGGATCATGAAGGAGGTGCTCGAGTACAGCTACGACGACATCGCCGCCGAACTCGACCTGCCCCCCTCGACGGTCCGCGGACTCCTGTCCCGAGCGAGGAAGAACATGATCCGACTCATGGAGGGATGGCGATGAGCGACCTCGACGCACTCGAACTCGACGACCTCGACGGCCACTCCATCGACGAGCTCGCCGACTACCTGGACGCCGGCATGCAGCCGCCGGACCCCAGCATCGACGGCTCACCCGCGTGCCAGAACGCCCTCGCGGCGATCCTGCGGGTGCGGCACGCGTCGCTCGGGTCCCTCGAGGCCGCCGCCCGCGACGAAGCCCCGGCCGACGAGTCGTGGATCGGCGGCGTGCTCGCCAACATCTCGCTGGAGTCCCGCTCCGGACGTGACGTCCCGCTCCGAGCGCAGTCCGAGTCGGAGCGCCCGGTGATGACCGAGGGAGCGATCCGATCGCTCATCCGCCGGACCGGCGACGGTGTTCCCGGCGTCCTCGTCGCCCGGTGCCGGCTCGACGGCGACGTCACCGAACTCGCCGCACCGATCCGTGTGGTCGTCGAGGTCGCGATCATGTCGGGCCCGTCGATCGTCGCGACGGCGGACCTGGTCCGCACCGGGGTCGCCCAGGCGCTGGCCGAGCAGACCGACCTGGTCGTCGAGTCGATCGACGTGGTGGTCCGCGACCTGCTCGAGCCGCAGCCCGACACCGACGACACCGACACCGACACCGAGATCGACACCGAGGGGACCCGATGAGCACCACCGACGACACCCTCGCCGCGGTCGAACAGGCCGTGGTCGGCGTCCCCGGCGTCGCCGACCTCTACCGTGCCCGCCCGACCGTGGCCAGCACGGTCAGCGCCGTCCGCGGCATGGCGTCCAGCAGGACCCCCGCACGCGTCGTCGTCGACGACGGCGTCCTGCGGGTCGTCATCGGCACCGACGGACACCGCCCCGCGCCCGAGGTCGCCCGTGCCGTGCACGACGTCGCCCTGACGACGGCGTCGGCGCACGGCCTGGCGCTCACGCGGGTCGACGTGCGGGTCGCGCGGGTGGGGTGAACCCGGCTCACTGACGGACGGGAGGCCCATGGCGGCGTCGTCACGGGCCTCCCGTCAGCGCGTGGGTCGCGTCCAGGGCCGCCGCTCGGCGACCTCGAGCACCACGACGATCGCGGCGACGAGGAGCGCGGTCGCGACGAGGGAGACGTCGGGCACCGCGATCGTCGCGAGGATCGCGAGGGCGAGCACGACGACGATCGCGTTCCACCCGGCGGACAGCGTCGGCCGGAGCGCGAGCGCCCAGATCGCGAGCACGAACAGCGCGACCGGGACGGCCACGGTCGCAGCGACCGTGGCGTGCGACAGGTCGGCGTCGCCGGCGTCCGCGCTGACCGCGACCTCGATCCCGGCCGGCAGCGCACCCGCGGCGGCGAAGACGAAGTAGTGGCCGTAGCCGAACACGAGCGCGCTCGGCAGGTTCCGGATGTGGTCGTGCTGCTCGCGCGAGAAGTAGATCCACCAGAGTCCGGCGACGATGACGAGCCCGGCGGCGGCCAGCACGAGCAGCGACGCGAGGTGGTCGGCCTGGGCGATGCCGTCGATGACCGCGTTCGCCGAGGCGACGAGTCCTTCGCCCAGCACGATGAGGGTGAACAGCGCGTACCGCTCGGCGATGTGGTGCGTGTGCCACGGCGTCGTCTCGCCCGTGCCCTCGGCGATCGGCGGGACGAGGACCTCGAGCAAGACGAGGACGGGGAACGCCCACGCCGTCGATCCCTGCGGCAGCGCGAGCATGCCGACCCAGAGCACCTGCACGACGACGATGCCCACGGCGTACCGGAGTGCGGTGCGGCGGTACCGCGAGGACGACACGGCGACGCGGAGCCACTGCGCGACCATCGCCAGGCGCATCACGACGTAGCCGATCACCGGCACCGTGAAGTCGCCCTCGGTCATGGCGGCGTGCACCCCGGCGGCGAGCACGAGGACGCCGGCCATCTGCACGAACGTCGTGACGCGGTAGAGCCAGTCGTCGGTGTCGAACGAGGTCGCGAACCAGCTGAAGTTCAGCCACGCCCACCAGATGGCGAAGAACACCATGGCGTACGCCACCACCGCGGAGCTGACGCGCCCCTCGGTCTCGATCTCGTGCAGGTTGGTGGCGGCGAAGCCCACCGCGACGACGAACACCAGGTCGAACAGCAGTTCCAGGGGGCTCGCGGCACGGTGTCCCTCGGCGGGGTCGCGGGGCACCATCCGGCGCAGTCCGATCGTCGTCACCCGGCATGCCTACAGGACGAACGGCCCCGGGCGGTACCCGGGGCCGTTCGACGTGCAGCTGCGTGGGCCAGCAGACGGCCGGCCCGCGCCGCTCAGTAGAAGTTGCTCGCCTGCGAGTGCGCCCACGCCGAGCACGGGGTGCCGTACGCGGCGCTGATGTACTGCAGGCCCCACTTGATCTGGGTCGTGGCGTTCGTCTGCCAGTCCGAGCCGATGGTCGCCATCTTCGAGCCGGGCAGCGCCTGCGGGATGCCGGTCGCCCCGCCGTTCGCGTTGACGGCCTGGTAGTCCCAGCCCGACTCCTTGGTCCACAGGTTGTCGAGGCACTGGAACTGGTCGGAGCCCCAGCCGTACTCGGAGGACGCCAGCGAGGTCGCCGTCGCCTTGGCGCCCGCGACGGTGTTGCCCGCCGCCAGCTCCTGGGCGGCCTCGGCGGCTGCTGCTGCGGCGCGCTTCTCGGCGGCGGCCTTCGCGACGGCTGCTGCCTTCGCGTCGACGTCCCGCTTGTCCTGCGTGGCGCTGGCCTGCGCGACGTGCGCGGTCGACTCGACGGTCGACGAGATGCGCGTCGTGAGCGCGGCGCCGGACAGCTCCGGGTAGTCACTGAGTGCGTCGATGTGCTGCTCGAGCGAGGCCGTGTCGGTCTTGGCGTTCGCCGTCGTCATCACGGTCTTCGCGGTCGAGATGGTCGCCGCTGCCTGGGCACGGTCGAGGGCGATGCCGCGCAGGGCGGGCTGGGCCGTAGCGGATGCACTCGCGGTGCCGGTCGGCATGCCGAGCGCTTCGCCGATGGCGGGCTGGGTGCCGACCGTGAGGGCGCCGCCGGCGACGGCGAGGACCGCGGCGCCGCCGACGATCAACGTCGCACGGTGTCGGAGCGCACGGTGGCGGAGGGCGCGGCGCATGCGCCGGCTGGGGGAGTTCAGGGCCTCACGTCGGGTCGAGGCGGTGGTGGTGGGGAGGTCGGGGGTGTGTCCTGGCATCGGTTCCGGTGGTCGGGCGGTTCGTGGTGCGGGACTCCGCGCTGCTCGGCACGTCGGGGACGGTGAGCGATGCTGCGCGCGTCGAGACGCGCGCAACAGGGGGAGTCCGGCGAACCGGGGAGGACCGGACGGTGGTGTGGGGCCCGTCCGTCCGCCGCGACCGGCCCTGGGGAGGCCGCCGTCGGGCGAAGCCGACACGATGACTCGTCAGACTGGATGACGCGTCCAGGATCGCTGGCAGAACCGTCCGTCCACCCGTTGGTAACGGTTCGGTAACGGCCCGTCCGGACCTAGAACGTGTGAGGTTCCTGGGTGCGGTCGCCCTGGGCGACGCGTTCGAGGGCGTCGAGCGCTCCGGCGATCGCGGTGACGTCGGACTCACCGAGTTCGGCGATGAGCTCGGCGACGATCCCGGTGCGGTCCGAGCGTGCCCGTTCGACCGCCGCGATGCCCTCGTCGGTGGCCGAGACCATGAAGGCGCGGCCGTCCCGGGGATCGGCTTCGCGCTCGATGAAGCCGCGCTGTTCGAGCTCCGTCAGGATGCGGGTCATCGTGGGCTTCGTGACCACCTCGATCCGCGACAGGTCGCCCGGGCGCAGGGGTCCTTCGCGCTGGATGGTGGCGAGTGCGGACACGATCCCGTACCCGAGCGAGGCCGAGTCCGTCCGTGCTCGCCGGTTGATCCGTCCGACCGCCGCGGCCAGACGTGCGGCGACCTCGGTACGGTCCGTCGATCGAGGACTCATGTGCTGCTCCGGGTGGGCGATCGGGTGGTCGCCAGCGATGCTATCGGCTCGCCGGAGCCGCAGTCTGGGAGCGTCGTGCGCGTCGGTCGCGGGTCTGGACGGGGTGTCCGGGAGGCCCGTGGAACGCGGACCGCCCGCCTCGCGTGCGCGAGACGGGCGGGTTCCTGTACGGCGGTACAGCCGGACTCAGCGCTTCTCGCCCGGCAGCTGGTGGATCGCCTCGGCCGCGAGCTCGGCGGCGACGTTGTCGCCGGACTCGGTCGCGGTGCGCAGCCGACGGAAGTCCTCGGTCATCCGGTCCCAGTCGACGAGTTCGTCGAGGTTCGGCAGGCGCAGGCGGAACGCCAGGCCGTCCATGGTGTCGCGGCACACGCGCTGCAGGTTCTCGTTGCCGCACTCGGCGACGTAGAGCGCGAACACGTCGAGCGCGTCGTGGTTCACGGCGGGGACGTCGTGCGACTCGAGCTCGGCGATCGTCTTGTCGAGCTGCGCGAGGATCTTCTTCCGTGCGCCGGCACCGAGGCGGGGGACGGCGAGGCGGACGACGCCGCCGAACAGCACCCCGAGGGTCTGCATCGCCTCGATGACCTCGGCGGGGTCCGGCGTCGTGACGCGCGTGTACCGGTTCGGCGCCATCTCGATGAGTCCGGCACGGGAGAGCTGGCTCAGCGCTTCGCGGATCGGCGTGCGGGAGACGCCGAGCCAGGCGATGAGCTCGTCGTCGTTGAGCCGCTCACCGGGGACGAGCGTGCCGTCCATGATCGCGTCGTGGATCTTGTGCCGGACGGTGTCGCGGAGCAGCTGGTGCTCGGTCGGGGCGCTGCGGGGGACCGGCATGCGTTCTCCTTCGATCGGGGCGCGGTCGGTGCACGCGCACCGATCAACGTACCTGATATGAGACCGGCGTTCCGCTCGGCTCAGCGCGTGTCACCGGTCGCTCGCCCGCCCGCGTCCAGCAGCCGGACGGTGACCGGGTCCTCCGCCCCGCCGTACCACCGGTCGAGCACCGCTGCGAAGGGCTCCCGGTCGGTCGCCGCCCGGGCGAACAGTGTCATCGAGGACCGGAGCTTCAGGGCGTCCGTCCCACCGAGCAGCGCATCGGCCGACGGAGCCGGCGCAGCCGCGACGACGGTCGCGGCGGTCCGGAGCCGGTCCCCGAGCACCGGGTGCGCGAGGTACGCGCGGGCCTCGGTGAGCCCGCGCACGCCGTAGCGCTCGGCGGTGGCGCTCCGCCCGAGGCCGGCGAGCTGCGGGAAGACGAACCACATCCAGTGCGAGGTCTTCCGTCCGCGCCGCAACTCGGCGAGGGCGTCGTCGTGCACGCCGTCCTGCGCCCGCACGAATCGGTCGAGGTCGTCCCGGGCGGCATCGTCCGCGGCGTGGTCGCTCACCGCACGACCCCACCCCAGGCGTACCGCACCGTGGTGCCGTCGACGACGAGCAGCGAGTCGGGTGCCCGGTCGAACAGTCCCGGCATGCCGACGGCGTCCGGCAGGTCCCCCTCGAGCCGGTCGAGGTGCGCGGCCCGCACGGTCAGCGGCGGGTGCTGTCGCTGCCAGAACAGCGTCTGGGCCAGGTACCGGGCGTGGATGCCGGCGCGGGTGGTGAGCTCGGCGGCCAGTGGCGTGTCGACGACGTCACCGGCGGTGACCCGGATCGAGGCCGCGTGCCGGGGTCTGGCCGTGCCCGAGGGGCGTTCCTGCCGCAGCGACCGCGCCCAGCGCACCGGGTGCAGTGCACGCGCGGGGTGCCGGACCGACCGGTGCGCGACGACCTCGCCGCGGCGGCGCGACCGGGCGTGCGCGAAGGTGTAGGGCACGCCGAGCAGCGCGTGTGCGGCCACGATCGCCGGCACGTTCGCGGTGTCCACGGTGCGGTACGCGACGCCGCGCCGGCCCTGGTCGTCCACGGTCAGGACCTCGACGGTGACCTCGGTCATGCGTCCGAGGCGGCCGGCGGAGGGGAACGGCGGCACCCGCGTCTCGTGGAAGACGTAGGCCGTCAGTCCCACCCAGGCGCTGCCGTCGACCACGTCGGGGCGCGTTCCCCGCGGGACGAGTCGCGCCAGCGGACCCGGGTCGTGCCGCCAGTGCGCGAAGACGACGTCGTCCCATGCGTGCTGGGTCACCGGCCGGTGCAGCAGCGGTGCCGCCGCACGGGCCCAGGACGGCTGGGTCACCGCTTCGGTGCGTGCCGACCGACGCGCACGGCCCACAGGACGAGCGGGGCCTGCAGCGGGAGCCGGAGCACGGAGAGCAACCGCATCGCCCGGGTCGACCGCGGGCTGTCGAGCAGGTCGTTCGCCATCTTCACGTTCGCGGGGAAGACCGCGGCGAACAGGGCAGCTGCAGCCCACCCCGAGGCCCGGCGTGTGGCCGGGAACGCGAGCCCGGCGGCGATGCCGAGTTCGGCCACGCCGGACGCGACGGTCGTCAGGCGCGGTGGCAGTGTGTCCGGCACGATCCGGTCGTAGTGGCGCGGCTGCAGGAAGTGGGTGACGCCGGCACCGCCGAGCAGCACCGCGAGCAGGGTGGCAGTCCGGGTGGCTCGTTTGATCCGCTCACGTCGTCGCATGGCCTCCATCGTGCTCGCCCGTCCTCGGAATCAGGTCAGTGCGGTCGCGACGAGGTCGAGCACCGCCGCCGCCACCTCGGCCTTCGTGCCCGAGGTCTCGCGGACCACCTCGCCGCCCGGCACCAGGACCTCGATCGCGTTCTCCTCGCGCTCGAACCCGGCCGACCAGCCGACGTGGTTCACGACGAGCAGGTCGGCGGGCTTGCGGGCGATCTTCGCGCGTCCGAGTGCGACGCGGGCGTCGCGGTCGGGTTCGGTCTCGGCGGCGAACCCGACGATGACCTGCCCGGTGCGCCGGGCCGCCACCAGGTCGGCGAGCACGTCGGGGTTCCGCACCAGCTCGAGCGTCATCCGCTCGCCCTGGGCGTCCTTCTTGAGCTTCTCGGCGAGGACCTCGGCAGGCCGGTAGTCGGCCACGGCAGCGGTCATCACGACGACGTCGGCATCGACCGCCGCGGCGTGCACGGCCTCGGCGAGCTCGAGCGCTGACCCCACCGGCACGACGGTCGCGTCGATGCCTGCCGTCAGGCCGGCCTCGACGTTCGCGGCGACGACGGTGACGACGGCACCGCGCGCTGCGGCGTCGGCGGCGATCGCCAGGCCCTGCCGGCCACTCGACCGGTTGCCGACGAAGCGCACCGGGTCGAACGGTTCGCGGGTACCGCCCGCGCTGACGACCACGCGGACGCCGGACAGGTCGCCCTGTTCGCCACGGGCCCCGGCGCCGGACTGCGTGCCCCCGTCGGTGCCGGCGCGACGCCCCGCCCCCGCACCGGCAGGGCCGTCCAGCACGGCGAGCGCGGCGGTGACGATGTCCTCGGGTTCCGCCATCCGGCCGATGCCGGCGTCGTCGCCCGTCAGTGCGCCGACCACCGGTCCGACCAGGTGCACGCCCCGCTCGCGCAGGACGGCGACGTTGGCCCGGGTCGCGGGGTGTTCCCACATCTGCGGGTGCATCGCCGGCGCGACGACGACCGGGGCGTCGGTGGCGAGCAGCGTCGTGCCGAGCAGGTCGCTCGCCAGGCCGTTCGCCATCCGTGCCAGGGAGTCCGCGGTCGCCGGGGCCACCACGACCAGGTCCGCGCGGCGGCCGAGGGCGACGTGGCGGACCTCGGACACGTCGTCCCAGACGCTCGTGGTGACGGGGTTGCGGCTGAGCGCCTCGAGCGTCGGCAGCCCCACGAAGCGCAGCGCCCCCTCGGTCGGGACGACGTGCACCTCGTGCCCGCGCTTGACGAGGTCGCGGACCACGCCGACGGCCTTGTAGGCGGCGATGCCCCCGGTGATCCCCACGATGACGGTCAGGGTGCGCTCTGCTGCTGCGTTCACGCCGCTCACGCTACCGGGGGCACGTGCGAGGATCGACGGCATGTGCACCGTCGTCGTCCGCGTCGACCCCGGGTCCGCGTGGCCCGTCACCGTGCTCGCCCTGCGGGACGAGTCACCCGAGCGTCCGTGGGACCCGCCCGCTGCGTGGTGGCCCGATCGCGACCCCGGGGTCCGCGGTGTGCGCGACCGTGCTGCCGGCGGTGCGTGGCTCGCCGCCTCGGACCGCGCCGGACTGGCGGTCGTGCTCAACCGCGGCGAACCGGTGCCGAGTGTCGACGGCACGTGGACGACCCGCGGCGTGGTGCCGGTCGACGCCGTCGCCGACGACCTGTTGCCCGGACACGACGGCACGCTGCCGACCACCCGCGCGTTCAACCTGGTGCGGGCGACCGCCGACGGCGCCGCGGTCCTGACCTGGGACGGCACGCGGGTCCGCACGACCGAGCTCGGCCCCGGCGTGCACATGGTGACGCACGGCGAACCGGACGACCCGGCGGCGCCGCGCATCGGCCGGTGGCTCGAGGCCTTCCGTGCCGCGGACGCCCCGGTCGGGCCACCGGTGCTCGGGCCCTTCGACGAACTCCGGACGGTGGACGCGGGCGACGACGCCGGAGACGGGTGGAGCGGGTGGTTCGGTGTCCTGGCCGAGTCCGCTGCGCTGCCGAGCGACCACCCCGACGCGATCCTCCGCGACGCGCACGAGGCCGAGGGGCACATGACGACGCTGTCGATCGTCGCCGCGGCGATCGGTCCGGACCGCACGGTCCTGCAGCACGCTCGCTTGACCGAACCCGGACGGCTGGACGGGTCGGTGGAGCTGCACCGCGCCTGACGCGGGCGTCGCGCCGGACGCGCCACGGGCCTCCCGGCCGCGCCCCGCGCCCGCGCACCGTGCGAGGTTCCGTACTCAGTGCGAGCCGCGGTCTGTCGCACCGAGTACGGAACCTCGCACCAGACCGCAGCGCCCTCGCACCGTGCGAGCCGCGCCCCGCGCTCAGAGGGGCGGGCGCGTCCCGGTGAGGTCCTCGGCGACGGCCCAGAGCGAGCGGGCGAGGTCGGCGCTCCGTGCCGACCCGGGGATCGAGACGGCGGTCGTCGGTCCGGTCAGGCCGAAGGGGCCGGCCGGGCCGTAGTAGGCGCCGCCGACCGCGTTCGGGCCGACCGCGGCGTAGAGCAGCGGCTCGGTGCCCTGCTCGACCGCCTGCGTGAAGGGGAGCGCGCGGTTGCTGGGCCGCACCGGCTTCGCGCGTCCGAGCGAGCGCCCGGCCGACTGCAGGTTCGTGCGGGTGTAGCCGGGGTGCGCCGCGGTGCTGACGAGGGGGACGTCCGCCTCGACGGTCAGCCGGTGCAGGTGCAGTGCGAGGAGCAGGTCGGCGAGCTTGGACTGGCCGTAGGCGCGCCAGCCGTTGTACCCGCGTTCCCACTGCAGGTCGCCGAAGCGGATCCGGCCGGGGATCGCGGCGAGGCTCGACATGGTCGCGACCCGCGGTGCCTCGGCACGCAGCAGCGAGGGCAGCAGCAGGTTCGTCAGCGCGAACGGGCCGAGGAAGTTCGTGCCGAACTGCAACTCGAAGCCGTCGACCGTCTCGAAGCGCTGCGGCGGCGCCATGACGCCGGCGTTGTTCACCAGGACGTCGATCGGGCGGTCCTCGCCGACGATGCCCTCGGCGAAGCGGCGCACGCTCGCCAGGTCCGCCAGGTCGAGTTCGCGTACCTCGACATCGGCCCGTGGGTGGGCTGCGCGGATCTCGGCCGCGGCGGCATCGCCCTTCGCGGTCGTGCGCACGGCGAGCACGACGCTCGCGCCGGCGGCCGCGAGACGGGTCGCGGCTTCCTTCCCGGTGCCACTGTTGGAGCCGGTGACGATGATCCTGCGTCCGGTCTGGTCAGGGAGCTTCGGCATGCGGGCGACCGTACACGCGGGCGCTGGCCATCACAGCTCGGCCGTGCTATTTTGATGCATACGCATGGAAGTGCGACCAGGAGGAACCATGAGCAACGCATTCGGCACCGACCGCCCCTCGGACGTCCCGCCGCCCGCACCCGAGCGGATCGGCCCCGTGGAGCTCGGCATCGACACCTTCGGCGACGTCACCGAACTCGCCGACGGCAGCCTCAAGTCCGACGCGCAGAGCATCCGCGACGTCGTCGCCCAGGCCGTCCTCGCCGACCAGGTCGGCATCGACTTCATCGGCGTCGGTGAGCACCACCGCGCCGACTTCGTGGTGAGCGCACCCGAGGTCGTCCTCGCTGCGATCGCCGCGTCGACCTCCCGCATCCGGATGGGCTCCGCCGTCACGGTGCTGTCGTCCGACGACCCCGTGCGCGTCTACGAGCGCTTCGCGACCGTCGACGCGATCTCGGACGGCCGTGCCGAGGTCATCCTCGGTCGTGGCTCCTTCACCGAGTCGTTCCCGCTGTTCGGCCACGAGCTGTCCGACTACGAGGTCCTGTTCGAGGAGAAACTGCAGCTCTGGGCGGCCCTGCGCGGCGGCGACGCCGTCACCTGGTCCGGCACGAAGCGCGCGAGCCTGGTCGACCAGGACGTCTTCCCGAAGCTCGAGCACGGCGCCATCCCCACCTGGATCGGCGTCGGCGGTTCCCCGCAGTCGGTCATCCGTGCGGCGTCGTACGGCCTGCCGCTCTTCCTCGCCATCATCGGCGGGCAGCCGGCGCAGTTCGCCCCGTTCTCGCGGCTGTACCGTCAGGCGCTCGCCCAGCTCGACCTGCCGCAGCAGCCCATCGCGATGCACTCGCCGGGCTTCGTCGCGGCGACCGACGAGGAAGCCGCCGAGCGGTACTGGCCGTACCACAAGGCCGTCACCGACCAGCTCGGCCGGGAGCGCGGCTGGCCGCCCCTCGATGTCGCCGGCTACCACGCGGGCCTGTCCGCCGGCGGCTCGCTGTACGTCGGGTCGCCGGAGACCGTGGCGCGGAAGATCGCCCGGAACATGCGGATCCTCGGCGCCTCGCGGTTCGACATGCGGTACGCGACCGGTCGCCTGCCGCACGAGGACATGCTGCGGTCCATCGAGCTCTACGGCACCCGGGTCGCGCCGCGCGTGCGCGAGCTGCTCGCCGAGCCCGTCCCCGTCCCGTAGGCGATCTGTCGCTTCCGCGAACCCGTCGGTCGGGAGGCGCGGGTCGGCTCCGTCGGTCCGCCTCACGGGCGCGCCGGGTACGGTCCACGGCATGCCGTCACGTCCCAGTACCCCTCCCGTCGAGCGCCGGTTCCGCGGCCGGATCATGGGCGTCGGCACCACCTCGGGCGTCCGGATCGTCGTCGGGATGTGGGACCGCTCGCCCTTCGGGGCGTTCACCGACGTGTTCCTCGAGCTGCCCGACGGCACCAGCGTGCTGCTCGCACCGGACGAGATCGTCGCCGCCTACGTCTCCGGCACCTACCGGTTCGACACCGTGTCCGTGGTCGACGTGCGGGCTCGACGGACGGCCCGTGGCCTGGAGCTCGACGCCGGCGCCCTGCAGGTCTCGGTCGACGTCGGCACGATCTCACCGCTCGGACGCATCCTCCGCGTGGTCCCGAAGCCGATCGCCCGCGACCCGCGGTGGCTCGCCGCGATCGACCCGCTCGCCCGGCTCGTCGCTCCCGGATCCGGCACCGCCGGCTCGGCAGGGAACGGTCGGCGCGAGTACTACGGCGTGACCGGGGCCCACGACGTCACCGGCGTGCGCGGAACCTGGGCGGGGGAGCCCCTCGGCACCCTGGCGCCGCTCGACCCGCCCGTGGCGTTCGGCTTCGCCTCGATGCCGCGGGTGCCGCAGGTCGTCGACGTCGAGACCACCATCCGCGAGCCCGCCTGACCCGTTCCGTGCGGACGCATGGAGTGCGCCGGACCGGGTACGGGCACTGCGGTCCGGCCACCCGCGCGTCCGGACGTGTCCGGGGGAGTCGGCGCGGGCCTCCCGGTCGGGGTGGTGCTGCCGCGTGCCGGACGCGCCCAGCGTCGAGGGGCACACTGGCGGGAACGGTACGGCCCCGCCGGACCCGCGGTCGAACGTCGGGACGGGTGGGGCGCACGACGCAAAGGAGCATCATGACCGACACGCAGACGGAAGAGCGCGCCGCCATCTCGGACATCGTCCACGGCGCCCACACGGCCCTGTTGACGACGGTGAGCGAGGACGGCCAGCTGCACGCCCGGCCGCTCGCCGTGCAGGACAAGGCGTTCAACGGGACTCTCCGCTTCCTGGTGCAGGACGGCAGCGAGAAGGTCGACGACATCGCCAGGAACCCCCACGTCAACGTCTCCATCGAGTCGCAGGGCGGCTACCTGTCCATCGCCGGCACCGCCACGGTGACGCAGGACAGCGCCGTGATCGACGAGCTGTGGTCGCCGTTCGCCGAGGCCTGGTTCCCGGACGGCCGCGACGACCCCTCGATCCGACTCCTCACGGTGTCGGGCGACTCGGTCGAGTACTGGACGCAGGACACCGGTCCGGTCGGCAGCCTCGTGCAGACGCTCAAGGCAGCACTCGGCAAGCAGAGCCAGCCGGACACCGGGGACCACGGGACCGTCGATCTCTAGGAGCGGGCGGGCTCGGCTCGGCTCGATCCGACTCCGAACGACGGGATCGATGTCGTACGACGTCGGTGCCGTCGTTCCGCGTCGGAGCTGTCGTCGAGGCCGCTGCCGTCGTCGCCGTCGTCGCTACGGAGGCCCGAGCAGCCAGAGCACCGCGACGAGTACCGGCTGCCCGGCCAGCGCCGCGGTGACGAACGTCCACCGCATCCACGGCTTGGCGACGAGCTCCGGCGAGCCGAACAACGGCGCCAGGGGCATGAGCAGCCGCGGGGTCGAGGCCATCGGCAGCGACACCGCGAAGATGTAGAGCGCGTAGGCGGCCGAGTACAGCACGGTCGTCGACCCGAGCCGCTTCGTCGACCGGCGGAGCAGCCAGATCGGGAACCCGACGAGCAGGAACACCACGATCAGGATCCCACCGACGCCGAGCCAGCGCCCGGCGATGAGGAACCACGGCGACAAGGGCACGAAGTCCACGCGGCCGATGAAGTTCACCCACCACGACATCTCGGTCTCGAGGTAGGCGTTCGGCGTGCCGGTCACGTGCGACGCGATGACCGGCCACGCGAGACCCGCCACCACCATCACGGCACCGGCGGCCACGACCTGCACCTGCTCGCGGAGTGGGAAGGTGTCGAGCACCCGCCCGGTCTCACGGCGAGCCCGGACCCACCGCACCAGGGCGATGACCCCGAGCACGAGCGGGACGGCCAATGCGCCCGGACGGGTGAAGGCAGCAGCGACCCCGAGCACGGTGAGCAGCCCGTACCGGCGCCGCTCCAGGGCGAGCAGTGCGCCGAACGTGAGCGCGAGGAACATGCTCTCCGCGTAGCCGACCTGCAGCAGGAAGGACAGCGGCCCGCACGTGAAGAAGAACACGGCCCACATCGCCGCGGCGTTGCCCGCACGGTCGCGGACCAGGCGGTGCAGCAGGTAGGTCGCCAGCAGACCGGCCAGCACGGAGATGAGCGGGGCGCCGACGGTGAACGGCAGCCCGGTCGAGGCGGTGAGCATCCGGATCGTGAACGGGAACGCCGGCAGGAAGGCCCAGGCGTTCTGCGCCACGTTGCCGACGGCGTCGACCGGCAGCACGTCGGGGTACCCGTGCAGCGAGATCTGCTCGTAGTACTGGCCGTCCCAGGCGGTGAGGAACGCCGTGAAGCCGTGCCCGTTGCCCCAGATGGCGTTGTCCGGCATCGCCCGTCCGATGAGCGGGTACGCGAGTGCCAGCCACAGCGTCGACACGATCCGGCCGCCGGTCCAGACGAGCAGCACGGCCGCCCACGCCGGCAGCGAGGTGACGGTGTCGAGTGCGCGGCGCCGTCCGGTCGCGGCGGTCCCGGTGACCGCGCCGTCGAGCCGGCTCACGCGCGCGCTCCGCGGCGTTCGGGCAGGGAGGACGGCACCCGGCCAGGGTAGTCGCCCTCCACCTGGGTGGTCGGTGCGGCACCCCGGACGCCAGGCCCGCCCTGCGTTCTGCAATGCGGAATGCGCTGGTCGGGTGGTCGGCCCCACCGCGTGGCGTCCGCCTAGCCTGGAGTCTCCGCCGACGACCGACGAACCCCAGGAGGAACCGTGCCGAACTCCAACGCGCCGAAGACCGCCATCGTGACCGACAACGCCCCGAAGCCCGCCGGGCCCTACAGCCAGGGCATCGTCGCCAACGGCTTCATCTACACCGCCGGGTTCGGCCCGCAGGACCCCGCCACGGGTGCGATCGCCGACGACGTGGCCGGTCAGACCGCGCAGGTGCTGGCCAACGTCGCGGCGGTGCTGGCCGAGCACGGTGCAACGCTCGACGACGTCGTGAAGTCCACGGTGCACCTCGAGCACTCCGACCGCGACTTCCCGGCCTTCAACGAGGAGTACGCGAAGCACTTCTCGCAGCCGTACCCCGTCCGCACCACCGTGCAGTCCCACCTGGCGAACATCCTGGTCGAGATCGACGTCGTGGCGGTGCTGCCGAGCACTTCGTGACGTCGGTACAGGCTGTGTGAAGCCTCACCGAGGCACCTCGCTGCGCTGCGTCACCGTCCCCCGGTGCTCGCTGCTCCCTGCTCGTGGTCGATCCGGCCCGGGTGGCGACGCAGCCCGGCACCGGGGGTCGCGTGCGTCAGAGCGCCGTCGGCCAGTACGGGGACACCGGCGACGAGGACGTCGTCGATGCCCTCGGCCAGGCGCATCGGTTCGTCGTAGGACGACCGCGCCGCGACCCGATCGGGGTCCACGACCACGAGGTCGGCGACCGCCCCGACGGCCACTGCGCCCCGTCGACCGAGGCCGAGTCGCTCGACCGCGGTGGTGGACAGGTGCCGCGAGGCTTCGCGCCAGGTCAGGAGCCCCGGGCGGGCGAAGTCCTGCAGGTATCGCGCGAACGTGCCGTACGCCCGCGGGTGCGGGTGCGTGCCCACGAAGATGCCGTCCGAACCGGCCGTGTGCCCGGGCAGCCGGAAGAGCGGTGCCAGGTCGTCGGCGGTCCGGGGACGGGGCACGCGCATCACGGCGGTGACCTGCAGTGCCGAGTCGACCAGGACGTCGAGGGCCAGGTCCACCGGGTCCGTCCCGGTCGCCTCGGCGGCGTCGGCCAGGGTGCGGCCCTGCAGCGCGTGGAACTCGGCGGCGGGCACGTGGGACAGCGTGATCTGCTCCGCCCATCCGGTGCCGAGGTCGGCGCGGGACAGCACACGGTCGAGCACGGCCGCCCGGACCGCAGCGCGACCCTCGTCGTCGGCGACGGCGTGGGCGAGGTCCTCGGTGCCGGGGCGGGCGAGGGCCGCGGGCAGGAGCAGCATCGACAGGATCGTGCAGCCGCGCGAGTACGGGTAGGCGTCGAACGACATCGGGGCGCCCTCCGCCTCGAGCGCGGCCAGTACGGTCACCGCGAGGTCGACGGGCGCGTGCAGGTGCGAGACGTGCGCCCGGACGCCCGACGCGCGGACGATTTCGGCGATCTCGTCGAGCCCGGCGCGGGCGTTCCCCTCGTAACCGCCGCGCATGTGCGACACGTAGAGGCCGTCGACGGCAGCGACCTCGGTGCAGAGTGCCGCGAGTTCGGCGGTGCCGGCGAACAGACCGGGGACGTAGTCGAGCCCCGTCGCCAGACCGACCGCGCCGGCTGCGAGGCCGTCGCGCACGAGCCCCTGCATCGCGGCCAGCTGCGCGCTGTCCGCCGGCCCCGGGTCGTCGCCCATGACCTGGTGACGGACCGTGCCGGCGGGCACGAGCGTCGCGACGTTGACCGGGGTCGTGCCGTCGTAGGTCGTCAGCAGGCCGTCGACCCCGCCACCGCGGTACGTCGGGTGCGGACCGTCGATGGCGGCGAAGTACGTGTCGGCGTACGAACCGTCGCCCGGTGCCGGTCCGACGCCGTCCTGTCCGGTCACGATCGTGGTCACGCCCTGGCGCAGGAGCGCGAGCTGCACGCCCTCGTCGAACACGAGCGACCCGGCGTGCGAGTGCGCGTCCACGAAGCCCGGGAGCACCAGTCGTCCGTCGCAGTCGATCACGTGCGCGTCGGCAGGGGGGTCCAGGTCGGCACCGACGGCGCGGATGACGGCGTCGGTGACGAGGACGTCGGCGCGCACCTGGGCCCCGTCCGCACCGAAAACCGACCCGCCGCGCAGCAGGACGACGCTGCCGCTGGACTGCTCGCCGGTGGGCTGCTGCCCGGTCATCGGTCGAGCGCCGCGACGAGGCGGCCGGCCCGCTCCCGCAGGGCGTCGAGGTCGCCCGAGGTCAGCGCGTCGCCGACGAGCGGGGACCCGAGTCCGACGGCGACCGCACCGGCGGCCAGGTAGTCCGGGGCGTCGTCGACCCCGATGCCACCGGTCGGGATGACGTCGATGAAGTCGAGCGGTGCCAGGACCTGCTTCAGGAACGCGGGGCCGCCGAGCTGCGCCGCCGGGAACACCTTCACCGCACGGGCACCGAGCCGCCACGCGCGGACGATCTCGGTCGGGGTCGCGGCACCGGGGTACCAGCCGAGGCCACGCTCGTGCGCGCGCTCGCCGAGTTCGGCGTCGAGGTGGGGACTGACGGCGAACGAGGCACCGGCAGCGGCGGCCTCGTCGAGCTGGCGGACGTCGAGCACCGTGCCGACGCCGATGGAGGCCGCGGAACCGTACCGATCGACCGCCCACGCGATGCCCTCGCGCCAGCGCGGGGTGTTCGTGGTGATCTCGATCGCCGTCACGCCGGAGTCGACCAGGGTGGCGATGACGTCCTCGACGTGGTCGCCGGTGCCGCCGCGGAGGATCGCGATCGCCGGTCCGGCCTGGTGACGGTGCCGTGCGGCGGCGTGCTCTTCGGTGCTCGTGGTGTCGTTCGTCATGGTGCGCTTCCTCGAGTGGTGGTGTTCGGCGGACACGGTGTGGGGAGACACGGCGTCAGCGGTCGACGTGGTCGTGCACGGTGTGGTCGGTGTCCGACGGGTCCGGGGCGTGGTGCAACGCGGCTGGGTCCGGACGGCGCCAGTCGCTCTCGACGGTGCAGGCGAGTGCGCCGGCGTCGGCGGCCCGGTCGAGTGCCTCGGCGGCGCCCGCTCCACCCAGGCTCGCTGCGAGCCAGCCCGCGACGAACGCGTCACCGGCACCGACCGGGTCGACGACGCGCACCGGGGTCGCGGGCCGACGGACGAACACGCCGTCGATCGACGCCACGGCACCGCGGGAGCCGAGCTTCACGACCGCGCGGCCCCGTGCCAGCGCGGCGAGCTCGTGCGCGAGTGACTCCTCGTCGTCGTCCTGGTCGTCGCGGCCGAGCACGAGCCGGGCCTCGTCGTCGCCGGCGAACACCACGGCGGACCGTGCTGCGACGGCCCGGTACCGGTCTCGTGCAGCGTCGGCGCCGATGAGCTTCGGCCGGTGGTTGACGTCGAACGACACCGGCACGCCGGCGGCGGCCGCCCGGTCGAGCGCCGCGGTCACGGTGTCGTGTGCGGACTCGGAGAGCGCGAGGGTGATCCCGGTGACGTGCACGAGCGCAGCGGTCTCGACGACGCTTGCGGGAAGGTCCGTCGCGGCCAACGCCGAGCCGGCCGAACCACGGCGGTGGTAGGTCACCCGGGTGCGGCCGTCGAGCAGCCGCTCCTTCATCATGATGCCGGTGGAGCGCTCGGCGTCGGGGACCGCGAGCACGTCGACGCCCTCGCCACCGATGTCGGCGGCGACCCGGTCGCCGGCGGGGTCCGTGCCGACCCGACCGATCCACGTGGCCGGCACCCCGGCGCGGACCAGGCCGATCGCGACGTTGCTCTCGGCGCCGCCGGTGTCCACCCGCATGTGCTCCAGGTCCGGCACCGCGCCGACGTCGCGCCCGGTCAGGAGCAGCATCGTCTCGCCGAACGTCAGCACCGAGCCGGTCACCGGGCACCCCGTGCGAGGGCGAGCTGCGCCGACGAGGACCCGAGCGCGACGGAGATCTCGTGGGCGGTCCGCACGACGCCGTCGCCGAGTTCGCGGACCGCCGCTGCGGGGAACCGCGAGGCCAGCCCGGAGATGCTCATCGCGCCGACCACCTGGTTCGCGTGGTCGAACACCGGGGCGGCGACGCACCGGATGTCCGGCTCGTTCTCGCGGTCGTCGATGCCGTAGCCCCGTCCGTGCGTGCGGTCGACCTCGTGCCGCCAGCGGTCGTCGTCGGTGATGGTGTGCTCCGTCATGACCTGGGCCGGTTCGGCGAGCACCCGGTCGAGCAGCTCCGGTTCGCCGAACGCGACGATCGCCTTGCCGGACGCCGTGTTCCGCATCGGCAGGCGGTTCCCGATCCGGGAGCCCATGCGGACGGTGCCGCGGGTCTCGACCTTGTCGACGTAGACGATGTCGGTGCCGTCCGGCACGACGAGGTGGCACGTCAGCCCGGTCTGCTCCGCCGTGCGACGCAGGAACGGTGCGGCGGCGGAGCGCAGGTCGATCCCCTCGAGGTAGCTCTGCCCGAGCAGCAGGGCGCCGAGGCCGAGCGTGAACCCGGCGTCCGGGGTGCGGCGCAGCAGGTCGTTCTCGAGCATCGGGGCCGTCAGGCGGAGCACCGTCGACTTCGAGGTGCCGAGCTCGGCGGCCAGCACGGACAGGCTGACGGACACCGCGCCGCTGCGGGTCCGGTCGGCGATGCAGTCGAGCAGGCGGAGCCCGCGACGCAGGGACAGTGCGGCGTTCCGGGCAGGACCGTCGCCGTCCGTCGGCACCGGGGCCGCGGTGGTCGCGGTGGTCGCGCGCATCAGAACCACGTCGCGATCGTCCGGAGCGCGGTGTCGTCGTCGGCCAGGACGTGCACCTGCCGCCACTTGTCGAACACCGTGCAGGGGTGCGAGATGCCGAACACGACGACGTCGCCGGGCGTCAGCTCGGGGGCGCCGTCCGCCAGCGCGAGGTAGCAGTGCTGGTCGTCGAGGCGGGTGACGGTGACCGCCCCGGGCGGTGGGACGACCTGTGTGGCGCCCGACGGGCCTGCTGGCAGGGCCGGCCGCACCGACCGCACCACCGGCAGCCCTTCGTCGAAGGAGATGTCGCGCTTGCCCACGGCGACGAACGCGAGCCCGGGCTCCGGGCAGGACGTCACGCGTCCCCAGACCTCGATCGCGGCGACGAGCGAGCCCTCGGCCGGGTGTCGGCCGAAGGGCGTGCGCTCGGCGTAGAAGCCGTCGTCGTGGGTCAGGTACGCACCCGACCGCAGCAGCACGTCGAGGTCGTCGGTGCGTCGCGCCACGGCGTCCACGACGGCGTCGAACCAGGCGCTGCCGCCCATGCTGAGGAGCCCGCGACCGTCGACGAGCCCGCGGACGTCCTCGGCGACGTCGAGCACACCGGCGACGTACTCGCGGGCAGCGTCGACGCCGGGCAGCCCGCCCTCGTACCCGGAGACACCGCGGAGCACGAGCCCGGCGTCGTGGGCGAGCAGCGCGAGTGCACGCGCGTCGTCGGGGGAGCGGACCCCGGTGCGCCCGCCCGGGAACCCGAGTTCGACCAGGACGTGCAGCTCGCCGGCCACGGTGCCCTGCGCGGCGACGGCGGCGGTGACGCCCGCGGCGGAGTCGACGTAGCAGAGGACGTCGGCGTCCGGGTCGACCGTGCGCCGGGACGCGAGCCAGGCGAGGCCGGCGGGGTCGAGGACCTCGTTCGCGACCAGGATCCGGTGCACCCCGTGCTCCCACGCGACCATCGCCTGCTGCACGGACGCGACCGTCACGCCCCACGCTCCGGCGTCGATCTGCCGCGCGGCGAGGTCGGGCGCCATGTGCGTCTTCATGTGCGGCGCGAACAGCAGCCCGTGGCGGTCGACGTAGGCCTGCATGACGGCGGTGTTGTTCGCCAGGGCGGACTCGCGCAGGGTCATCACGGGCAGGTGGGCGTGGTCGAGGACGTGGTGCGGAGTGCCCGCTGCCGGGTCCCAGGCGCCCTTCGTGGTCACGGTCCCGGTCGTCGTGTCGGCGTCGGTCATCGGTGAGCCTCCTGTCGTCGCGCAGCCTCCACGCTCCCGCTCGGCGGACCCGCAGGGCAACGCGCTGGTGCGCATCATTCTGCAATGCAAAACACGATCGCGGAACCTCCCGACACGATCCCCCCGCGACCCGGCACCGGGCATAGCCTTTGACGCGACATGGCGACGACGATGACGACACCCAGACGGCGGACGGGCAGCACGGCGGTCGCCGTGCTCGTGGCGGGGACCTTCTTCATGGAGCTCCTCGACGGCACGATCCTGGCGACCGCGGCCCCCGCGATGGGGCGTGACCTCGGTGTCGACTCGGCCGCCGTCGGCGTCGCGATCACCGCGTACCTGGTCACCCTGGCGGTGTTCATCCCCGTCTCGGGCTGGCTCACCGACCGGATCGGGTCCCGCACCGTCTTCGCGGGCGCGATCGCGCTCTTCACGATCGCGTCGGCACTCTGCGCGATGTCGACCGGCCTCGTCGACCTGACGCTCTGGCGCATCCTGCAGGGGCTCGGCGGTGCGCTCATGGTGCCCGTCGGCCGGTTCGTGGTGCTCCGGAGCGCCGGCCGCGAGCAGCTCGTCACGGCCATCGCGATCCTCACCTGGCCAGCCCTGGCCGCGCCGATCATCGCCCCGTTCATCGGCGGCGTGCTCGTCGACACCCTGACGTGGCACTGGATCTTCCTGATCAACATCCCGCTCGGCGTCATCGCGTTCGTCGCCGCGCTCGTGCTCGTCCCGCAGGAGCGCGCCGCGCAGCGCGTGCCGTTCGACTGGTTCGGATCGCTGCTCGCGTGCTTCGGCCTCGGGTCGCTCGTCGTGATGGCGTCGCTGCTCGCGCTCGACGTCATCCCGGTCCTGGCCGTCGTGGTGTCCGGTGTCGTCGGTGCCGTCTGCTGCTGGTTCGCGATCCGGCACTTCCGCCGGGCGCCGCACCCGATCATGGGGCTCGAGGCGTTCCGCCTCGAGACGTTCCGGGTGTCGCACGCCGGCGGCAGCCTGTTCCGACTGGCGGTCTCCGCGGTGCCGTTCGTGCTCCCGCTGCTGTTCCAGGACGCCTGGGGCTGGAGCGCCGTGCTCGCCGGGTCCGCCGTGCTGTGGGTCTTCGTCGGCAACCTCGGCATCAAGCCGATGACGACGCCGTTCCTGCGCTGGTTCGGCTACCGCCCGGTGATCATCGTGTCGAGTGCGATCGCGGCGCTGACCGTCGTCGCGATGGCGTTCATGACCGAGGACACGCCGTTCTGGCTGCTCGCGGTCCTGCTCGTCGTCAGCGGCGCCGCCCGCTCCGTCGGCTTCACGGCGTACAACACCATCGCCTTCGCCGACGTCGAGCAGGCCGACATGACCCCGGCGAACACGCTCTCGTCGACGCTGCAGCAGACCGCCGCCGGGTTCGGTGTCGCCGTCGCCGCGGTCGTGATCCGCGCGGCCGGCGGGCTCGGTGGCGACGGCCCGTACTCCGTCGCGTTCTGGGTGATCGCGGCGCTGCTCGCCGTCGCGTGCGTGGAGGGCATCCTGATGAGCCGCACAGCGGGGGACACCGTCCGCCCCGCCCGCCGGGTCCGCGCCTGACCCGCGCGGTTCCACGCGGCCCTGAGCGCAGCCCACGACTGTCCGTTTCCGTCACGGTCACACGCGCGAAACCCGACAGGCGTTACAGTCTCAGCATCCGTTTGCGAACGCCGAGTACGGTTGCCGCGGCAGGGTGACCCGGACCACCCGGACAGGAAGGCAGCATGGCCGCGCCAGAACAGCAGAGCACGATCGCCACCGACGCAGGCGTGCCGCCCACTGCCCTCCGGGTCGTCAGCTACAACCTCCGCGAGCACACCGCGAACGGTGAACTCGCCGCCCTGGCCGAGGCTTCCGACGCCGACGTCCTCTGCGTGCAGGAGTGCGACAGCAACGACCTGGCCCCGTCGATCGGTGGGCTCTCGCTCGCCGCGTCGACCCGCACGAACCGCCTCGGACTCGCGATCTACAAGCGCGACGACCGCTTCGAGGTGCAGGACTTCAGCATCCACTCGCTGCAGAAGTCCCTGCACGACCGGGTCCTCGCACCCGCGCACGAACGGCTCATCGCGATGCACCTGCGCGACACCGAGGCCGACGCCGAGGTCGTCGTCGCCTCGTTCCACGCCTCACCGCTGACCGCGACGAACTCCCTGCGCCGCAAGCAGATCGAGGCGGCGCACCAGTTCCTCCGCGAGCTCGCGAAGGACGTCCCCGCGGTCATGGTCGGCGACTTCAACTACCCCTGGTTCCAGACGAACCTGCGTCGCAAGATCGAGCAGGGCGGGTTCGCACTGTCGCTGTCCGACCAGCCGACGTACCTGCGCTACCGCAAGTTCACGGGCCACTTCGACTTCGCGACGAGCGTCGGGCTGCACATCGCCGGCGTCGAGACCCTGCCGGCGGGCATCTCCGACCACCGTCCGATCCTGGTGCGCGCGCACTACGAGCACCCCGGAGCGACCGGCACGATCGAGACCGTGGAGTCCCCGGCCGCCTGACGCGCGCCCCGCCCGCTCCTGCCCGCCCGGCGCGTCCCCGAGGTTCCGAAGTCTCGGCATCTCGGCGCTCGCAGTGGGCGTTCGTGGAACCTCGGCGGAACGCGTGCGGCGAGTCGTGGAACCTCGGCGGACGTGAGCGGCGCGACGTGGAAGCCCGTGACCGCTCGGCGGACGACGCGGGGCGCGCCCGCAACGCGGCAACGCACTGGAGGCCCGGTGCCGGTTCCAGGAACCGGCACCGGGCCTCCAGGCAGTCACGTCCACGGCACGTGCGGAGATCGCAGCACACGCCGCGAGCGGCGTGTCCGCGTCAGCGACGCAGGGTCGCGCGCGCCAGCCGGTTGCCGACGAACTGGCCGAGCTGCACGATGACGACGATCGCCGCCACCGACACGTAGACGATCCACCAGTCGTACCGCTGCGATCCGTAGGTGATCGCGTACTCGCCGAGTCCACCGCCACCGATCAACGCACCCTGCGCCGTCATGTCGACGATGCCGATGTAGATGAACGTGTAGCCGAGGATGAGCGGCCCGAGGCCCTCGGGGATCAGGACGGTCAGCAGGATCGAGATCGGGTGAGCGCCCGACGCGCGAGCCGCCTCGACGACGCCGGGGTCGACCGCGAGCAGGTTCTGCTCGACGATGCGCGACACGGCGAAGGCCGCTGCCAGCGAGATCGCGAAGGTCACCGCGGGCACGCCGATCGTGGTCTGCACCACGACGCGCGACAGCGGCGCGATCGCGGCGAGGAAGATCACGAACGGGATCGGCCGGACCAGGTTCACGACGACGTTGATGATCGTGTACGCGGTGCGGTTGCCGAGCAGGTTGCCGGGCCGGGTCGCGTAGAGCAGCAGCCCGAGGGCGAGCCCGATGACGCCGGCGATGACGAGCGACACGAGCGACATCACGATGGTGTCGCGCATGGCGGCGAGGAAGACGTCGAACGTGTCGATCACGCTCTGGAACGAGTTGTTCACGCTGCTGCCTCCTCGTCGGTCGTGACGCCGTCGGCACGCAGTGCGGCGACGGCGCGGTCGATGGCGGCGGAGCCGTCGGCCGTCAGCTCGTACGTGAGCGAACCGATCCGGCGCTCGCGGATCTCGCCGACCCCGCCGTAGACGAGCTCGGCGGTGACCCCTGCGGACCGGAACGCGGCGTCGATCCGGTTCTGCAGCCCGGCCTCGTCGGTGATCTGCACGGTCACCAGGCGACCGGGGTGACGCTCGCGCAGGCGAGCGAGCGTGTCGACCGAGGGGCGGTCGTGCAGCGCGGTGCGGACGAACCGCTGCGCAGCACCCGTCTTCGGTGCGGAGAACACGTCGTAGACGTCCCCGACCTCGACGACGCGCCCCTGCTCCATCACGGCGACGCGGTCGGCGATCTGCCGGACGGCGTCCATCTCGTGCGTGATGACGATGATCGTGACGCCGAGTTCCTTGTTCACCCGGCGGAGCAGCCCGAGCACCTCGGACGTGGTCTCCGGGTCGAGGGCGCTGGTGGCCTCGTCGGCGAGCAGGAGGTCGGGCGACGCCGCGAGTGCCCGCGCGATGCCGACACGCTGCTTCTGACCGCCGGACAGCTGCTCCGGGTAGGCGTGGGCGCGCTCGAGGAGCCCGACGAAGTCGAGCAGCTCGGCCACGCGACGGTCCCGCTCGTCCTTCGGCACACCGGCGACCTTGAGCGGGTACGCGACGTTGCCGGCGATGGTGCGGGACCGGAACAGGTTGAACTGCTGGAAGATCATCCCGATGTTGCGACGCGCCAGACGGCGATCCCGCTCGGGGATCGCCGTCAGTTCCTTGCCCGCCACGGTGACCGTCCCGGAGCTGGGCAGCTCGAGGGCGTTCACCAGACGGACGAGGGTGGACTTGCCGGCACCGGAGTACCCGATGACGCCGAGGACCTCTCCCTGGTGCACGTCCAGGGAGACGTCCTCGACGGCCACCACGGTCTCGCCGGTGTCGGCGCGGCGGTAGTGCTTCGAGACGCCGCGGAGTTCGACGAGGACCGGCACTACTCCGCTGCCGCCTTCGCGTCGGACTCGACCGTGGTGAGCTCCTTCTGCAGCGAGGCGGCGCTCTCGTCGCTCGGGACGGCGTCCGGGTAGTCCTTCGCGAAGACCTTCTGCACGGCGTCGTCCTGGAACAGCTTCGCAAGGTCGAGGTACGTCTTGTTGGTCTTGTCGGCGTCGCGGACGGCGAAGACGTTCACGTACGGGGCGGCGGAGGCGCTCTTCGGGTCGTCCTGGAAGATCGCGTCCTTGGTGTCGAGCCCGGCCGAGGTGGCGTAGTTCACGTTGACGATCGCGCCCTCGACGGAGCCCTGCTGCAGGGCGTTCGCGGTCTGCGAGGCGTCGAGCGTCTGCACGTCGACCTTGTGCGAGGTGATGTCGGCCGTGGTCGAGAAGGCGTTGCCGCCGTCCTTGAGCTCGAGCAGGTCAGCGGCCTGCAGGACCAGGAGCGCACGGGCCTCGTTGATGGCGTCGTTCGGGATCGCGACCTTCGCGCCGTCCTCGAAGTCCGCGACGTCGGAGACCTTCGTCGAGTACAGCGGCAGCGGGTAGACGGCCGTCGCGCCGATCGGCTGCAGGTCGTCGTCCGAGGTGACGTTGTAGTTCGCCAGGTACTGGATGTGCTGGAACTGGTTGATGTCGATCTGCTTGTCCTTGAGCGCAGGGTTCGGCAGCGAGTAGTCCGAGAAGTTCTGGAGCTTCACGGTGACGTTGAGCTGCTCCTTGGCGGCCTTCACGTACGTGTTCCAGTAGGGCAGCGACTTGTCCGAGACACCGATGGTGACGGTCTTCGGCGCAGCGTCACCGGCGGCAGCGCCACCGTTGTCGCCCCCGGAGCGCACGACTCCGACGATGACGGCGACGACGATCGCCACGACGACGATGACGGCGGCGATGATCCAGCCGATCGGGCGCTTGCCCTTCGGCTTCTCGGGCAGTGCGGGGGCTGCGGACATGCTGGTGCTCCTCGTGGGCCGTGCTGTGCGGGGGAGCCGCGGTGGTCCGCGGCGTGGAGTCGAGTGTGACGGGCGCGAGTCCCCGGTGCGAGTTCCGTTCCGCCGTGTTACATCGCCGTCACGGGGTGCCTTGGTTCACTCGGTACGTGCGCAGCATCGAACTCGTCCTCGACGGCCCCTCGGACGCAGCGGTCCGGGCGCTCTGGCAGACCCTCGTCGCCGCGGAGCTGCCGAGCCTCGGCCACTCGGGCACGAACGACCCGCACGTCACCCTCGTGGCCGGCGAGGCCGTTCCCGTGCCGACGGACCTCGACGTCGCGGTGCCCGAGGCCCTGCGCGTCGCCGGTGTCCTGCTCTTCCCCGCCGGCCCCGGTCGGCACGTGCTCGGCCTCGGTGTGGTCGTCGACGAGCCACTGGCCCGCTTCCACCGCGCGGTCGACGCCGCCGCTCCGGGCTCGCTCGACTCGTCGCTGCCCGGTCGGTGGGCGCCGCACGTCACCCTCGCTCGGCGGATCCGCGACGTCGACCTGCCGGCGGCGCTCCGGGTCCTCGCTGCGGACGCGCCCCTGCCCGAGGTGCTCACCGTGGGCGGTCTCCGGCACTGGGACGGGGATGCGAAGGTGGTCACCCGCCTGCGCTGACGCGCGCTGCGGACCGGTTCCGGAGCGCAGGTGGGTCGGGGCGCGGGGGCGTCGGACTGGAGGCGCGGGTCAGGCCCGCAGCACCCGCTCGCCGAACGCGGATGCGAACGTCCGGTCCGGGTCGGCTCGTGCGATCAGCTCACGGACGTCCGCCACCCGCGGGTACAGCTGCGCGATCGCGTCGCCGTCGAGCGAGCTCATCTTGCCCCAGTGCGGTCGCCCGTCGAACGGGGCGAGCCGCGCCTCGAGGTCGGGCAGCAGCGCAGCGACCGCCTCCGGGTGCTTCTGCCAGGTGAACGCGATGCAGAGCACGTCCTCGCCCTGGGTCGGGCTCAGCCAGAGGTCGTCGGCCGCCATCGTCCGCAGCTCGCACACGTGCAGGTGCGGCTGGATGCGGTCGGCCAGCCCGCGCAGGGCGTCGAGCGCCGCCGCCGCGTGCCGGAGCGGGACGAAGTGCTCGCTCTGCACCTCGGACCCGTGGCTCGGCACGGACTCGATGGGGAAGTGCGGCAGCCGGTCCCACCACGGTCCCACCGAGCCGTCGCGCGCCGTGTGGTGGCCGTCGCCGGGCGAGCCGGGCAGCCGGGGAGCGCCGAACAGGTCGTCCGGCACGGCGACGTCGTCGGCGCCGTCGGGGACCCGGGACTTCACGAGCGCCTCGCTGATCTCGTCGCCGAACACCGTGTAGGCGCACACCGAGTACCCGGCGGCGTGGACTGCGGCGACGTGGTCGGTGAACGTGCTCCACGGGAACGGCCCGTACGAGTCCTGCCGCATCCGGTAGGTGGGTTCGAGGTCGAGCGTGACCCGGGTCACGATGCCGAACAGCCCGAGGTGCAGGGCGGTGCCGGGGAACGCCGGGTCGGTGCGGTCGACGGTCCGGAGCGAACCGTCGGGGCCGAGCAGTTCGAGGGACCGGACCGCGGTGGTCAGCGAGCCGAGGGTGGTGCCGGAGCCGTGGGTGCCGGTGGCGACCGCGCCGCCGACGGAGATGTGCGGGAGCGAGCCCATGTTGTGCAGCGCGAACCCGGCGCGGTCGAGGTCGGGCGCGACGACGCCGTAGCGGGTACCGGCTCCGAGGGTCGCCGTCCGCCGCTCGGGGTCGACGACCAGGTCGGTGGGGATCGCGGTCAGGTCGAGCAGGACCCCCGGGGCGTCGGCGGAGTCGTTGAACGAGTGCCGGGTGCCGAGCCCGTGCACCCGGGGGGAGCGTGCGACCACCTCGGCCGCTTCGTCGATCGAGCCCGGTCGGAGCACCTGTTCGGCCGTGTAGGTGACCGTGCCGGACCAGTTCAGTTCGCTCGCCGTCGACCGCATGCCGCCCACGATGCCACGTGGACCCGTGGGCGGCACCGCGGTCAGTGCGCGGGCGGGGGCGTCGGCGCGCCCTCGGGCACCGCCGGACGGGTGACGAAGACCGATGCCAGGATGCCGAACAGCGAGATCACCGCGCCGACCAGGAACGCGGTCTTCACGCCCGAGGCGGTCGCTGCGGCCACGGCGTCCGCGCCGGCGCCGGTCGCTGCCGTGGCCGCGCCGATCGTGAGCAGGGTGACGAACAGGGCGGTGCCGGCGGCTCCGGCGAGCTGCTGCGCCGTGCCGAGGACCGCGCTGCCGTGGGAGTAGAGCTTCGGGGGCAGGCCACCGAGTGCCGCCGTGAACAGCGGGGTGAAGGTGAGCGCCAGGCCGATGCTCAGCACGACGTGCGCCCCGAGGACGAACCACACGCTGGTGTCCACGCCGACCGTGGAGAGCGCCCAGAGCACCGCGCTGACGATGATCGAGCCGGGGATGAGCAGCACGCGCGGTCCGCGACGGTCGTAGATGCGCCCGACGATGGGGGAGAGGAGCCCCATGAGCAGCCCGCCCGGGAGCAGCAGCAGTCCGACGTTCAGGACCTCGAGCCCGAGGACGCGCTCCAGGTAGATCGGCAGCAGGATGAGCGTGCCGAACATCGCCATGAAGCTCAGCGCCATCGCGACGATCGGGACGGTGAAGCCGCGGGTCTGGAAGGTGCGCAGGTCGAGCAGGGCGCTGTCGGTGCGCTGCAGGCGGGTCTGTCGGAGGATGAACACCGCCAGGGCGACGGCACCGACGACGAGCGCGGTGACCGGGACGAACAGGCCGGTGGTGCCGGCCTCGCCGATGCTGGACAGGCCGTAGACGATCCCACCGAACGCGAACGCGGACAGGATCACCGAGAACACGTCGAGCGGTGCCCGGCGGGGCGTCGAGACGTTGCGGACCTTGACCATGCCGAGGATGAGCGCGGCGATCGCGATCGGCAGGACGAAGCCGAACAGCCAGCGCCACGAGAACGCGTTGAGGATGAGCCCGGAGATCGTCGGGCCGATGGCCGGCGCGACCGAGATGACGATCGAGATGTTGCCCATGATGCGGCCACGGTGGGCCGGGTCGACGAGGGTGAGCACCGTCGTCATCAGGAGCGGCATCATGATCGCGGTGCCGCTCGCCTGGACGATGCGGCCGACGAGCAGCAGCGTGAACCCGGGCGCGAGCAGGGCGATCAGGGTGCCGGCCGAGAACAGGCCCATCGCCCAGACGAAGACGGGGCGGGTGTTGAACCGCTGCAGCAGGAACCCGGTGATCGGGATGACGACCGCCATGGTGAGCAGGAATCCGGTGGTCAGCCACTGCCCGGTCGCCGCACTGATGTCGAGGTCGTCCATGAGCCGCGGCAGCGCTACACCCATGATCGTCTCGTTGAGGATGACGACGAACGCGGACACGAGCAGCAGCCCGATCACGAGTCGGGTCTCGGCAGCGGTCGGTTGCGAGACGCTTCCCGTGCGGGGGGCGGAATCGACGGCCTGGGTCATGCGGGAGCTCCTGGTGGATCACGACTGGTGGAACGAGGTGGCGCAGAACGCGCAGACAGGGCAACCGCCTGAGTGGATTCGATTATTCCGCTCCGCACCGACATCCGCACGTGCACGGTCGGTGCGACCGGGTCAGTGCAGGATCGCGAACCCGTCGGCGTCGCCGTGCGGCACGACCGGCCGGAGCTCGACATCGGTCACGGTGGCCGACGGCGGCCCGCTCCGCAGGCACTCCATCAACGTCTCGACCGCGACCGACGGCCCCTCGGCCTCGACCTCGACGGTGCCGTCCCAGAGGTTCCTGGCGTACCCGACGAGGTCGAGCCCGTCGGCCTTCCGTGCCGTCCAGTACCGGAAGCCGACCCCCTGGACGGTCCCCGACACCACGGCATGCATCCTCGTCACCGTCGTCATGGTCCTCACCGTATCCACGCGGGGCGTCGCGGAGTTTTCGGCCTCGTGACGATCTGTTTCCGGTTCGTGACGACCCGGAGTCGCCTGCGGGCGCAACACACCGCGCAGCGGTGATAGTGTCATTGCAACCCGAATACTTCGAGTCACACTGACACTAAGGTCCACCATGGACGAAGCAGGCATCCGCGTCGCGGTCTCGACCGTGATCGTCGCGCTGCGCCCACACCCCGACACCGGGGCCCCGGCGCTGTGGATGCCGCTGGTGCGCCGGGTGGCCGAACCGTTCGAGGGGTCGTGGGCCCTGCCCGGCGGCTGGGTCGGCGTCGACGAGGGGCTCGAGGACTCCGCCGCGGCGCGCCTGCGCGAGACGACGAACGTCCAGCCCCGCTACCTCGAACAGCTCTACGCGTTCGGCGACGTCGGCCGCTCACCGAGCCGGGTGGTGTCGATCGTGTACTGGGCACTCGTGCACCCGGACGAGGCGAACGTCGTGCCGGACGACTGGAACGTCCGCTGGTTCCTCGCCGATGAGCACCCGCCGCTCGCCTTCGACCACGACCGGATCGTGGAGTACGCACTCTGGCGGCTCCGCACCAAGATGTCGTACTCCCGCATCGCCCAGGCCTTCCTGGGGGACCGGTTCACCCTCGCCGAGCTGCGTGGGGTGTACGAGGCGGTGCTCGGGCGCGCGCTCGACCCCGCGAACTTCCGTCGGCAGGTCGAGAAGACCGACGCGATCCTGCCGACCGACGAGACCACGAGCGGGGGCCGGCACCGTCCGGCCCGGCTGTACCGCTCGAACCCCGACCTGGCCTACGCGGACAACGGCCCGCTGCAGCAGGGCACACGACCGCAGAACCGATAGGAACCACCGTGTCCATCGCGACGACCATCGACCTCATCTCGAACGGCAAGGCCGGCGGCAGCACCTGCACGCCCGACCTCGCCATGCCCACGTGGGACTTCGACTCCCGGCCCGGGTACGGCCCGGGCTCGTCGATGACCGACGTCATCCCGACGAGCGCACCGCGGCAGGGCGTGCTGCCGGACGAGTACAAGACCGCGCCGACCGACGAGCTGCACGAACGCATCGAGCGGGCGAAGGCGACGCTCGGCGACCGGGTCGTCGTCCTCGGGCACTTCTACCAGCGCGACGAGGTCGTCCGGCACGCGGACTTCCTCGGTGACTCGTTCCAGCTCGCCAACGCGGCGCTGACGAAGCCCGACGCCGAGGCCATCGTGTTCTGCGGTGTGCACTTCATGGCCGAGACCGCCGACATCCTGGCCCGCGACGACCAGCGCGTCATCCTGCCGAACCTCGCGGCCGGCTGCTCGATGGCGGACATGGCCGACATCGACAGCGTCGAGGCCGCCTGGGCCGAGCTGACCGCCGTCTACGGCACCGAGCCCGACGCCGACGGCCGGGTGCCCGTCATCCCCGTCACCTACATGAACTCCGCTGCCGACCTCAAGGCGTTCTGCGGGCGCAACGGCGGCATCGTCTGCACCAGCTCGAACGCCGCGACGGTGCTCGAGTGGGCGTTCGAGCGCGGGCAGCGCGTGCTGTTCTTCCCCGACCAGCACCTCGGTCGCAACACCGCCAAGGCCATGGGGATCAGCACCGACCTGATGCCGATGTGGAACCCCCGGAAGCCCCTGGGCGGCAACGACACGAGCGACCTCCAAGCGGCGAAGGTCATCCTCTGGCACGGCTTCTGCTCGGTGCACCGTCGCTTCACGGTCGACCAGATCGACCAGGCCCGACGCGAGCACCCCGGTGTCCAGGTCATCGTCCACCCGGAGTGCCCGATGGCCGTCGTCGACGCCGCCGACCACGCCGGCAGCACCGACCTGATCCGGAAGACCGTCGCCGCGGCCACCGAACCGACCACGTTCGCGATCGGCACCGAGATCAACATGGTGAACCGGCTCGCCGCCGAGTACCCGCAGCACACGATCTTCTGCCTCGACCCGGTCGTCTGCCCGTGCTCGACGATGTACCGGATCCACCCGGGCTACCTCGCCTGGGTGCTCGAGGCCCTGGTGCGCGGCGAGGTCCTCAACGAGATCGTCGTCCCCGCCGAGGTCCAGGCCGACGCCAAGGTCGCGCTCGAGCGCATGCTCGCGGCGAAGCCGCGCGGCTGAGCCCCGAGCCCGAACGACCGAGGGAGACCACCGTGCACGTCGTCATCGTCGGCTCCGGCATCGCCGGGCTGACCGCAGCGATCCGTGCCAGCGCCGTCCACGACGTCACGCTGGTGACGAAGGGCGCGCTCGCCGACAGTGCCACGGCGTACGCCCAGGGCGGGGTCGCGGTGGCGCTCGGTGCCGACGACTCGGCGGCACTGCACCAGGCCGACACCCACGTCGCGGCGGCCGGCAGCGCGGACGCGCGCGCCGTCGAGGTCCTCTGCAGCGACGGACCGGCCCGGGTCCGCGACCTGCTCGCCCTCGGTGTGCCGTTCGACCGCTCGACCGATCCGGCGAGCCTCGACCGGTACGGCGACGACCTGGCGCGTGGTCGCGAGGCCGCGCACGGCCGCTGGCGCGTGGTGCACGCCGACGGCGACGCGACCGGCGCGGCGATCGAGCGCACGCTCATCGGCGCGCTGCACCGTCAGCACGTCACGATCCTCGAGCGCACCTGCCTCACCGACCTGGTCGTCCGGGACGGCACCGTCGTCGGCATCGACGTCCTCGACCTGCTCGGCGAACCCCGACGGATCGACGCCGACGCCGTCGTGATCGCCTCCGGGGGAGCGGGACACCTGTACCGCGAGACCACCAACCCGCTCGTGGCGACGGGGGACGGCGTGGCCGCCGCGTGGCGCGCCGGAGCGGTCGTCGCCGACCTCGAGTTCGTCCAGTTCCACCCGACCCGCCTCGCAGTGCCGGACGGCGGGCTCGTCTCCGAGGCCGTCCGCGGCGAGGGGGCCGTCCTCCGCGACGCGCGCGGACGCCGCTTCATGACGGCGGTGCACCCGGACGCCGAGCTCGCTCCGCGCGACGTCGTCGCCCGCGGCATCGCCGCCGCCGTCCGCGACCAAGGCGGCGCACCCGTGCTCCTCGACGCCACCGGGCTCGGTGCGGACTTCCTGACCGGACGCTTCCCCGGACTCACCCGGGCCACCCGCGCGGCCGGTTTCGACTGGACCCGACAGGGCGTGCCGGTGTCCCCGGCGGCCCACTACTCGATGGGCGGCATCGCCACCGACGCCGAGGGGCGCACCAGCCTTCCGGGGCTGCTGGCCATCGGCGAGGCCGCCTGCACCGGGGTCCACGGCGCGAACCGTCTGGCCTCGAACTCCCTTCTCGAGGGACTCGTCTTCGCGGTCCGCGCAGCGGACGCGGTCGCCGGACCCCGGCCCGGCCTGCTCCGCCTGCGGGGGAACGCAGACCTGCGCGTGACCAGCGTTCCCCGAGCGGCGGACGTGATCCGGGCCTCCCGTCAGACCTGGCCAGGAGGCCCGGATCACCGTGACGGGTCCGCGGACGTCCGCCAGGCGGTCCAGTCCGTCATGACCGACCGCGTCGGGCTGCTGCGCGACGCCGCCGGACTGGCGAGCGCCCGGCGGGACCTCGACGCGCTCTCCGCGCCCGCCACCGGCGGCGTGCGCGAGCACGAGGACCGCGCACTGCTCGACCTGGCACGGCTGGTGGCGCTCGCCGCCGAGACCCGCACCGAGTCACGCGGCGCCCACGCCCGCACCGACCACCCCGACACCGATCCAGCAGCTCCGGCCTCGTACGCCTGGGTCGCCGAGACGGTCACTCGACACATCGCCGTTCCGCAGGAGGTTCCCGCATGACCATCGATCCCGGCACCATCCCGCCGCACGCCCTGCGCCGCGTCATCGAGACCGCGCTGGAGGAGGACGCGCCCTGGGGCGACGTCACCAGCGAGACGCTCATCCCGGCCGACGCGACCGCGACGGCGACGCTCGCAGCCCGTGAACCCGGGGTGCTGAGCGGCGGGACCGTCTTCGTGGCCGTCATGCACGCGGTCGACCCGTCGATCCGGGCGACCGTGCACGCCGACGAGGGAGCCGCGTTCACCGTCGGCGACACGCTCGCCACCGTGACGGGGTCGGCGCGTTCGGTGCTCCGCGCCGAGCGGGTGGCGCTGAACCTGGTGCAGCGCATGTCGGGCATCGCCACCGCCACCGCGGCCCACGTCGCGGCCGCAGCGGGCACCTCGGCGCGGATCGTCGACACCCGGAAGACCACGCCCGGCCTCCGTGCGCTCGAGCGGTACGCCGTGCGCTGCGGCGGCGGCCACAACCACCGCACGTCGCTGTCCGACGCCGTGCTGGCCAAGGACAACCACCTGGCCGTGCTGCTCGCCGGTGGCATCGGCATCGGTGACGCGATCACCGCTGCACGACAGCGGCTCGGACACACCGTGCACGTCGAGGTCGAGGTGGACCGCATCGACCAGATCGAGCCCGTCGTCGCGGCGGGCGTCGACACGATCATGCTCGACAACTTCACGCCGGCCGAGCTCGAGACGGGTGTCGGCATCGTCGCGGGCCGCGCGCTCGTCGAGGCGTCGGGCGGGGTGTCCCTCGACACCGTCGCGGCCATCGCCGCGACCGGGGTCGACGTCATCTCGGTGGGGGCGCTCACGCACTCGGCCCGGGCGCTCGACCTCGGGCTCGACATCGCGGTGACAGCCGGGGACTGACCGTGTTCTACCTGGACCGGGCGGCGACGACCCCCGTCCGACGCGAGGTCCTCGAGGCGATGTGGCCGTACCTGACCGGGGTGTTCGGCAACCCGTCGTCGACGCACGGTGTCGGGGACGAGGCCGCGCGCGGGCTCGCGGCCGCACGGGCCACGGTCGCCGGCGTGCTCGGCTGCCGCCCGGCCGAGGTCGTCTTCACCACGGGTGGGACCGAGGGTGCGAACACCGCGGTCAAGGGGATCGCGCTCGCCGCCCCACGCGGACGCCACGTCGTCACCAGTGCGATCGAGCACGAGGCCGTGCTCGAGAGCTGCGCGTACCTGGCACGCTTCCACGGCTTCGACGTCACGGTGCTGCCGGTCGCGTCGGACGGCCTGGTCGACCCGTCGGTGCTGCGCGCGGCGCTCCGGCCGGACACGACGCTCGTGTCGATCGCGCACGCCGACAACGAGATCGGCACCGTGCAGGACGTCCCGGCGCTCGCCGCCGAGGCCCACGCGGTCGGCGCGCGCTTCCACACCGACGCCGTGCAGTCCGCGCCGTGGCTGCCGGTCGGGCTCGACGTCCTGGGGGTCGACGCGCTGTCACTGTCCGGGCACAAGCTCGGTGCTCCGAAGGGGACCGGGGTGCTCCTGGTCCGCTCGGGGGTCCCCGTCGAACCCCTGCTGCACGGCGGCGGACAGGAGCGGGGCCGACGCTCCGGCACCGAGGACGTCGCCGGCGCGGTGGCGGTCGCGACGGCGCTCGGGCTGGTGGCCGCCGGCGGAGCTGCTGCCGCCGGTGGCGCTGCAGCCTCCGCCACCGCGACGACCGTCCGTGACGCCGTGCTCGACGGGGTGCTCGCCGCCGTCCCGGGGGCGTTCGTGACCGGCTCGCGCGAGCACCGGCTGCCCGGGCACGCGTCGTTCTGCTTCCCCGGGGTCAACGGCGAGACCGTGCTGCTCGAACTGGAGCAGCGCGACGTCGTGTCGTCATCCGGCAGCGCCTGCGCCGCCGGCAGCACCGAGGCGTCGCACGTGCTCACCGCGCTCGGGATCCCGGACGAGGTCGCCCGCACCGCGCTCCGACTCACCTTCGACGGTTCCCTCGGCGCCGAGGACGTACCGATCGTCGTCGGAGCGGTCGCGGACGCCGTGGCCACCGTCCGCGCACTCGGTTGAGACACCGCACGCAGGGTGTACTAGACGTTCTACTCCATGAGTGGGGTCGTGTCCCCCCTTATGCGGACACGGAATCTGCGCCAGAGTGTCCACATGGCAAACGTGATGATGACCCGGTCACGACAGGACGACCGCTTCCGAGCGGTGCAGCTCCTGCCCGCACCGGCGACCCTCGTCGCGCTCGCCCTGGCTGCGCAGCACGACCTCGGCACCGCCCCCCTCGGGCTGATCGCCGCCGTCGGAGCCCTGGCGACCGTCGGGAGCGCCCTGCTCCCCATGATCCGACCAGCCGCCGCTCGACGATCGATGCCCGCACCGATCGAGACGGACCGGTACCGAGAGGACACCGAACACCCTTGAGGTCCGACACCGCCCGGCGCATCTCGTGACCCGGACGGTGCCCCAGACCGGATGCCGATACCCCTGATCGACATCCGGAGCGGGGCGCGACGTTCCCCCTGTCGTCGCGTCCCGCCACACACCGCGACCCGCCGTGGGCCGACGTCGACCCCTGAACGACGTCCGTTCCCCTGCAGCCCACGGCGGGCTCCCGGTGTCTCGCGCTCCCGCTACCGTCGGGGTGTGCCCTCGTACCGTGTGACCCTGGCGATCGGCGCGCTCGCCGCCGGCACCGCGCCCGACGCCGTCCTGCCCGCTGCGGCCCGGCTGGTCGCCGAGCACGCCGTGGTCGAGGCGCAGGACGTCCGTCTGCTGCGCGGTGTGCCGTGCGCGGTCGTCCGGTTCGAGTCCGACGACGACGCCACGGCAGCGGTCGTGCGCGACCGGGCCGTGCACGGCCTCCGCGACGTGGTCGAGATCCGCTCCGACGTCGTCACGCGCCGCGACGGTGCGCGGTGGATCCCGGTGGCGTGACGGTTGCGGCCGTACTGCCCGGGGCGTGCGGCGTGCCCGGTGCGTCCGGCGTGCCCGGCCAGACGTAGTCCAGGTCGTCCGGTGCGTCCGGGAACAGCGCGCGGTAGTGCTCCGGTGCCTTCTGCACCAGCTTCGAGCGGTGTGACGCGTGCAGGGCCTCGTCGTCGTTCCACGGCGGGATCGGGACGTCGCCGCGCTCGTACGCCGCCAGGTCCTCCGGCACCCGCCCGAGGTCCAGCAGCGTCTTCTCCAGACAGGTGTCGACGTGCCCGCGCTCCAGCCAGACGCTGCAGGTCGCTTCCTGGTAGGCCATCAGCGCCGGACGGTAGCCGCGCCACATCGCGGTGACCGGGTGGTGCTGCCAGCCGTACCCCGGCAGCGTCAGCGCCCGCATCACCTGCAGGGTCTCCACGCGCTGCTTGCCGAGGCGCCTGTCGTCGAGGACATCGGCAGAGGCCCGGAAGTCGGCGTACGGCAAGAACGTCTGCATGCCGCGGGACGGTACCCGCGGGGCCTGGCACCCGACACATGTCGTCACACGCGGACCGCCCCGGTGGCAGGCATGTGAGCATCGACCGCATGAGTGGAGAACTGGTCGTCGGCGTCAGCGGTAGCCCTTCGGACCCCTCGAGGACGTCCACCCTGGTCGCCGCCACGGTGGCGCGCCTGGGGCAGGAGATCGAGGGTGCCCGCACCGAGACCATCGAGATCGGCCCGCTCCTGGCCGACCTCGGTGCTGCGTCCTCGCGCGAGGCGATGTCCGAGCGCACCCGGGCGGCACTCGAGACCGTCGAGGCTGCCGACGTGCTCGTCGTCGGCAGCCCGGCGTTCCGCGCCGCCTACTCGGGCGCGTTCAAGCTGTTCTTCGACTGGATCGGGCAGTACGACCTCGTCGACACCCCGGTCCTGCTGACCGCCACGGGCGGCAGCGATCGCCACGCCCTGCTCGTCGAGCACCAGATGCGCCCGCTGTTCGGCTTCTTCCAGTCGACGACGCTGCCGATCGGGGTGTTCGGCAACGAGCGCGACTTCACCAAGCGCGAGGGCGGCTACGACATCGGCAACGTCGACCTCGAACTCCGCATCGACCAGGCGGTGCGCCGGGCGATCCCGATCATCCGCGGGGGCTTCGCCACGGCCGGCCTGACCGACGTGCGGCGCCCGGCGGACTTCTGACCGCGGGGCCCCGGCCTTCCGCACGTTCCTGGTCGATTCGGGCGTACCTGGTCTGAAGTCCTCACCAGGTACGCGCGATTCGACCTTGCATCGCAGATGTCGTGGGAAAGAACGCCTACGGAGCGGGGACGGTGACCGTCTCGCCCGCCGCCGCCGACCGGCGCGCCGCGTCGAGCACCTCGACCACGTGCACAGCGTCGTCGACGGGCACCGGCACCGGGCCGAGCCCGCGGACTGCGCGCGCGAACCGCTCGTAGTAGTCCGTGTAGGAGCGCTGCGCCGACGGGACGTCGACCGTGCCGGACTCCGTCGTGAGGGTCCCCGACGAGGGCTCGACTCCCCAGGCCGACCGGTCGTCGGCGGGTGACGCCCCCGCCACCGCTGCCTGCGCCTGCACGTCGGTGCTCGTGGCCTCGTACGTCCCGTCGACACCGTCGAGGCGGAGCTGCCGTGCGCCCAGCCACCCGGCCTTGTTCGACGTCAGGACGGACTCGACGCCGGACACGTGCGTCGCCGCGATCGTGAAGCCGGCGTCGATCGGGCCGTCCTGGTCGCGGCCGAGCGAGCGGGCATCGCGGACGTCGAGCGTGCAGGACACCCGGGCGATCGGTCCGAACAACGACACGGCCTGGTCGACCAGGTGCGATCCGATGTCGGAGAGCACGCCGCCGCCGATCCCCGTCGCGATGCCGTGCCGCTCGACCATGTCGAAGCGGGACCAGAAGCGCAGTGGCGTCCCGACCCGTCCGGCGTCCAGCACGCTCCGGAGGGTGGTGAGGTCGGTGTCCCACCGGCGGTTGTGGAAGGGCGTGATCACGACGTCGGCATCGGCCGCGGCCTGCCGGATCGCGCGCGCGGTGGCCGGGTCCGGAGCGAACGGCTTGTCCGCGACGACGGCGACCCCCGCAGCGATCGCCTGCAGGACGAGTTCGCGCCGGGTGGACGGGGGAGTGGTCACGACGACGGCGTCGACGCCCGCGGCGATCAGGTCACCGAGGGAGTCGTGCACGGTGACGCCGGGCAGGTCGGTCGCGAGCTGCTCGCGCTTGGCGGCCGAACGGGCGACAACGCCGACGAGGTCGACGCCGGTCGCGTCCAGCAGGAACGGGCGGTGGAACGCCCGCCCTCCGATGCCGTAGCCGACGAGTCCGATGCGTACTTTGTCCATACATGCGAACCTAGCGCGTCCAGCCAGCGTTGGGAACGTTCCAACACGGCGGACGGGAGGCCCGTGGCGGCCCCGCCACGGGCCTCCCGTCCGCCTCGTGCGCCCGTGACGGGCGTCAGCCGACGGGCCGTCAGGGCATGAGGCACGCGACGTGCGCGACCGCCGGGTTCCACGACTTGCCGTCCGCGTGACGCCGAGGTTCCACTCCGGGACGGCGGCGGCGCCGAGGTTCCGAGATCTCGGAACCTCGGCGGGGCGAGAACCGCCCGTGCCGCGTGACGGGCGTCAGGCGATGAGGGACGCGACGTGTGCGACCGCCAGGCGGTAGCCGTCGGCGCCCGCGCCGGCGATGACCGCGGTCGCAGCGGTGGCGACGTGGTCGACGTGCCGGAAGGGCTCGCGCTTCCACGTGTTCGACAGGTGCACCTCGACGACGGGGACGGACAGCGCCTCGACAGCGTCGTGCAACGCGACCGAGGTGTGTGCGTAGGCCGCGGGGTTGATCACCACGGCGGCGAAGTCGTCGAGGGCCTCGTGCAGCCACTCGACCAGTTCGCCCTCGCGGTTCGTCTGGCGGAAGTCCGCGTCCAGCCCGTGCACGGCTGACTCGGTGTGCACGATCGCCTCGAGCTCGGCGAGCGTCACGGTGCCGTACTGCTCCGGGTCGCGCCGCCCGAGGATGTCGAGGTTCGGTCCGTTGAGGACGAGGATGCGCGCCTGGTCGGTCATGGGGCGAGCCTAGCGATCGCGGGCCACGGGCCGCCGTCGGCAGACACATGCCTCGGCTATGTGAACGGTCACAATTCGGTGTAACGTCTCCGTCCGGGTCGGCGGAGTTGTCGACTGCAACACACTGACGTGGAGATGTTGAATGGTTCTCGCTGCAGCGAACGAAGGGATCCGGCTCGACTTGGGCTGGGTCGACTACCTGATGATCATCGTGTACTTCGCGGTCGTCATCGGGATCGGGTTCACCGCCCGTAAACAGGTCCGGACGAGCATGGACTTCTTCCTGTCCGGGCGCTCGATGCCGGCGTGGATCACGGGCCTGGCCTTCGTGTCCGCGAACCTCGGTGCGACCGAGATCCTCGGCATGGCCGCCAACGGCGCCCAGATCGGCATGGCGACCCTGCACTACTACCTGGTCGGCGCGGTGCCGGCCATGGTGTTCCTCGGGCTCGTGATGATGCCCTTCTACTACGGCTCCAAGGTCCGGTCGGTGCCGGAGTTCATGCTCCGCCGCTTCGGCAAGGCCCCGCACCTCGTGAACTCGATCGCGTTCGCGGTGTCGAACGTGCTCATCGCGGGCATCAACCTCTACGCCATGGCCATCGTCATCGAGGCGATGCTCGGCTGGCCGGAGTGGCTGGCCATCGTCGTGTCCGCCGGCTTCGTGCTCGTCTACATCACCCTCGGCGGGCTCTCCAGCGCGATCTACAACGAGGTCATGCAGTTCTTCGTGATCATCGCCGGGCTCATCCCGCTGACGATCGTCGGTCTGCACCGCGTCGGCGGCTGGGACGGGCTCAGCAAGGCGATCACCGAGACCCAGGGCGTGCAGCACCTGCAGGCCTGGGCCGGCACCGGCTTCGGTGACGTGACCAACCCGATCGGCGCCAACTGGCTCGCGATCGTGCTCGGCCTGGGCTTCGTCCTCGGCTTCGGCTACTGGACCACCAACTTCACCGAGGTGCAGCGCGCGTTCTCGGCGAAGAACATGTCCGCTGCGCGCCGGACCCCGCTCATCGCCGCGATCCCGAAGCTGTTCATCCCGGCCATCGTCGTGATCCCCGGCCTCATCGCCGCGGCGGTCGTCGGCAACCAGTTCGCCGACGGCTCGCTCACCTACAACGACGCGATCCCGAAGCTCATCCAGATGTACCTGCCGACCGGTGTGCTCGGCGTCGCGGTGACCGGCCTGCTCGCGTCGTTCATGGCCGGCATGGCGGCCAACGTCTCGTCGTTCAACACCGTCTTCACGTACGACATCTGGCAGCGCTACATCAAGCCGAACATGCCGGACATCCACTACCTGAAGACCGGTCGCTGGGTGACCGTCGTCGGCGTCCTGGTCGGCATCGCGACCGCGTTCATCGCGGCCCAGGCGTCGAACATCATGACGTACATGCAGACGCTGTTCTCGTTCTTCAACGCGCCGCTGTTCGCCGTCTTCATCCTCGGCCTGCTCTGGAAGCGGATGACCACGCAGGGCGCGCTCTGGGGCTACGTGCTCGGCATCGTCACGCCGACGATCACCTGGATCGCGTACCTCGTGAACCCGGACCTGTTCGCCACCGCGACCGCCGAGACCCTGTACGGCGCGATCATCTCGTTCGTGACCGTCCTGATCGTCGGGTTCGTCGTCTCGATGTTCACCACGCCCAAGGACGAGAAGGAGCTCGGCGGTCTGGTCTACGGCATCGGCAAGATCGACCTGCACGGCGACTCCGTGGCGACCGACACCGCCTGGTACCGCTCGCCCGCACTGCTCGGCACCGTCGCACTGATCCTGTGCGTCGTCCTGTACCTGCCGTTCCTCTGATCCGCGAAGGAGATCACCGACCATGAGTGACACCACCACCCCCGGCGCGCTGACCGAGGAGCAGAAGGCCGCCCTCGTCCGCTCGACCCGTCGTCTCGACCTGCGCCGCATCCTCGGCGGCCTGTTCGTGCTCTACGGCGTCATCGTGACGATCGTCGGCATCGTCCACTGGGACACCGACCCCGAGAAGACCGGCGGCATCCACATCAACCTGTGGGTCGGACTGTCGATGCTCGTCGGCGGCCTGCTGTTCTTCCTCTGGGACCGCCTGAACCCGGTGCCGGCCGAGGACATCATCGGCCAGGCCGAGGCCGAGGCCGACCAGAAGGCCGCAGGCGAGGGCCGCGCGTCCGCCTGACCTCGGTCGCGCACCGCCGAGCCGACTCGGAACGACGAAGTCGCTGTCGCACGACGGCGGCTTCGTCGTTCCGAGTCGGTGTCCTGGGTTACTTGACGTGGCCCGCGCTGGACTTGTAAAATTGATATGTCGACCGCGTGCTGCTCGGTCGAAAGTGAGCCCCGGAGAATCCTGCAGCCAGCGCGGGACCGGGGTTTTGCGCTGTCCAGGGTCGTTCACCCCACGCGGACAAGAGTGCTGTCGAGCTCGTCGTCGAGGCCCGCCACGTGCGCACCGCAAGCAAGATCAGCCAGTGCGACCAGTGGTTCATCGACCCCGCGGACGTGCTCGTGTCGCACCGGAACGCCGACTCCCCGCCGTCGAAGGGCATCGAGCATCGACCGGTCGCCGTCATCTCGTGCCCTCCCTCGCGATTCGAGGACGAGGAGTGTGACGCCCCGCACCTCGAGCTCCCAGACGAGTCGCTCCAAGCACCGGCGTCGTCGCCGTTCGGCGCGCGCAGCGGCTCCCTCGTAGCGGACGACGACGATCTCGACGGCCCGTCGGAGGAGGTCGAGCCATGAGAGCCGCTGACCAAGGAGGGCTTCGTACCAGTGCAGCTTCCGCATCCGCCTCGGTGTCGCGGCCCGCACGTCCGCACGTGCCGCGTCGCAGGCGGACGCCGTGATGACCACGGCAGCCATGACGTAGGTCGTGTGATCGCGTCCGCCGCCCGGCTCCGATTCATCGACGTACGCCCGCATCCATCCAGCATATTGCGTATCAGTCCGTACCGCGACGGAACGGTTGCGCATCGCCGTGCCACGGGCCAGGTTGAGCGTGACGAAAGGAACCTCCCCATGGACACGATGGTCTTCATCAACCTGCCCGTCACCGACCTCGACCGTTCGAAGGCGTTCTACGAGGCCCTCGGCTACTCGATCAACCCGGTGTTCAGCGACGACACCGCTGCGTGCATCGTGATCAGCGACACGATCTACGTCATGGCGCTCACCCACGCGAAGTTCGCCGACTTCACCGACAAGACGATCGCCGACGCCGGCACCGTCGAGGTGATCAACTCGCTCACCGCCGGGTCGAAGGACGAGGTGCACCGCATCGTCGACGCCGCTGTCGCGGCCGGCGGGAGCGAGGACCGCGCGCCGATGGACCTCGGCTTCATGTTCCAGCGGAGCTTCACCGACCCGGACGGCCACCGGTGGGAGTACGTGTGGATGGACCCGCAGGCCGCCCAGGACGGCCCGCCGGCCGAGTGACCACACGGCCGGCAACGAGGGTGTCGGCGGCGCGCGCCAGGATGGGGGCATGAACACCGAGCCTGCCGCAGCGCCCCACTCCGACCTGGTGATCGGCGACGACGGACTCGCCCGGCCTGTGTGGGCATCGACGGACGAGCTGCTCCGCGACTACTACGACACCGAGTGGGGCATGCCCGTGCGGGACGAGCGCGGCGTGTTCGAGCGGCTGTCACTCGAGGCGTTCCAGTCCGGCCTGTCCTGGCGCACGATCCTGGCGAAGCGTCCGGCGTTCCGTGCGGCGTTCGCGGACTTCGACCCCGACACCGTCGCGGGCTTCGGCGAGGACGACGTCGCTCGGCTGATGGCCGACGCCGGCATCGTCCGGAACCGGGCGAAGATCCTCGCGACCATCACGAACGCGAACGCGACGGTCGCACTGCGGCAGGACGGCGGGCTGTCCGACTTCGTCTGGTCGTTCCGTCCGGCGACGACGCCTGAGCCGGAGTCGTACGCGCAGGTCCCGACGACCTCCGACGAGTCCGTCGCACTGTCGAAGGCACTGCGGAAGCGCGGCTTCGCGTTCGTCGGTCCGACCACGATGCACGCCCTGATGGAGGCGCTCGGCATCGTCGACACGCACCTGCTCGGCAGTCACCGGCGCGGGACCTCGGGCGTCTGGAACTGACCAGGACGCCGACCCCACCGCCCGCGACCGCACCGGGCTAGGGTCGCGGCATGAGCACCGACCAGCCGAACCCGCGCGTGCGTCCTGTCCACCCGGTCGACGCCGACGTCGTCGACGTGCCCGTCGACGTGCCCGCCCCCACGCCGGACTCGGACACGGCCGGGGACTCGGCGACGGAGCCGGACCACGACCCCACCGAGGTCCGGATCGCCTTCCTGCTCTTCCCGGACCTGACGCAGCTCGACTTCACCGGCCCGGCGCAGGTGCTCTCCCGTGTGCCCGGCGCACGCGTCGAGTACGTGGCGGCGACGCTCGACCCGGTGCCGACCGACTGCGGGTTCGCGCTGGTCCCGACGACGACCATCGCCGACGCGGGTCCCGCGGACGTCCTCGTGGTCCCCGGTGGTGACGGTGCCTTCGACGCGATGCTCGACCCCGAGCTCATCGGGTTCGTGCGGCGCGAGGCCGAGCGCGCCACCTGGGTGACCTCGGTCTGCACGGGTGCGTTCGTCCTCGGTGCCGCGGGGCTCCTCGCCGGCAAGCGTGCGACGACCCACTGGGCGTCGAAGCCGATGCTCGAGGCGTTCGGGGCGCAACCGGTCGACGAGCGGATCGTCGACGACGGCGCGGTCGTCACGGCAGCCGGCGTCAGTGCGGGCATCGACATGGCGCTGTGGCTGGCGGCCGAGCTCGCGGGGCGGGCATCGGCCGAGGCGATCCAGTTGCAGATCGAGTACGACCCGCAGCCGCCGTTCGACGCGGGCTCCGCGGAGCGCGCCGACGCCGTCGTGGTCGCCCGTGCACGGGCTGCGGCCGAGGCAGCGCGCGGGGACCGGGTCACCCGCGCAGCGGCTGCCGTCCTGCCGTGACGACACAGCTGCCCTGACGAAGCACCTGCCGCGACGAAGCGGCAGAACCCCCAGCGGCAGAACCCTCAGACCAGCGGCTTCTGCATCTGCGTCGCGGTGACCTCGTACCCGAGCGAGGCGTACAGGTCCTGCGCGCCGGTGTTGTAGCCGAACACGTTGAGCCCGATGCTCGTCGCGCCGTGCTCCGCTGCAGCCCGCTGGCCGAGCTCGAGTGCACGTCGGGCGTGCCCGCGACGACGGTGCGGTTCGTCGATCTCGACGTCGAACACCCACCAGTCGGTCCCGCCCGGAGCGAACGGGCCGATCCAGAGGTACCCGACCGGGGTGTCGTCCTGGTCGAGGACGTCCCACACCAGGTGCCCGTCGGCCGGGGACCCGTCCGGGAACCACTGGTCGAGCGACTTCTGCTTGTTCGCCTCGGCCTGTTCGCGGGTCTCACCCGCCTGCATCCGCGACGCCACGTACTCGGCCATGGTCCGGTCGAGCCAGGCCGGGAGGCGCGTGGCCGGCATCTCCTGCAGGCGCGTGTCCGTCATCGGTTGCCCTTCGAACCCCGGCTCGGCTTGCCGCGCATCTTCCCGCGGCCGGGGGTGGGTCCCTTGCCGGTGTTGGACTTCTTGCCACTGCCGGACTTGCCGCTGCCGGGCGACTTCGCCTTCGCCTTGCCGCCGGCGCCTGCGCCGGCTCCGCCCTTGCCGGACCCGCCCTTGCCCGCTGCGCCCTTGCCCGACCCGTCACCGGCCTTGGAACCGCCGCCTGCCGCACGCAGGGCCGCTTCGACGTCGCGATCGGTGCCGGTCGGCTGGGTCCGCGAACTGTTGGCGGTGCGTCCGCGCACCACGCCGATGAACTCCTCGGTCGTCTCGGTGGCGTCCTCGTCACGCCAGACCAGCGCGATCTGGGTGCCGGAGGCGCCGAAGAGCGGGCGCGCGACGAGGTCCTTGCGGCTCGCCGCGCGGAAGAGCGACTGGGGGAGCACGACGACGCCGACGTTCGCCTCGACCAGGTCGAGCGCGGCGGCGATGTCGGTCGGCACCGGGCCGGCGTCGACGACGTGCACCTCGGCGTCGGCGAGGTCCACCTCGGCCAGGTCGGCGAGGGGGGAGTCCTTCGGCATCGCGACCACGGCGGTCTCGGTCCAGAGGGGGATGGCGTTGTGCTGCTCGGAGACGGGCATGCGTGCGAAGACCATGTCGACCTCGCCGGCGAGCGTGTCGTCGACGTCGTCGGACCCGATCGGCCGCAGCCGCAGCTCGATCGAGGGGTGTCGATCCCGCCAGACACGGGCCCACTTGGCCGGGGAGACCCCGGGCACGAATGCGATGGTGAGTGCCGCGGTCATGCAGACGAGCATAGGGGCCGTACTCTAGGGGGCATGGCGCAGGAACAGACCATGAAGCCCGAAACGGCTGCGAAGAAGCTCGGCATCTTGCTGGCGGCCGCTCCGGAGTCCTTCCAGGGCGCTCCCGTCACACGGACCGCCTTCGACGAGCTCCGGACCGAACCCCCGACGTGGCTCGAGGACCTCCGACGCGACGGCCCGCACCCGCGACCCGTCGTGGCGCAGAAGCTCGGCGTCTCCATCTCGGGCCTGACCCGTGCGGGGATCGACGACGCGCTCACCACGGCGGAGATCAAGACGCTGCTCGAGCAGAAGCCCGAGTGGCTCGTCCGCGAGCGCGAGACGCAGGCCGCCGTGCACGCCGAGAACGCCCGTGTGAAGCAGGAGCGCGCCGCCAAGGCCGCTGCCCGCGCCGAGGACTGACCCGCCCGGCACCGCGCCGCCGCAGCTGAGGACCCGCCGTGCACGAGACCGTCGCCGACGCCATGCTCGTCGTGCCGCAGTTCGCGTCGGTGTGCTGCATCGTCGGTGACCGCTACCGACCGCGGCCCGGCGTGATCGTGCCGGCCGCGGTGATGCTCGTCGCGATGCTCATGCCCGTGGTGCACGCGGGCGCGGTGTGGACGCTGTTCGCCGCGACGCTCCTGCTGTTGCTCGCACCGCTGCCGGTGATGCGTCGTCGCCGTGCCGACGGCCGCCGCGCCGAGCCGATGGACGTGCACCGCGCGCTGTCGGCGGTCGTGATGGCCGGCATGCTCCTGATGGGCCACGCGGCCGGCGTCGCCGAGGGGCACGGCGGGCACGGCATCGCGTTGTCCGCGGTGCTCGGTGCCGGCGTGATCGGCTACTGCGCGTTCAGCGGGTGGCTGCTGCGGCACGAGTGGGCGCAGGAGGACCGTCGGGCAGTGCGCAGCGGCGAGGTCTTCGCGATGACGGTCGCCGTCGTCGGCATGACCCTCGCGATGTAGCGCTGGAGCGCCGTCGGTGCTCAGTCGGTCGTGGCCGACGAGTCGCCCGTGTGCGTGACACGGTCCTTCGCTGCGCGGATGGTGTCCTTCGGCACCGGCGGCACGCCTCGTCGGATGCCACGGAGTCCGACCACGAACAGGATCGCGGTGACGACGGCGAACACGACGAACGTGATCCCCGTCGCAGCCCAGATCGGCAGTGCCAGGGCCAGGAGCGCCACCACGAGGCCGGCCAGCAGCACGAGCGTGGTCAACGCGAAGGCCACCGCGGCGCCGGTGAGCACCAGCCCGGTCTTCGCGCCGTTCGCGCGCTCGCTGATCTCCCGCCGAGCCGAGGCCACCTCGTCACGGACGGCGCGCAGCACGGGTTCCAGCGCCTTCTGCACCAGGCCGGCGGTGACGGTGTCGCGGAAGGACGGCTTGCTGCTGGTCGTGGTGTCGTCGTGGTCCGTGGTGCTCATGGGTCTCCTGTCCGGGGCACGGTGATCGCGTCCACCTGCTGTGACGCATCCGGTCCGATGATCGTCACGCCGGCGGCGGCGTGCTCGGTCGCTTCCCAGCTTGCGGAGCCGCCGGTGGCGGTGGGCGCGACCGCCGGGAGGCCCGCCCCGCGTCGACGACGCAGGACGGGCCTCCCGGGGTGGTCGGGTCGAGGGCCCTACTCGGCGATCTCCTCGAGGTCGTCGATGCCACGGGCCGCCGCCGCTGCGCGGCGCGCGCGCATCGACGGGGCCGCGAGCGCGGCGAGGACGGCGAGGACCGCGACACCGGTGCACGCCCAGAACCCGATGGTGAAGGCGTCGTCGGTCGGCAGACCCTGCGGGGTGCTGTGCGAGGTGATGAGCGCCGCGATGACCGCGGTGCCGACGCTCGAGCCGATCGTGCGGACGACGGTGTTGGCGCTGATGGCCTCGCCGGTCTGGTTCGCGGGGACGCTCTCGATGATGGCGTTCGAGCACGCGGCGAGGGCCAGGCCGATGCCGATGCCGGTCAGGATGCCGGAGACGACGACCTGCCAGAGCTCGCCGTGCGCGATCGCGGGCAGCAGGAACGCGGCGACGATGGCGATCCCGCCGAGCAGCATGGGCGGCTTCGGACCGACCTTGCGGACGAGGATGCCGGCGATCGGCCCGGCGACGATCATCATCAGGACGGTCGGCAACAGGAAGAGACCGGCCTGGGTGACGTCCTTGCCGAAGCCGTAGCCGAGTGCGCTCGGCAGCTGCAGCAGGGTCGGCACGAGCACGAAGGTGCCGAACATCGCGAAGCCGAAGACGAGCGCGACGACGTGGGCCGTCCAGACGCCGCGGACGGCGAACAGGCGGACGTCGATGAGCGGTTCGGCGACGCGGAGCTCGACCAGGACGAACGCGACCAGTGCCACGGCGCCGAGGACCAGCAGGCCGATGGTCTTGCCGTCGCCCCAGCCCCAGGTCTCGCCCTCGCTGACCGCGAGCAGGATCGACACGAGCGAGACGGCGAGGACGAAGGTGCCGACCATGTCGAGGCGGCCGGGCTTGCGCACCGGCGACTCCGGCATGCCGAAGATCGCGCCGAGCAGGGCGATGACGACGAGCACGGCGGGCAGCCAGAACAGCCAGTGCCACGACAGGTGCTCGACGATCGGTCCGGCGGCGACGATGCCGACGCCGGCGCCGATGCCGAAGATCGCGGAGAGCAGACCGATCGTGACGCTGACCTTCTCCTTCGGTAGCTCGTCGCGGACGATGCCGATCGACAGTGGCATCACCGCGCCGGCGGCGCCCTGCAGGGCCCGACCGACGATGAGGACGCCGAGGTTCGGTGCCAGCGCGGCGAGCACGGCGCCGACGAGCAGGATCGACAGCACGACGATCAGGACCTTGCGCTTGCCGATCATGTCGCCGAGGCGGCCGAGGATCGGCGTGAGCACCGACGCGGAGAGCAGGTAGGCGGTGAGCACCCAGCTCGTCGCGCTCGTCGAGGCGCCGAGGTCCTGTCCGATGGTCGACAGCGCCGGGGCGACGAGCGACTGCAGGACCGCGAACGACAGACCGCCGAGGGACAGGTAGACGATGATCGCCGTGCTGTTCGGCCGGTGCCCGGCGGTGGTGGGGTGCGAGCCCGTGCGGGGACTCTGCATGGTGTCGGTCATCGTGCTCCGTGTCTCGGGTGATGTAAACATTTGCTGACTTGACGAGAGTACGCAGTTCTCACGCGATGTCAACACTTGCTTACATCCCGGGTCGGGCCGATACGCTTCGACCATGAGCAAGGACGCCGCCGCCACCCGACTGCTGCTCGTACGGGCGGCGCGGCACCGGTTCGCGTTCGACGGGTTCAAGGCGACGACGGTGCGGGACATCGCCGCCGACGCCGGGGTCAACGTCGCGCTGATCAACCGCTACTTCGGGTCGAAGGAGGGGCTGTTCCGAGCCTGTCTCGACCGGGTGGTGCAGGACCTCGGGGTCGAGCAGCCCGTCGAGCGCGGCCTCGAGCGCGCACTGGCCGGACTGGTCTCGCACGTGGTCCGTACGCCGACCGACGACGACTCCCTCCAGCTCATGCTGCTGCTCCGGTCCTCCGGCGACGACGGTGCCGACGCCATCCGTCGCGAGACCCTGCGCCGGTACGCGGAGCGTCTCGCCACGGCCGTCGGGGGCGAGGTCACCGACGAACTGCTCGTCCGGGCCGAGATCGCGCTGTCGGTGGTGCTCGGAATGACGATGCTCCGGCGGTCCACCGCGGTGGAGCCGCTCGCGTCGGCCGACGACGACGTGGTGGCGGGGGCGCTCGACGACGCGCTCCGCGCCCTGCTCGCACCGTCGCGGTAGCGTCGAGCCGTGTCCGACCGACCAGCTCGCCGTCCCGACCCCGTCCCGCGCCTCGACGAGGTCGACGAGCGCATCCTCTGGACCCTGGCCGGCGACGCCCGGATCCCGAACAACCGCCTCGCGGCCGCCGTGGGCATCGCGCCGTCGACGTGCCTGACCCGGGTCCGGGCCCTCGAGGACGCCGGGGTGATCCGCGGCTACCGGGCCGAGGTCGACATCGCGCGACTCGGCTTCTCGATCGAGGCGATGGTCTCCGTCCGGGTCCACGCCGCGGCCCGCCACGAACTCCGCGACTTCGCGAAGCGACTGCTCCGGGTGCCCGTCGTGCAGGACGTCTCGTTCCTGGCCGGCGACAAGGACTTCCTCGTGCACATCGCGTGCGAGTCGACCGAGCAGCTGCGGGACTTCGTCGCCGACGAGCTCAGCGGCGACCCGTCGGTGGCGACGACCCAGACGAACATCGTGTTCGAGCGGCTCGTCGCCGACCGGTCCACGCAGGGCCGCTCCTTCGACGAACTCCGCCGCTGGCGCGCCTGACGCGCCGGTTCGCTCAGCGCTGCCGGGTCATCGGGACGTGCGGGATCCGGTCCTCGAGGTACTCGTCGCCGGAGCGCACGAACCCGAAGCGGGCGTACCACTGCTCGAGGTGCGACTGGGCGCCGAGGGCGATGCTCGCGGAGCGGGACTCGGCGATCGCGGCCTCGATCAGCTGCCCCGACAGGCCCTGTCCGCGGGCGTGCGCCGCCGTGACGACCCGGCCGATGCGTTCGGTGCCATCGGGTTCGCGCAGGAGCCGGAGTGTGGCGTCCACCGAGCCCTGGCCCGCCCAGAACTGCACGGTGCCGGGCTCGAGGTCACGCCCGTCGATGTCGCCGTACGCGGCCCCCTGCTCGACGACGAAGACGTCCTGTCGCAGGCGGAGGATCTCGTGCAGCGTGACGATGTCCAGGTTGCGGGTCGGGGCGGAGAAGATCGAGACCACGGACGGCCTTTCCTGAGAATTTCTTCCAGAACGGGGTGCGTTCCGGAACGGACCGGCGTACATTGCCGGTCAACCACTCTACGTGCGCAGCCGAGTTCAGGAGGTGAGCGCATGGACACGACGTCGCGCGCACGACGGCTCGCGGTGCTCCGGATCGCCCTGCTGGGCGTCGGGACCCTCGCTGCCCTCGTGCTGCTGTCCCTGGCGTTCGGGGCCCGTCCGGCCTCGGCTGCCGAGGCAGCGTCCACTCCGCCCGCCCAGACGCAGCAGCGCGGGCTCGTCAGTGGTGTGGTCGACGGCCTCGGCGAGACCGTGCACGACGTGTCCGGCGGTGTCGGACAGGTCGTCGGCGGCGTCGTGGACCCGGTCCGTGCGGCGGTCGTACCCGCGCCGAAGCCCGCTCCGGCACCGGCAGCCCCGAAGTCGGCCCCGGCACCCCCATCGGCCCCGGCGCCCGCGCCGGCTCCCGTCGCCCCCGCCCCCGCAACTCCGGCTCCCACAGCTCCGACCCCTGCCGCTCTGGCGACCGCGCCCGCGGTGCCGGCCACGACCGCCCCTGCGGCCGAGCCGGCCACGCACCCGGTGCAGGGCGTCGTCGAGCACGTGGGCACCGCCTCCCGGCCCGTCACCGACACCGTCGCGACGGTGCTGCGTCCCGTCTCCGGGACCGTGCGGACGGTCACCGACGCGCGACCGGTGACCACGGTCGTCGACACGCTCGACCACGTGGTCAGCGGCGTCCCGGTGGTCGGCCCCGTCGTCGGCGGCGACACCCTCGGCACGGTCACCGCTCCGGTCACCGGCCTGGTCGACGACACCCTCGGCGGTGTCGGCACGATCGTCGGACAGGTCCCCGACGTCGTCGCAGGCGTGGTCCCGTCGTTCGGTGGCGTCCTGCCAGGAGGCACGGATCCCGTCATCGACGTCCCCGCCCCTCCGCTCGTCGTCGGCACCACCCCGTCCGGCGTGCCCGGCTCGGCTGTCCCGTCCGCGCGACCGCCGCAGGCTGCCGCCCCGGCGACGACCCCGTCCGCGACCACGGTCGCGTCGACGGGCGCGGGTACGGGCGTGACGCCCGCCCCCGACGCCGAGCGCCGGTCGAGTGTGACCGCGCCGTCCACCTTCGTGACCGGACCGCTCGTCGGCCCCGTCGCTGGTGCCGTGCAGGACGCGACCCTCGGCGGCACCGCCCTGCTCGTCCCCGAGCCGGGCGACGGCCACGGAGTGCCGTCCGACGGCCAAGGCGGCGCGGGCGTCCTCGGTGGCAGTGCCACCTCGACTCCCGGCGGCGTCGCAGCCGTCGGCATCGTCGGCTCGACCGACGACGTCGTCTCCCTCGCCGCGGGGTCTCGCGGCACGCCCGCCGACGATGCGGTCCCCGCATCGGTCGTCGGCGAGCACGACGTCGCCCCTGACTGAGATCGGTGCGCCTGTCCGGCACGGCAGGCACGCACGCACACCGACCGCGACCGCGGTCGGCCAACGATCTCGATCAGGGAGTACGACCATGAACAAGTACGTCTCGAGAGGGCTCTGGTTCGCCCTCTTCGTCGGCGGCCTCACGCTCGGAGGGGCTGCAGCGGCGAACGCTGCCACGACCTCCGGAGCGGACGGCGCCGTGTCCGGAACCCAGGTGGTTCCGTCGGTGGACGCTCCGGTGTCCCTCACCGGCAACGCCCTCGGGGTGCTCGGCGACGCGGTGTCGTCGGTGACCTCGCCCGCCGCGGCTCCTGCGGCCCCAGCGGCCGCTTCTGCACCGGCTCCGGCTCCTGCCCCGGCGCCGACGACCTCGGGTGCCGACGGCACGGCCTCCGGCACCCAGGTGGCGCCGGCCGTGACCGCCCCGGTCTCCGTCGGTGGCAACGCCGTCGCCGTCGGTGGTGACGCGGTGTCGACCCCGGCTGCTGCTCCGGCTCCGGCCCCCGCCGCTGCTCCGGCGGCCGCTCCGACCACGTCCGGTTCGGACGGCACCGGCTCGGGGACCCAGGTCGCCAGCGACGTGACCGTGCCCGTCACGATCGGTGGCAACGCGGTCGCCGTCGGTGGTGACGCGGCGTCGACCTCGACGCCGCCCATCCCGGCGGCATCCACTCCGGCGGCACCGGCCGAGCCCGCTGCTCCGGCACCGGTCACCTCGGGCGAGGACGGCACGGTTTCGGGGACCCAGGTCGCCCCGGTCGTGTCGGTCCCGGTGACGGTGTCCGGCAACGGCATCGGGGTCCTCGGGGACGGCACCGCTGCGGGGTCCGGCACGGCGGCGACGCCGACACCGGCCGCTCCGGCCACGACCACGCCGAGCACGTCCGGCGACGACGGGCTGCTCTCCGGCACGCAGGTCGGCGGACTGGTCGACGTCCCGGTCACGATCGGCGGCAACGGCATCGGGCTGCTCGGTGACGGCACCTCGGCGGGCACGACGCCCGCTGCGGGGACCGGCACCGCTGCCGGTCCGGCTCCGGCTGCCGGTGGCACGACGGACGGGGCGGACGGCACCGCCTCGGGCACCCAGGTGGCCCCGGTGGTCGCGGTCCCGATCACGATCAGCGGGAACGGCATCGGCGTCGTCGGCGACGGCACCAGCACCGGCGGGGCGACCCCGGCGGGCACCACCGTGGGCAGCACGACCCCGTCGGCCGGGGATGCGACCTCCGGTGACGGCGGCCTGCTCTCCGGCACCCAGGTGGTCCCGGTGATCAGCCTGCCGATCACCATCGGTGGGAACGGCATCGGCGTCGTCGGTGACGGGACCGCCACCACGCCGGGCACCGGCACGACGCCCGACCCCGGCACGGACCCGGGCACCGACCCCGGCACGGACCCGGGCACGACCCCGGGCGACGGCACTGACCCCGGTACGGACCCGGGCACCGATCCCGGTACGGACCCGGGCACGACGCCCGGTGACGGGACGGACGACGGCGACGTCACCGTGCCCGGAACCGTGACCACCCCGGTCGGTGCCACCGGCTCGGACGGGCCGACCCGGGCCTCCAGGACGGGTGTGGTGACCACCACGGCCGGCGCGACCAGCGGGATCCCGGCCGTCGCTCGGACGGTGGCCGACACGGTCGGCGCCGCCGGTGACGGCGCGACGGCGCTCGCCTACACGGGAGCGGCCTCGCCGGTCGTCCCCGTCGGGTTCGCGCTCCTGCTGCTGCTCGCCGGGGCGGGCACGCTCGTGCTCCGTCACCGGCACTCGGCGGTCGGCACCGACGGGCCGCGCTGACAGCAGGTGACCGAGGGGCGTCGCACCGCCGGCGCCCCTCGTCACCGTGCCCGGAGTTGTCCGAACGGCCGGCCGGCACCACCATGAGGGGGTGCGCTCCGCCCTCGTCCGGCATCCGGTGACGGCCGCCATCACGTTCCTCGTGGTCGCGACCGCGGTCTTCGGCATCGTCGTCCGGGTGCTGCACGGTGCCGACCCGGCCTCGTACGGGCCCTTCCGGATCTTCGCGGCGTCCACCGGCGCGGTCGCGTTGCTCACCACGATCGCCGGCGTCGTCGTCCTCGTCGGTGCCGCCGAGCGGCTGATGGGGTCGTGGCGGACCGCCCTGGCGTTCGTCGTCACCACGGTCGTCGGCACCGCGGCCGGCGCGCTCACCGCGTTCGTCGACACGGACGGCCGCGATGTCACCGGTCTGCTGCTCGGGCGCGCGACGGCCTTCGACCCCTGGACCGCGATCGTCGGGACGATCGTCACCGCGAGTGCGTTCGCCGGACCGCTCTGGCGACGGCGCATCCGGGTGAACGCGCTCGCCGTCGTGGCCGCGCTCCTGCTCTACGCCGGACACGCCTCCGACCTGTACGCGGTGCTCGCTGCCGGGACGGGATGGGTGCTCGGTGAGCTGCTCCGTCGCACCCCGGAGCGCGGCGGATGGGTGCGCAGCTCGCACCGCGAGACCCGGGTGCTGCTCGGGACGGTCGTGCTGGTGTCGGCGATCGGCCCCGTGGTGGCGCTCGTCTCCCGCGCACGGATCGGACTGCTCGCGCCGATCGCCGCGGTGCTCGGCACCGGTCCCGTCACCCCCGTGAGCGGCTGCGGCACCGACGGGGCCGCTGGGCAGTGCCTCCGCGCGCTGCTGGCGTACCGCGCGACCGACCCGTGGACGCTGCTGCTCGCGATCGCGCCGCTGCTCGTCCTCGTGGTGGGCGGCCTCGGGCTCTTCCGGGGCAGCCGGTTCGCCGTCTGGCTCGTGGTGGCGGTCGACGTGGTGACGGCGGTCGCGGCCGCCGTGACCTACGGGGTGCTGCCGGCGCGGGCCGGCGGGCTGCAGGGCACCGCCGACGAGTTCGTCACGGCGCTGTCGGTCGGTGCGTCGATCGTGGTGCCGCTCGCGACCGCGGCCGTCCTCGTGCTCCGGCGCCGGTCGTTCACGGTGCTGCCCTCACGGCGGCGTGTGGTCGCCTTCGCGGTGACCGTCGTCGCTGCGGTCGCCGTCGTGGTCGGCACCGTCGCGGTGTTCGCGGCGTCGGCCCCGGAGCACGTCGAGGACCCGCTCCGGCTCGCCGTCGCCGCCCTCGGCCCCCTCTCGCCCCTGACCTTCTGGGAGCAACTGCCCTCGCTCGGCACGGCGCTCCGCATCGTGATCGGACTCGCCGGACCCGTGCTCTGGTTCGTCGTCGCGCTCGCCGCGGTCCGGCCCACCGGCGCAGTGGAACCCGACACCGACGCGGACGGCTCCCGGTCCGACCGCGAACGGGCCCGGGCGCTGGTGCTCGCCGGCGGCGGCGACACCTTCGGGTGGATGACGACCTGGCGTGGCAACGCCTACTGGTTCGCGGCCGACGGGCGCGCCGGGGTGGCGTTCCGGCGCAACGGTGGCGTGGCCGTCACCGTGGGTGGCCCGTTCGGCTACCCGGACGCCCGCGCCGCCGCGATGACGGACTTCGCCCGGTACTGCGATGACAACGGGTGGACGACGGTCTTCTACGGCATCGACGCCGGGACGGCCGAGCTGCTCACGACGCAGGGGTGGTCGACGTTGCCGGTGGCCGAGGACGCCGACCTCGACCCGCGCACGTGGACGACGACGGGCAAGCGCAAGCAGGACGTCCGCACCGCCGTGAACCGGGCCCGCCGCGAGGGCATCACCGCCACCTGGTCGTCCTGGCAGGACCTGCCGCCGTCGACGGCACGGCAGATCGAGGCGATCTCGGAGGAGTGGGTCTCCGAGCGCGAGCTCCCCGAGATGGGCTTCACGCTCGGCGGGGTGGACGAGATGCGCGACCCCGCCGTCCGGACGCTCGTCGCGCAGGACGCCACCGGGCGGGTGCTCGCCGTGACGAGCTGGTTGCCGAGCCACCGCGAGGGGCGGGTCGTCGGCTGGACCCTCGACGTGATGCGCCGGACCGAGGCCGCGCCGAACGGCGTGATGGAGTTCCTCGTCGCGAGCGCGGCCGAACGGATGCGCGACGACGGCGTCGAACGACTCAGCCTGTCGGCGGCACCGCTCGCGCAGGCGGGCGAGAACGCGGCACCGAGCGACGGGGTGCAGAGCCTGCTCGAGCTCGTCGGGGGAGTCCTCGAACCGGTCTACGGCTTCCGGTCGCTGCTCCGGTTCAAGCAGAAGTTCGGCCCCGACCTGCACCCGCTCGTCCTCGCCTACCCCGACCCGGTCGCGCTGCCGTCGATCGGCCTCGCGGTCGTCCGGGCGTACCTGCCGGACCTGTCGCTGCGGCAGGCGGTCGCGCTCGCCCGCGGACGCGGCTGACCGCGCGTTACACGGTGCGTCCCGGCCCGACGCGTCGGTCACCGGTCTGGGGTATCGTTCCGACTACGCAAGCGCTCCGGGGTCGGTGCAATTCCGAACCGGTGGTGACAGTCCACGAACTGATGACGGGTGCGAACCCGGCAGAGGTTGACTCGGTGAAACTCCGGGACCGACGGTGAGAGTCCGGATGGGAGGCGCGCTGGCGGACGAGACGACCCATCCTGCGTGGGACGACCCGTCCGTCGATGCCGACGATCGTCGAACACCCCCGGAGTCCCGTTGAGAGGACACCAGTGTTCACCGGCATCATCGAGGAACTCGGCACCGTCACCGCCGTCGAGCAGCACGGCGACTCCGTCGCGCTCACCGTCCGTGGGCCGATCGTGGTCGCGGACGCCAGCCACGGCGACTCCATCGCCACCAGCGGCGTCTGCCTCACCGTGGTCGAGCAGACCCCCGACTCCTTCACCGCCTTCGTCATGAAGCAGACCCTCGACATGAGCGCGCACGGAGCGTTGCGGGTGGGCGACCGCCTGAACCTCGAGCGCGCGGCGTCGGTCGGCGACCGGCTCGGCGGCCACATCGTTCAGGGCCACATCGACGGCACCGCCACCCTGCTCGAGACGGCCGACGGCGACGGCTGGCGCCGGGTGCGCTTCTCGCTCGCGCCGGCACTCAGCCCGCTCGTCGTCGACAAGGGGTCGATCGCGCTCGACGGCGTCTCGCTCACCGTCAGCGCCGTCTCGCCCGAGGACACCGCGCCGGACGCCGCCTGGTTCGAGGTCAGCCTCATCCCGGAGACGCTCGAGGCGACGACCCTCGGCCTGCGCGTGCCGGGGGACCGGGTGAACGTCGAGACCGACGTGCTCGCGCGGCACGTGCGCCGGATGCTGCGGCTCGACGCCGCGGTCGGTTCGCTCGACGCCGCGGCCGGTTCGCTCGAGACCGTCGGACCGCTCGAGACCGTCGGAACGGAGGCCCGGTGATGGTCACCTCGGTCCCGCAGACGCTCGGCTCGTCGAGCATCGAACTCGCGATCGCGTCGGTCGCGGCCGGCCGCCCGGTGATCGTCGTCGACGACGAGGACCGCGAGAACGAGGGCGACGTCATCCTGTCCGCCGAGCTCGCGACGCCGGAGTGGATCGCCTGGACCGTGGCGCACTCGTCGGGGTTCATCTGCGCGCCCGTGAGCGTCGAGATCGCCGACGCACTCGACCTGCCGCCGATGGTCCAGCACAACGAGGACGTCCGCGGCACCGCGTACACCGTCACGGTCGACGCAGCCGTCGGGGTCACCACGGGCATCAGCGCCCACGACCGTGCACGCACGCTGCGGGTCCTCGCCGACCCGAGCTCCGTGCGCGACGACCTGCACCGCCCCGGCCACGTCGTCCCCCTGCGGGCACGACCGGGCGGGGTCCGCGAGCGTGCGGGACACACCGAAGCCGCGATCGAGCTCGTCACCGCAGCCGGGCTCCGGCCCGCCGCGGCGATCTGCGAGATCGTCGACGAGGACGGCAGCATGATGCGGCTGCCGGCGCTCGTCGCACTCGGGGCGCGCGAGGGCGTGCCCGTCATCACCATCGCCGCGCTCGTCGAGTGGCTGGACGCGGCAGACCGGACGGCGGCAGCAGCTGCCCTGTCCACGGAAGGAACAGCACGATGAGCGGAGCAGGCGCGGCGGACCGCGACCACGTCGACGGCACCGGGATCCGGGTGGCCATCGTCGCCGGACAGTGGCACGACACGATCGCGGCGGGCCTCCTCGCCGGGGCGCAGCGCGAGGTCGAACGGCTCGGCGCCACCGCGTCGGTGTTCCCGGTCCCGGGGAGCTTCGAGCTGCCCGTCGTCGCGAAGACCGCCCTCGAGGCAGGGTTCGACGCCGCGGTCGCGCTCGGTGTGATCATCCGGGGCGGCACCCCGCACTTCGAGTACGTGTCCGACGCCGCCACGAGTGGGCTCAGCCGCGTGGCGATCGACACCGGCAAGCCCGTCGGGTTCGGCGTGCTCACCCTGGACGACGAGCAGCAGGGCATCGACCGGGCCGGGCTGCCCGGCTCGAAGGAGGACAAGGGCGCCGAGGCCGTGCACGCCGCGGTGGCCACCGCGGTGACGCTGCGCTCGCTGCGCGTCCTCGCGTAACGAGCGCCCGCGCCCGCGGCGCTCGTTCCCGACACGGTGGCCGCACGCAGAACAGCCCCGCACCTCGAGAGGTGCGGGGCCGTTCTGCGTGCGGAGTGGTTACCGCTTGCCGAACACGTGGATCGGCAGGAAGAAGGAGAGGGTCATCAGGATCAGACCGCCCATGAAGATGAACGCCTGGCCCGAGTCGACCTGGAACGCGAACCCGAACAGGTACATCGACACCAGCAGCAGCAGGATCGAGAAAACAGCGGCGATGACGCGGCCCACGGGATACCTCCGGGTGTCGACGAGTGGAACGTCGCCAAGTCTATCCCCAGGAACGGGGATGGTCGTTCACGCGCCGGGCTTCGTCGCGATCAAACGGTCGACGACGGCGAGGAGCGCATCCATGTCGACGGTGCTGCGCTTCGGTCGACCGTCGCTCGCGGCACCGAGGGAGGCCTGGTGGTACAGGCCGTCACCGAGGAGCTTGACCGCCTGGGCGGTGGGTTCGTCGTGGAGCGCGTCGACGAGGGTCACGAGCCACGCGTTCTCGGTGTCGTCGAGGGTCCGGCCCGCTTCTTCGTAGCCGGCCTGCTGCAGGCGGCTCGCAGCGAGGAGCGCGAGGTCGAGCTCGCTGCCGACGAACAGGCAGTTGCGGACGAAGTAGCGGGCGGCGCCGTCCTCGGCCTCGGCCATGCGCTCGACGTCGATGGCGGACAGGTCGGAGAGCCGCTCGCACAGCCCCTCGACCAGGGCCGCCTTGGAGCCGAAGTGGTACAGCAGCCCGCCCTTGGAGACACCGGCGCGGGCGGCGACGGCGTCGAGCGTCGCGGGACGTTCGCCGTCTTCGCACACGATGGCGACGAAGCTGTCGAGGACGCGGTCGCGGGCACTGGCCATGGGCACGAGTCTAGGAGGAGTTGTGCGCGAGCAGGTGCAGGCGTCGCGGGCCGTCCCGCGACGCCTGCACCCTGCCGGTCGTGGCGCTCGGCCCGTCAGCCCTTCAGTGCTCCGGCGGCGATGTTGGCGATGAAGTGGCGCGAGCCGATGATGAAGACTCCGATGAGCGGGAACACACTGATCACGGCGCCGGCCATCACCGCCCCGAGGTCCGTCGCGTTCACCGAGCTCAGTCCGGCCAGGGCCACCTGCAGGGTCTGTCCCTTCGGGTCGATGAGGACGATGAGCGGCCAGACGTAGTCGTTCCAGGCCGTGATGAAGGTGAAGATGCCGAGGAACGCGAGCCCGCCGCGGAGCATCGGGACCGCCACCGACCACCAGGTGCGGAAGAACCCCGCTCCGTCCACCCGGGCCGAGTCGATGACCTCGTTCGGGATCGACGAGGTGGCGAACTGCCGGAGCAGGAAGATGCCGAACGCGTTCGCCGCCCCGGGGATGATGAGCGCCTGCAGGCCGCCGATCCACCCGAGGTTCGCCATGAGCACGAAGCTCGGCACCAGCGACAGGCTGCCCGGCACCAGGAACGTGGCGAGCATGACGGTGAAGAGCGTGCGCTTGAACGGGAACTCGTACTTCGCGAACGCGAACGCGGCGAGCGAGTCGAACAGCATGACCAGGACGGCGGTGCTGCCGGCCACGAGCACGGTGTTCAGGAGTGCCCGCAGCATGTCCACGTTGCTGAACACGGACGCAACGTTCGCGAGGGCGTTGTCGCCGAACCAGAGCGACGGCGGGTAGCCGAAGATCTCGGCGTTCGTCGACGTCGACATCACGAGCAGCCACCAGAACGGGAAGATCGACAGCAGCACCCCGACGATCAGGCAGAGGTGCGTGACGGCGGTCCCGAGCCAGCCGCGGCGGAACCCGCGGCCGCGGTCGTTCCCCGCGGCCCCCGGTCGCCCGAGTGCCGCGGCGGTGTTGGTCGTCGTCGTGGTCGGTGTCGCGGTCATGCGTCGACCCCCTTCGTGCTGGTGCGGACCGTGCGGGCCACGCGGAGTCGTCGTGGGGTCTTCAGACCGTCGCGTTCACTGAGCAGACGCCAGTTGATGATCGCGAACACCACGGAGAACAGGAACAGCACCCAGGCGATCGCCGATCCGTACCCGAAGTCGAACTGGTTGAACGCCTGCTCGTACTGGTAGAGCACGATCGTCATGCCGGCCTCGTCGGGGCCGCCCACCGCTTGTCCGTTGAACAGGATCTGCGGCTCCGTGAAGAGCCCGAGCCCGCCGATCGTCGACGTGATGAGGGTGAACAGGATCACCGGGCGCAGCAGCGGCACGGTGATGCGCGAGAAGATCTGCCACGCGTTCGCGCCGTCCACCTTGGCGGCGTCGTACAACTCGGTCGAGATGGACTGCAGTCCGGCCAGGTAGATGATGGCGTTGTAGCCCGTCCAGCGCCAGATCACCATCACCGAGATGGTGACCTTGATGCCCCAGTACGACGACAGCCACCCGACCGGGTCCGCCCCGAGTGCGCGCAGGGCCGCGTTCACCAGACCGAAGCCGTCGGAGAACACCGAGCCGAACACGATCGCCATCGCGACCATGCTCGTGACGTTCGGCACGAAGAACGCGACGCGGTAGAAGCCCTTCGCCCGGATGTTGCCGTGCAGCAGGAACGCGAGCACGAGCGCGAGGAACAGCATCGGGATCGTCGACATGACCCAGATGAGGAACGTGTTGCCGACGGCGTTCCAGAACCGCGGGTCGCCGAGCAGGTACTGGTACTGGGCCAGACCGACGAACGCGGGGGAGCCGACCCCGTCCCAGTCGGTGAACGACAGCACGATCGAGAACACGATCGGGAACAGCCCGAACACCAGGAAGAGCACGTAGAACGGCGCGATCGCGACGTACTGCGGCCAGAACCGGCGGAGCCCGTACCGCTTGCCGGTCGCTGCGGTGGTGATGGAGGACGTCGGGGTCCCGACGACCGCGGGGATGCTCGTGGTCGGTGGTGCCTGCTTGGTGCTCATGCGCGGACTCCCCGCTTGTCGAGGACCCGGTTGGTCTGGTCGACGGCGTCCTGCCAGGCGCGGTCCGGGTCCTTGCCCCCGGCCTCGACGTTCGTGATCTCGGTCGCGAACGCACCGATGAACCGTTCGGAGTTCGAGATGTACGTCACCGGGACGTCCATCGCCGAGGCGTTGAAGAACGCCAGCGGGTCCTGGTCGCCGAAGTAGTCGCCGGGCTTCCGCATGATCCCGTTGTCGAACGACGCCGGGGTGGAGGGGAACAGCTGGATGTCGTTGTACGTGTGCGACTGCACCTCGGGCGAGGTGATCCACTGCGCGAACGCGGCGGCCGCGGCCGGGTCCTTCGAGGTCTTCGGGACGGCGAGGAACGACCCGCCGCTGTTGCCCGGCCGATCCGGTTGCCGGGCGACCCGCCACTTGCCGGCGGCGTCGGGAGCGGTGTCGTGGATGACCTGCGTCCACCACGCGCCCTCGATCTGTCCCGCGACCCGGCCGGACACCCACCCGGCGTTCTGGTCGGTGCCGGACTGCAGGTTGCCGGTCAGGCCGGAACGGACGCAGGCGACGGCGTTCTCCCACGCCTGCCGCACCGAGCTGTCGTCCTGCTCGAAGACCGGCTGGTCGTCGCGGTCGAAGTACCGCGTGGGGCTGGCGTAGATGTACTGGTTGAAGAGCTGGTTGGCGGTGATGACCGTCGCGGCGTCCGCACCCTTCCGGATCTTCGCGCCGAAGGAGCGGAACCCGTCCCACGTCGCGATCGCGTCGGAGACCTCGTCCGGGTCGGTCGGCAGCCCAGCCTTCGCCAGGACGTCCTGCCGGTAGAAGAAGCCGGTCGGTCCCGTGTCGACGGGCCAGAAGCACTGCCGGCCGCTCGGCGTCCGGCCGAGCGCGCTCTTCCAGTCGTAGTACTCGTCCCGCTTCGCGGCGCCGCCGTGGTCGTCGAAGTCGGTGAACAGGTCTTCGTCGGGGAAGTAGAGCCAGCAGTTCGAGTTCACCATCAGCACGTCGGGGATGAACGCGTTCCCGGCGAGTGCCGTCCGGAACTTGGTGTCGTACGAGGCACCGCCGATCAGGTCGGGGCGGAGCCGCTTGGACCCCTGCCCGGCGATGCCCCCGGCGGCCTGCCGCAGGAACTTCGGGTCGAGCGACCGGTTCCAGTACCAGAGGACGAGTTCGTCAGGGTCCTTGGAGATGGCGGTGCTCGTGGAGCACCCGGCCAACAAGGCGGTGGTGGCGAGGGCTCCGAGGGCACCTGCGCCGGCGAGGAACCCCCGCCTGCTGAGACTGATCGATGGAGATGACGTCACGAAACTACCTGCTCTCGTCGTTGAGATCGGGTTGGACACAGCGATACCGGGTCCCCGGAGCGTTCGACCGTGAACGCTCACGAAGTGGTCCAGAGCATCCTCTGTGAGACACGCCGTGTCAAGCACTTCCGCATTGATCCGCCGGGCGTGTGGCACTAGCGTCGTCGTGACCGTGAAGGTTCACGAGACGACAAGGATCCGCATGTCAGCGCAGACCGCGAACACCGCCAGCACCCCGACTTCGACGGTCGCCGACCGCCCCGGCTGGGCCGTCCTCGGCCCCGGGGGCATCGCCCGCCGCTTCCTCTCCCAGCTGCCCGCGAGCGGTGGTGCCCTGGTGGCCGCCGGCAGCTCGTCCACCGAGCGGGCGCAGACCTTCGCCGACGAAGCCGCGCAGCTCGGGTTCGCCGACGTCTCCGCTGCGACGTACGACGAGGTCCTCGCCGACCCGCGCGTCGACGCCGTGTACGTCTCGACCGTGCACACCGGTCACGCGCGGCTCGTCCTCGCCGCGCTCGAGGCCGGCAAGGCCGTCCTGTGCGAGAAGCCCCTCGCCCCGAACCACGGCACCGCCATGGCGCTCGCCGATGCCGCACGACAGGCCGGCCTGCCACTGGTCGAGGCGTTCACGTACCGCTTCCACCCGCAGACCGCCGCACTGCTCGACCTCGTGCGGGACGGCGTGATCGGCGAGGTCACCCACATCGACGCCTCGTTCGCGTTCCGTACCGGTGAGCGGACCGGCCGACTGTTCGACGTCGACACGGCCGGCGGCGGGATCCTCGACGTCGGCGGGTACCCGGTGACGATGGCCGCCGCGATCGTGCAGGCCGCGACCGGTGTCGCCGTCGCCGAGCCGACCGAGCTCACCGCCACCGGCACCCTCGGGCCGACCGGGGTGGACGAGTGGACCGTCGCACAGTTGACCTACCGCGGCGGCATCACGGCGTCCGTCCGCACCGGCGTCTTCGTGCAGGACGACAACGCGGTCGCGGTGTACGGCACGCGCGGTCGCCTCCTGCTCGCCGACCCGTGGACCCTCGGCGCCGACCCGACGATCGAGGTGCACACCGTCGACGAGGACCCGCGCACGCTGTCCTTCGCCGGCGAGCACCCCTACGCCCGTGAGGCCGACGCCACCACCGACGCCCTGCGTGCCGGTGCGGTCGAGGCAGCACAGATGACGATCGACGAGTCGCTCGCGACCGCCCGCACCCTCGACAAGTGGCGCGCCGCGATCGGCCTGCGCTACCCGTTCGAGGCCGAGTCCGCCGACATCCCCACCGTGAGCGGTCGGCCGCTCCGCGTGCAGGACGGAAACCCCATGCAGTACGGCGAGATCCCGGGTGTCGGCAAGCGGCTGTCGCGCCTGGTGATGGGCGTCGACAACCAGCCCGACCTGGCGCACGCCAGCGCGATCTTCGACCTGTTCGTCGAGCAGGGCGGCAACGTGTTCGACACCGGCTACATCTACGGCGGCGGCGTGCTCGAGGGCCGGCTCGGCAAGTGGATCCAGAACCGCGGCATCCGCGAGGACGTGGTCGTCATCACGAAGGGTGCGCACACGCCGTTCTGCGACCCGGAGTCCCTGACGAAGCAGCTGCTCGAGAGCCTCGAGCGCCAGGGCACCGACTACGCGGACATCTACATGATGCACCGCGACAACCCGGACATCCCGGTGGGGGAGTTCGTCGACGTCCTCGACGAGCACCGCCGCGCCGGCCGCATCCGCGTGTACGGCGGGTCGAACTGGACGCCGGCGCGCTTCGACGAGGCGAACGCGTACGCGCGGGCGAACGGCAAGCACGAGTTCGAGGTCCTCAGCAACCACTTCGGCCTGGCCGAGGCGTACGACGTGCCGTGGGACGGCTGCGAGCACGCGACCGACGCCGCGTCGAAGGCGTGGCTCGAGGAGCGTCAGGTCCCGTTGCTGCCGTGGTCATCGCAGGCCCGTGGCTTCTTCACCGGCCGTGCGACGCCGGAGGACACCAGCGACGCCGAGCTCGTCCGCTGCTACTACAGCGACGAGAACTTCGAGCGGCTCCGTCGCGCGCGGGAGCTCGGCGACCGGTTCGGCGTCCCCGCCACGGCGATCGCCCTGGCCTACGTGCTGAACCAGCCGTTCCCGACGTTCCCGCTCTTCGGACCGCGTACGATCGCGGAAGCCCGATCGTCCATGACGGGCCTCTCCGTCGACCTCACCCCGGAACAGGTGGCATGGCTGGACCTCCGCGACTGACCCAGTCGCCACCGGACGGCCCGCACTCCGGCGGCCGCGCGACGATCATCGACGTCGCCGCGGCCGCCGGGGTGTCCCGGCAGACCGTCACCCGCGCGATGAACGGCATGTCCGGCATCAGCGCGACCACGAAGGAACGAGTGCTCGCCGTCGCGGCGTCGCTCGACTACCGGCCGTCCCGGTTCGGCCGCGGGCTGGTCACCGGCGGCGACCACCAGCTCGGGCTCGTCGTGAACGACCTGCGGAACCCGTACACGCCCCAGCTCGCGTCCGCCGTGTTCCGGCTCGCTGCCGAGCAGGGGTGGAACGTCATGCTCGCCGACGTCGACCTGGCGAGTGACGCCGACCGGATGGTCCAGGCGCTCGGCGCGCAGACCGACGTGGTCATCGGCTACCTCGGCTCGCGCCGGCACCGGTGGAGCGAGCTCCTCGGCAACGTGCCGATGGTCGAGCTGGACCCGTCATCCGACCCGCCCACGGCAGCGGTGTGGATCGACCCCACCGACGCGATCGAAGCCCTCGCCGACCACCTGGTGGCGACCGGGGTGCGGCACCCGGTCGTGCTCGACAACTCGTCGCCGGACCACACGAGCGCGCGCGGCCTGCTCATGCTGGACGCGCTGCGCCGCCGCGGCTACCTGCCGGAGCTCGTGCACGCGCCGCACGGCACCGCCGAGTGCGGTGCCGACGAGACGGTGCGGATCCTGGCTCGGAAGCGCCGGCTCGACGCGATCCTGGCCTTCAACGACGTGATGGCGCTCGGTGTGCTGCAGGCCTGCCGCCGCGCGGGCGTCGACGTCCCCGGTCAGGTCCGGGTCGTCGGCGTCGACGGCCTGCCGCTCGGCGCTCTGGTGTCGCCGATGCTGACGACCCTGGCGGTCGACCTCGACGCCGTCGCGCGCGAGGCCCTCACGCTCGCGCTCGGCATGCTCGCCGGTGAGCTGCCGCGGCACGGCGCCGCGGTGCAGCGCACCGTGCGCCACAGCCTGCTGGTCCGCGACTCGGCCTGACGACGGCCTCCCCGCCCTGGGCGGTACCAGCCGTCGGACTGGAGGCGCGTGGCGGGCCCGCCACGGGCCTCCCGTCAGCCGGTTGGTTGCATTTGCAACCATAACCGTCCAGACGGTACACTGGCGGAGTCCTGACGGGGCGCGTGTCCATCCCGCGTCCCGTCTCGTCTGCCCCACGCACCGCCCGCCGTCGACCAGGTCCGGCTCGAAGTCCCAGGAGTCCGCCGTGTCCGCACTGCTCACCAGTCCCATCGCCACCCGCGTCACCGGCAGCCGCGCCCGACGGTTCCTCGCGCTCGCCGTGCTGATGCTGCCGGTCCTGCTCATCTCGGTGGACAACACCGTGCTGAGCTTCGCGCTGCCGTCGATCAGTCGTGCGCTCAACCCGGACGCGACCACGCAGCTCTGGATCGTCGACGCGTACCCGCTCGTCCTGGCCGGGCTGCTCGTCGTGATGGGCAGCATCGGTGACCGCATCGGCCGCCGTCGGATCCTGGTGATCGGGGCCACCGGCTTCGCGCTGTTCTCCGTCGCCGCGGCCTTCGCGACCGACGCCTGGATGCTCGTCGCCGCCCGGATCGCGATGGGGGTGTTCGGGGCGATGCTCATGCCCGCGACGCTCTCGATCATCCGCAACGTCTTCGTCGACGCGGGGGAGCGGCGCATGGCGCTGGCCGTCTGGTCGACCATGTTCGCGGCCGGCAACGCCCTCGGTCCGCTCGTCGGCGGCACACTGCTCGCACACTTCCACTGGGGCAGCGTCTTCCTGGTCGCGGTGCCGATCCTCGTGCTCATGCTCGTCGGCGTCCCGTTCTGCGTGCCGGAGTCGCGCGATCCGATGCCCGGGCCGGTCGACGTGCCGAGCATGTTCCTGTCCCTCGGTGCGCTGGCCCCGATCGCCTGGGCGATCAAGTCGTTCGTGCACCCGGAGGAGCGCGGGTTCGCCGTCGCGATGCTCGCCGTCGGCGTCGTGTGCGGCATCGCGTTCGTCCGCCGGCAGCTGCGGTCCCGCACGCCGATGCTCGACCTGCGCCTGTTCCGCAGCACGGCGTTCACCGGCAGCGTGCTCATGAACCTGATGGCGATGTTCTCGCTCACCGGCTTCCTGTTCTTCATCGCGCAGCACCTGCAGCTCGTGGCGGGGCTCGACCCGTTCGCCTCGGGCGTCGTGCTCATCCCCGGATCGGTGCTCACGATCGTCGCCGGCCTCGCGGTGGTGCCGGTCGTCGCCCGCGTCGCGCCGCGCTGGGTCGTGTCGGTGTCCCTGCTGTTCTCCGCCGCGGCGTACGCCCTCGTGGCGGTCCTCGGGCACCACGCGTCGATCGCGGCGCTGGCGTTCGCGTTCGTGCTGCTCGGCATCGGGATCGGCGCGTCCGAGACCGTCACGAACGACCTCATCATCTCGACCGCTCCGGCGGACAAGGCCGGTGCCGCGTCGGCGATGTCCGAGACGGCGTACGAGATCGGCGCGGTGCTCGGCACGGCCGTCCTCGGCACGATCCTCGCGAGCACCTACCGGGCGCACGTCGTGGTGCCGGGCGGGCTGAGCTCGACCGCGCACACCGCTGCCCAGGAGACGCTCGGCGGGGCGGTGTCCGCCGCGGCGTCCCTCGGCGGCGGCGCCGGCCAGGCGCTCCTGGAGTCGGCGCGGGCGGCGTTCGACTCCGGCGTGACGATCACGGCCGGCGTCGCCGCGGTGCTCATGGTGATCGCTGCCGCAGGTGCCGTCGTCATGCTCAAGCGCCGCTGAGCGACGCGTCACGCGGCGTCATCCGGCGCGCCCGGGAGCGGTCGAACCTGTGAATCGTTGACCTCAACCATGGTTCAGGTCATACGTTGGGACATGGCCGCCCAGTGACGGCTCACCCCGCGCGAAGGAACGACGACGAACACCATGCCCGACGAAGCCCCGGCGAACATCGCCGAAGCGTACAAGTCCGCGTTCCGCGGGCACCCGGCCGGCGTCGCCGTCATCACCGCCGAGGGGCCAGACGGTCCGACCGGACTCACCGCCTCGAGCGTCGCGAGCGTGGCGGTCGACCCGCCGGTGCTCGTGTTCTCGCTCTCCACGAACTCCGGGTCCGCCGGGGTCGTGCTCGGCGCGCCGGTCTTCGTCGTCCACCTGGTCGACTCGCTGAGCGTCGCCCTCGCGCGACGCTTCGCCTCGACCGGAAGCCCCACGGCCGACGACCCGATCTGGGGCACGCTGCCCTCGGGCGACCGCTACCTGCCCAGCGCCGCCAGCGCGCTCCGGTGCCGCCCGCTCTCCACGACCCCGATCGGCAGCTCGACCGTCGTCGTCGCCGAGGTCCTCGACATCGTCGTCGGCCTCGAGCACGGCGAGCCGCTGGTCTACCACAACCGGGAATTCCACTCCCTCACCGATCGTTCCCGGCTCTCGTGAGCCGCGGAATCCCATCCGCAACCCACTGATCGAAAGGACCTCACATGGCTGAGTACACCCTGCCGGAGCTGCCGTACGACTACGCCGCACTCGAGCCGCACATCAGCGGCAAGATCATGCAGCTGCACCACGACAAGCACCACCAGGCCTACGTCACCGGAGCGAACACCGCGCTGCAGCAGCTCGGTGAAGCGCGCGAGTCGGGCAACTTCGGTGCGATCAACAAGCTCGAGAAGGACCTGGCGTTCCACCTCGGTGGCCACGTCAACCACTCGATCTTCTGGACCAACCTCGGCCCGGACACCAAGGTCCCCGAGGGCGAGCTCGCCGCCGCGATCGACGAGTTCTTCGGCTCGTTCGACACCTTCAAGGCGCAGTTCGCCGCCGTCGCGAACGGCATCCAGGGCTCCGGCTGGGCCGTCCTGGCCTGGGACACCGTCGGCCAGAAGCTGACCACGTTCCAGCTGTTCGACCAGCAGGCCAACGTGCCGTTCGGTCTCGTGCCGATCTTCCTGCTCGACATGTGGGAGCACGCCTTCTACCTCGACTACCTCAACGTCAAGGCGGACTACGTCAAGGCCGTCTGGAACATCGTCGACTGGGAGAACGTCGCGGCGCGCTTCGCCAACGCGAAGTCGCAGTCGTTCGTGACGCTCTGATCCACCGACCGCGGGTCGCGTGACGCGGCCGACGGACGAACGGGAGGCACGGTGCCAGCTGGCACCGTGCCTCCCGTTCGTGGATCAGGCCGCGGGAACGGCCGCGCCCGCGGCGAGCCGGTCGGCGATCGCGCGGAGTACGGCGTCGGCGTCGGTGCGCTCCCGGTCGACGATCGTGCTCCACTGCGCACCGCGCGCGGCCATGACGGCGTCGTGCGCGGCGCGGTCGGCTGCCGCGGCGTCGTAGCCGTGCGCGAGGCACCACGCGGCGACCGCGGCGACGCGGTCTCGGTGCAGACCGCGTTGTCGGGTGCGGCCGTCCAACGCCTCGACCGAACCGAGTTCGAACGTGAGCCGCGCGGCGAGGGCTCGGTGCGGATCGCCGAGCCCGCCGAAGGTGGTCACGAGGTAGTCACCGAGCGCGGCGCGGTCCGCGCCGGGATCGAGTGCGGCGTGGCAGACCGTGTCGGCCAGGTGCTCGACGACCGAGTCGATGAGCGCGTCGCGTGAGCCGAAGTGGTAGACGATCGGGTAGGCGCTCGTGCCCAGGACGCGACCGAGGCTGCGCACCGAGACGTCCTCGAGCTTGGTGTCGAGCAGGTGCAGGGTGACCTTCTCGAGGATCGCCGGCTTGAGTGTCGGGTCGGGCTTCCGGGGCATGGCTTCTCCGTCGGATCGGCGGCGGCGGTCATGCGATCGACCGCCCGGTGTCATGGAGTATGTTACCGGTCGCTCCGTCGGAGAGTCACGTGCTGCAACCACCTGTGCTGGCCCGAAAACGGAGCAATACTCGGTTCCCCGTACACTGGGGCAGATGTCCATGCCGCAAGAGGCCTCCGTGCCCGTGTCGCAGCCCGAGGGGACCCGTGCCGGACGGGTGGTCGCGGGGCGCCGCCGGGGGGCCGGAAAACGCTTCCTGGTCGTCGGCGACGTCCTGGACGGCGTGCTCGTGCAGACGACCGCGCACACCATCGGGGTCCACGATCCCGCCGCCGTCATCCGCCACCGACCGACCGGTGCCGCCGGCAACACCGCCGCCTGGCTCGGCTGGCTCGGCGCCGAGGTCGACCTGGTGGCGCGGGTGGGCGTCGACGACGTCTACCGGCACGAGCGGTCGCTGGAGGACGCCGGTGTCCGCCCGCACCTGCGGTACGACGCGATGACCTCGACCGGGGTCGTGGTGTCGGTGCGCAACGACAGCGGCCGCACGGCGATGTCCGACCCTGCCGCGAGCGGGAAACTCACGGCCGCGGACGTCCCCGAGCCCGTGGCCCGACGCGCGGACATCGTGCACCTGACCGGGCACGCGATGCTCGGAGGCGGCGCCGACCGTATCGCGTCCCTGGTCGCCCGCGCTCGGACCGGGTCGGCCCGGGTGTCGCTCGACCCGTCCTCGGCGGCGATCGTCCGGTCGGTCGGTGCCCCCGCGTTCCTCGAGGCCCTCGTCGGCGTCGATGTCCTCTTCCCCGGCCGTCGGGAGGCTCTCGAACTGACAGGGACGACCGACCTCGACGACGCGGTGCGGCGACTGACCGAGCACGTACCGCTCGTGGTGGTCACGGTGGGTGCCGACGGCGTGCTGGTGGGGCGACGCGGACGGAGCGTGCACCGCGTCCCCGCGACGCCGGCCACGGTCGTCGACACCGTCGGCGCCGGTGACGCGTTCGCCGCGGGCTTCGTGCGGGCCTGGGCGACCGATCCCGTGCGCGTCGGAGCGGCTGCACGTGAGGGCACCCGCGTCGCGGCCCGAGCACTCGGGTTCGTGGGTGGTCGCCCACCGGTGTGACGAGGAAGGAGCGTGGCGCGGACCTGGCCGGCCGCCGCGCTCCACCACGTCAGTGCTCGGTGGGTTCCGCCACGACGGTGAGGGTCTGGACGCGTCCGGCCGCGGCAGGGGCGAGCCGGATCTCGACGCGCAAGCGCCCGCAGGTGCCCGGCAGCCACCACCGGAGGTGCGACGGCGTCGACGACTGCTCGGCGACGGGAGCGGCGGTGAGGTCAGCACCCACCTCGGCCACCGCCGCGGCGATCGCCCGACGGCGACGGTCGTACGGGACGTCCATCGCCACGTTCGGCGTGCAGACCGCGTCCGCCACGGCGTCCTGCCAGTCGGCCAGGAGGCCCGCCACGGCAGCCTGCGCCGCTCGCGTCGCGCGGATGGTCGGCTCGGCGCCGGGGCGGCGCTGCGGCGCGGTCCTCGTGCCGGTGTGCCCGTCGGACGTCGCCGGGCCCGCTGTGTCCAGGAGCAGGTCGTGTGCCTGCTGGGCAGCGGCGGAGACCTTCGCCTGCGTGGCGTTCTCGAACGCGACGACCCCGAGCCCGGTCTGGGCGGACCAGCGCATGTGTGCGGAGAACCCCGGGTAGCCGCCGGAGTGCGAGACGAGTTCGCCGAACCGGTCGTCCTGTTCGACGAACAGCCCGAAGCCGTACGCCGTGGCGCGTGACGAGCCGGGGACGACGGACGACGGCACGACCCGCATCGCCTGCTGCATGAGGCGGCGGTCCGCGGGGGAGACCGGGCCGGGTTCCGGGGCGTCGGAGGACGCCGACCCGAGGTGCGTCGCCCACCGTGCGAGGTCGCGGACGGTGGAGAACAGTCCGCCGATCGACGAGAACGCCCCCGGGCCGGTCATCGGCAGGGGCTCCCAGTCGCCGTCGTACGGGCGGAACCCGGTGACGACCGGTCCCTGCGCCCCGGCCGCACTGAACACCGTGCGGTCGAGACCGAGCGGTCGGAGCACGGCGTCGCGTGCCACCTCGGTGAACGGACGGCCGGTGACGACGGCGACGACCCGCCCGAGCAGGGCGTAGCCCAGGTTCGAGTAGGCGAACCGGGTGCCGGGCACCGAGTCGAACAGCAGCCCACCGCGCAGGACGTCGTCGAGCTCGGCGTCGCTGATCGACTCCTGCCGGTCCGCCCAGGGGTCGTCGGTGGGGAAGCCGGCCGACATGGTCAGCAGCATCCGCACGGTCGGCACGGGGGAGTCGGGCGTGGGCAGGGGCACGGCGCCGAACGCCGGGACGAACGTGGTGATCGGCGCGTCGAGGTCCAGTCGACCGTCGGACACCAGCGTCAGCAGGGTCGCCGCGGTGACGCTCTTCGTGCACGACGCGATCCGGTAGACGGTGTCGGCGTCCGGCCGCTGCCCGTCGCCGCGGTCGCCGTGGCCCCCGGAGGCGACGAGCCCGGTCCGGTCGAAGACGCCCCACGCACTGCTCGGTGCGACGCCCCGGTCGACACGGTCACGGAAGAGCCCGTCGACCTGCGCGAGGGCGGAGTCCCACGGGCTCATGACCGACGCATCTCGGCGTACGCGTCGAGCGCGCGCTGCCGGGTCGCCTTGAGGTCGACCATCGGCTCGGGCCGGAGTTCCTCCGACGGCACCCACCGGTGCACGTACTCCCGGTGCGGGTCGAAGCGCTCGAGCTGTCGGTCGGGGTTGAACACCCGGAAGTACGGCGCCGCGTCGAAGCCCGACCCGGCGACCCACTGCCAGTTCGCGGCGTTGTTGGCGGAGTCGGCGTCGACGAGGGTGTCCCAGAACCACTGCTCGCCCACGCGCCAGTCGACGAGCAGGTTCTTGACGAGGAAGCTCGCGGTCGCCAGCCGGACGCGGTTGTGCATGGCGCCGGAGTGCCACAGCTCGCGCATGCCGGCGTCGACGAGGTCGAACCCGGTCGTGCCGGTGCGCCACCGGTCGACCTCGGCAGCCGGGGCGTCCCGCCACGGGAAGGCGTCGAACTCGCGACGCACGTTCACCGTCGTGATGTCCTCGCAGTGGAAGTACTCGTTCCAGTTGAACTCGCGCCACGCCAGCTGTCGCAGGAAGGCGGAGGCGTTCTGGCGCTGCTCGGGCTCGAGTGCTCCGTGCAACCGGTGCCACACCTGGTACGGGCTGACCTCGCCCCAGCGCAGGTGCGGGGACAGGTCGCTCGTGGCGGCCATGGCGGGTTCGTCGCGCTGGTCGTAGTCCTCGAGCGCGTGGGTGACGAAGTGCTCGAGCCGCTGGTGTGCGCCGTGCTCGCCGGGCTCCCAGGCGTCGCGGAGTCCGCCGGCCCAGTCGGGACGGGTCGGCAGCAGGTCCCACTGGCTCAGGTCGTCGCTCGCGACCCGGGCCGGGGCGGGCAGGTCGCGGGGCTTCGGGAGCGGGTGCCGTGGTTCCGGCATCGCCTGGGCAGCGCGCCAGAACGGGGTGAACACCTTGTACGGCTCGCCTTGTCCGGTGCGGACGGTCCACGGTTCCCAGAGCAGGCTCGCCGCGAAGCTGTGCGCCTCGATGCCGCGGTCGTGCAGGGCGCTCTTGATGCCGGCGTCGACCTCGCGCTCGGCCGGACCGTACCGACGGTTCCAGAACACGGCCTCGGCACCGGTGTCGGCGACGAGGGCGTCGATCACCGCGGCGGCCGCACCCCGACGCAGCACCAGGCGCGAGTCACGATCACGCAGTTCGCCGTCCAGCGCGGTGAGTGAGTGGTGGAGCCACCAGCGGCTGGCGGCGCCGGCGGGACGGATGCCGGGGGATTCGTCGTCGAGGACGTAGACCACCGTGACGTCGCCGCCGTGGTCGATCGCAGCACGCAGTGCGGGGTTGTCGGCCAGTCGCAGGTCGTCGCGGAGCCAGACCAGTGCGCCGGTCACACCGGTGCCGGGTCCGACTCGGAGACCGACCGCGTGACGGCCCGTCGGCTCGGGGCGGTGCCGACCGCGAGGCGCAGCTTCGTGCAGAGCTCGGTGAGGGTGCGGAGTTCGGCGTCGGACAGTCCGGCGCCGACCTGCTGCGCGATGCTCGCCGCGTGCTGCACGGCCACCTGGCGGTAGACGTCGAACCCGTGCGGGGTGAGCGCCACGATGACGCCGCGGGCATCGGACGGATCCGGTTGCTTCTCGACGATCCCGCGGGCGAGCAGACGATCGACCAGACGGCTCACACTCGGCTGGGTGAGGAGCAGGTGGCCGGTGAGGTCACGCATGCGGCAGCGTCGACCGGGCTGCGTCGACAGGTTGAAGCAGACGTCGTACTCGTTGAAGGAGATCTCGCCACCGGGGAAGTCCGCGTTGAGGCTCCGCATCACGGTGACCTGGGCGCGGAACAGTGATTCCCAGGCAGCGACGGCGGTCGCCTTCTCGCTGCGGCGTGACTCGCTCACGATCGCGCTCCCCTCTGGTCGGACGGTCCGTCCACACTACCGACGGCCCCCGACAGGCGAGGGTTCGACATGCATGCGCTCGGACATGCACGAGGGCCGGCCGCTCTTCCGAGCGACCGGCCCTCTCCCTTGCACCAAGAGTTTCCTGCAATCACATTCCGCAGGCGGTGCCACAGCAAACACCGTCTGCACGACCGACTGTATAACGAAGCGGTAACGGCACGCTAGCCTCCCCGTGCGTCGTTCGCTGCGAGTTCACCAAGAGCGACCGATCAGGATCAGAAGAGGTCGGGCGACGGTGTCGAGGCGTAGCGCACGGCCACGTCGGCGTGGCGGTCGAACCGGTACCCGACGCCGCGGACGGTGCGGACGATCTCCTCGAACGCGCCGAGCTTGGAGCGGAGACGACGCACGTGCACGTCGATGGTGCGCTCGTTCGGGGTCTCGTCCTCGCCGTCCGACCACAGGCCGTCGATGATGGCCGAGCGGTCCACCGTCTGGCCCTCGCGCAGCACCAGGAACTGCAGGAGTTCGAACTCCTTGTAGGTCAGGGGAGCTGCGTCGCCGTCGAGCGTCACGCGCTTGCGGGAGATGTCGATGACGACCCCGGTCTCCTCCGGCTCGGGCTTCTCGGCCTGCTTGCGGGCGGCGACCGCGGACCGGTCCTGCAGGGCCAGTCGGACGACGTCGACGTCACGGCCGCCGGACTGCTCCGCGGCGACGGCGACGGCCGCGTAGGTCTCCGAGTTCGGCACCAGCTGCGCGGTCAGTGCCTTCAGCTGCTCGACGACGGCCGCGAGCGTCGTGCCGGCCGCTGCCGCCTTCGCCTCGTCGATCCCGACGTAGAGCGCGAAGCCACGGGCCTCGGTGCCCTCGGGCAGGGAGCGGTTGCGCTGCGATGCGACGACCGGGCTGGTCGGCACGCTCGTCTGCCCGGTCGTGGCCGGTGTCGCGGGACGCGGACGGATCGGGGTGACCGTCCCGAGGTCGGTCGGCGCCGGAGCGGCGGTGCGGAGCGCGGTGCGGGGCTGGGCGATGGTGAGCGACATGGTGGTTCTCCGGGCGATGTGGCCGGTGCGCGTGTGGCGCTGGCGGCGGTGTCGAATGCGTCGACCCGGGTACGGCGGGATGCCGATGTGCCCTGCGGTCCTGCTGCGGACCGGGGCGGACCCGGGGGAACGGGAGACAGACCTCGTGACGTGGTGCGCGTCGCCGACGGTGTCCGTCACCCGGGGATCACACGCTCGCGACCGGGGTGGTGTCGCGGGGGATCCGGCTGGAACGGGTGCCGATCAGGCACACATTCGACAACGCATGACGGCGGCCGGCATCATCATGCCGGCAGTCCCCTGGACCTCGGAGAGGACGCGGGTGGACACGGTTGCAGTCATGGGACGAGTATCGGCGGTATACCAAGGCGGTGTCAACCGTCCGTGCAGACGGTGCGTTCCGCGCACCGGTGGCGGTGGACCGGGCTGACGGACGACGGGAGGCCCGTGGCGGTGTCGCCACGGGCCTCCCGTCGATCGTCGGTGACGTCGACTGCCTACTCGGCCAGACCGTAGAGGCGGTCGCCGGCGTCGCCGAGGCCGGGCACGATGTAGCCGTTCTCGTCGAGCTTCTCGTCGAGGGCACCGAGGACGATCGAGACGTTGCGGTCGCCGACGGCCTCTTCGACCATCGCGAGTCCCTCCGGCGCACCGAGGATGCACACGCAGGTGATCTCTTCCGCGCCGCGGGCGAACAGGAAGTCGATGGCGGCGGCGAGGGTGCCGCCGGTGGCCAGCATCGGGTCGAGCACGAAGCACTGGCGGCCGGACAGGTCGTCGGGCAGGCGCTCGGCGTAGGTCTGCGGCTCGAGCGTCTCCTCGTTGCGGGCCATGCCGAGGAACCCGACCTCGGCCGTCGGCACGAGCTTGACCATGCCCTCGAGCATGCCGAGGCCGGCACGGAGGATCGGGACGACGAGCGGACGCGGCTTGGCGATCGAGACGCCCATGGTGTGCGCCACGGGGGTGTCGATGGGCGTCGCGGTGACCCGGACGTTCCGCGTGGCCTCGTACGCGAGGAGCGTGACGAGCTCTTCGGTCAGGGCGCGGAACGTGGGGGAGGGTGTGGTCCGGTCGCGGAGCACCGAGAGCTTGTGGGTGATGAGCGGGTGGTCGGCGACGTGGACTCGCATAGGGTCGAGCCTACCGTGCTGCCGACCACCTGGAGGTCCCGTGGAAGCGCCCGCCGCCCGTCCGTTCGTCCCGGCGATGGAGCGCGCGCTCGACGAGGCCCGGGCCTGCCTGGCGACCGGCGACGTGCCCGTGGGCGCGGTGGTGCTCGACCGCGACGGCGTCGTCGTCGCCGTCGGCCGGAACGAGCGCGAGGCGCTGCAGGACCCGACCGCCCACGCCGAGGTGCTCGCGCTCCGCGCGGCCGCCGCGGTCACGGGGGACTGGCACCTCGACGAGCACACGCTCGTCGTGACGCTCGAGCCGTGCCCGATGTGCGCCGGCGCGATCCTGGCCGCGCGCGTGCCGCGGGTCGTGTTCGGCGCCTGGGACCCGAAGGCGGGCGCGACCGGCAGCGTCTACGACATCGCCAGGGACCGGCGGCTGCCGCACCGCTCCGAGGTCGTCGGCGGCGTGCTCGAACGCGAGTGCGCCGCGCTGCTCGACGCGTTCTTCGCCGGGCGGCGCTGAGCCGGGCGCCGCTCAGTCAGCGGCGAGGATGACGATCGCTTCGGTCGGCGGGCGAGGACCGGTGCGGAGCACGTCGGGCTCGACGTAGATGACCCGGGCGATCGGCACCGCGGAGCGCACCCGGTGCTCGACCGTGTCGATGCCCGCGGCGACGTCCCCCAGGCGGCGGTCGCCGTCGACGGCGACCTTCACGCCGACCATCAGCTCGTCCGGGCCGAGGTACAGGGTCTTGATGTGGATGATCGAGTCGACCTCCGGGCCGTCGAGCACCGCGTGCTTGATCCGCTCGACGTCGGCGGCGGTCGCGCCCTCGCCGACGAGCAGGCTCTTCGTCTCGATGCCCAGGACGACCGCGACGGCGATGAGCAGGGCGGCGATGAAGATCGTGCCGATCGCGTCGAACACCCCGTTGCCGGTGATCGCGGTCAGCCCGACGCCGAAGAGTGCGAACACCAGGCCGAGCAGTGCCGCGGTGTCCTCGAGCATGACGACGGGCAGCTCCGGGGCCTTGGCGCGGCGGACGAACTGGACCCAGCTGAGCGTGCCCTTCTGCGGCCGGGCCTCCTTCAGTGCGGTGCGGAGCGAGAAGCCCTCGAGCCCGATCGCGATGACGAGCACGACGAGCGGCAGCCACCAGTTCTCGAGCGGGTGCGGGTGGGTGAGCTTCTCGATGCCCTCGTAGAGCGAGAACACGCCACCGACGGAGAACAGGATGATCGAGACGACGAAGGCGTACACGTAGCGCTCGCGGCCGTAGCCGAACGGGTGCTCCTCGTCGGCAGCCCGGCGCGCCCGGCGACCGCCGAGCAGCAGGAGGAGCTGGTTCGCGGAGTCGGCCAGGGAGTGCACGCCCTCAGCCAGCATCGACGCGGACCCGCTGATCGCCGCCGCGACGAACTTCACGATCGCGATGCCCACGTTCGCACCGAGTGCGGCGAGGATCGCCTTCGTGCCTCCTGAAGCGCTCACAGCTGTCCCCTTCTCCCGATCTGGAAGACGATCCTAGGCGAGGCCGGTCGGTAGGGTCGGGAGCATGACGATCGACCTGCCCCGTACCGCCCTGCTCGGCGTCGGCTCCATGTCCGGCTCGGTCCTCGACGGCCTGCTCGCCGCCGGCCTCGACCCGGCGACCGTGACCCTCACGACGAAGTCCGAGGCGTCGGCGGCCGCCCACCGGGAGCGCGGGCTCGACGCCACCGCGAGCGACACCGACGCCGATGCGAACCGCGCGGCCGTCCGTGGTGCGGCACTCGTCGTCGTGGGCGTGAAGCCGTACATGATCGCGGACCTGCTCGACGAGGTCGCCGCCGACCTGGAGCCCGGTGCGGTGCTGGTCAGCGTGGCCGTCGGCACCACCACCGCGAGCATGGAGTCGCGGGTGCCGGACGGGGTCCGCGTCGTCCGTGCGCTGCCGAACACGCCGATCGGCGTCGGCCACGGCGTCACCGGGATCAGCGCCGGGGCCTCGGCGGACGCCGAGGCCGTCGCGCTCGCATCGTCGGTGTTCACGGCGTCGGGACGGGTGATCGAGGTGCCCGAGGCGCAGCTCGACGCCCTGTCGGCGGTGTCCGGCTCGGGACCGGCCTACGTCTTCCTGCTCGTCGAGGAGTGGCAGCGCGCCGCCGAGGCGCTCGGCTTCACCCCGGACCAGGCGGCCACGATGGTGCAGGGCACGCTCCGCGGCGCCGTCGAGCTGCTCGACCGGTCGGATCGCGGACCCGCGGACCTGCGGCGCGCTGTCACGAGCCCGAAGGGCACCACCGAGCGGGCCGTCGCGGTGCTGCAGGACGCCGACCTGGCCGACACGTTCCTGCGCGCGTCGCGCGCGGCGATCGCGCGCGCGGAGGAGATCGCGGCGTCGTAGCCGCGTCCGGGACTACTCGTAGGCGGCGAAGCGCTCCAGGTCCGTCTCGGACCCCGAGACGATGATCACGTCGTTCTCGCCGATGATGCTCTCCGGGGTCGCCGGCACGAAGGGGCTGCCCGGCGGCTTGATGCCGAGCACCGTCAGGCCGAACCGCGTGCGGATCACCGTGGTCGCGAGGTCCTTGCCGCGCACCGCCCGCGGCGGGAACATCTTCACCACCGCGAAGTCGTCGTCGAACTCGATGAAGTCGAGCATGCGCCCGGACACCAGGTGGGCCGTGCGCTCGCCGGCCTCGCGCTCCGGGTAGACGACGTGGTTCGCGCCGATGCGGGACAGGATCGTGCCGTGCGACCGGCTGATGGCCTTCGCCCAGATCTGCGGGATGCCGAGGTCCACCAGGTTCGCGGTGATCAGCACGCTCGACTCCAGGTCGCTGCCCGTGCCGACGACCGCGATCGCGAAGTCCTGCGCACCGATCTGGCGCAGGGCGTCGATGTCGGTCGCATCGGCCTGCACGGCGTGCGTGACCCGGTCGGACCACTTCTGCACCAGGCCCGGGTCGGTGTCGACGACCAGCACCTCGCGGTCCTGCCGTTCGAGCTGACCGGCGGTGGCGGCGCCGAACCGGCCGAGGCCGATGACGAGCACGGGTGCGTCGTGACTGATCGCACCCATCGGGTGCGGGGGACGGGTTCGGTCAGCCAACGATCGGCCTCTCCTCGGGACGGCGGAACAGTTGCCGGCTCTGACTCGCGGCCAGGGCTGCGGCGATGGTCACTGTACCGACCCGGCCGAGGAACATGGTGGCGGCCAGGACGTACTTGCCGGACTCGGGCAGGTCCGCGGACACACCGGAGGACAGCCCACTGGTGGAGAACGCCGAGATCACCTCGAACAGGACACGGTCGAGCGAATCGTCCGTGATCTGCAGGAGCACCACGGTCGCGACGGCCACGATCGTCGCCCCCCAGAGCACGATGGCGACCGCGACCCGCAGCACGTCGCTCGGGATGCGGCGCCCGAACGCCTCCATGCTCTGCCGGCCCCGGGCCTCGGCGACCGCGGCGAGGAACAGCACGGCGAGCGTCGTGACCTTGATGCCGCCGGCGGTCGAGGCCGACCCGCCGCCGATGAACATGAGCATGTCGGTGACGAGCAGGCTCGACCCGTTCAGCTGGTCGAAGTCGACGAGCGAGAAGCCACCGGACCGGGTCATCGTCGACAGGAAGAGGGCCTGGAACGCGGTCCGGCCCGCCCCCTCCTCGCCGAAGGTCGTCGGGTTCGACGCCTCGAGTGCGGTGTAGACGATGGCACCGCCGACGAGCAGGACGGCGCTCGTGGCCAGCGTGAGCTTGACGTGGATGGGCCAGCGGCGCGGCGTGCGGAGCTGCTTCGTCAGGGTTCGGATGACCGGGAAGCCGATCGACCCCGCGACGACACCGATCATCAGGAGCGTCAGGAACCAGTAGTCGTGGGCGAACGGGTCGAGGCCGTCCGCGTTCGGCGAGAAGCCGGTGTTCGTGAACGCCATGGCGGCGTAGTAGAAGGAGTCACCGACCGCGGTCCAGAACGGGATGCCGGCGATCAGCACGGACGGCAGCAGCAGCAGGCCGAGGACGATCTCGATCGACAGGGTGCTCACGGCGACCGTGGCGAGGAGGGTGCCGACCTCGCCGAGGCGGACGGCCTGCCCCTCGGGGACGGCCCCGTGGTGGGTGCGGAGCGGGTTCGAGTCGCCGGCGGCCATCAGCTTCGCGCGGAGCCCGAGCTTGCGGGTCACGAAGAGCCCGAGGATCGACGCGAAGGTCAGGACGCCCACGGCACCGATCTGCGTGCCGATCACCACGAGGACCTTGCCGAACACCGACCAGTGCGTGGCCATGTCGACGGTCGCGAGGCCCGTGACGCAGACCACCGACGCCGCCGTGAACAGCGCGTCGGAGAAGTGCGTGCCGGTACCGTCGGCCGCCGCCCACGGGGTCATGAACAGCGCCGTGAACACGAAGATGAGGGCGACGAACACCAGGATCGCCAGACGTGACGGCGACGAGCGCAGGACCGTCGCGATCCGTCCGCCGCGTCGTCGGGTGACGGTCACGTGCCGCGGGAGCGGCTCGGTACGGTCGAGCATCGTATGCCTCCGAGGACATGGGCCGGGACGGTTCGTCATGGTACATCCGTGGTGCCCCGGCTAGCCTTGCCCGCATGGCCGACATCTTCTCCGTCGTGGCGGACCCCACGAGGCGCGAGCTGCTCGGGACCCTCCTCGCCGCGTACGGGTCGGACGTCACCGGCGGGGAACTCAGCGTCGGGCAGCTGGTGGAACGACTGGGCGTGAGCCAGCCGACGGTGTCGAAGCACCTCCGGGTCCTGCGCGACATCGGACTCGTCACCAGCCGCGAAGAAGGGCAGCACCGCTTCTACCGGCTCGACCCGGAACCCCTCGTGTCGCTGGAGGACTGGGTCCTGCCGTTCACCGGGGCGGTCGACGCCGACGGCATGCCCGCGACCACGGCCTGGACCCCCGACGGTCAGCCCGTGTCCGTCCGCCGGAGCGGTGCGGCCGGCAAGACCACCGTCGAGGTCGGGACCGAACTCGGGCGTGTCATGGCCGAGGCGTCCTACCGGGCCACCGCGGCGATCTCCGGTGCGCAGCAGGGCTGGGAGCGTGTCGTCGACCGCAGCCGCAAGCGCTTCACCCGCCGCGGCGACGAAGACTGAACCTGGACACTGGGTCGCACGCGCCTCTACAGTTGCCAGTGACCACACAGGTCACACCAAACCCGTGCGCGGATCGCGTGCGAGCCACCGAAGGCGGATCATGACCGGCAGTTTCGACGACGTGCGCTTCCTCACCGTCGCTGAGGTCGCCGAGATGATGCGTGTCTCGAAGATGACCGTGTACCGCATGGTCCACGCCGGTGAGCTCCCCGCCATCCGTTTCGGCCGGTCCTTCCGTGTCCCCGAGTCAGCCGTCGCCGACGTGCTGCGCGGCGGCATCGCAGACGTCGGCTGAGCGCACACCCGTCCGTTCCGGGCGCGTTCGACATCGCGTCAGCCCTCCGGTAGACTCGGCCGGGTTGATTTTCCGCGGTCTCGACGGCCCGGTGTCCGATACATCAGCACAGTCCGAGCGAGGTCCACATGGGTTCTGTCATCAAGAAGCGTCGCAAGCGCATGGCGAAGAAGAAGCACCGCAAGCTCCTTCGCAAGACGCGTCACCAGCGTCGCAACAAGAAGTAGATCGAGAGAGGTCTGCACGTGAAGCCCCGGTTCGCCGGGGCTTTTGCGTTCCCGGGCTACGCTGGAGCCATGCCCGCAGTGACGTTCCTGACGAAGCCCGGATGCCACCTCTGCGACGACGCACGGCCCGTGGTCGAACGCGTCGTCGCCGAACACCCCGGCGTCACCCTGCAGGAACGCTCGATCCTCGACGACGACGCCCTCCGCCAGGAGTACGCGGAGGACATCCCCGTCGTGCTGGTCGACGGGCGCGTCCACAGCAACTGGCACGTCGACGCCGACCGGCTCGCACGTGCCCTCGAGAAGGCCGGTGCCTCCGCATGATCTCCCACGTCGTCGCCTGGACCCTGCGCGAAGACCTCGACCGCGCCGCGTCCATCGCCCGGATCCGCGAACTCCTGACCGGCCTGACCGGCTCCATCGGGTCGATCCGCTCGCTCGAGGTCGTCGAGAACGTCGCCTACCCGGAGAAGAACAGCGACGTCGCCGTCGTCGCGTCGTTCGACGACCTCGCGGGGCTCGACGAGTACCAGGTGCACCCGGACCACCAGGCCGCCGCAGCCGAGATCCGTGGACTGGTCACGGGGCGGGCCGCCATCGACTGGCAGAGCTGAGCCGGGCCTCCCGTCCCGCCCCCGGCGCTGCGTGCGTCCAGTGAACAGAAAAGGTCGCCTCCGAACTCCGGAGGCGACCTTTTCTGCTCACTCGCTGGTGACTACGGGGTCAGGCGCGTCGGTCCACGGAAGAGGTACGTGACCTCGCGGATGGAGGGCTCACCCAACATGAGCATGAGCACGCGCGCGAGGCCCATGCCGAACCCACCGTGCGGCGGCACGCCGTAGCGGAAGAAGTCGAGGTACCAGCCGAGCTCCTCGGGGTCGAGGCCCTTCTCGACGGCCTGCGCCTCGAGCACGTCGACGCGGTGCTCGCGCTGCGCGCCCGTGGAGATCTCCGCACCGTTGAAGATGAGGTCGTAGCTGTTCGTGAGCGACGGGTCGCCGGGCTTCCGCATGTGGTAGTACGGCCGGATCGAGGCGTCGTACTCGGTGACGAACACGAACTCGGAACCGTGGTGCTCCTTCGCCCAGGCGGCGACGCGGCGCTCGCCCTCGGGGTCCAGGTCGCCGTCGGCGCGGACGACGTCGTGTCCGCTGTCGGCCACGATCTTCCGGGCCTCGGCAAGGGTCACGCGGGGGAACGGGGTCGCGGGGACCTGCAGCTCGAAGCCGAAGACCTCCTCGATGTCCTTGCCGTACTTCTCCTTGACGGCGGTGATGCCGGCGACCAGGACCTCCTCGTGCATCGCCATGACGTCTTCGTGGGACTCGATCCACGAGAACTCGGCGTCGACGCTCGTGAACTCGGTCGCGTGGCGGCTCGTGAAGGAGGGGTCGGCGCGGAACGCGTCGGCGATCTCGAACACGGCACCGAAGCCGGCCGGCTGCGCCATCTGCTTGAAGTTCTGCGGCGACTGCGCCAGGTAGGCGGTCGTCTCGAAGTACTCGAGCTGGAAGAGTTCGGCGCGCGACTCCGATGCCGACGCCATCAGCTTCGGGGTGTGGATCTCGATGTAGTCGCGGTCCACCCAGTACGTGCGGAACGCGTGCTCCAGGGTCGTCTGGATGCGGAAGATGAGGTTCTGCTTGCGGTTGCGCAGGTCGAGGAAGCGCCAGTCGAGCCGCTTGTCGAGCGACGAGTCGTCGGCGATCGGGGTCTCCGGGATCGCGGCGCTCACCACCTCGAGCCTGCCGACCTTGACCTCGAGGCCGCCGAGCTTGACGCGCTCGTCGTGCTTCAGGGTGCCGGTGGCGTGGATGAAGGTGCCGTGGGCGAGGGCCGAGATCTCGATGGTGGTCGCGAGCGCGGCCTGGGCGGCGTCGTCACCGTCCTCGGCCTCGCGCGTGGCGGGGTTCACGAGCTGGACGGCGCCGGATTCGTCGCGGAGGACGACGAACTGCACCTTCTTCTGGTCTCGGACGGTCTCGACCCATCCGGCCACGGAGACGGGGCCGTCGGGGAGGGCAGCGAGGTCGGCGATGCGGGTGCGTTCGATCACGGTGGTCGAGTCTAACCGTCTGCGTCCGGCGGCGTCGGTCCGCAGGGTCTTCCCCTCCACAGGGCGGCCTGCGATCGGCGTCGTCCACAGGTCTGACCGGGAGGCCCGTGGGGCGTCGGGTGGGTCCGTAGCGTTCTCGACGTGGCCGGGTCGCGAGACGAGAGGGGGACCGGGTGGGGACGGGGACGGGGGAGCTCGCGACCTGGCCGCCTGCGGCGGTCGCGGTCGTGGCAGCAGCGCTGTGCACGGCGGCGTTCACGCTGCTCGCGGCGTTCGTCGGTGGGCTGTGGGCGGTCAGGGGAGCGAAGCGCGGAGTGACCCCAGGGTGCCGATGAACTCCTCGGCCATGCCCGCGCGCTCGACGAGTTTGGCGTGCCGGGCCCGGGCGTCGTCGAGGTACTCGTCGAGGCGTGCAGCCAGCGCGGGCTCGTCGTCGGGGTCCTTCGCCGCCAGCGCATCGACGACCCGCAGCAGGTCCGCCATCTCGTCGAGCGTGAACCCGAGCGGCTTCATGCGGCGGATCACGAGCAGCCGGTCCAGGTCCTGCGCGGTGTAGACCCGGAACCCGCCCGTGGTGCGGCCGCTCGGCACGAGCAGCCCGACCTCGTCGTAGTGGCGGATCGTCCGCAGGGACATGCCGGCACGGTCCGCCAGCTCGCCGATGTGCATCGTGTCCGGGGTGTCGGTGGTGCTCACGGTGCACAACTCTACCCTCACGTGAGGGTAGAGTTCCGATCGATGTCCGTGATCACACACGCGCCGGCGGCCCCGAGCGTCCTCACCGCCCTCCGCTCACCCCGCATGCTCACCCGCGAGGTCCTCGCCGGTGTCGTCACCGCGCTCGCGCTCATCCCCGAGGCGATCTCGTTCTCCGTCGTCGCCGGGGTCGACCCCGCGGTGGGCCTGTTCTCGAGCGTCATCATCGCCGTCGTCATCTCGATCGTCGGCGGCCGTCCGGCGATGGTGTCGGCCGCGGCCGGTTCGGTGGCCCTGGTCATCGCGCCGCTCGTCCGCGAACACGGCATCGAGTACCTCGTGCCCGCGATCGTGCTCGGTGGCGTGTTCCAACTCGTGCTCGGGTTCCTCGGGGTCGCGCGCCTGATGCGCTTCATCCCGCGCAGCGTCAACGTGGCGTTCGTCAACGCGCTGGCCATCCTGATCTTCACCGCGCAGCTGCCCAACCTGCTCGGCGACGACGTCCCGTTCGTCGTCTGGCCGCTCACCGCCCTCGGCATCGCGATCATCGTCGGCTTCCCGTTCCTGACCAAGGCGGTGCCGGCGCCGCTCATCGCGGTCGTCGTGATCACCGGCATCACCATGCTCTTCAGCGTCGTCGTCCCCACGGTCGGTGACGAGGGCGAACTGCCCACCGCGCTGCCCGGGTTCAACGGCATCGTCACCCCGGTCTCCTTCGAGACGCTGCAGATCATCGCGCCGTACGCGTTCGGCGTCGCGATCGTCGGTCTCATCGAGACCCTGTTGACCGCGCAGCTCGTCGACTCCATCACGGAGACCGGCTCGAGCAAGTGGCGGGAGTCCTGGGGGCAGGGCGTCGCGAACATCGCGTCGGCGTTCTTCGGCGGCACGGGTGGCTGCGCGATGATCGGCCAGACGGTCATCAACGTGAAGACCGCGGGCGCACGGACCCGGATCTCGACCTTCGTCGCCGGTGCGTCGGTGCTCGTCCTGACGATCGTGCTGCACGACCTCGTGGCCGAGATCCCGATGGCCGCGCTGACCGCCGTGATGCTCATGGTGTGCGTGGCGACCTTCGACTGGCACAGCATCCGCCCGCGCACCCTGCGGCGGATGCCGCTCGGGGAGACCGCGGTCATGCTGATCACCGTCGTGGTGGTCGTCGTGACCGAGAACCTCGCGACCGGGGTGCTCGTCGGGGTCGTCGTCGCGGCGCTGGTCTTCGCTCGCCGGGCGGCGCACGTCGTCACCGTCGTCCGCGAGCCGGTCGACGAGCACACCGTGCGGTACCGGGTGCGCGGCGCCCTGTTCTTCGCGTCGTCGAACGACCTCGTCACACGGTTCTCCTACGCCGAGGACCCGGAGCACGTGGTCATCGACCTGTCCGACGCGCACGTCTTCGACGCCTCGACGGTCGCGGCGCTGGACGGCGTCGAGCAGCGGTTCGCCAAGCACGGGTCCACGGTCGAGGTCGTGGGCCTCAACACCGGGTCGGTGGCCATCCACGGGCGGTTGTCGGGCGAGCTCGGCTGAGCGCTTCCGCATCCGGTGAATCGGCTGTGGGGCCGGTGAGCACCGACGGGCGACCTACACTGGAACCCATGCCCGCCACCCGACTCCACCTCGTCCGGCACGGTGAGGTGCACAACCCCGACCGCGTCCTGTACGGGCGGCTCCCGGGCTTCGGACTGAGCGACCTCGGCAAGCAGATGGCCCTCGCCTCGGCGACCGCGTGGAAGGACGCCGGTGTCGACGTGCGCCGGATCGTCGCCTCGCCGCTGCAGCGCACGCAGGAGTCCGCGGCACCGTGGTCGGCCGCGTACGGGCTCGACGTCACGCTGGACGAGCGACTCATCGAGCCGACGAACCGGTACGAGGGGCAGCCCCCGGGCTTCACGAAGCGTTCGCTCGGCCGTCCGGCGGAGTGGCCCTGGATCGCGAACCCGTTCCGACCGAGCTGGGGCGAGGCGTACGAGTCGATCGCGAACCGCATGCTCGCCGCGATGACCACGGCGTGGGAGAGCGTGGACGGCGGCGACGTCGTCCTGGTCAGCCACCAGCTGCCGATCTGGACGGTCCACCGCAAGCTCGCGGGGGAGTCGCTCTGGCACGACCCACGCAAGCGCCGCTGCGACCTGTCGAGCATCACGACCGTCGAACGGGTACCCGCCACGTCGACCGGTCGGTTCACCGAGGTCGGGTACACGGATCTCGCGCAGGAGCTGCGCGCGACTGCCATCGACGAAGGAGCAGTGTGAGCGTCAACAGCAAGCGGTTCGCGGTCCTCGCAGCGACGGCGGTCGCCGCGGCGCTCGTCCTGTCCGGGTGCTCGTCGGACAACGGTGGCCTCGCGAAGCAGTACGGCAACGGCACCACCCAGAACTACATCTCCGGCGACGGCGCGGTGACCGAGGTCACCGCCGACAAGCGGTCCGACGCGGTCGACTTCGAGGCGAAGGACTCCGACGGCGACACCGTCTCGTCGAAGGACCTCAAGGGCAAGGTCGTCGTCCTGAACTTCTGGTACGCGAGCTGCCCGCCGTGCCGCGCCGAGGCGAAGTACCTCAACGAGGTGCACGAGTCCTACGCCGGTGCCGACGACGTCGCGTTCATCGGCGTCAACGTCCGCGACGAGGCAGCGACCGCAGCCGCCTTCGAGCGCACCTTCGGCGTCGACTACCCGACCGTCCTCGACCAGAAGACCGGCACGATGCAGCTCGCCCTGTCCGGTCAGATCGCCCCCAACGCCGTGCCGGCCACGATCGTCCTCGACACCGAGGGCCGTGTGGCTGCCCGGGTGCTCGGCGCCGTCGACGGCACGAGCATCCTGAAGACCCTGATCAGCGACGAAGTCGACGCCGGCAAGGCCTCCTGACCCGTGGCCTCCAACCCCTTCGCCGAGGCGATCCTGAGCGGCCAGATGGCCGTCGCGCTGCCCGTGGCGGCGCTCGCGGGGCTCGTCTCGTTCCTGTCGCCCTGCGTGCTCCCGCTCGTGCCCGGCTACCTCGGGTACGTCGGTGGGATCGCCGAGGGCGGGCAGCGCCGCGGACGGGTCGTGCTCGGCGTGCTCCTGTTCATCCTCGGCTTCACGGCGGTCTTCGTCGCGTACACGACGGTGTTCGGCGCGCTCGGATTCTGGCTCGTGCGGTGGCGCGACGTCATCACGCAGATCCTGGGCGTCGTCGTCATCGCGATGGGGCTGGTGTTCGTCGGCCGGTTCACGTTCATGCAGCGCACCATCAAGCCGAGCTGGACACCCGCGACCGGACTCGTCGGCGCCCCGCTGCTCGGCATCGTGTTCGGCCTCGGCTGGACCCCGTGCCTCGGCCCGACCCTCGCCGCCATCAACCTGCTCAGCGTGCAGTCGGGCAGTGCCTGGCAGGGCATGTGGCTCGGCGTCGCGTACTGCCTGGGCCTCGGCATCCCGTTCGTCCTCGTCGCCCTCGGGGCCGGCTGGGCGACCGGTGCGATCCGCGCCGTGAAGCGGCACATGCGCACCGTCAACATCATCGGAGGAGCGATCCTGATCGTCATCGGTCTGCTCATGGTCACCGGAATCTGGTCGGCCGTCATGTCGAGCGTCGGGGCGGTGATCCAGAGCTTTGTCCCCGCGGTCTGATCCCGAAACCGAAGCGACGGGGGCCGACACCGCGTCGGATCCGCAGCGACCGTCCGACCACGTCGACGGCTCCGGACCCGGCGACGCCGGCATCAACCAGCCGAAGCTCGGCTTCGTCGGCACCCTCCGGTTCTTCTGGCGACAGCTCACGAGCATGCGCACCGCGCTGTTCCTGCTCATGCTGCTCGCCCTCGCGGCGATCCCGGGCTCGCTCGTGCCGCAGCGCACCGCCGACCCGAACGGTGTCGTCCAGTACAAGGCCGACCACGCGACGCTCTACCCGATCCTCGACAAGCTGCAGGTCTTCGACACCTACACCTCGGTGTGGTTCTCGGCGATCTACCTGCTGCTGTTCGTCTCCCTGATCGGCTGCATCGTGCCGCGCACGAAGCACCACTGGCAGGCGCTCCGCACCCGTCCGCCCCGGACACCCGTCCGCCTGACGCGACTGGCGGGCTTCCGCACCGTGGCGGTGCAGCCCGACGCGATGATCGACGGCACCACCGGGATCGACGCGGCCACGGGCCTCCCGTCCAGCGAGCACGCGGTGACGCGCGCGATGGCGATCCTGAAGCGCTCCGGGTACCGCGTCGAGCGCTTCGGTGACTCGGTGAGCGCGGAACGCGGCTACCTGCGGGAGACCGGCAACCTGGTGTTCCACGCGGCGCTCGTCGGTGTCCTGCTGGCCGTCGGTGTCGGCGGCGGGTTCGGGTTCACCGGCCAGCGGCTGCTGGTCGAGGGGCAGACGTTCTCGAACGTCCTCGGCTCCTACGACTCGTTCAACCCGGGCCGCTGGTTCCAGCAGACCGACCTCAAGGGCTACAACCTGACGCTCGACAAGTTCGTCACGAAGTACGAGGAGCGCAACCTCGACGCCCTCGGCCAGGCGCTCGACTACTCGGCGACCGTGACGAGCAAGGAGAAGGGCGGCGAATCGACGACCAGCCGTCTGGGCGTGAACGACCCGCTGCACGTGGGCGGCACCAACGTCTACCTGCTCGGCAACGGCTACGCGATGAACGTCACGGTGCGCGACGGCGAGGGCAACGTGGCGTTCCAGGACGTCGTGCCGTTCCTGCCCGAGGACGCCAACTACACGTCCACCGGCGTCATCAAGGTGCCGGACGCGCTGCCGGACCAGCTCGGCATGGTCGGGTTCTTCTACCCGACGGCGTCGAAGCTCGCCTCCGGTGCGTACACGAGCGCCTACCCGGACACGCAGAACCCGCTGCTGACGCTGCAGGTCTACACCGGCGACCTCGGGCTCGACAGCGGCGTGCCGCAGAGCGTCTACACGCTCGACACCAAGGGCCTCACGCAGATCGCCGGCCGTCAGTCCGACACGGCGAGCATCGCGCTCGAGCCCGGGCAGACCAAGAAGCTGCCGAACGGTGCCGGGTCGATCACCTTCGACGGCGTCAAGCGCTACGTGTCGCTCGACGTGCACCACGACCCGTCGCAGGCGTGGGTCGCCGGCTTCGCGCTGCTCTCCACGCTCGGGCTGCTCACGTCGCTCTTCGTCCCGCGCCGACGCGTGTGGGTGAAGGTCGTCCCCCGGAAGGGCGCAGCGAACGGCGAGTACGACCTGGAGTACGCGGGTCTCGCCCGTGGCGAGGACCCCAACCTCGAGCGGGCCGTCGGGGACATCGCACAACGCCACACGTCGGACCTCGGAGTTAGGATGCCCCAGTGAACGACATGACCACGAACCTCGCGACCTACTCGGTCGTGCTGACGTACTCCGCGATGGCGGTCTACGTCATCGCGTTCATCTCGTTCGCGCTGGACATGGCGAAACGCTCCGGCGAGGTGACGGCAGCGGCGAAGAACACGGGTGCGGACTCGGACGACGCAGCGGCGACGGCCTCGGTGGGCGCGGCCCGCTCGGCGAAGACCGTCGCCACCGTCCGGGGCGGCACCGTCGTGCTCGAACCGGTCGCGGCACCCCCGGCGAACGCCGGCGGCTCGGCCGCGCGCGGTACGAAGTTCGAGCGCGTCGGCATGGCCATGACGGTCCTCGCCCTGGTGCTGCACGTCGGCTCCGTTGTCCTGCGCGGCATCGCGGCCGACCGTGTGCCGTGGGGCAACATGTTCGAGTTCTCGCTCACCGGCACGGCGCTCATCACGCTCATCTTCCTGCTCGTGCAGTTCTGGCAGAACCTGAAGTTCCTCGGCGTCTTCATCACCGGGCTGACGATCATCCTGCTCGGCATCGCGACGGTGAACTACTGGGTCCCCGTCGTCCCGCTGCAGCCGGCGCTGCAGTCGTACTGGCTCGTCATCCACGTCTTCGTGGCGATCGCCGGCACCGGGTTCTTCGCGCTCGGTGCGGGACTCGCGGTGGCGCAGCTCGTGCAGACGTACCGCCAGGGTCGCACCGCGTCGGGCAAGCTCCGCTTCATGGCGACCCTGCCGGACGCCGACCGCCTCGAGGTCCTGACCTACCGCGTCCTGCTCGTCGGCTTCGTCCTCTGGACCTTCACCCTGATCGCCGGTGCGGTCTGGGCGGAGCGTGCCTGGGGCCGGTACTGGGGTTGGGACACCAAGGAGGTCTGGACCTTCATCATCTGGGTCGTCTACGCCGGGTACATCCACGCCCGTGCGACCCGCGGCTGGCGCGGTGCGCGGTCGTCGTGGCTGGCGCTCATCGGCTTCGCCGCCGTGATGTTCAACTTCTCGGTCGTGAACGTCTTCTTCAAGGGCCTGCACAGCTACTCGGGTCTGTGAGCGACGCGCGTCGCTGACGCGGCTCTGGTCGCGACCAGGACCGGACGGGAGGCACAGTGCCAGTTGGCACCGTGCCTCCCGTCCGTCGTCCGGTCGCGTGCAGGGCCAGGAAGACGGGTCTACGCGGCGGACAGTACGGCGTGCACCCGCGCGACCCGCGCGAGCCACCACGCCGTGCGCTCCGGCGACGCGGCGTTCCGGTCGAGCAGGTCCGCCGACACCGCGACCCGTCGCACCGGCACGCGGCCCCCGACCGGCAGGAGCGGGTCCGCGGTGACGTCGGACGCGAACATGGCTGCGGTCCCGAGCCCGGCGGCGTACCCCGGGGACATCGCGGCCGCGGCGAGGAACGCCCCCATACCGAGTCCCACCGAGGTGTCGAGCGCGCTGGAGACCACGCACGGCAACCCGGCCTCGGCGATGACGGCCCGCGCCGCGGTGACACCGCCGAGGGGTTGTGCCTTGACGACGAGGACGTCGGCGGCGCCGGCACGCGCGACGGCGAGCGGGTCCGCGGCCTTGCGGACGCTCTCGTCCGCGGCGATCCGGAGGCCGAGTCCGTCGATCCGTGACCGCAGCGCGGCGAGCTCCGGCACGGTCCGGCAGGGCTGCTCGGCGTACTGCAGGTCGAAGGGGGCGAGGCGTTCGAGTGCCTCGGTGGCCTGATCGACGCTCCAGAGCCCGTTGGCGTCCACCCGGACGGCGGCCGCGGGGCCCATCACCCGTCGGACCTCGGCGACCCGGGCGACGTCGTCGTCGATGGTCGTGCCGGGTTCGGCGACCTTGACCTTGGCGGTGGTGCACCCGGGGTAGCGCGCGAGCAGTGCGGCGACCTGGTCCGGGGCGATCGCCGGCACGGTGGCGTTCACGGGCACCGAGTCGGCGGCGGCCTCGTGCGTGGTCCAGCCGAAGTCGATGGCGCCCCGGAGCCACGCGGCGGCCTCGGCGTCGTCGTACTCGACGAAGGGCGAGAACTCGGTCCACCCGGAGGGACCGCGGAGGACGAGCGCCTCGCGCGTGGTGATGCCGCGGAACCGCACCCGCATGGGCAGGGCGACCACGTGCGCGTCGGCGGTGAGTTCGGCGAGGTCGGGGAGCACGTCGGCCATCCTCCCACCGCACCCAGGGCACCTGCCGGTTCCTCGGAGGGGACCGCCAGGGCAGGGCATTAGCATGCATCGGTCGGCCTCGGTCGGCACTGGTCACGACCCGGATCGAACCGTCCGGAACGAGGGAGGCGCGGTGGCGCGGGAACCGCAGCAGCGTGCGCAGCGCCCCGGTCGCGACACCGACGAGTTCGCGCGGCTCATGCAGCAGAGCACTGTCGACGTCCGCCAGACGGCGGTTCGTCAGCGCCGCAGCCCGATCGTCGGCAAGATCGCCCTCGGCCTCGCGGTGGTGTCCGCCGCGGTGGACGCCAGCGCCTTCGCGGTCTTCATGGGCGGTGACACCGAGTTCGCGTTCGGGATCTGCTTCGTCGTGGTCTTCCTGACCCTCATCGCGGCGGTGCTCGGCTTCGTCGCGGCCGTCGGTGGCCTCGGCCGGTGGTACGGGGCGATCGGTGTCGTGGTGGCCTTCTTCGCCAACCCGGTGATCCTCATCGTGATCCTGGTGTTCGTCGCACCCGAGGTCCTGACCGGCATGGGCGCCTGACCGGCGGCGGTACGTTGGGGGCATGGCTGCTCCCGTCTCCGACCTGTTCGACCCCGACGTCTGGACCGCGGCTCCGATCGCGGAGCAGTTCACGGACATCACGTACCACAAGCACGTCTCGAAGGGGATCGTCCGGGTCGCGTTCGACCGGCCCGAGGTGCGGAACGCCTTCCGTCCGCGCACCGTCGACGAGCTCTACCGTGCGCTCGACGACGCCCGTCAGGACCCCCGCGTGGGCGTCGTCCTGCTGACCGGCAACGGCCCGAGTCCGAAGGACGGCGGCTGGGCGTTCTGCTCCGGCGGCGACCAGCGCATCCGGGGGCGCAGCGGCTACCAGTACGTCGGTGACGAGGGTGCACCGCCCGAGGGCGTCGACCCGGCGGCCGCGCAGGCCTCGATGGGACGACTGCACATCCTCGAGGTGCAGCGCCTGATCCGCATGATGCCCAAGGTCGTCATCGCCGTGGTCCCCGGTTGGGCAGCCGGCGGCGGGCACTCGCTGCACGCGATCTGCGACCTGACCATCGCCAGCGCCGAGCACGGCAGGTTCAAGCAGACCGACGCCGACGTCGGGTCGTTCGACGGTGGGTACGGCAGCGCCTACTACGCCAAGCAGATCGGCCAGAAGTTCGCGCGCGAGGTCTTCTTCCTCGCGCAGGAGTACTCGGCGCAGCGGGCGTACGAGATGGGAGCGGTGAACGCGGTCGTCCCGCACGAGGACCTCGAGCGCGAGGCGATCCGCTGGGGTGAGATCGTCCTCGGCAAGTCCCCGACGGCGATCCGGATGCTCAAGTACGCGTTCAACGCCGTCGACGACGGGATGGTCGGCCAGCAGGTCTTCGCGGGCGAGGCGACGCGGCTCGCCTACGGCACCGACGAGGCCGTCGAGGGCCGCGACTCGTTCCTCGAGAAGCGCGCCCCCGAGTGGACGTCGTTCCCGTGGCACTACTGAGCCCGGCGGTGCCGGCATGACCCGTCCGCTGGTCGCGCTGGGCACGTCGGATCCGCTCGTGGTGCTGCGCGGTCTGGAGGCAGCGCTCGCCGGCGGTCCCGCGCTGCTCCCCGTCGCCGAGGGGGCACCGGCGCTGCCGACCCCGCCGCCGGCCGACGTCCGGCAGGGGGTCGCCCTGGTGGTCGAGACGAGCGGGTCCACCGGTACCGGCAAGCGCGTGGCCCTCTCGTCCGAGGCGCTCCTCGCCGGTGCCGCAGCGGCGGACGCAGCGCTCGTCGGACCGGGTAGCTGGGTGCTCGCGCTGCCCACGCACTACATCGCGGGCCTCAACGTTCTGACCCGGTCGATCGCCGCGGGGACGACACCGGCCGTCGTGGCACCGGGGCACTTCGACGCCACGGCCTTCGCGGACGCCGCGGACCAGCTCGTCACCGGTCCGGCGGCTCCGCGTCGCTACACGTCGCTCGTACCCGTGCAGCTCGCCCGCGTGCTCGACGACGACCGCGGGGCGGCCGCACTGGGCGGGTTCGACGCGGTCCTCGTCGGCGGCCAGGCGACCCCGGCGGCGCTCCGCGAGCGGGCGGTCGCCGCGGGCGTGCACATCGTGACGACCTACGGCGCCAGCGAGACGAGCGGCGGATGCGTGTACGACGGCGTGCCGTTCGGGACCGTCCGCACCGCGGTGGTGGACGACGAGCTCCAGTTGTCGGGTCCGATGCTCGCCGAGGGGTACCTCGGCGACGACGACCGCACGGCCGCGACGTTCGTCGAGCGCGACGGCCTGCGCTGGTACCGCACGGGTGACGCCGCCACGGTGTCGGACGGGGTGGTCCGGGTGCTCGGACGCCTCGACGACGTGGTGATCTCCGGCGGCGAGAAGGTCCGGCTCGGCGCGGTGGAGCGGCTCGTGCGCGACCTGCCCGATCAGCACGGTGCAGTCGTCACCCGCCGGGCCTCGGGGGAGTGGGGCGAGGTGCCGGTCGTCGTCACCGAGCAGCCGCTCGACCTCGACACCGTCCGGTCCCACGTGGGCGACGCCCTCGGCCGAGCCGCACGTCCGGCCGCGGTGGTGGTGGTCGACCGGCTGCCGATGCTCGCGTCCGGCAAACCCGACCGGCGGGCGATCCAGGACCTCGCGGCACGGTAGGTGCGCTCGACGGCACCGCGGTGCAGTGCGACGCGGCGCGGATAGGATCGGTGGTCGTGGCACGAACGAAGAACACGACGCACAAGCAGGGCCGCTCGGGCAACCCGGCCAAGGCTGCGGCCCCGGTCCGCTCGAAGCGCCGGGCGACCGCGCGGGACTGGATCGGCGGGGCACGACTCCGCACCCTGACACTCGGCGTCGTCCCGGTGGTGCTCGGCACCACCGTGGGCTTCGTCGACAGCGGCACCACGGGCGACTTCGGTGCGTTCCTGGCGCAGGACGGACACCTCGCCATCGCGCTGCTCGCCCTCGCGGTGGCACTGTTCCTGCAGATCGGCGTGAACTACAGCAACGACTACTCCGACGGTGTCCGCGGCACCGACGAGTACCGCGTCGGCCCGGCTCGCCTGACGGGCGCCGGCCTCGCGAAGCCCCGGACGGTGCTGACCGTCGCACTGACGTTCTTCGGGCTGGCTGCGGTCGCCGGGATCGTCATCGTGGTGCTCACCCAGCTGTGGTGGCTGCTGCTCGTCGGCGCCGCCGCCATCGTCGCCGCGTGGTTCTACACCGGCGGCAAGAATCCCTACGGCTACAACGCGCTCGGCGAGGTCTTCGTCTTCGTGTTCTTCGGCCTCGTCGCCGTGCTCGGCACCCAGTACGTGCTCATCGGCCAGGCCACCACGAGCGGGTGGGCCGCCGCGGTCGCCGCCGGGTTCTTCGCCTGCGCTGTCCTGATGGTGAACAACATCCGCGACATCGACGAGGACCGTCTCGCCGGCAAGCGCACCCTCGCGGTCGTCGTCGGCCGACCGGTGGCACGGGTGCTGTACGGCCTGTTCCTGCTGCTGCCGTACGTCGTGCTGCTCTGGTTCGTCCTGCTCTACTTCCGCACGGGCTTCACGTACTTCTCGCTGCTGCTGGCCCTGCCGGCGCTCGCGATCGGGGTGTCGTCGCGCAAGCCCCGTGAACTCATCACGGCACTGCAGCTGTCGTCGTTCGCGTCGCTGGTGTTCGGCGTGGTGCTCGGCATCACGCTCGCCGTCCAGCCGTAGGACGCCGCCGGTCTACTCCGCGTCGGCGTCCCGGCGTGCGGCATGCCGGTCGGCGTCCGACACCGGGCGCACGGTCGGGGTGTCCGCGGCATCGGTGTCCGCCGCGTCGACGAAGTCGTCCTCGAAGTCGGTGTCCGCATCGCGCTCCGGTCCACCGCGGCGGTTCGCCAGGCTCAGGGCGACCTTGGTGCGGAGCTTCGCGAGCGCGATGTAGGAGATCAACAGCCCGACGAGGGCCGCGATGATCGTCGCCCACCACCACTCCAGCGGCGTCAGGAGCAGGAGGAGTACGAGCGCCGCCGCGAAGATGCCGAGCCGGGCCAGGGTGTACAGGAGCCACGCTTTCACCCTGCGAGTCTACGGACGGTCGACCGGCAGGGTCGTCACAGGCTCGCGACCTAGACTCCCGAGCATGGTCCGCTTGTGGTTGATCGTCGTCGTCGCCGCTGTCGCCTTCACGGTGTACGCAGCCATCGACTGCGCGACGATGCCCCGCGAACGTGTCCGATCCCTCAGGCGCGGTGTCTGGATCCTCCTCGTGATCGTCCTCCCCGTCCTCGGTGGGGTGCTCTGGTTCCTGCTCGGCCGCTCGCCGGCGTCCCCGGGCACGACCGCCCGGTACCGTGGACCCGAAGACGACCCGGACTTCCTCGGCACCACGCCCGTTCCGGGGGACACCCTCACGGACAAGGACCAGGACGACGCGACCCTCCGAGACCTCGAAGACCAGTTCCACGACCGCGACGACGACGGCCGCACCGATCGCTGACGGTCCCGTCGGGTCGGGCAGTCCGGCGACGGACGCCGCCCTGACGCTGCTGCAGGAACTCGTGCGCGCCGGCGTCACCGACGTCGTCGTCAGCCCGGGCTCACGGTCCCAGGCCCTGGCGCTCGCGGCCGTCGCCCTCGAGCGTGCCGGCGGCCTGACCGTCCACGTCCGGCTCGACGAGCGCACCGCCGGGTTCTTCGCCCTCGGTCTCGCGGTGGAGTCCGGTCGACCGGCCGCGGTCGTGACGACCTCGGGCACCGCCGTCGCCAACCTGCACCCCGCAGTCCTCGAAGCGCACCACTCCGGAGTCCCGATGCTCGTGCTGAGCGCCGACCGGCCGGACGAACTCCGCGGCATCGGCAGCAACCAGACCACCGTCCAGCCGGGGATGTTCGGCGACGCGGTCGCCTTCGTCCGCGACGTCGAGGCACCGTCCGCGCACGGAGCCGACGCATCGGTGCGTGCAGCGCTCCGCGACCTCGCCCGCCAGGCCGTCGCCGCGGCCGCCGGACACACCGGACAGCCGGGGCCCGCGCAGCTCAACGTCGCGTTCCGTGAACCCCTGTCCGCCGGCCTCGACGCCGAGCACGTGCAGGGCGTCCCCGACGACGAGGTCGACACCGCGTTCGCCACCCGTCGGGCACACGGCGGACTCCCGGTGGCCGAGCTGTCGCCGGACGACGAGCCGGGCACGGTCGTCATCGCCGGTCACGACGCCGGCGAGGACGCCGAGCGCATCGCGTGGGAGCTCGGGGCGCCCCTGCTCGCCGAGGTCTCCAGCGGTGCACGGTTCGGCCGGAACCTCGTGGTCACCTACCGCGAACTCCTGCGCGACCCGGACTTCGGCGGGGCGGTCCGTCGTGCCGTCGTGCTCGGCCACCCCACCCTCAGCCGCGAGGTCCCGGCGCTCCTGCAGCGGCAGGGGGTCGAGACGATCGTGGTCCGCGGACACACGGCCGACCCCTTCGACCCGGCCCGCGCCTCTCCCCACCGGCACGGCCCGAACGCCGCTGGCGCGTCGTCCGGGAACCGGCGGCGTGGGCCCAGCGAATCGTTGACCACGTTCGTGTCCGACGTCCGCGTGACGGGCCGGACCCGGCCGGAGCACCGTGCGTGGGTCGGCCGCTGGGTCGGCGCGAGCCGTCAACTGCTCGGCGACGGTGACGCGGGCCCCGACCTCGGCGCCAAGCGGTCTCCGGACCGCGCCGAACGCAACAAGTTCCTGCGCGACGAGGTCGCCCTCCGCCGCCGACCCGTCGACCGCGCGATGCTCGCCGACGCCGTGTGGGGCGTGACGTGGCCGCACGACCGGCTCGTGTTCGGTGCCTCGCAGATCATCCGCGTCGCCGACGGGCGGGTGCTCGGCAAGAAGATCCGGGTGCACGCGAACCGCGGGCTCGCCGGCATCGACGGCACCGTGTCGACGGCCCTCGGGATCGCCGCAGCGCTCGAGCAGTCGTCGGCGTCGGTCGGCACCACGCGCGTGCTGCTGGGCGACCTGACCCTGCTGCACGACCTCGGGGCGTTCGTCACCGGCACCGAGGAACGCACGCACCGGGTGCAGGTCGTCGTCGGCAACGACCACGGCGGCGCGATCTTCCGTGGGCTCGAGGTGGCACGCACCACCCCACGGGAGGACATGCGGCGGATGATGTCGACGCCGCAGCACGTCGACGTCGAACGGGTCGTCACCGGCCTCGGCTGGGAGTACCGCCGCGCGGAGACGTGGGGAGACCTCGAGCGGGTGCTCACCGATCCGGCCGAGCGCGTCGTGATCGAGGTCCCGCTCGCCGACTGACGCGGGGAGGGGCGTCGCGGCGCGACCACGCGGCCGGCGCAGCGCGACCGCGTGGTCGCCGCGCCGCGCCGCTCAGGCCAGCGCGTCCGTGACCGGTCGGAACTTCAGGGCGGTCTCGGCGACCTCGCGCGCCGGTTCCGACCCCGCGACGACGCCCGCACCCGCCCAGGCCCGCACGGTGCCGTCGTCGTCGATGCGGGCGCTGCGGAGCGCCAACATCCACTCGCCGTCGCCGGTGGCGCTCATCCAGCCCACCGGGCCGGCGTAGCGGCCGCGGTCGACGCCCTCGAGCTCGGCGACGAGCCGGACGGCCACGTCGGTGGGGGTGCCCGCGACCGCGGCCGTGGGGTGCAGGGCGTCGGCGACGTCGAGCGAGGTGGTGTCCGGCGGCAGCGTCGCCTGCACGTCGGTCGCCAGGTGCCACAGGTTCGGCAGCTGCAGTCGGAACGGCTCGGGGTCGGCACGCAGCTCGGTGACGAGCGGGCGGAGCGAGGCGAGCAGACTGTCGATCGCGAACGCGTGCTCCTCGACGTCCTTCGCGCTGGCGGCGAGGGCTTCGGCAGCGGCACGGTCCGACACCTCGTCGGCACCGCGTGCAGCGCTGCCGGCCAGCACCCGCGCCGTCAACCGGGTGCCGTCGGTGCGGGCGAGCGTCTCGGGGGTCGCGCCGACCAGGCCGTCGACCGCGAACGTGACGCACTGCGGGTAGGCGGCGGCGAGGTCGAGCAGCACGGCACGTCGATCGGCTCCCGGCGGCAGCGTGCCGACGAGGTCGCGGGCGAGGACGACCTTCTGCGCGCCCCCGGCGACGATGCGCCGCACGGCCTCGGCGACGTTCGCGGCGTAGGCGGCCTCGTCGATCCGGCCCGGGCGCAGCCTGACGGAGACGTGCGGTCCGACGTGGGGGACCGGCACCGAGGTCCGTGTGAAGGCGAGCGGCTCGGCACCGACGGTCGTGTCGATCGCCGTGAGCCAGGCCTTGCCGCGACGACGACCGATGACGACGCGCGGGACGATCAGGACGCTCTCGTCGGCGGAGTCGTCGGCGAAGGCGAAGGAGCCGAACGCGACCAGGCCCGAGCCGCGCAGCTGCACCGGGTCGTCGACGACGGCCGACTCCACGACGGTGCGCCACACCGCAGCGGCGTCGCGCATCCGGTCGGGGCCGGTGAACGTGAACCGCAGCGCCTCCCCGATCCCGATGATGCCGTCGCCGTTCCGGACGAAGGCCAGGGGACGGTCGCGCAGGGTGTGGCGGAGGACGGTGCCCGGGTCGTCGAGGATCCGGGTGGAGACCGTCAGCGGGGGCGCCGCCGTGGTGGTTCGGGTCACGGCTCCGATGCTACGCGCGGTCGGTGGACCACCCGGTCGGGCGCTCGTCGCGCGGGCCGTTGCTGCGAGTCCGGTGAACGTACGGTCGGGACCTCTAGGATTGGTCGGGTGAGCAGAGCGGACCTGAACAAGCGGCCGGACGAGGTGGCGGCGATGTTCGACGACGTCGCGGCCAAGTACGACCTCACGAACGACATCCTGTCGGCGGGCAACGCACCGTTGTGGCGTGTCGCCACGGTGCGGGCCGTCGATCCCCAGCCCGGCGAGAAGGTCCTCGACATCGCCGCGGGCACCGGGACGAGTGCCGCGGCCTTCGCGAAGAAGGGGGCCGAGGTCAGCGCGCTCGACCTCTCCGCCGGCATGATCGCGGTCGGTCGCGAGCGGCACCCCGAGATCACCTTCGTCGAGGGCGACGCCGAGCACCTGCCCTTCGACGACGACACGTTCGACGCCGTCACGATCTCGTTCGGGCTGCGCAACGTGAACGACCCGAAGCAGGCGCTCGCCGAGATGCTGCGGGTCCTCAAGCCCGGCGGCCGAGTGGTCATCTGCGAGTTCTCGACCCCGCCGCGTGCGCTGCTGCGCCTCGGCTACGGCACCTACCTGAAGCGCGTGCTCCCGGGCATCGCGAAGCTCTCGAGCAGCAACCCCGCCGCCTACCGCTACCTCGCCGAGTCGATCGACGCGTGGCCGGACCAGCAGGTCCTCACCCAGTGGCTGCGCGGCGTCGGGTTCTCCGTGGTCGCCTACCGCAACCTCACGGCCGGTATCGTCGCACTGCACCGTGGCCGCAAGCCCGTCGCCGACACGGTGCGCGAGTCCGCGGCCCGTCGTGCGAAGGCACGCCGCGACCACCAGACCACCGGCGAGCAGCCGCGCGTCGACCCGGCCGACGACTGACCGGTCACCATCCCCCGAAGACGGAGCAGCACTTGAATCCGAGCGTCCCGGTCGCACGTCGCGCGCCGAGCCTCCGCGCCTCGCTGGGCATCGGCGAGCGGTTGTTCGCCACGCCCGCCGACCGCCGCTTCATCGCCGCCGTCGACGACGGTCTCGAGCTCGTCGAGCAGGGGCTCGAGGACGCCATGCGGTCCACGGACACCCTCGCCGACACCACGAGCCGCTACCTGCTGTCCGCGGGCGGCAAGCGGATCCGTCCGACGCTGACGCTGCTCATCGCGCAGCTCGGCGACGGGGTGACCGACGCCGTGGTCAAGGCGGCTGTGAGCATCGAGACGACCCACCTGGCGTCGCTCTACCACGACGACGTCATGGACGAAGCGCCCGTCCGCCGCGGGGTCCCCGCAGCGCAGATCACGTACGGCAACAACGTCGCGATCCTGACCGGCGACCTCCTCTTCGCCCGCGCCAGCCTCATCACCGCCGACCTCGGTACCGAGGGCATCCGGATGCAGGCCGAGACCTTCCAGCGCCTCTGCATGGGGCAGCTGCACGAGACCACCGGCCCGCAGCCCGACGACGACCCGGTCGAGCACTACATCCAGGTGCTCAGCGACAAGACCGGCTCGCTCATCGCGACCGCCGCCCGCGCCGGTGTCATGTTCTCCGGCGCCGACCGTGCCTACCTCGACGCCGTCGGGACCTTCGGCGAGAAGGTGGGCGTCGCCTTCCAGCTCGTCGACGACGTCATCGATCTGGCACCGGCGACGGACAAGACCGGCAAGATCGCCGGCAACGACCTCCGTGCCGGCGTCGACACGCTGCCGATGCTGCACCTGCGTCGGCACGCGGCGACCGACCCGGCGGCGCAGGACCTCGTCCTGCGCATCGAGCGCGACGTGAACGGCGCCCCGGACGACGCGGTCGGCTCCGTGCCGTACCAGTCGGCCGTCGCCGCACTGCGCGACCACGAGGCGACCGCGTCGACGCGCACGGTCGCGGTCCGCTGGGCCCGCGAAGCCGTGGACGCCCTCGCCCCGCTGCCCGACGGCACCGTGAAGCGGGCACTCACCCGCTTCGCCGACTCCGTCGTCGACCGCAGCCGCTGAACACCACCCGCGACCGGGCGACCCCACGGTCGCCGCGCGGGACGCACCACCGGGAGCACCCCACCCGAACGAACTGGAGACGATCAGTGCCCACCCTCCGAATCGCCATCGTCGGCGCCGGACCCGCCGGCATCTACGCCGCGGACATCCTGCTGCGCGAGGCCCACGGACACGACGTGTCGATCGACCTGTTCGAGCAGCTCCCCGCGCCGTACGGACTCGTCCGGTACGGCGTCGCCCCCGACCACCCGCGGATCAAGGGCATCGTCAACGCCCTGCGCGACGTGCTCGACCGCGGCGTCGTCCGGCTGTTCGGCAACGTCCGCTTCGGCGAGGACATCACCCTCGAGGACCTGAAGAAGCACTACAACGCGGTCGTCTTCTCGACGGGCGCGATCAAGGACGCCGACCTCGACATCCCCGGCGTCGACCTCCGGGGCTCCTACGGTGCCGCCGACTTCGTCAGCTGGTTCGACGGCCACCCCGACGTCCCGCGCACCTGGCCGCTGACCGCGGAGAGCGTCGCGGTGATCGGGGTCGGCAACGTCGCGCTCGACGTCTCACGCATCCTGGCGAAGCACGCCGATGACCTGCTGCCGACCGAGATCCCGGCGAACGTGTACGAGGGCCTCAAGGCGTCGCCCGTCACGGACGTCCACGTCTTCGGCCGCCGTGGTCCCGCCCAGGTCAAGTTCACGCCGCTCGAGCTCCGCGAGCTCGGCGAGGTCCGTGACGTCGACATGGTCGTCTACGACGAGGACTTCGACCACGACGAGGCGTCGAAGACCGCGATCGCCACGAACAAGCAGGTCATGGTCATCAACCGGGTGCTCGAGCAGTGGCGCACCCGCGAGACCGGCCAGGCGAGCCGGCGGCTGCACCTGCACTTCTACGCGAAGCCGACCGAGTTCGTCGGCGACGAGCAGGGCAACCTCACCGCGATCCGGTACGAGCGCACCCGGCCGAACGGCGAGGGCGGTGTCGAGGGCACGGGCGAGATCCGCGAGATCCCGATCCAGGCGGCCTACCGTGCCGTCGGCTACTTCGGTTCCCCGCTGCCCGGGCTGCCGTTCGACGAGCGCCACGGCGTCATCCCGAACCACGAGGGCCAGGTCCTCGACGACGACAACCAGCAGATCCCGGGCGTCTACGCCACCGGCTGGATCAAGCGCGGTCCGGTCGGTCTCATCGGCCACACGAAGTCCGATGCCATGGAGACCGTGCAGCACATCGTCAACGACCAGGCGAGCTGGTGGACGCCGGAGGACCCCTCCGAGGGTGCGATCCCGGCGCTCCTGCGCGAGCGTGGCGTCGAGTACACCGACCTCGAGGGCTGGCACCACCTGGACACCCACGAGCTCGCGCTCGGTGCTGCCGAGGGCCGCGAGCGCATCAAGGTCGTGCCCCGCGACGAGATGATCAACGTGTCGCTCGGCCGCGTCGACGCGCCCACGAACTGACGGCGATGACCGACACGCGCCCCGTCCCGCCCACGGCGGTGCGGGGCGCGTCCGTCTCCGGCGTGCGACTGCAGGGCGTCGACGTCGCGCGTGCGGTCGCGTTGCTCGGCATGATGGCTGCGCACATCGGCGGCATCGCGGACCAGCTCGACTGGTCGGATCCCTCGACGTGGTCCGCCGTGGCGCACGGGCGCCCGTCCACGCTGTTCGCCGTCCTCGCCGGGGTGTCGATCGGCCTGACGAGCGGTCGGACGACTCCGCCGGGCCCCGCCGTGATCGGACGGGTCCGGGCGCGCCTGGCGGTCCGCGCCGCGGCCGTCGTCGCCATCGGCTTCGTGCTCATCGCGTTGGACACCCCGGTCTACGTCATCCTGCCGACCTACGGAGTGCTGTTCCTGCTGGTGATCCCGGTGCTCCGGGTCCGCCCTGCGTGGCTCCTCGCCATCGCGGGCGCCTGCGCTGTGCTGTCGCCGATCGTCGCCGTCTCGACCGCACCGGCCTACGCCGACGCCGGCATGGTCGGCGTGCAGCTCGGTCTGGTCTACCCCGTGGTCACCTTCCTGGCGTACGTCCTGGTCGGTCTCGCCGTCGCCAGGTCCGGTCTGGGCCCACGCCGCCGGTTCCCGGACGACGCGCCAGCGGCGTCCGGGCCGTGCCGGTGGGGAGAGGCCCGGGGCACGCAGGTCGTGCTCCTCGCGTCCGGCGCACTGGTCGCCGCCACCGCGTACGTCGTCGGCACGGTCCTCGCGCCGCTGCCACCCGGGGCCGCGTTCGCGTTCCCGGGCGTCCCGTACGCGGCCGACGGCAGCACGCCGGCCGAGGCCGTCGCCCAGCTCTTCCTGTCACCGCGCGACCACTCGTCGACGACGGTGGACGTGGTCGGTACCGCGGGGGTGGCGGTGGCGGTCATCGCGCTCTGCACCCTCGTGTTCGACGGGCGAGGCCGGGTCGCCGAGCGGATCGCGTTCCCGCTCGCCGCGGTCGGGTCGATGCCGCTCACGGTCTACTCGGGACACCTCGTGGTGATCGCGATGCTGCCGACCTACCCCGAGTCGGCCGAGGCGTGGGGTTGGTTCGCGCTCGTCTCGATCCTGTTCGCGATGGTCTGGCGCCGGTTCCTCGGCCGGGGCCCGCTCGAGCGGGCCGTCGCGGCCCTGGCATCCCTCGTCCCGATGCGCTGAGCGCTCTGCCGGGGCCGACCCGCGCCTCCCGTCCGACAACGCGACAGAGCGACAGCGCGACAGTGCGCGCTACTGCAGCGCTGCCGTGAGCCGCGCGACGTTGTCGAGCACCTTGGAGCGGCGCGGACGGTCGACCCACTCGTCGAGCGTGAGCTCGAAGCTGTGCTCCTTGTAGGCGTCCTGCACCTCGCGCAGGGCGTCGACGAAGCGGTGGCCACGGACCATGACCGAGACCTCGAGGTTCAGGCTGAACGAACGCATGTCCATGTTGCTCGACCCGATCACCGACACCTCGTCGTCGATGGTGAAGTGCTTGGCGTGCAGGATCGTCGGCGCGCGGTACAGCCAGATCCGCACACCGGCGCGGAGCAGTCCCTCGTAGTACGAGCGCTGCGCGTGCCACGTCATGGCGTGGTCGCCCATCTCGCCGACGAAGAGCTCGACCTCGACGCCGCGCTGGGCGGTCGTCGTGATGGCGTAGAGCATCGAGTCGTCCGGCACGAAGTACGGCGAGGTGATCGACACCTTCTTCTGCGCTGAGTAGAGCAGCGCGTTGAACAGGCGCAGGTTGTTCTCGCCGTCGAACCCGGGCCCGGACGGCACCACCTGGCAGTCGAGGGCATCGCCGCGGTCCGCCCGCTGGACGGGGTCGCTCTCGCGGAGCAGCAGTTCGTCGGTCTCGCTGTACCAGTCGGTGACGAACAGGGCGTTCAACCCCGCGACGACCGGCCCCTCGAACCGGGCGAACAGGTCCTTGTAGACCATGCCCTTCTCGATGTGCGACTTGATGTCGTACGAGGCGTCGATCAGGTTCTGCGAGCCGGTGAACGCGACCGAGCCGTCGATGACCATGATCTTCCGGTGGTTGCGGAGGTCGGGGCGCTGGAACTTCCCCTGCAGCGGCAGCAGCGGGAGCATGAGGTGCCACTCGATGCCGGCGCGGTCCATGAACGCCAGCGTGTCCTTGTACCCGGGGTAACCACGGCTCGCCCAGTGGTCGAGCAGGAACCGGACGGTGACGCCGCGGGCCTGTGCGCGGGCGAGCGCGTCGAAGAACGGTCGCGTGGTGTCGTCGAGCGTCGCGATGTAGAACTCGACGTGCACGAACCGACGCGACTGCTCGATCGCCCGGGTCATCTCCGCGATCGACTCCTCGGAGTCGGGGTAGAGCTCCGCCGAGTTGCCGCCGACCAGCGGCATGGCGCCGAGTTCGCGGTTCAGCGTGGTGATGCTCTCGAGCCACAGCGGCCACGGGTGGTCACGGCGCACGCGTTCGATGCCCTCGGTCTGCTCGAGGATGTACGCGTTGATCTCGGTCTGCTTCTCACGCCGGGCGCGCGGCAACTTCGTCGACCCGATGACCAGGAAGACGATGAAGCCGATGTAGGGGATGAGGAAGATCGCCAGCAACCAGGCCGTCGCCGTCTGCGGCTTCCGGTTGATCGGGACGTAGATGATCGAGAAGGCGCGGATCGCCAGGTCCAGCAGGACGGCCAGGACGGTGATCGCGACGGTGAGCCAGTGCTCCACGGACGTCAGCGGAAGTTGATGTACTGCAACGGGACGTCGAACTCTTCACCCTTGAGGAGCTGGATCGTGTTCTGCAGGTCGTCGCGGCTCTTCGAGGAGACCCGTAGCTCGTCGCCCTGGATCTGGCTCTTCACGGTCTTCGGGGCGTTGGCGCGCAGGAACGCGCCGATCTTCTTCGCGACGTCCTGCTCGATGCCGTTCTTGAACTTCACCTCGATGCGGTACTCCTTCCCCGAGGGGTAGGGGTCGCCGGCGTCGAGGCTCTTCAGGCTGATGTTGCGCTTGATCGCCTTGCTCTGCAGGACGTCGAGGACGGCCTTCGCGCGCTCTTCCGAGTTCGCCTTGATGAGGACGTCCTCGCCGCTGAAGGCGACCGACGCGTCCGCGCCCTTGAAGTCGTACCGCTGCTCGATCTCCTTGGCCGCTTGGTTGAGGGCGTTCTCCGCCTCCATCTTGTCGACCTTGCTGACCACGTCGAAGGAACTGTCTGCCATGCCGGACAGCCTAACGGCGGACGGGAGGCCCGGTTCGGCTCCGGCGGTCGGCCGGCGGTGGTCACGACCACCGTTCCGGATCCGCTATGCTTTTGTGCGCGCCTTCGGTTGGTGATCACACCGGCTGGGTGCGCATGGCAAGTTACCCAAGCGGCCAAAGGGATCTGACTGTAAATCAGCCGGCGTAGCCTTCGGGGGTTCGAATCCCTCACTTGCCACCATCGAGAAGCCCCGTCCTCTCCGGACGGGGCTTTCGTCGTCCCTGGCAGGATCGGTACATGGCATCCGACCGCACACCGTCCCAGTTCGCCGACCTCGCCGAGACGATCGCGCGCGAAGCGGCCACGCTCGCCGCACGACGACGTGCCGAGGGGGTCGAGGTCGCCGACCGGAAGTCGAGCATCGTCGACGTGGTCACGGCGGCGGACCGCGAGGTCGAGGCGCTCATCCGCGCCCGGATCGCCGAGGCCCGGCCGGACGACGCGTTCCACGGCGAGGAGTCCGGCTCGGCGTCGGGGGAGTCGGGCATCACCTGGGTCGTCGACCCGATCGACGGCACGGTGAACTACCTGTACGGCAGCGCCGAGTACGGCGTGAGCATCGGCGTCGTGCGGGGTTCCGCCGACCCGACGACGTGGGAGCCGATCGCCGGCGTCGTGGTCGCTCCCGCGACCAGGGTGGTGTTCCGTGCCGCCGCCGGACAGGGCGCCACCCGTGACGGCGTGCCCCTGTCCGTCAGTGCTCCGGCCTCGCTCGCCGAGACACTCGTGGCGACGGGCTTCGGGTACACGGCTGACCGGCGCCGCGAGCAGGTGTCCGTGCTCGCCGGGCTGATCGGCGAGGTGCGGGACATCCGGCGCGGAGGAGCGGCGTCGCTCGACTGCTGCGCGGTCGGGACCGGGGTCGTCGACGCCTACTACGAGCGCGGGATCAACCCGTGGGACATGGCCGGCGGCTCCGTCGTCGCGCGCGAGGCCGGAGCGTCGGTCCGCATCTGGGAGGCCGGCGGGACCCGTTCCTTCCTGTTCGCGAGCCCCGCGGTGGCCGACGACCTCGAGGTGCTGCTGCGCGGGCTGGAAGCCGAGGCGCTCGGCGTCTGAGGTCCGCCGGTCCCTCGCTCTGGGGGTGCACGGTGGACATGACCACGACTGGCGACGTGCGACGACGTTTGCTACCGTGCTCAGGTCCCGTTATCTGCTCGTTACCAACGAGCGCGCCCCCTCCCCGATCAGGATCGCCACCGCACGCATGCCCCACTCCCCACTGACGTCCGTCCCCACCGGTCCCGTCGACGCCGCCACCCCGGTCGTCCACCTGACCCGACGAGCACGGATCGAGGCGGAGCGAGCTGCTGCGAAGGGTGCTCCCGTCACGCAGGACCACGCGCAGGACGTCGCACCCGACCGTGCCGCGGGCCCGTCGTTCGACGAGGTCGTCGGGCTGACCACGCCCTCGTCGGCCGCCGCTCCCGTGTCGCCGATCGACCTCGCACCGGTCTCGCCCGCCCTGCCGGAGTCGGCGGTCCGACCGGCCTCCCGCATCACGACCCCGCCGGCTCCCACGTCGCCGGACGTCCGCGCCACGGCGCCGCGCACCGCGCCGGCCGCCGCTGCAGCGGAGGCCGTCGCACCCCAGCCCCGCCGTGTCATCGGCCAGGTCCCGGCGTCCCGTCGGCGGACCGGCCGTGCTGCACCGGCCGTGCAGGTCGACCGCGCCACCCGGCACATCGCGGCCAGCCGCACCGCTGCCGTGCCAGCCCCGGCTCCCGCCGCCCGGAAGCAGGGCGCCTCGTTCCGCCGTGCGGCCTCGCGCGTCACGGCCGTCGGTGCGCTCCTCTTCGTCGCCGGTCTCGTCGTCTCGACGTCGCTGCCCGCCCAGGCGCTCTACGTGCCCGAGACCGGGTCGACCGCGGCCCGGTCGACGGCGAGCGGTGCGACCCAGTCGATGAGCGTCAGCGCCGCAGCCGACGGGTCGACGACCCGCGACCAGTACACGGTGTCGGACGCCACGCAGTACAAGAACGTCGACGCCTCGAGCTTCACCAACGACCCGACCGGCACGATCCAGTGGCCGTTCCTCACCGGCGTCCCGATCACCTCCGGCTTCGGCGGTCGTCAGGTCGCGGGTTGTTCGTTCTGCTCGACGAACCACATGGGCGTCGACTTCGCTCCCGGCGAGGGCACCCCGATCCGGGTCATCGCCGCCGGCACCGTCATCAAGGTCCAGGCGAACGACGGCGGCTTCGGCAACGACGTCTGGGTGGAGCACGACGTCGACGGCAAGCAGTTCGTCAGCGTGTACGGCCACATGGAGGACAACTCCTTCAAGGTGGTCACCGGTCAGCAGATCGAGGTCGGCGACGAGCTCGGGCTCGTGGGCAGCACGGGCAACTCCACGGGCCCGCACCTGCACCTCGAAGTGCACGTCGACGGGGTCCCCGTGGACCCGCTGGCGTGGCTCCAGACCAACGCGAACTAGCGGTCGCCGACGCGGCACGCCCGGGCGTCTCGCCCGGTTCCGGAGCAGCGTCGGAGGTCTGCTATCCTCGTGTGGTGCCGTTCGCGGCACATCGCCCCGATAGCTCAGTGGTAGAGCACCTCCATGGTAAGGAGGGGGTCGTCAGTTCAATCCTGACTCGGGGCTCCGACCCGGTGCGCGTGTCGCTCCGGATCTCTGGCGGGGTAGCTCAGTTGGTTAGAGCACACGACTCATAATCGTGGGGTCGCGGGTTCAAGTCCCGCCCTCGCTACAGCAAGCCCGGCGATCTGTTCGCCGGGCTTTCGTCGTTCCCGCACTGGACCAGGTGCGTGCCAGGAGGCGCGTGGCGGACGCACCCCCGGGCCTCCCGTCCGCCCTGGGGTCGGCCCTACAGCGCGGAGTGCGACCCCGTGTCGGTGCGCGTCTGCAGCACGCCGGCCGCGCGCAGGGCGCGCTCGATCGCGGCGTTCACCTCGTGCCACGCGGCTCGTCGCCGGCTCGCGCCGATGCTGCCGCCGGAGACGGCCGTGCCGTGTCCGCTGTGCCGCAGCGTGATCGTGGTGGACGCCCCGGTGACGGTCGTCGACAGCTCGTAGCGGCGGAACTCGCGGGACGGGTGCACGAGCGCGCCGAGCAGGATCGTCAGGAGCAGGTTGCCGGTCGTCGCGGTGAGGGTCCCACCGGTCGACTCGACGCGGTGTCCCGCCGTGCGGAGTGCCGCGCCGGCGACCTCCATCGCGGTGCAGCGGTCGCCCGTGTGCACGGCGAACTCTGTCCTGGTGTCCATCGTTGCTCCCCCGTCCCCTGATCCGGTGTCGCGACCGGAACGCCGATTCCCCCGAACCGGCGCGGCCAGCCTAGCCGATGCATCCTCAGCATCGACAGGCCCCAGGACGGGCGTCGGTAGACTGCCGACGTGTCAGTGAACCCCGAGCTCGTCGGCAGGACGTTCCCGCCGGCCCAGCCCTACCTGGTCGGTCGCGAGAAGGTGCGCGAGTTCTCGCGCGCGGTGTTCGCGACCAACCCCGTCCACCACGAACCCGACGCCGCCCGCGCCGCCGGGTACGCCGACGTCGTCGCCCCGCCGACCTTCGCGGTCGTCGTGCAGGAAGCCACGCTCGCGCAGCTCCTGGCCGAGCCGGACGCCGGCATCGACTTCTCCCGTGTCGTCCACGGTGAGCAGTCCTTCACCTACGACCGGCCCATCGTGGCCGGCGACGAACTCACCGCGACCCTGACCGTGACGAGCGTCAAGACGCTCGGCGGCAACGCGATGGTCACGGCCCAGAGCACCATGAACGACGCCGCGGGGGAGCACGTCGTCACGGCGACGTCGACCCTCGTGGTCCGAGGAGACGACGCATGACCGCCGCACCCGCCACCGCGATCGAGGTCGGCACGGTCGTCGCCGAGCGCGAGGTGCACGTCACCCGCGACTCGCTCGTCCGCTACGCCGGCGCTTCCGGTGACTTCAACCCGATCCACTACCGCGACGACGTCGCCGCCTCGGTCGGCCTGCCCGGCGTCCTCGCGCACGGCATGCTCACGATGGGCCTCGCCGTGCAGCCGGTCTCCGAGTGGCTCGGCGACAGCGGCTGGGTCGCGGGCTACGGCGTCCGCTTCACCCGCCCCGTCGTCGTTGACCCGGAGCAGGGCGCGACCATCGGCATCGTCGCCAAGGTCGGCACCGTCGACGACGACGGCCGACCGAAGCGCATCGACCTCACCGTGACCGCCGGCGGGCAGACCGTGCTCGGCAAGGCGCAGGTCACGGTGACGTTCCGCTGACCGTGCACGAGCCGGTGCTCGCCGACCTCACGACGCTCGGCGTCGGCGGGCCGGCCACGCGGCTGCTCACGGCCACGACGACCGACGAGCTCGTCGCCCACACGCAGACCGCGTGGGACGACCACGAGTGGCTGGTCCTCGGCGGCGGCAGCAACGTGCTGGTCGCCGACTCCGGCTTCGACGGCACCGTCGTCCTGGTCCGCACCACGGGCGTGGACGCCGACACGGACGCCGACGGCGTCACCGTCCGCGTCGCGGCCGGCGAACCCTGGGACGCGTTCGTCGCCACCACCGTCGCGAACGGCTGGACCGGCCTGGAGGCCCTCAGCGGCATCCCGGGCACCGTCGGCGCCGCCCCCGTGCAGAACATCGGCGCCTACGGGGTCGAGCTCTCCGACGTGCTCACCCGGGTCGAGTTCCTCGATGCGGCCACGGGGGAGCGCACGTGGGTGCCCGCGGCCGAGCTGGCGCTCGGCTACCGCACGTCGACCCTCAAGCACGGACGCCGCGGTGTGGTGCTGACGGTCGAGTTCCGCCTCGGCACAGCGGGTGAACACGGCGTCCCGGTGCGGTACGCCCAGCTCGCCGGTTCGCTCGGGGTCGACCTCGGTGCCCTCGTGGAACCCGCGACGGTCCGCGACGAGGTCCTGCGCCTCCGCGCCTCGAAGGGCATGGTGCTCGACGCCGACGACCGGGACACCTGGAGCGCCGGGTCGTTCTTCACGAACCCGATCGTCTCCGCGGCCTTCGCCGAGACCCTCCCCACCGACGCGCCACGCTGGCCGGCCGGCGACGACGTCAAGCTCAGCGCCGCCTGGCTCATCGAGCACGCCGGGGTGCACCGTGGCTACGCCGTGCCGGGGTCGCGCGCGGCGATCTCGTCGAAGCACACCCTGGCCCTGACGAACCGTGGCGGCGCGACGGCGGCCCAGGTGGCCGAGCTCGCACGGTACGTGCAGGTCACGGTCCTGAACCGCTTCGGCGTGTCACTCGTGCCGGAGCCCGTCGTGGTCGGGGACCTGCTCGACTGAACGCACGGGCACGACCCGGCCACGGGCCTCCCGGAACGCAGAACGGGCCACCTCGACGAGGCGGCCCGTTCTGCGTGGGGGGGTGCTACGCGAAGAACTCCGCCAGGCGGGCCACACCCTCGGCGATGTCGTCGTCGCCGAGGGCGTACGACAGGCGCAGGTACCCGGAGGGACCGAAGGCCTCGCCCGGGACGACCGCGACCTCGGCGTGCTCGAGGATCAGGTCGGCCAGCTCGAGGGTCGTCGTCGGGGTCGACCCCGCCCACGCACGACCGAGCAGTGCGGTGACGTCGGGGTAGACGTAGAAGGCGCCCTGCGGGGTCGGCGTGACGAAGCCCGGGATCGCGTTGAGCCCGGCGACGATGGCCTGCCGACGGCGGTCGAAGGCCTCGCGCATGGCCGCCACCGGCTCCTGCGGCCCGGTCAGGGCGGCGATCGCGGCGCGCTGGGACACGTTCGACACGTTCGACGACAGGTGCGACTGCAGGTTCGACGCGGCCTTGACCGCGTCGGCCGGGCCGATGAACCAGCCGACGCGCCAGCCGGTCATCGCGTAGGTCTTCGCGACGCCGTTGACCAGGATGGTGGTGTCGGCGAGGGCCGGCACGGCGTCGAGGATGCCGGTGAAGCGCAGTCCGTCGTACACGAGGTCCTGGTAGATCTCGTCGCTGATCACCCAGATGCCGTGCTCGAGTGCCCACTCGCCGATGGCCTTGGTCTGCTCGGCGGTGTACACGGCGCCGGTCGGGTTCGACGGCGAGCAGAACAGCAGCGCCTTCGTCTTCGGGGTGCGCGCGGCCTCGAGCTGCTCGACGGTGACGAGGTAGCCCTGGTCGCTGCCGGCGAAGACCTCGACCGGTTCGCCGCCGGCCAGGCGGATGGCCTCGGGGTAGGTGGTCCAGTACGGGGCGGGGAGCAGGACCTCGTCGCCGGCGTCGACGATCGTTTGGAACGCCTGGTAGACGGCCTGCTTGCCGCCGTTGGTGACGATCACCCGCGACGGCTCGACGGTGATGCCGGACTCGCGTGCGGTCTTCTCGGCGATGGCCTGCTTCAGCTCCGGAAGCCCGGTCGCCGGCGTGTACCGGTGGTTCTTCGGGTCCTGTGCGGCCTCGACCGCGGCGGCGACCACGTGGTCGGGCGTGGCGAAGTCGGGCTCGCCGGCGGCGAAGGAGATGACGGGTCGGCCCGCGGCCTTCAGGGCCTTGGCCTTCGCGTCGACCTTGAGCGTCGCGGACTCGGCGATCGCTGCGATGCGGGACGCGATGCGCGGCCGATCGGTCGGCGCGGCGGCGGGGGTTGCGGTGGACTCGGGGCCGGGGGCTGCGGTGCTCACGGGTGCCAGCCTATCGGCGCGGCACGCCGTGGAGGGGGCCAAGTGGACACCGTGTGACGGACTCCCGTACACTCGACCACCGGAACACGATCGGTGACGGGCGTGCTCTGAAGGGCGGTGGCTCAATTGGTAGAGCAGCGGTCTCCAAAACCGCAGGTTGCAGGTTCGAGTCCTGTCCGCCCTGCAACTCTGGAAGGGTAGAAGTTGGCGAGCAAAGACATGGAGACGACGGCGGACGACGTCGTCGCCAAGGCGAAGCAGGACCGGGCCGAGCGCCGGGGTCCGATCGCTGCCATCGTGCTCTTCATCCGTCAGGTGATCGGCGAACTGCGCAAGGTCGTGACCCCGACCCGCAAGGAGCTCTTCAGCTACACGCTGGTCGTGCTCGTCTTCGTCGTCGTGATGATGATCCTGGTGTCGATCCTCGACTTCGTGTTCGGTCTCGGCGTCGGGTACGTCTTCGGCAACGGGCCCACGGCCTGACCCGGACGTCGACTGCCGAGTGCGGCAGTCCACTGGAGTACGGTCGCCCGAGACGGTGCCGATCGTGACCAGGACCGTCCGCCATCCCGACCCGCACCACCGAACGGAAAGAATCGACTGTGTCTGACTACTCCCGCGACGACATCGACCTCGCGACGGCTGCCGAGCAGTCCTCCGAGGTCGAGGAGAACCAGGAAGGCGACGTCGAGACCGGCGAGGAGCGCTCCGCCGAGTCCGCCGAGGAGCGCGCGATCTCCGTCGAGTCCGAGGACGACGAGTCCCTCGGCATCGACGAGGAGCTGACGGCACTGCAGGAGTCCAAGGACCCCGAGGCCGACGCCGTCGTCGAGGACGCCCTCGAGATCGACTCCGCTGACGAGGCCGAGGCCGCCGTCGAGGCGGTCGAGGACGAGGAAGAGATCGAACTCGAGTCCGAGACCGCCGAAGAGGCGAACGAAACCCTCGCCGCCGACGAAGCGATCGACGCCGAGGACGACGACGCCGAAGAGGCCGAGGTCGACCCGTACGAGGCCTTCAAGGTCGAGCTGCGGATGAAGCCGGGCAAGTGGTACGTCATCCACTCCTACGCGGGCTTCGAGCGCCGCGTGAAGTCGAACATCGAGAACCGCATGGTGTCGATGTCGATGGAGGAGTCGATCTACCAGGTCGAGGTCCCGATGGAGGACGTCGTCGAGATCAAGAACGGGCAGCGCAAGCTGGTCACCCGCGTCCGGATCCCCTCGTACGTGCTCGTCCGCATGGACCTCAACGAGGACTCGTGGTCCGTCGTCCGGCACACCCCCGGTGTCACCGGCTTCGTCGGCAACGCCCACAACCCGACGCCGCTCCGTTTCGACGAGGCGTTCGGCATGCTCAAGTCCCTCGTGCAGGTCGCCGAGGCCGCCCCGACCAAGGGTGGCTCGAAGTCCGGCGGTTCCCTGCAGGCGCAGCCCGCGGCCGAGGTCGACTTCGAGGTCGGCGAGACGATCACCATCAAGGAAGGCTCGTTCGCGGGCCTGCCGGGTTCGATCTCCGAGATCAAGCCGGAGAGCGGCAAGCTCACCGTCCTCGTCTCGCTGTTCGAGCGCGAGACCCCGGTCGAGCTCAGCTTCGACCAGGTCACGAAGCTCTAGTCCAGGTCTGCCCGTTCGGGTAGACTCATCGAGTTTGGGCCCGCACGCCTCGTGCGTGTGGGCCTTCACCGCGGTCCGGAACGGCCGGACCAGCGGGAGAGCGCACGGATCCCCGTGCGTTCGATTCCAGGAGGAAGACAAGTCATGGCACCGAAGAAGAAGGTCACGGGCCTGATCAAGCTGCAGATCAACGCGGGAGCCGCCAACCCGGCCCCGCCGATCGGTCCGGCACTCGGTCAGCACGGCGTCAACATCATGGAGTTCTGCAAGGCGTACAACGCGGCGACCGAGTCGCAGCGTGGCAACGTCGTGCCGGTCGAGATCACCGTCTACGAGGACCGTTCGTTCACGTTCGTCCTGAAGACCCCGCCGGCCGCTGAGCTCATCAAGAAGGCTGCTGGAGTGCAGAAGGGGTCTGCGACCCCGCACACGGTCAAGGTCGCGAAGATCTCGATGGACCAGGTCCGTCAGATCGCCGAGACCAAGCAGGCCGACCTGAACGCCAACGACATCGAGCAGGCCGCGAAGATCATCGCCGGCACCGCACGCTCGATGGGCATCACGGTCGAGGCCTAAGCACCGATCGGGCTCCGGCCCACACCCAGACACCTTTCCGTGGGAGAGCCGCGCCGGCTCGTCAACCACGTATCTCGCAAGGAGACCACCATGGCGAAGAAGTCCAAGGCCTACGAAGCCGCGGCCGCGAAGATCGAGGCCGACAAGTTCTACACCCCGACCGAGGCAGTCGCCCTGGCCAAGGAGACCGGTTCTGCGAAGACCGACTCCACGGTCGAGGTCGCACTGAAGCTCGGCGTCGACCCGCGCAAGGCGGACCAGATGGTCCGCGGCACGGTCATCCTGCCGCACGGCACGGGCAAGACCGCCCGCGTCATCGTGTTCGCGACGGGTGCAGCGGCCGAGGCCGCGATCGCAGCCGGCGCCGACGAGGTCGGTGGCGACGAGCTCATCGCGAAGGTCGCCGAGGGCTACACCGCCTTCGACTCCGCCGTCGCGACGCCCGAGCTCATGGGCAAGGTCGGTCGTCTCGGCAAGGTGCTCGGCCCGCGTGGCCTCATGCCGAACCCGAAGACCGGCACCGTGACCCCGAACGTGGCGCAGGCCGTCAACGACATAAAGGGCGGCAAGATCGAGTTCCGCGTCGACAAGCACGCCAACGTGCACTTCGTCGTCGGCAAGGCCTCGTTCACGCCGGAGCAGCTCGACGAGAACATCTCGACCGCGCTCGAGGAGATCAACCGCCTCAAGCCGAGCTCCTCGAAGGGCCGTTACGTCATGAAGGGCGCCGTCTCGACGACCTTCGGTCCCGGCATCCCGCTGGACGTCAACAGCATCTGAGTCCGCTGACTCCGAGTCACTGACTCACGGAAGGGCCCGCACCGGCAACGGTGCGGGCCCTTCTCGCGTGCGGGGGCGCGCGTCCCGGTAGCGTGGTCTCGTGCGCACCTTCGTCAACTCGCTCCGGTTGATCGCCGTCATCGCCGTCGTCGTCGCGATCGTCGCCCAGTGGCTCGTCAGCTCGAAGACGGGCGCCTACAGCCCCTGGAACTTCTTCGGCTACTTCACGATCCAGTCGAACGTCATCATCGCCGTGGCCCTGGCGGTCACCCTCGTCGCCTCGGCCCGCCGCAAGCGTGGGGATCTGCGGGTGAGCCTGCTCCGGGGCGCCGGCACGGTCTACATCGCCACGACCGGGATCGTCTACAACACCCTGCTGACGAACGTGGACGTGTCGGCGAACGTCCAGTGGTCGAACGACGTGCTGCACAAGGTCATCCCCGCGTACGCGGTCCTCGACTGGCTGCTGTTCTCGGACCGGTCGAAGCTGCTCCTCCGCCACGTCTGGTGGTTCTTGATCTACCCGGCGGTGTGGACGATCGTCATCCTGATCCGCGGCGCGACCGACGGCTGGGTGCCGTACCCGTTCCTCGACCCCGCGCAGGGCTACGGCGTCGTGGCGATCTACTGCGTCGGCGTGGGCGTCTCGATCGGGTTGCTCGGCGTCCTGGTCGTGGGGATGAGTCGGCTGCGACTCGTCAAGGTCTAGGAACGGAAGTCGCGCAGCTTGTCGAGCACCAGGTCGGCGAGCTGCACGAGCTCTCGGATCTGGTCGTCGTCGCGGTCGACCCAGCGGCACTCGGGCTCGTCGGCGACGGGGACGAAGCCGTCGTGGCGCTCCCAGACGAACAGGGTGCGATCGGCACCGAGGACGTACTGCTGCCACCAGATCTGCCGCAGGTAGTGCCGGGGGATGCTCCGCCAGCCCTTCGCGGTGGTCTTGATCTCGGCGAGCACCACCCGCGAGCCCTGGACCCCGACGCCGTCCGGGGTTGCGAGGTGCGCCCGGTTCGCAGCGGCGTGGAACAGGTGCGCCGAGGGCTGGATGCCGTGCGTGGCCGCGACCCAGGCGGCGATGTGGGGCTCGCGGTCCTTGCCGTGCTCGGTGAACGCGTTGCCGGAGAACCGTGAGCCGTAGCGCTTCTCGGTGACGACGGCCTCGACCGCGTGCAGCGAGGCGAGCCGCGCGACGTCGGTCGCGGTGATGCCCGCGGCGCGGGCGCGGAGCCAGGCGAAGCGGTCCGAGGAGTGCGCGACGATCCGCTCGGTGTGGCCGCGCAGGGCGGTGAACGCGTCGCGCCCCGGGACCGCAGCCGGCGCGAGCGACCCGGGACGGGCCTCTCCCCACGAGCTCGGCCCGCCCGCCGCTTCGCGACGCTCGGGTACCGGCTCGCGTGGGCCCAGTCCGGGGTCCAGGTCGCCCCACAGGGTGGGCTGCACGATCGTCACTCGTCGATTCTCCCCCCGACCACCGGCAGGACCGAATCCGACGCGCTCACGAGGCGCAGCGCACACGTCAGGAGACCAGCTCGCGCCCCTCGGCGTACGCGACCAGCTCGTCGACCCCGGCGGGGGAGAGTGCGTAGCCGATCGCCAGTGCCGCTGCACCCTGCAGTGCGGCGAGTGACCCCGCACGCGACTGGGCGATGACGAGGTGTTCGGTGGCGAGCGGCATCGACCGCGAGTAGACGACCTCGCGGACGCCGGCGAGCAGGTGCTCCCCGGCCTGCGTGATCGAGCCGCCCAGGACGATCACCGACGGGTTCATGAGCGAGACGCACGTGGCGAGCACCTCGCCGATGTCGCGGCCCGCCTGTCGGACGGCGTAGATCGCGTCGAGGTCGGACCGGTTCACCAGGTCCAGCACGTCGGCGCCGGTGTGGGCGTCGTGCCCCTTCGCACGCAGGGCACGGGCGATCGCCGGACCGGACGCCACCGCCTCGAGGCACCCGGTGTTGCCGCAGTGGCAGGGGACGTCGCCGGCGCGGGACACCCGCACGTGGCCGATGTCACCGGCGGTGCCCTGGGCGCCGCGCTGCAGTTCGCCGTCCGACACGATGCCGGACCCGATGCCGGTGGCGACCTTGACGAACAACAGGTGGTCGACGTCGGGCCAGCCGTGCTCCCGCTCGCCGAGGGCCGCGATGTTCACGTCGTTGTCGAGCAGGACGTGCGCTGCGATGTGCTGGCGGAGCCACGACGGCACGTCGAAGCCGTCCCACCCGGGCATGATCGGCGGGTTCGCCGGGCGGCCGGTCGAGAACTCGACCGGACCGGGCACGCCGATGCCGATGGCGATGACGTCCTGTCGGGCGCGGCCGACCTCGTCGAGCAGCTCGTCGATGGTGGCGACCAGCCACGACAGGGTCTCCACGGGGCCGGCGGCGATGTCGATGCGTGCTTCGCGGGTGGCGAGCGGGGCGGCGACCAGGTCGGTGACGGCGACACGGCCGTGCGAGGCGCCGAGGTCGGCGGCGATCACGAGTCGGGCGCGGGGCTTCAGCGCGACCTGGGCCGGCGGCCGTCCTCCGGTGGAGACGGCGGTGTCGACGGGGCCGACGAGACCGACCTCGATGAGGGCGTCCAGGCGCACGCCGATGGTGGAGCGTGCGAGTCCTGTCAGTGCGGCGAGCTCGGCCCGGGTCCGCGGCACGCCGTCGCGGAGGATCTGGAAGAGCTCGCTCGTCCCGACCGGAGGCGACGCTGCCGTCCGAGTCAAGTCGACCATGGGGGGAGTGAAGCACACATCGAACGCGCCACGCAACGAAGTTCGTCGACCTTCCACGAACTTCTGCTTGACCGCCGACAGAAGTGGTCATAGTGTGACGCTCGGTCAGTGACGACCGCACCATCTCGACGAGGAGAACCCCTGGTGACCCAACCGATCTCGGTTCAGCTCTACACCGTCCGCGACGCCCTCTCGGCCGACCTGCCCGGCACGCTCCAGCGCATCGCCGACATCGGCTACACGAACGTCGAGGCCTTCGGCTTCGTCGACAACGCCGACGAACTCGCCGCCGCGCTGCGCGACGCCGGCCTCGCCGCCCCGAGCGGACACGCACGACTGCTGGACGCCGGCGAGCAGGACCTCGAGCGGATCTTCCACGCGAGCGTCACCGTCGGACTCGGCACCCTGATCGACCCGCACATCGACGAGGCCCGCTGGACCACCCGCGAGGACGTCGAGGCCATCGCCCGCGAACTGAGCGCCCTCGCCCCCCGCGCCGCCGACCACGGCCTGGTCCTCGGCTACCACAACCACGCGTTCGAGTTCTCGAACCGCATCGACGGTGTCAGCGCCTACGAGGTCTTCGCCGACGCGCTCTCCGACGACGTCGTGCTCGAGCTCGACACCTACTGGGTCAAGGTCGGCGGTGACGACCCGGTGGCGATCATCGGCAAGTACGGCGACAAGATCGAGTTCCTGCACGTCAAGGACGGCGACGGCTCGCACGACGACGACAAGCAGGTCGCCGTGGGCAACGGCATCATGCCGATCCGCGAGATCCTCGCCGCCGCACCCGACGCACTCCACGTCGTCGAGCTCGACGGCCACGAGGGCGACGTCTTCCAGGCGGTCGCCGACTCCTACACGTTCCTCGAGGGGGCCCGCGCATGACCGACACCACGGCGTCCACCGCCCTCGACAGCAGCACCCGGACCGGCCGCGTCGGCGTCGGCGTCATCGGCGCCGGGGTCATCTCCGACCAGTACCTGTCGAACCTCACCGTCTTCCCCGACGTCGAGGTCCGCTTCATCGCCGACATCGACCTGCCGCGCGCAGCCGCCCAGGCCGAGAAGTGGGGCGTCGCCGGGTCGGGCACCGTCGAGGAGCTCCTGGCCGACGACGACATCGAGATCGTCGTCAACCTCACGATCCCGGCAGCCCACGTCGAGGTCGCCCTGCAGGTCCTCGCCGCCGGCAAGCACGTGTGGGGCGAGAAGCCCTACGCCCTCGACCGCGAGAGCGCGACCGAACTCCGTGACGCCGCACGCGCCGCGGGCAAGACCGTCAGCGTCGCACCCGACACCTTCCTCGGTGCCGGCCTGCAGACCGCGCTCCGCACCATCCGCGACGGCCGCATCGGCAAGCCGCTCAACGGCCTGACGCTCTTCCAGAGCCCCGGCCCGGAGTCCTGGCACCCGAGCCCCGAGTTCCTCTTCGCGTACGGTGCCGGCCCGCTGTTCGACATCGGCCCGTACTACATCACCACCCTGGTGCAGACGTTCGGTCCGGTGAAGAAGGTCACGGCGACGGCGTCGAAGTCCCGCGCCACGCGCACGATCGGCTCCGGCCCGAAGGCGGGCACCGTGTTCCCCGTCGACGTCCCGACGAACCACTCCGCGCTGATCGAGTTCGAGGACGGCGGGAGCGCGCAGAGCGTCTTCTCGTTCGAGTCGGACCGCGGCCGCACCGGCGTCGTCGAGATCGCGGGCGAGACCGGCACCGTCGTGTTCCCGGACCCGAACAACTTCGACGGCGACACCGAGCTGTACGCGCTCGGTGCCGAGGAGCCCGAGACGATCCCCGCGGTCGGCTCCACCTACTCGCGCGGCACCGGCGTGGTCGACCTCGCCCGCTCGCTCCGCGCAGGCGACGAGAACCGTGTCCCCGGTGCCCTCGCCTTCCACGTCCTCGACGTGATGGTCTCCATCGCCGAGGCGGCAGAACGTGGCGAGGCGGTGCTCGTCGAGAGCACCGTGTCGCCCTCCCAGACCCTCCCCGAGGGTTGGGACCCCGCGGAGCAGACCCTGGCCTGACCGGCCCGGATCCGCCCCGCACACCACAGCAGCACCCGACGTTCCATCCCGCACCACCCCTGCACCATCCCTGCACCATCTCAACGACGAGAAAGTAGAGAGTCATGCGCACTGCCATCCGCGCACTGGCCATCACCGCGGCCGCCGCACTCACCGTGACCGGCCTCGCAGCCTGCTCCTCCGGATCGTCCGGTTCCTCCGGCGACTCCAAGACGCTCACCTACTGGGCGTCCAACCAGGGCACGTCGCTCCAGAACGACAAGGAGGTGCTGACCCCCGTCCTCAAGAAGTTCACCAAGGAGACCGGGATCAAGGTCGACCTCCAGGTCATCGGCTGGAACGACCTGCAGACGAAGATCCAGACCGCCGTCACCTCGGGCCAGGGCCCGGACGTCGTCAACATCGGCAACACCTGGGCCACCTCGCTCCAGGCGACCGGTGCGTTCCAGGAGTACGGCGACTCCGAGATGAAGGCGATCGGCGGTGCCGACAAGTTCGGCAAGGTCGCGCTCTCCACCGGTGGCGCCCCCGGCAAGACCGTCACGAGCGTCCCGCTCTACGGCCTCGCGTACGGCCTGTACTACAACAAGTCCATGTTCAAGGACGCCGGCCTCGAGGCGCCGACCACGTGGGAAGACCTCACGGCGGACGCCAAGAAGCTCACGACCGGCGGCAAGTACGGCTTCACCATCGCCGGTGGTTCGTACACCGAGAACTCGCACTTCGCGTTCATCACCTCGGCGCAGAACGGTGGCGAGTGGTTCGACAAGGACGGCAAGCCGACCTTCACCGACAAGGCGAACGTCGACGGCATCAAGCGCTACCTCGACCTGATGCAGTCCGACAAGGTCGTCAACACCTCGAACGCGCAGTACGACAACGGCACGCAGGCCGTCTCGGACTTCGCGAACGGCAAGGCCGCGATGATGCTGACGCAGAACAACGCGAACGCGACGATCACCTCGCAGGGCATGAAGACGGACGAGTTCGGCGTCGTGCCGTTCCCGACCACCGCTGACGGCGAGGACATCGCGTCGTTCCCGGCCGGCATCAACCTGTCGATCTTCAAGAACACGAAGAACAAGGACGGCGCGCTCAAGTTCGTCAAGTACATGACGAGCGCGGACACGCAGACCACGCTCGACAAGCCGTACTCGGCCCTCCCGGTGCTCGCCGCCGCGGCTGACTCGGTCACCGACGAGCAGACGAAGACGTTCCTCGACATCTACAACAACAAGGCCAAGCCCCTCCCGCTGGTCCCCGCCGAGGACCAGTTCGAGTCCACCGTCGGCAAGGCGATGAACGACATGTTCGCCAAGATCGCCACCGGCGGCTCCGTGTCCGACAGCGACATCAAGACCGCGCTGCAGACCGCCCAGGACCAGGTGTCCCAGGCGAACGGCTGATCCAGCCAGGAGGCCCGGGGCGCGTCCGCAAGGACGCCCCCGGGCCTCCACCCCTCGCGTCCACAGCCGGACGCACCGGGGCAGGTCGTCACCAGCCCCACAGCCCCAGAGCCGGCCATCCGCCGGCAGTGAGCGTTCCGTCTCACGCACGCCGTGCCTCCCGTCCGCTGCCACGGACCGGGGTGCGAAGCACCCGAACCCCCTCCTGCCGAAAGGCCCCCGCCCATGTCCACGACGGTCCTGCCCGATGCGGAGCGCATCGACCTGACGCACACGAAGGGCTCGACGCTGTCGGGCCGTCCGCCAGGTCGCAAGCGCAAGACCAACTGGCTGCCCTACGCGCTCGTCGCGCCGGCCATCCTGTTCGAGCTGCTCATCCACATCGTCCCGATGCTCACCGGCATCTGGATCTCGTTCATCCAGCTCACCAAGTACTTCATCGCCAACTGGGGCGCTGCACCCTTCGCGGGACTGCACAACTACTCGGTCGTCGTCGACTTCGACCAGGCGATCGGCAAGGGCGTCCTGCACTCGTTCCTGATCACCTGCGGCTTCACCGTGCTCGTCGTCGGCCTCTCCTGGACCTTCGGCATGGCCGCCGCGGTCGCACTGCAGAAGCCGTTCAGGGGCCGCGGGCTCTTCCGCACCCTGTTCCTGGTGCCGTACGCGCTGCCGATGTACGCCGGCATCATCACCTGGAAGTTCATGTTCCAGCGTGACTCGGGCGCGGTGAACCACGTGCTGGTCGACCAGTTGCACCTGTTCAACGGCACCGGCCCGTTCTGGCTGATCGGCTCGAACGCCTTCGTCTCCGTCGTCGTCGTGGCGATCTGGAAGACCTGGCCCTTCGCGTTCCTGATGCTGATGGCCGGCCTGCAGTCCGTGCCGAACGACGTGTACGAGGCCGCCTCGGTCGACGGCGCGAAGCCCTTCCGGCAGTGGCGCTCGATCACGCTGCCGATGGTCCGCCCGGTCAACGTGACGCTCGTGCTCGTGATGTTCCTCTGGACCTTCAACGACTTCAACACGCCGTTCGTGCTGTTCGGCTCGACCGCGCAGCCCCCGGCCGCGGACCTGCTGAGCTTCCACATCTACAACGCGTCGTTCATCACCTGGAACTTCGGCTCCGGTGCCGCGATGAGCGTCCTGCTCCTCATCTTCCTGCTCATCGTCACCGGCATCTACCTCGCCGTGACCAACCGGAGGTCCGTCCGTGCGTGAGACATTCGGCGCCAAGTCCTTCAAGGTCGTGACCCTGGTCATCCTGACCCTGTTCACGGTCGTGCCCCTCTACGTGATGATCACCACGGCCATCAAGCCGCTCGGTGACGTGCAGAACGACTTCACGTGGATCCCGACCAACATCACCATCCAGCCGTTCATCGACATGTGGTCGACGGTGCCGCTCGGCAAGTACTTCGTGAACTCGCTCGTGGTCTGCACGGTCGCCACGGTGTTCTCGCTGATCATCGCGACGTTCGCCGCCTACGGTGTCTCGCGCTGGAACTTCAAGGGCAAGAGCACCTTCACCACCGCGGTGCTCTCCACCCAGATGTTCCCCGGCGTGCTGTTCCTGCTCCCGCTGTTCCTCATCTTCACGAACCTCGGGAACTCGCTCGGCATCCAGCTCGTCGGCAGCTGGACCGGCCTGATCATCACGTACCTGACGTTCACGCTCCCGTTCTCGATCTGGATGCTCGCCGGCTACTTCGAGACGATCCCGCGTGAGCTCGACGAGGCCGCGATGGTCGACGGTTCCGGCCCGATGGGTGCCCTGTTCCGGGTCATCCTGCCCTCGGCCCGTCCGGGTCTCGTGGCGGTCGGCATCTACTCGTTCATGACGGCCTGGGGCGAGGTGCTCTTCGCCTCGGTCATGACCAACGGCGACGGGCAGACCCTGGCGGTCGGTCTGCAGCAGTACTCGACGCAGACGAACGTGTACTGGAACCAGATCATGGCCGCGTCCCTCGTGGTCTCGATCCCCGTGGTGATCGCGTTCCTCATCGTGCAGCGCCAGTTCGTGGCCGGCCTGACCGCCGGTGCCGTGAAGTAGGCGGTCTCACCCCGGCCCCGAGACTCGGGCTGGGCGACAGTCCTCGTGCCATCGAGCACGAGCGACGTCGCGCAGCCCGAGTCTCGTCGTTCCGGGCAGGATGGGCCGCATGAGTGGAGCGCGTGGGCGGCAGCTGCTGCCGGGACAGACCAGCCGGGTGCACGTGTACGACATGGCGTCGCGGACATCGCGGCTGGTGTTCGAGTCGAGGACGGTGCTCGTCGAGGCGCCGAACGTGCTCGACGACGGCGCCCTGGTGCTGAACGGGAACGGCGACCTCTGGCTGCTGCCGCGCGCCGACGGCGGGCAGGTCCTCGACGAGACCGCACTCCTGCCGGTGCCGATGCCGGGCGTCCCCGAGATCAACAACGACCACGTGCTCGACCCCTCGGGCAACTCCGTCGTGGTGAGCGGCCGCGACGGGGACCTGTACCGGGTGCCCGTGCCGGCCGGGGGAGCGGCGGCGACCCTCACCGACGTCACCACCGCGCTGCCGGTCGTCCGGAAGTTCTACCTGCACGGCATCGCCCCGGACGGGGAGACCCTCGCGGCGATCGTCGGGGAGCGCACCACGGAGGGCGTCTGGACCACCGACGTCGCACTCGTCGACCCCGCCACCGGCGAACCGACGTTCCTGACCCGCGACGAGCACCCCGACGACGGCGTCTCGTTCGCGGGCGAGATGCTCGTGTGGAACTCGGAGCGCTTCACGCCGGGCACCGCACAGCTCGTCGCGCTCTGGCCAGGGGCGACCGACCCGGTCCGGATCACGAACGACGACCGGGTGAACTGGTTCCCGCACGTCTCGCCGGACGGGGAGCACCTGCTCTACCTGTCGTACGAGCCGGGGGTGCAGGGCCACCCGGCCGACCAGCGCGTGGAGCTGCGGCGGCTGCCCGGGATGCTCGTCCGCGGCGCCCGGATCATGCCGGTGCCGGAGACCCTCGTCGTGCTCGACGGCGGCCAGGGCACGGTCAACGTCCCGCCGTGGTCCCCGGACTCCCGCTGGTTCGCCTACTGCGACTACCCGGTGGGTCGAGACTCGGTCTGAGCGACAGTCCTCGGGCTCGTGGCCACGAGGACTGTCGCCCACCGCGAGATTCGGGTCACCTCAGACCTCGCGCACCTGCCCCTGCTTGAGGTGCAGGCGACGCTCGGCCCGCTTCGCCACCCACGAGTCGTGCGTGACGATGACGACCGTCAGCCCGCGTTCCTTCCACTGCTTCTCGATGAGCCCCATGATCTCGTCGCGGGTGCCCTCGTCGAGCGCGCCGGTCGGCTCGTCCGCCAGCAGCACGCTGGGGTTCTTCACCAGGGCACGGGCGATCGCGACGCGCTGCTGCTGCCCGCCGGAGAGCTCGGCCGGCAGGTGCTCCATCCGCTCGCCGAGCCCGACCTCGCGGAGCGCAGCCGTGGCCCGCTCGCGGATCTCCGAGCGTGCTCGGTTCGCGAGTGACCCCGCGAACGCCGTCTCGACGTTCTCGAGCGCGGTCAGCGTCGGGATGAGGTTGAAGCTCTGGAACACGAAGCCGATCTCCGTCGCCCGCAGGTCGGTCAGCGCACGGTCGCCGAGCTTCGCCACGTCGCGGTCGCCGCCGAGGTGGATCGAGCCGGCCGTCGGCCGGTCGAGTGCCCCGAGCATCTGCAGCAACGTCGACTTGCCGCCGCCGGTCGGCCCCTGGATCGCCACGAGCTGTCCCTGCGGGATCGTCAGGTCCACGTTCGTCAGGGCGGTGACGGTGCGGTTCTTCTGCTTGTACGTCTTGCTGACGTTGGTCAGCCGGTACATCGGACTGGAGGCGCGGCTCGCCTCCGCCTGGCCGGGTGCGGTGTCGGTGCTGGTCACGGTCACTCCTTCTGGTCGCGTGCTCGGGGTCGGTGCGGGTCCGGCGGTCGGCACCGCGCCGGTGGCGGGGCCGGGCATCAGGCCACGCTCCGCAGTGCCTCGGCCGGACGGAGCTTGCTCGCGCGCCAGCCGCCGAGTGCGCCGGCGATGAGGCCACCGAGGATCGCGAGGCCGATCGCCAGCAGGATGACCTCGACGGTCACCGGGGCGTGCAGGACCACGTCGGTCGTCGACGCGGTGCTCGCGCCGCCGCCGAAGCCGCCGGCCGGGGCGCCGCCCGTCGTGCCGCTGCCCGCGGCCGCGGTCGCCGCGCCACCGGGCATGCCGCCGCCGCCACCCGCGCCGCCGCCACCGGTCGTGCTCGAGGCGCTCGCCGAGATGGTCGGGCTGATGATGTTCACCACGAGGATGCCGATCAGGCCGGCCGCTGCGCCGAGGACGCCGCCGATCAGGCCCTGCACGAGCGACTCGCCCGCGACCTGCCGGGTGATGCGGCCGTTCGACCAGCCGATGGCCTTGAGGGTCCCGAACTCGCGGGTGCGCCTCGTGACGCCGGAGATCGTGAAGAGGATCGCGATGAGGAACGCCGCCGCCAGCACCACGATCGACAGCCAGGTGCCGAGGTTCGAGACGAGGCTCGACGCGGTGCTCAGCGAACCGGAGACGCTCGACGCCAGGTCGGACTCAGTGGAGACCGTGGCGGTGGTGAGCTTCTTCTGCAGGGCGGTCTTGATCGCGCTGACGTCCGACGAGGACTCGGCGGACACGTAGATCGAGGTGACCTTGCCGTCGAGGTCCGCCAGCGCCTGCGCGGTGTCGAGGGGGATGTAGGTGTTCGAGCCCGTGGTCGACGACGAGCCGGTCGAGGTGACGATGCCGATGACCTCGAAGTCGGTGCCGCCGATGTCGACGGTGTCGCCGACCGCCTTCGACTCGCTCTTCGCGTAGGACGCATCCAGCACGACGACGTCCTTGCCGGCGTCCTTCGCGGTGAACGTGCGGCCCTTGGTGAGCTCGGTGCTGGTCAGGGGGCCGACGGCGTCGCCGGAGACCGGGATGCCGGTCACGGTGAACGAGTCGACGTTGAACGAGCCGCCGCCGAAGCCGCCGCCCTGGCCGGAGTCACCACTCGGCGGACCCTGCTGGGTGGAGCTGTCCGTGCCGCTGCTGTCGGAGCTGCTGCCGTCGGTCGACTGCTGGACCTCACCCGAGAACGTGCTGTTCTCGAGGGTCAGGACACCGGTGGCCGCCTTGACGCCGTCGGTGCCCGTCACGGTCGTGAGGTTGGCGGCGCTCAGCGTGCTCGTGCCGCGGGCGACGGCGAGCCGTGACTGCGACAGGTCGGTCGAACCGCTGCTGTCGCTGTCGTCACCGCTCTGGCTGCCGAAGTCGAAGCTCGGTCGACCGGAGCCCGACGCGCTCGGGGTCGTCGTCTTCGTGACGGTGATGTCGGTGCCGACGCCGTACACGGACTGCAGCACGCTCGACTGCGCGGCCTTCACGCCGCCGGCGATCGAGGACACGATGACCACGAGGGCGATGGCCAACGCCATGCCGATCGCGATGATGACGGTCTGCTTCTTGCGGTTCGTGAGTTCGCGCCTGAGGTAGGTCAGGAACATGGTTCTCCTCGGTGGTGGCCGGCTGGGGTCACCGGCCGTGCAGAGCGCACGGCGGGGCCGACGGAGGAGAACCTAGGCAGCCGCTCAGTGGCCGACCCATCGATGGCCTATGAGCCGTCTAAGCCCACGAGGATTCCCTGTCGTGTGATATGTTGGATGCGTGGCAATCGTGCGGAGCGGACTGATCAGCCTGGCCGGCACGGCTCTGCGCGCATCCGTGCAGATCGCATCGAACGTCGTCGTGGCGCGGCTGCTCGGTCCCGATGCGTACGGCACAGCCGCCACGGTGCTGGCGTTGGGGATCGTCCTCGAGCTCGTCCGGAACAGCGGGTTCGCCGCGGTCGTGCTGCGGTCGGGGGATCAGCCGAACGCAGTCATGGTCGCACTGCACCGGGCGAGCACCCTGGTCGGCGTGCTCCTCGCGGCCGTGGTCGGTTGTGCCGGGCTCACGGTCCTCCTGGTCGTGCCGTGGGCGCCGTACGGCACGCTGCTGCTCGTCGTGGCGACGGCGTTCCCGCTCGCCGGGTTCGTGGCGGTCCCGATCGCCGGCATGGCTCGTCGGCACGAGATGGCCAGGGTCGTGGCGATCGAGTCGATCTCGGTCGTCCTCGGTGCCGTCTTGTCGATCGTCCTGGCGTCCTCCGGTGCCGGGCCGATCGCCATGGTCGCTCAGGTCGTGGTCCTGTGGGTCGCCGTCGCGGTCGGTGTCATCGTGGTCCGCAACGTGCCCCGAGGCCCCGCGGCCCCGTGGGCCGGGGTCCGTTCCATGGCCGGGCTCGCGCGGGACGTCTCGCTCGTGCAGCTGGTCTCCCTCGTCGCACGTGCTGGTGACCGTGTGCTCGCCGCGGTCCTGTTCGGTCCGGCCGCCGCCGGTCTCTACGTCCAGGCGATGCAGCTGATGACGCTCCCGCTCGACCAGATCGGTGCAGCGGTCCAGCGGATCGCCGTGCCGGCACTGGCAGCAGCCGAGGTCGACCCGCGACGCCGCTACCGGCAGCTCGTCCGCATGGTCACGCTGCTCGCGTGGCCGGTGCTGACGCTGCTCGGCGTGCTGGCCGAGCCAGTCGTCCGACTGCTGTTCGGTGCGGCGTGGATCGGGTCCGCTGGACTCCTGCCCTTCCTGGCGGTCGCCGGCGGCGCACAGGCAGCCGGGTTCTCCGCGGTCTGGTACTTCGTCGCGAGCGGCCGGTCCGGGCGTCAGCTGCGGTGGGCGCTCGTAACACAACCCGTCGTGATCGCCGGCATCGCCGTCGGGGCGCAGTGGGGACTCCGCGGGATGGCTGCTGGGTACGCGGCAACCTGCGTCATCCTGGTCGTGCCCGCCTTCCTGGTGTCCACCTGGGGCACCAGCCTGCGGCTCCGGGACCTCGCGGTCTCCGTGGTGCCTGCTGCGACGGCGAGCGGGGTCGCCGCCCTCGCTGCCGTGGCTGCGCGCGACGTGGTGTCCTCGGACCCTGCGGGCGGTGTGCTCCTGCCAGCGGTCCTCGGCGTGGCGGCGGCTGGCCTGGTGTCCGTCGCCTTCCCGACCGTCCGCGGCGTCCTCCATCGACCGCTCCTGCGCGGTCTGCCGAGCGCGACTGGTCGTGGGCGATGACACCCCACGCGGGGCGGAGCCCGAGCAGCACCGCGCCGATCGGCGCGAACGACGACCAACCGTCGGTCGGCATCGTCGTCCCGGTCGGCCCGGGGGGCACCGACGACCTCGGAGCGCAGTTGGACGCACTCGTCCGGCAGACCTGGGAGGGCGCGGTGACCCTGGTGATCAGCTGCAACGGCGAACCGGTGCGGCTCGTCGCGGAGCTGTTGCGCGCGATCGAGTGGCCGGCCCGCTGGAGGACCATGGTGATCGACTCGTCGGCGGTCCGCGGGCCGAGCGCTGCGCGGAACGCCGGATGGCGCCGACTGGAAACGGACCTGGTGCTGTTCTGCGATGCGGACGACGTCGTGTCGGACAGCTGGGTCGAGGGGATGGTCCGTGGGCTCGAGCGCGCCGGAGTGTGCACCGGGCCCCTGCTGCAGGACGCGCTCAACGACGGCTGGATGTGGGAAGCCGTCCAGCAGCCGTGGCCCGTGGTGCGCTTCGGCCACCTCCCGCACACATCGTCGGCGAACCTGGGCCTGCGTCGGACCGTCCTCGAGCAGACGGGTGGGTTCGACCCGGAGTTCGGCGCTGCGGAGGACATCGACCTCGCCTGGCGGGCCACATACCTCGGGTACCCGACGTGCTTCGAGCCGACTGCGAGTGTGCAGTACCGGCTCCGGCGGAGCTCCGTCGCGCTGTTCCGGAACCACCGGCACTACGCACGTTGGGACCACGCACTGGTCGCCCGGCACCGGACGCAAGGCGCAGCCTGGCAGCGGCGCGAGGTCGTCCGCGAAGTCCTGGCGACCGGGTGGTCGATCGTCCGAGCACCGTTCGGGCGTCGGCACCGGCGCCGCGCGGCGATCCGACTGGGGACGCTGGCCGGGTGGCTCGAGCGGTACTCCGGCGGACGCCCCACGTCCGTCTGAGTCCGACGGTCAGCTCGCGTCGCCGTACGCCCGACGCAGGTGCTCCGCGTAGCCGCCGGGCGTCCGACCCGCGAACCGCCCGCTCGTCACCACCGGTCGGTCGACGGTCGCGTCCACGCGGAACCCCATCGCGTGCGCCCGCTCGACGAGCCGGACGTCCTCGTGCTCGGGGACGGGGTCGAACCCGCCGAGCGCCAGGTACGCAGCCGCTAGAACGCCGAGGTTCGCGCCGTGCACGTGTCCGAGCGCGGCGCCGGGCGGGTGCGCCTGCGTCCAGCGCGCGAGCACGACGGGGTCGAGGTCCTCCGGATCGGGGACCACGGCACCGACGAGCACGTGCGCCCCGGACCGGAGGGCGTCGGCCTGCTGGACGAGCCAGCCCACCGGCACACGTGAGTCCGCGTCGGTGTGGGCGAGCCAGCGGGTCGCCGGGTCACCGGGGTGCTGACGGAGCGCGTGCGTGGCGCCGATCGTGCGCGCTCGTCCGACCCCGACGTGCGGGGTCGGGACGACGTCGACGGGGAAGTGCCCAGCGACCGTGGCCGTGTCGTCGGTGCACCCGTCGAGCACGACGGTCACCGAGACCTGCACCGCGGGGTACTCCTCGGCGAGCCGGGCACGTGCGGCGAGCAGGGCGTCGAGGCAGGCGGCGATGCGGTCCTCCTCGTCGTGCGCGGGCACCACGACGTCGATGCGGACGACTCCAGGGGAGGCGGTCACCGGACGAGCCCCTCGGCCCGCGCGACCGACTCGACGCCGGGTCCGGGCAGCACGCTCAGGATGAAGTCCGGCTCGACGTGACGGACGAGGGCCGGCCGTGGCCACCGTTCCGCGAGCCGCGCGTCCACCGCGTCACCGCTCGACACCGCCTCGTCGTCGGGGTGCCGCCAGTGGCAGGCGACCAGCACGCCGTCGTCGTCGAGCGAGGCCAGCACGCGGTCGATCGTCGCGTCGAGGTCAGCGGGGGACAGGTAGTAGCCCACCTCGGACATCACCACGAGGTCCCACCGACCCGCTGGCCACTCGGCGGGCAGCGAGGCCTGCACGAACCGGGCCCCCGGCGCACGGACCGCGGCCTGTGCCAACGGCGCGGCCGAGATGTCGGTGCCGAGGACGGCGTCGGCCCGCTCGGCGAGCGCGGCGGTGAGGACGCCTGTGGCGCACCCGAGTTCGAGCGCCGACCGGTACCGCTGCTGGGGGAGCGCGGCGAGCGTCGCGGCACGCTTGCGGCGTTCGTACCAGGAGCCCTCGAAGTCCCACCCCTCGGGCTTCCGCTCGTAGTGCGCGTCGAAGGACTCCCGCGAGCGGGACGCCGTCGGCTCGGGCTCGAAGAACCACTCGGTGGACCGCAGGTGGTGCGCGGCGTGCCGGTCGTCGACGATCGCCTCGTCCCCGGCGGCACCGGACAGCGGGCGGATCTGCGAGGCGTAGGCGTCGAGGGCGGCGCGCTTCCGCTCCCGGACGGCGTCGGCCAGCGGCAGGACCCGGGCTCGGTCCCACGGCTGCGCGGACGCCGACGGGTCGTCCCAGTGCCACGCCCAGATCGGGTACGTCAGCAGCGACACCTCGTCGGCCTCGGCGGTGACCGCTTCGGCGACCTCACCGGCGATGCGGTGGTCCCGGTGACCGTCCCCCCGCCACGGCGCCACCACGAGCGTCGGCCGCACGGCGTCGTCGAGCGCTCGCCGCAGGGCGTCGGTGACCTCGTCCCGGTGCTCCCGAGTGCCGCCGTCGGGGATCCCGAACGACGTCGCCGTGGCGCCGGGGTGCAGCGTGGCGAGAGCGCGGACGAGTTCGCCGTCGCGCACGTCCGCCAGCTCCTGCGCCGTCGTGGTGGGGGAGTCCGGGTGGGAGCGCTCGCCGCGGGTCAGGAGCATGACGTGCACAGGGATCCCGGCGTCCGCGGCGCTGGCGATCAGTCCGCCGGCGCCCAGGGTCTCGTCGTCGGGGTGCGGCGCGACGACCATCACCGAGCGGATGCCGTCCAGGTCCACCGGTGTGGTCGGCACCGAGTCGAGGAACGGGGTCCACGCCGCGGGGTCGGTGCCCGGCTCGCGGTGGTCGAAGCTCACCACGCGACACCGCCGCGCTCGACGACGATCCGGCCGATGCGGGCGAGGTCGCGTGCGCCGTGGTCCTGCAGCACGTACAGCTCGAGGTCGGCAACCCGTGCCGCGACGATGGGGTCCGAGGTCAGGGGCGCCGGGCCGACGGTGGCGACGACCCGCTCGCGCACGGAGTCCACACTCCGACGGACCCGGGAGCGCACCGTCTGGGCGAGCAGCGGCCAGTCGACGTCGGGAGCGTCGGGGGCCTCGGAGCGGTCGATGCGGGCGGCGGCGTCGGCGAGGGCGTCCTCGGCGTCCGCGAGGTCGAGCACGGTCGCACCGAGGGCGGCCTGCAGCAGTTCGGACTCCGGGTGGGCTGCGGCCAGCGAGCGCAGGACCCGCCCGAGTCCGACCGCGCCGCCCCACCAGCACGCCGCGACACCGATGCCGCCCCACGCGAAACCAGGCCGTCGCAGGTACCAGCCGGGTGCGCCGACGACCTGTGCCGGGACGCCGTCGAAGTCCACCGGGCCGCTCGGCACGTCGGGCATGCCCCGGGCGACCCAGGCATCGTCGTGTGCGGTGACACCGTCCTGCCGCAGGTCGACGGCGACGAGGACGCGGTCGGCCCCGGCGTGTGCGGTCACCAGGGCGTGGGACAGCGTCGAGGCGAGGGAGCACCACGGCTTCGTGCCGGTCAGGAGCACCGTCCCGTCGTCCTGCGCCGTGGCGTCGAGGCGGAGGTCGGGGCCCTCGGCGGCGAAGACGCCCCAGGTCGAACCGGCAGGGACCGCCACGTCGGCTTGGTGCAGGATGCCGAGTGCGTCGAGGTGCGGTTCGACGGTGCGGGCGGTCGCGACGTCGCCCGCGGCGACGGCGGCGAGCGTGGCGAGGAATCCGCCGGCGGTCCCTGCGGACAGCAGCGGGGTGGTGGCGGCGAGCGTGCGCGCGGCCGTCAGACGGTCTGCCGGGCTCGAGCCGGGCCTCCCGGCCGTCCCCTCGATCCCCGCGGTGTCGACGTGCCTGGCGGACGGTGGCCAAGCGGAGGATCGCAGCATCCCCCCAACCTACGAAGGAGCGGCCGAGTGCTCTCGGAGCGATCCACAGAGCGCGGAGGGGCGGCCCACAGACAGCTCATAGGAATTCCTCGATACTCGAAGACGTGACCATCTCCCAGCCTGCAGCAGCCCCGCGCCTCACGCGTGCCGACGGAACCCCGTTGCGCATCCTGGTCGTCGACGACGAAGCCAGCCTCACCGACCTGTTGTCCATGGCGCTCCGCTACGAGGGCTGGGACGTCAAGAGCGCGAACGGCGGGCAGGACGCCCTGACGACGGCGCGGGAGTTCAAGCCCGACGCGATGGTGCTCGACGTGATGATGCCGGACCTCGACGGACTGCAGGTGCTCAGCCGGTTGCGGCAGAACAACGACGACACCCCGGTGCTCTTCCTCACCGCGAAGGACTCCGTCGAGGACCGCGTGACCGGGCTCACCGCGGGCGGCGACGACTACGTCACGAAGCCGTTCTCGCTCGAGGAAGTGGTGGCGCGACTGCGGGGCCTCATCCGCCGCTCGCAGATCTCGATCTCCGAGGCGGGCGACTCCCGCATCGTCGTCGGCGACCTGGTGCTCGACGAGGAGTCGTACGAGGTGCACCGTGCCGGCCGGCCGATCGAGCTGACCGCCACCGAGTTCGAGCTCCTCCGGTTCCTGATGCGCAACCCCCGTCGCGTGCTGTCGAAGGCGCAGATCCTGGACCGCGTGTGGTCGTACGACTTCGGCGGCAAGTCCTCGGTCGTCGAGATCTACATCTCCTACCTGCGCAAGAAGATCGACGCCGGCGAGACCCCGATGATCCACACGGTGCGCGGCGTCGGGTACGTCATCAAGCCCACCTCGTGACCCTCCGGCGTCGGCTCGTCCTGAGCATCGTCGCCCTCGTCGTCGCTGTCAGCGCGGTGATCGGGGCGGTGAGCATCATCGCGCTCTCCTCGATCCAGACAGGCGCCATCGACAAGCAGATCACGAGTGCCACCCACCGGGCACAGCGCTACCTCGAGCAGAACCAGAACGGACAGCCGAGCATCGACCTGTCCCGCCCGTCCGGGCAGGCCGCCGGCACCCTGACGGCGTACTTCGTCGACGGGCAGGTCGTCATCGCGAACGTGCTCGACGACTACGGGCGCCCCAGTGCCATCACGCAGTCGAGCGCCACTGCCCTCGGTCAGGTCCGCGTGGGCGGCGACCCCGAGACCGTCGACCTCGGCTCGGACATCGGTCGCTACCGGCTCACCGCCGTGACGGTCGGTCCCGCCGTGCTGGTCGTCGGGTTGCCGATGGCCCCGGTCTACGCCAGTGTCTGGTCGCTGCTCTGGGTGGTCGTCATCGTCGTCGGCGCCGCGCTGCTCGCCGCCTCGATCGTCGCCGCCGTCGTGGTCCGGCGTTCGCTGCGCCCGCTCGAGCGCGTCGCCGAGACCGCCTCGACCGTGGCAAGGATGCCGCTCGACCGCAGCGACGCCCTGGACGGGGTCCGCGTGCCCGACACCGACCCCCGCACCGAGGTGGGCCGGGTCGGCAGCGCCTTCAACCGGATGCTCGGGCACATCGGCAGCGCGATGCAGGCCCGGGAACGGTCCGAACAGAAGGTCCGGCAGTTCGTCGCCGACGCCTCGCACGAGCTCCGCACCCCGCTCGCCTCGGTGCGCGGGTACGCCGAGCTCACCCGTCGGATGGGCGGTGACTTGCCGAAGGACGTCGTCTACGCGATGAGCCGCATCGAGTCCGAGTCCATCCGGATGACGTCGATGGTCGAGGACCTGCTGCTCCTCGCCCGCCTCGACGAGGGGCGCGAGATCCAGTTCGACGAGGTCGACCTGACCGGGCTCGTGCTCGACGCCGTGAACGACGCGCACGCTGCCTCGCCGGAGCACGTCATCGAGATCGACGTGCCGTCGTCGCCCGTCGTGGTCGTGGGGGACGCCGCGCGCCTGCACCAGGTCATCGTGAACCTCGTCACGAACGCCAGGACCCACACCCCCGAGGGCACGCGCATCACCGTGGGCCTTGCGCCGTCGCCGTCGGGCGCCGGTGTCGACCTGACCGTGCGGGACACCGGGCAGGGCATCGACCCGGAGTTCCTGCCGAAGCTGTTCGAGCGGTTCGCCCGTGCCGACAGCTCCCGATCGCGCACCGTGGGGTCGACGGGGCTCGGGCTCGCGATCGTGGACGCGGTCGTGCAGGCGCACGGCGGGAGCGTCGAGGTGGCGAGCGAGCCGGGCGACACCGTGTTCACGGTGCACCTGCCGGTGGATCCGTCGGCCGCGTCGGAGTCGGAGTCCGCGTCGGCCGCGTCGGCCGCTTCTGCGGTGTCCGCTGATTGGTCGGGGACGCCCGCCGCGGTGGACGCGACCCACTGACGCTGGGGAGGCGCGGGGCGGGCCCGCACCGCGCCTCCCGACCGCCGTTTGGTCTCGTCCACGGCATCTGCTACTGTTCTCGAAGCCAAAGACCGCCGGATGTCGTGCTGCTCGCAGCGTGACCGAAGGTCCTCACTCGTGAGGCATCCCGCGCAGGTGTTCCGAACCACTCCCACCATCTGGTGAGAGCAGCTCCGAGCCTCTGCGCCGGAGCTTTTTTCGTTCGTGGACCTGGGGCTACCGGCAAGAAACCCCAAGGAGAACCATGGCGAACAAGGAAGCTGCGGTCGCCGAGCTCACGGAGTCCTTCCGTAGCTCGAACGCCGTTCTGCTCACCGAGTACCGCGGTCTCACGGTCGCGCAGCTCAAGGAGCTCCGCAACTCGATCCGTGAGCACGCCACGTACGCCGTGGTGAAGAACACGCTGACCAAGATCGCGGCGAACAACGCCGGCATCTCCTCGTTCGACGAGGAACTCGCCGGTCCGTCCGCTCTCGCCTTCGTCCACGGTGACACCGTCGCCGTCGCGAAGTCGCTGCGTGCATTCGCCAAGGCGAACCCCGAGCTCGTGGTGAAGGGTGGTTACTTCGACGGTAACCCGCTCTCCGCGACCGAGGTGGACAAGCTCGCCGACCTCGAGTCCCGTGAAGTTCTGCTCGGCAAGCTCGCCGGCGCCTTCAAGGCCTCGCTGTTCGGTGCTGCGTACCTGTTCCAGGCCCCGCTCTCGCAGGCCGTCCGCACCGTGGACGCCCTTCGCGAGAAGCAGGAGTCCGCGGCCTGATCAGGCTCGCGTTCCACAACCACACGTATTAGCTAGTAGTAGGAGAAAATCATGGCGAAGCTTTCGCAGGACGAGCTCATCGAGGCCTTCAAGGAGCTCACGCTCATCGAGCTCTCGGACTTCGTGAAGAAGTTCGAAGAGGTCTTCGAGGTCACCGCTGCTGCCCCGGCCGCTGCTGCCGCTCCGGCCGCCGCTGCCCCGGCCGAGGCCGCTGAGGAGAAGACCGAGTTCGACGTCATCCTCAAGTCCGCTGGTGACAAGAAGATCCAGGTCATCAAGGAGGTCCGTGGCCTGACGTCGCTCGGCCTCGGTGAGGCCAAGGCGCTCGTCGAGACCGCCGACGCAAAGATCCTCGAGGGTGCGAACAAGGAGACCGCCGACAAGGCGAAGGCGACCCTCGAGGCCGCTGGCGCCACGATCGAGCTCGCGTAGTCTCGACCGTTCGGTTCACGAAGGCCGCTGCCCCTCGGGGTGGCGGCCTTCGTCGTTGCCGGGGGTGTGGTGCGTGCGTGCGTGGCCCGAGACTCGGGGTGAGCGACACTTCTCGCGACGAAGAAGCCGAGATCAGTCGCTCACGCCGAGTCTCGATCTGCCGGGCCCGAGACTCGGGGGATCAGACGATGATCCTGTGCTGGCGGAACAGGGCGCGGAGTCGGTCAGGATCGACGAGATGCCACCAGGTCGGACGGACGACACTCCGGACCCCGGGTACCGAACGGATCCGGTCCTCTCGGACCTTCTCGTGCCAGACGGCATCACCCGGGGCGCGGCCAGCGAGCATTCCCCGATCGGTGTACTTCTGCTTGCCGTCGAACTCGACGACGACGCCGGTGTCCTCGAACCAGAAGTCGACCCGGTCCACTGCGCCGCTCGCGTGCCGGAACTCGTGCTGCGCGGCCGGACGAGGGAACCCGAGTTCGACCATCCGTACCGCCGCGTACGACTCTCCGACCGACTCGTGCAGCGGGTCGAGCGCCTCGTAGACGGTTCGGCACCTGACGGATCCGCGTCTGGGGCGCATTGGGAGTGCTGCCTCGAAGTCTTCGACCGAGAGCGTTCCTCGGCGAACCGCGTCGTCGATCGCCACCGCCGCCACGGACGGCTCGAGGGTCGTGGCGAGGTCGACAGCGGTGCGCAGCGCACTGGTGAGCCGCACGCCGGCGAACGAAGACGGCCTCGTGCCGGTCTCCGGAGGACCAGCGTGCCGCACGAGGTGGGCTCGGTGTTCCGTCTTGCGCGTTGCACCGTCGGTCACGTGGACGCGTTGCGGGGGAGAACCGATGAGTGGCCAGCCGTACGCGATCGCGGCCGTCAGGTGGGAGAAGGCAGCGTCGTCACGGAGCTGCGGCGCCAGAGCGCGTGCGATCAGGAGGTGTTGTTCGGTGCTGCTGACCTCCCGCCAGACCTGCGCGTCGACGTAGACGCCATCGGTGATCCGGACGAGCTGGCCCGCGCGGTGTCGCCGCTGGAGCAAGCGGGATCCGGTCGGGTCGAGACTCGTCGCTCGGAGAAGGCGCGTTCGTTCGGTCGTCATGGCTGGAGCCTCGCGGCCCGACGTCCGTCAGGTGCTCCGCGCGAGCCGGCCTGTGGAGAGTTCTTCGTGGCGGGGGAATGTGGACGAGACTCGGTGCTGCCCCCGCGATACTCGCGGTGAACGACACTTCTCGCGTGCCTGAGCGCGAGAAGTGTCGCTCAAACCGAGTCTCGGGGCGGGCCGGGCGGTCAGCGCAAGGTGCTGTGACGGCGGCCGTAGGCCAGGTAGAGCACGGCGCCGACGACCATCCAGATGCCGAAGGCGATCCACGTCGTCGCGCCGAGGAACACCGCCAGGAGGACGCAGCTCAGGGCACCGAGGATCGGCACGACGGGGAACAGCGGGACGCGGTACGAGCGCTCGAGGTCGGGCTGCGAGCGACGGAGCACGATGACCGACACGTTGACGAGCGCGAACGCCACGAGGGTGCCGATGCTGGTGGCGTCGGCGAGCTCGCCCAGGGGGACCAGGGCGGCGACGATCGTGACCGCGATGCCGATGATCAACGTGTTCGCGATGGGGGTACCGGTGCGCCGCGAGACCCGACCGAAGACCTTCGGGACCAGGCCGTCGCGGGCCATGGTGAGCAGGATCCGGGTCTGGCCGTAGAGCACCGTCAGCACGACGCTCGCGATCGCGACGACCGCGCCGATCGAGAACACCAGCGCGACGAGGGGCTGACCCGTGACATCGACCACGATGCGGACGAGCGAGGCCTCGGAGGACGAGAAGTCGGTCCACGAACGGGCACCGATCGCGGCGATGGCGACGAGGATGTACAGCGCCGTGATGAGCGCGATCGAACCGATGATCGCCCGGGGGAGGTCGCGGCGGGGGTTCTTCGCCTCTTCGCCGGCGGTGGAGGCGGCGTCGAAACCGATGTACGAGAAGAAGAGCCTGGAGGCCGCAGCGGTCACCCCGGCGGCACCCATCGGTGCGAGCGGTTCGAAGTTCTGCGCCTGGAAGGCCGTGAAGGCGACGACCACGAAGAACACGAGGAGTGCGATCTTCACGACGACCATGACGGTGTTCACCCAGGCGCTCTCGCGGGCTCCGGGGATCAGGACCACGGTGGCGAGCAGGACCAGGACGGCCGCCGGCAGGTTCACGACGCCGCCGTCCCCCGGGGGCGCGGACAGTGCCGTCGGCAGGTGCAGCCCGAACACACGCAGGGTCTCGTCGACGTACTCGCTCGCGCCGACCGCGACCGCTGCCACCGAGACGGCGTACTCGAGGACGAGGCACCACCCGCAGACCCAGGCGATGCCCTCGCCCATCGTGGCGTAGGTGTAGGAGTAGCTCGACCCCGAGGTCGGGACGGCTCCGGCCATCTCGGCGTAGGACAGCGCCGAGAGCAGGGCCGCGATCCCGGCGACGACGAAGGAGATCCACACGGCCGGGCCCGCGAGCGGCACGGCCGTGCCGAGCACCACCAGGATGCCGGTACCGAGGGTCGCGCCGACACTGATCATCGTCAGGTGCCAGACACCGAGCGACCGGCGGAGCGGTTCGCCGTTGACGCCGACGGCTGCCTCGGACTGCAGTTGCTCGATCGGCTTGCGGCGGGCGAGCTGCTGGCGGAGGGACGTGGGACGGGACGGCGCGGACGTCATGGGACCTCGGTGGTGCGGGGGCGGGGACGGCACATGCTCGCACGCCCCCTGAACGGGGTCAAATACGGCCGTCAGACTGCACCGCGGAACGGCGGTGATCGAGCGCGCGCCGATGTCCGACCGCGGGGATACGGTTGCTGCATGAGCATGGGCGGCGGGATGCGCGGGGGCGGTGGTCCGCGCGGCGGCGGCCGGATCTCCAGCGGTGACTTCCGTGCGCAGAAGGCCGCCAACGCCGAAGCGCCGAAGATCCCGCACCTGGTGAAGCGGATCGCCGGGCTGTTCGTCCCGCACCGCAGGTCGATCATCCTGACGGTCGTCCTCGTGCTGATCGGCGCGGCGATCTCCGTGATCCCGCCGCTGTTGACGCAGCAGGCGTTCGACCGCGGCCTGTTCCCACCCTCCGGCAGCCCCGACGTCCCGGTGCTGGTCGAGCTCGTGTCGGCGATGGTGTTCCTCTGGATCGCGAGCGCCGGAGTGGGCGTCTGGCAGACGTACCTGACGGCGACGGTCGGCAACAAGGTCATGGGCGCCATGCGGATGCGTCTGTTCGGGCACCTGCAGCGCATGGAGCTCGCGTTCTTCACCCGCACCAAGACCGGCGTGATCCAGTCCCGCCTGCAGAACGACGTCGGCGGCGTCGCGAGCGTGCTCAACAACACGATCTCGTCGGTGCTCGGCAACACCGTCACGGTCATCGCCGCGATCGTCGCGATGCTGCTGCTGAGCTGGCAGATGACCCTGGTCGCGGTCGTGCTGCTCCCGTTGCTCGTCATCGCGCAGCGTCGGGTCGGGCAGGTCCGTGCCCGCATCGCCGGGCAGACGCAGGAGTCGCTGTCCGACATGACGGCGATCACGCAAGAGGCACTGAGCGTCTCCGGCATCCTGCTGGCCAAGAGCTTCAACCAGCAGCGCAGTGAGACCCGCCGCTACGGTGACGAGAACCGCAACCAGATCCAGCTGCAGGTCCGCCAGCAGATGTCCGGACAGTGGTTCTTCGCGATCGTGCAGATCTTCCTGTCGATCATCCCGGCGATCATCTACCTCGTCGCAGCCTGGCTGATCATCGGCGACGTCCCGATCACCGCCGGCACCATCGTGGCGTTCACGACGGTGCAGTCGCGCCTGCTGTTCCCGACGGTCGGACTGCTCCGGGTGGTGCTCGACCTGCAGACCTCCGGAGCGCTGTTCGCCCGCATCTTCGAGTACTTCGACCTGAAGCCCGCGATCACGGACTCGCCCACCGCGAAGCCCGTCGACGACACGATGGTCGGTCACGTCGCCTTCGACGACGTGACGTTCACGTACCCCGACGGCGAGGCCGACAAGCCGACGCTCCGCGGGGTCTCGTTCGAGCTCCGGCCCGGCCAGTTCGCCGCCTTCGTCGGTCCGTCGGGCGCGGGCAAGACGACCGTGTCGTACCTGGTGCCACGGTTGTACGAGGCGACCGAGGGCTCCGTGCGGTTCGCCGGACAGGACGTCCGCGACCTCGTGCACGAGGACCTCATGCGCCACGTGGGGATCGTCAGCCAGGAGACGTACCTCTTCCACGCGACGATCGGCGACAACCTGCGCTACGCCAAGCCGGACGCCACCGACGACGAGGTCGAACGGGCGGCTCGGGCGGCGAACATCCACGACACGATCGCCTCGTTCCCGGACGGCTACGACACCGTCGTGGGGGAGCGCGGGTACCGGCTGTCCGGGGGCGAGAAGCAGCGGATCGCGATCGCCAGGGTGCTCCTGAAGGACCCGCCGGTGCTGGTGCTCGACGAGGCCACGAGCGCGCTGGACTCGATCTCGGAACGCGTGGTGCAGACCGCGCTCGACACTGCCGCCGCGGGGCGCACCACCATCTCGATCGCGCACCGGCTGTCGACGATCCGGGACGCCGACGTCATCTTCGTGCTCGACCACGGGCGGATCGTCGAGCAGGGGACGCACGACGAACTCCTCGCGCTGGACGGCACCTACGCGCTCCTGCACCGGCAGCAGAACACCCCGGCGGACGCCGTCGGCCGCTGACCCCGCCGATCACGGCCACCGACCTGCGGGCGGGCGCGCCGATCGGACACGCGCCCCCAGACCGGACGGGAGGCCCGTGGCGGCCCCGCCACGGGCCTCCCGTCCGACACGAGACACGACCAGGGCGAGGCGCACGTCACGACCCAGCAGAACGCGGTGTCGGCGTCCTAGACTCGGGCCCGTGCGTTACGCGAACTCCGTGGTCGACCTCGTCGGTGACACCCCGCTCGTCAAGCTCAACCGGGTCACCGAGGGGGTGCGCGCGACCGTCCTGGTGAAGGTGGAGTACCTCAACCCCGGCGGGTCGTCGAAGGACCGCATCGCCACGCGCATCATCGATGCTGCCGAGGCCTCTGGTGACCTCCGGCCAGGCGGGACGATCGTCGAACCCACGTCGGGCAACACCGGGGTCGGGCTGGCCCTCGTCGCCCAGCAGCGCGGTTACCGGTGCGTGTTCGTGCTGCCGGACAAGGTCGGCGAGGACAAGCGCAACGTCCTGACGGCGTACGGCGCCGAGATCGTCGTCACGCCGACCGCGGTGCCGCCCGAGCACCCGGAGTCGTACTACTCGGTGTCCGACCGGCTCGTCCGCGAGATCCCCGGCGCCTACAAGCCGAACCAGTACGCGAACCCGAACGGCCCCCGCAGCCACTACGAGACCACCGGTCCGGAGATCTGGCGCGACACCGAGCAGCAGATCACCCACTTCGTCGCGGGCGTCGGGACGGGTGGCACCATCTCGGGCACCGGGCGCTTCCTGAAGGAGGCGTCCGACGGTCGTGTCCGCATCGTGGGGGCCGACCCCGAGGGCTCGGTCTACTCCGGCGGCACCGGCCGGCCGTACCTGGTCGAGGGTGTGGGCGAGGACTTCTGGCCGACCGCGTACGACCCCGAGGTGCCGGACGAGATCATCGCGGTGTCGGACGCCGACTCGTTCGCGATGACCCGCCGCCTGGCGCGGGAAGAGGGCCTGCTCGTGGGCGGGTCCAGCGGGATGGCGGTCGTCGCAGCGCTGCGGGCCGCCCGCGACCTGACCGAGGACGACGTCGTCGTGGTGCTGCTGCCCGACGGCGGTCGCGGCTACCTCGGCAAGATCTTCAACGACCGGTGGATGCGCTCGTACGGCTTCGCCGAGACCGACGAGGCCCGCACCGTCGGGTCGCTCATCGCCGGCAAGGACGGCCGTCTGCCCGACCTGGTGCACGCGCACCCGGCGGACACCGTGCGCGAGGTCGTCGACATCATGACCAAGTACGGGGTGTCCCAGATGCCCGTGCTCAGCGCGGAACCGCCGGTCGTCATCGGCGAGGTCATCGGGGCCGTCGCCGAGAAGGACCTGCTCGAACAGGTCTTCACCGGTGCCGCGAAGATGACGGACGCCCTGACCGGCTTCGTGGGCGAGCCGCTCCCGTTGATCGGCGTGGGCGAGTCCGTGTCCGCAGCGCGCCGGGCCCTCGAGTCGGTGGACGCCCTGCTCGTCGTCGAGGACGGCAAGCCGGTCACGGTCCTGACCCGCCACGATCTCCTGACCTACCTCTCCGAGTAAGGAACGCAGCCAGCATGACCGAGTTCAGCACCCGCGCCGTCCACGCCGGCCAGGAGCCCGACGGCCCCACCGGCGCGGTCATCCCGCCGATCCACCTGACGTCCACCTACGTGCAGGACGGCATCGGTGGGATGCGGAACGGCTACGAGTACTCCCGCGCCGGCAACCCGACGCGCGACTCCCTGCAGACGCTGCTCGCCGACCTGGACGGCGGCGTGGCCGCGTACTCGTTCGCGTCCGGTCTCGCAGCCGAGGACGCCCTGCTCCGGGCGGCGCTCCGCCCCGGGGCCCGCGTCGTGATGGGGAACGACGTCTACGGCGGGACCCACCGTCTGGTCAGCCGACTGCACGTGCCGTGGGGCGTCGAGCTCGTCGTCGTCGACATGAGCGAGCTCGACCAGGTCCGGGCCGCGCTGCAGGGCGCTCCCGAGGACACCGTGCTCTGGGTCGAGACGCCGACCAACCCGCTCATGAAGATCGCCGACATCGCCGGACTCGCGACCCTCGGGCACGAGGCCGGTGCACTCGTCGTCGTGGACAACACCTTCGCGTCGCCGTACCTGCAGCAGCCCTTGTCGCTCGGGGCCGACGTCGTCGTGTACTCGACGACGAAGTACCTGGGTGGCCACTCCGACGTCGTCGGTGGGGCCGTCGTGCTCGCCGACCAGGAGCTCGCGGCGAAGGTGCAGTTCCTGCAGTTCGGCGCCGGTGCGATCTCGTCGCCGTTCGACGCCTTCCTGACCACCCGCGGCATCAAGACCCTGGCGGTCCGGATGGAGCGGCACTCCGCGAACGCGCAGGCCGTCGCCGAGGCGCTCGTCGCCGCGCCGGGCATCGAGCGCGTCTACTACCCGGGGCTCACCGACCACCCGGGGCACGACGTCGCGGCCCGCCAGATGCGCGGGTTCGGCGGGATGCTGTCCGTCGCACTGTCCGGCGGACCGGACGCGGCCCGCCGCTTCGCGGAGTCCACGGAGCTGTTCGCGCTGGCCGAGTCGCTCGGGGGTGTGGAGTCGCTCATCGGGTACCCGAGCGAGATGACCCACGCCTCGGTGAAGGGCACGGAGCTCGCGGTGCCCGAGAACGTGGTGCGGCTGTCCGTCGGCATCGAGGACGCGGGCGACCTGATCGCGGATCTGCAGCAGGCGCTGACGCGCTGAGGCGGACCTGCAGCAGGCGCTGACGCGCATCGCGCGTGGTCCGCGCCCCGCGACGTCGGCGGTGTCGCCCCTCGCCCCTACGATGAGCGGGTGAGCACCACGGCGACGAGGACGGGCCTGCTGAGCGGCCGGTACGCCCTCGCGACGATCGGCATGGTCGCCATCGTGGGCGTCGCGGCGTTCCAGAACCTGGCGATGACGACGATCATGCCGGTGATCAGTCGCGACCTGGACGGCGAGGCCCTGTACGCCCTGGCCTTCGCGGCACCGCTCGCGGCCGGGGTGCCCGGCATGGTGCTCGCTGGCAACTGGACGGACCGCGCCGGCGGCCGGATCGTCGCCTGGGTCTCCGCGCTGCTGTTCGCCGTCGGGACCGCCGTGGTCATGCTCGCGCCGACGATGGAGGTCTTCCTGGTCGGTCGACTGGTCGAGGGCTTCGGCGCCGGCGCGATCGACGTCGTGCTGTACGTGCTCGTGGCCCGGATCTTCCCCGCCGAGCTGCACGGACCGGTGTTCGCCGGGTTCGCGGCCGCCTGGGTGGTCCCGGCGCTCATCGGCCCGGCGATCGCCGGCATCGTCACCGACACGTGGAACTGGCACTGGGTCTTCGCGGGGGCGCTCGTGATCGCCGTCGGAGCGTTCACCGTGCTCGTGCCGACGCTCGGACGGCTGCAGGCACCGGCGGTCGAGCTGCGGCCACCGTGGCAGCGGATCCGGATCGGGTGGTCGGTCGCCGCGGCCGTGTCGATCCTGCTGCTCAACGTCGCGCCGGACCTGACCCCGTGGGGGATGGTGGCCGCGGTCGTGGTCGGCCTGGTCGGCTCGTGGTTCGCACTGAGGCCGCTGCTGCCGGCGGGCACCTTCCGCGCCGCCGCCGGACTGCCCTCGGTGGTGCTGCTGCGCGGGCTCGTGGCGGCGTCGTTCTTCGGCAGCGAGGCGTACGTGCCGTTCCTGCTGCAGGCGAAGCACGGCCTGTCCGCATCGGCAGCGGGGCTCGCGCTGACCGTCGCCGCGCTCAGCTGGGCGGCCTCGAGCTGGGCGCACGGTCGGCTGGGGGAGCAGCGCCTGACCGCTCGTCGGACCTTCGGGGTCGGCCTCGTGCTCGTCCTGGTGAGCCTGCTGGCGGCCTTCGCGGTGGCGACGCTCGACCTGCCGTGGCTGGTGCTCGTCGCCGGCTGGTTCGTCGGCGGCGCGGGCATGGGGGCCATCTACCCGCGGACGTCGATGCTCACGCTGCGGTTCTCGGGTGAAGGCGACGACGGGTTCGCGAGCTCGGCGCTCACCATCGCCGACGCCGCGGGCAGCGTCATCGGCCTGGCCGTCACCGGGCTGCTGTTCACCGCGACCGGCGGCGCCGAGGGCACGGTGTCCTTCCCCCTGGTCTTCGCGGCGATGATCTGCTTCGCCGCACTGGCGATCGCCGCGGTCCGGCGGCTCGGACCCGTCCCCGCGCCGGTGTCGTCGGCGTCGCCGGACCCCGCAGCCGGGTAGCGTGGCAGACCGGACCGAAGAGGAGACCCCGTGGTGCGCATCGTCGCTGCAGCCGTCGTCCTGACGGCCGCCCTCGCGTTGGCCGGCTGCCAGGGCACGACGTCCGCTGCGCCCACGCCGGTGCAGAGCACGGACCTGACCAGCTCCGACGGCGGGTTCGACAAGCAGGCCGTGATCGGCGTCGTGCTGGTCCACGACGACACGGCCCTGGGCGAAGACCTGCGCACCGGCCTGTCCGACGCCGGCTTCCGTCCCGACGTCCGGGTCGCACCCGCGTCGGGTGCGGCGGCGTCCCAGCGGACCGCGGTCGCCCAGCTCGTCCGCAAGGGCGCCAAGGCCCTGCTCGTGCACGCGGCTCGGCCGTCTGCGCTCACCGGGGTGATCCAGACCGCGCACGACGCCGGTGTCGTGGTGGTGTCCCTTGGCGATCCGCTGCCGGCGAGCGGTACGGGGGGCGACGGCGTGTCCGCCGACTACCGGGTGCCAGCAAGTGCCGACGACGCGGACCTGTCGGCCACCGCCGTCGAGGTGGTGCGGTCGTTGCAGCGCGGCGAGAAGCCGGAGACCGAGCCGAGCGACGGCGACACGACCGACGCCGAGTGAGCCGAGCCGATCAGCGCGGCGTCGAGCTGCAGCTCAGCTCCACCAGGCCGGGAACGACAGCGTGATCGTCTCGACCAGCGCCTTCCGCGACCGTCGGGGCCCGGCGAGCCAGGCCTCGATCGCCCCGACGAAGCCCTGCGCGACGTAGCCGGCGGCCACGTCGTCGAGGAGTTCCGGGCGGCGGGCGGCGTCGAGTTCGCGGATGTGCAGGGCGCTCGACTCGGTGAAGTGGCCCACGAGCAGCCGGTGCAGTGACGCGTCGTTCGGGTCCGGCAGTGCCTTGGCGTAGATGTCGCGGTGGGTGGTCACGTGCTCGACGACCGCGTTGATGCCCCGCCGCGTGATGGTCGCGAGCTCGGCTGCGTCGGCCCCGCGGGCGGCTGCGGCCCGTCGGTCGTCGGCGTCGTCCTGCCGGATGCGGTCGAGCTCCGGCGTCAGCACGTCGGCGAGCAGCGATCCGGGGGAGACCGCGTGCGAGTAGAACGTCGCGCGGTTGATGCCGGCGGCACGGGTGACGTCCGCGACGGTGATCTCGGAGACGGGGCGGTCGGCCGCCAGTCGCAGGATCGCTTCGCGCAGGGCGGCGGTCGTGTGCAGGATCCGGGCATCCACCATGACGCCCACCCCCTTCTGATCCGGTTCACCCGGAGGCCCCCGAGCAGTCCGACGGTACCGCATGGCGCGGGATCGGCACGCGGACGGCGGGTGGCAACACGCGGGCAATCCGTGCCGACGGCGTCGGGAGTGTTCCGTCGGCCCGTAGGATGGTTCCGCGGACGAATCGATTCGATCGACGCCGCGATCACCTCCCCGCCCCTCACCGCCGAAGGACTCCTGCTCGTGACCGCGCCCGCCACCACCGGTTCGCTCCGGGTCGTCCTGCACCCCGGAGACTCCCTCTCCCGTGGGCAGCGACTCGTCTACGTCTTCGTCCTGGGTGCCCTGACGGCGCTCGGGCCGTTCACGATCGACCTGTACCTGCCGGCGTTCCCGGCCATCAAGGAACAGTTCGGCGTCACCGACGGCGCCGTGCAGCTGACGCTCACGGCGACGACGCTCGGGTTCGCGTTCGGGCAGCTGCTCGTCGGTCCGTGGAGCGACAAGGTCGGCCGCCGGCTGCCGCTCATCATCGCGACGACGGTGCACATCGCCGCGTCGATCGGTGCGGCGACCGCTCCCGACATCGAGCTCCTCGCGGTGTTCCGCGTGCTCCAGGGCATGGGTGCGGCCGCCGGCGGTGTCGTCGCGATGGCCACCGTCCGCGACCTGTTCGGCGGCAAGCCGCTCGTCCGGATGCTGTCCCGCCTGGCGATGGTGAACGGGCTGGCGCCGATCCTCGCGCCGCTCATCGGCTCGCAGATGCTCCAGTTCACCAGCTGGCGCGGCATCTTCGTCTTCCTCGCCTGCTACGGCCTGGCCGTGGTGATCGCGTCGATCCTGCTCATCGTCGAGACCCTGCCGCCGGCCCGTCGCCGCGAGGCCGGGCACTCCACGATCGGTCAGCGGTACAAGGCGCTGTTCTCCGACCGGATCTTCGTGGGGGTCGCGCTCATCGGGGCGATGGTGTTCAGCGGGTTGTTCTCGTACCTCAGCTCGTCGCCGTTCCTGTTCCAGGGTGTCTACGGACTCGACGCCCAGCAGTACGGGCTGCTCTTCGCGGTGAACTCGGTGGGCGTCGTCCTCGGCGTGCAGATCTCAGCGCGGTTGGCGCAGCGCGTCGGGCCGCAGTGGATCCTGGCGTGCTCGACGGCGACCCTGTTCCTGGCGTCGATCGCGATCATCGTGCTCGACCAGCTCGGTGCGGGGCTCGTGGGCGTGCTCGTGCCCCTGTGGTTCTTCATCGCGGCGTGCGGGTTCTCGTTCCCCCTCGTCCAGGTCATCGGCCTGGCCGCGCACGGCAAGGAGGCCGGCACTGCGGCGTCGCTGCTCGGCGCCCTGAACTTCGGCGTCGCCGGCCTGATCTCGCCGATCGTGGGTTGGCTCGGCATCACGACCGCGACCCCGATGGCGATCGTGATGGCCTCGACGTCGGTGATGGCCATCCTGATCCTGTGGTTCGTGGTGCGGCCCCGGACGGTCCCCGAGCTCACGCACTGACGGGTTCTCCACAGCTGCCCGGAACAGCCGGACAGCGGCCCCCGCGCGTCCATAGGCTGTGCCCATGAGCGACGCGGTGGAGCAGGCACGGGCAGCGGCCGAGGCCGCCAAGCAGGCAGCGGACGAGGCACGCCGGCTGGCCGACGAAGCCGTGCAGCGGGCCGAGGAGCTCGCGGCCGCGCTCGCGGCACGAACATCAGCACTCACGCCGGACGCCGAACCGGCGGTCGCCGAGTCCCCGGCACCCTCCGGACAGGAGGCCCGGCTCGCCCCCGACGCGGAGCCCGCCTCCGCCACCCCACCGGCTCCGGAGCCCGCCCCGGCTGCCGGCACCGTGCCTCCCGTCAGCGGCGGAGCGGGCCCGCTGGGACCGGACGCCGTCGCCGCGATCCGCACCGGCTACACCGTCGAGGGGCAGGCGCTCGAACTCGGCGCCCTGGTGAACGGCGAGGCGCAGCCGGACGTCCAGGTCCGGATCCCGCTCGGCATGCTGAACCGGCACGGGCTGGTCGCCGGCGCGACCGGCACCGGCAAGACCCGCACGCTGCAGGTCCTGGCCGAACAGATCGCGGCGAACGGCGTGCCGGTCTTCGCGGCCGACATCAAGGGCGACCTGTCGGGGCTCGCGGTGGTCGGGCAGGGGAACGAGAAGCTGCTCGCGCGCACCGCGGGGATCGGCCAGCAGTGGCAGGGCGTCGCGAGCCAGGCGGAGCTCTTCTCGCTCGGTGGTCAGGGCACGGGCGTACCGATCCGCGCGACGGTGTCCGGGTTCGGGCCGTTGCTGCTGTCGAAGGTGCTCGGGCTGAACGACACCCAGGAATCGTCGCTCGGACTGGTGTTCCACTACGCCGAGCAGGCCGGGTTGCCGCTCGTCGACCTGGCCGACCTGCGGAGCGTGCTGACGTTCCTGTCGGGCGACCAGGGCAAGGGCGAACTCGCCGAGCTCGGTGGTCTGTCGAAGCAGACCGCCGGGGTCATCCTGCGCGAGCTCATCACGTTCGCCGACAAGGGTGCCGACCAGTTCTTCGGCGAGCCCGAGATCGACACGCAGGTGTTCCTACGCACGGCGGCGGACGGCCGGGGGATCGTCAGCCTGCTCGAGGTCCCGGGCGTGCAGGACCAGCCCGAGGTCTTCTCGACGTTCCTGATGTGGTTGCTGGCCGACCTGTTCAACGAACTGCCAGAGGTGGGCGACCAGGACAAGCCGAAGCTGGTGTTCTTCTTCGACGAGGCGCACCTGCTGTTCAGCGGGGCATCGAAGGACTTCACGGACCAGATCGTGCGGACCGTGCGGTTGATCCGGTCGAAGGGCGTCGGGATCTTCTTCGTGACCCAGACCCCGAAGGACGTGCCGAACGACGTCCTGGCGCAGCTCGGGTCGCGCATCCAGCACCAGCTGCGGGCGCACACCCCCGACGACGCGAAGGCGCTCCGGGCGACGGTGTCGACCTACCCGTCGAGCGACTACGACCTGGGTGAGGTGCTGACCTCGCTGGCGACCGGCGAGGCGATCGTCACCGTCATGAACGAGAAGGGTGCGCCGACGCCGGTCGCGTGGACCCGGTTGCGCGCGCCGCAGGGGTCGATGGACCCGATGCCCGCTGCCGAGATGCAGTCGCGGGTGCAGGCATCGCCGTTGCTCGCGACGTACGGCACGCGGGTGGATCCGGACTCGGCGCACGAGATGCTCGCGCGCCGGATGGAGGCAGCCGCTGCCGAGGCCGCTGCGACGGACGCGCAGAAGGACGCAGCGCTCGCGGCGGCCGAGGCCGAGAAGGAAGCGGCGCGTGTTGCGGCGACCGCGGCCAAGGAGGCCGCGGCGCAGGCCAAGCAGGAGGAACGCGAGCGGGCTGCTGCGCAGAAGGAGTACGAGCGGACGCAGCGCGAGTTCGAGAAGGCCGAGCGGGCTGCGGCGTCGTGGCGTTCGGGCCGGTCGGGGCGGAGCACGCGGACGACGACCTCACGGAAGGCGGACGACCCGCTGTCGGACCTGCTCGGTTCACGGCTCGGCGGCACGATCGCGAAGGAGGTCGTGCAAGGGATCTTCTCGACGCTGCGCCGACGTCGGTGACGTCCAGCAGCTCCGAGCGTCAGCGACCGAGCAGGCCGGTGAACTCGACGACGAGCAGACCCAGGACGACGAGTGCTGCCACGCCGCCGACGAACAGGTAGGCCGGCCGCTGTTCGTACCAGGCGCGGCTCGACGGGTAGCGCTTCGCGAAGACCCGGGCCGAGACCGGACGTGCCTCTTCCGTCACCTGGACGCCCAGGGCGTCGACGACCTGGGCGAGCCCGTCGTCGCCCCACACGTCGGCACGGATGCGGAACAGGTGCGCGCCCGTCGCGTCGAACGCCACGAGCTCGCGCATGGTGCGGTCGACCGAGCTGCCGTAGGTGGTGGCGAGCACCAGGCTGTGCACGCGGTCACGGGGGATCCGGCGGTGCGCGGTGACCACGCCCCGGATCGTCAGGCCGTCGGGGTCGATGCCGATGTACGCCGTGCTCAGTCGGACGAAGACGACGCCGACGAGGACCGCCAGCGCGACGACCACGGTCGCGACCATCGCCCACGTCCGGAACGGGAACGACACCCAGACCAGGGCGACGGCGAGCGGTACGGCCGAGAACACGATGCTCAGCGCGGTCGAGCGGACCAGGGAACGGCGGGGGCGGAGGACGACGTCGTACACGGTGGCGCGCAGGTGTGGCGTCGCTGGCACCGTCATTTCCCCCATGCGCGTCTCCTGAACCCTCGGGTCTCCCGGGCACGCCGAATCGGCCGCCCTGCGAGCGACGCCCCTGCCGCTCGATGCACCGCGGTCGACTCGTCCCGGAGTCGTCCGCTCCGGCAAGCATAGGTGAACGACGGGGACCGGGGACAGCCCGTTCCACCCCGGATCGGCGTTTGACGGCCAGTCCTTGGCGGACAGGGGACAGGTGAGTCCGCCGCGTGGGGGACCGGCGACGAGGAACGCCGCGAACGAAGAAAGCCCCGCACCGGAGTGCGGGGCTTGCTCGGCGGAGAACGGGGGATTCGAACCCCGCAGTTGGGTGCTGCGCGCGCACCCAACTGCTGCTGGCGGAGAATGGGGGATTCGAACCCCCGAGGGCTTGCACCCAACACGCTTTCCAAGCGTGCGCCATAGGCCACTAGGCGAATTCTCCTTGCGCTGTCTCGCGACGGCGACACCCAATGGTACAGGTTCTGCCGGGTGCTCACGACCGTGTGTCGTCGAGGGCGGTGCTCCCAGTTGTCGTGACATGTCCGACGACTACCCTGGGGCGCGTGTCGACCCGCATCTACATCACGTCAGCAGAAGGGCACACGGGCAAGAGCACCGTCGCCCTCGGTGTCCTCGAGACCCTCGCGCGCTCCGTCGGCCGCGTCGGCGTGTTCCGCCCCGTCGCCCGCTCGGTCGCCGAACCCGACTACGTGCTCGAACTGCTGCTGCAGCACACCGCGGTCGGGATCTCGTACGACGACGCCGTGGGGGTCACCTACGACGACGTCCACGCGGATCCGGACGCAGCGCTCGGCACCATCGTGAACCGCTTCGCCCAGGTGGAGCGGCAGTGCGACGCGGTGGTCGTGCTCGGGTCCGACTACACCGACGTCGGCAGCCCCACCGAGCTGTCGTTCAACGCGAAGGTCGCCGCGAACCTCGGCGCCCCGGTGCTCCTCGTCCTCGGCGGTCGTGACGCAGCCGAGCGCGGTGCCCGCACGCCCGAGGGGATGGCGCAGGTCGCGGACGTCACGACGAGCGAGCTGCGGGCGGCGCACGCGCAGCTGTTCGGTGTCGTCGTGAACCGCGCCGACCCGGAGGCCCTCGCCGCCATCGTGGCGAGTGTCGAGCAGGCCGTGCACGACGACCACCCGGACGTGCCGGTGTGGGCGATCCCGGAGGACCGCGTCCTCGTCGCCCCGACCGTCCGTGCGCTGCTGCAGGCGACCGACGCGACCCTGGTGCGCGGGGACGACGCCCTGCTCGACCGCGAGGCACTCGGCACCGTCGTCGCCGGCATGAGCATGGAGAACGTCCTGCCCCGCCTGATCGAGGGCGGCATCGTCGTGGTCCCGGGTGACCGCAGCGATGTGCTCATCGCGACCCTGCTGGCGAACCAGTCGGACACGTTCCCGAGCCTGGCCGGCGTCATCCTGAACGGCGGGTTCGAGACCGCACCGCAGATCTCCCGGCTGCTCGAGGGCCTGTCGAGCTCACTGCCGATCGCGCAGAACGACCTGGGCACGTACGACACCGCCCTCCGCATCACGCAGACCCGCGGGCGCCTGGCGGCGGACTCGCCCCGCAAGGCCGACCTCGCGCTCGCCCTGTTCGAGCAGCACGTCGACGCCGAGTCCCTGCGCGACCGTCTGCAGCTCACGCCGTCCGGCGTCGTCACGCCGCTCATGTTCGAGCACGGCCTGCTCGACCGGGCACGGGGGTACGGCAAGCACATCGTGCTGCCCGAGGGCGAGGACGACCGCATCCTCCGCGCGGCGTCGACGCTGCTCGCCCGCCAGGTCTGCGAGCTGACGATCCTCGGTGTCCCCGCCGCGATCCGCTCCCGCGCGACCGAGCTCGGACTCGACCTCGAAGCCGCCCAGCTCGTGTCGCCGTTCGACCCCGAGCTCCGCGAACGCTTCGCCGAGGAGTACACCCGCCTCCGGGCGCACAAGGGCATGTCGATCGAGCTCGCGCGCGACACCGTGACCGACGTCTCGTACTTCGGCACGATGATGGTGCAGCTCGGGCTCGCCGACGGCATGGTCTCCGGTGCGAAGCACACCACGGCGCACACCATCCGGCCGTCCTTCGAGATCATCAAGACCCGTCCCGACACCTCGATCGTGTCGAGCGTGTTCCTGATGGCGCTCGCCGACCGCGTCCTGGTCTACGGCGACTGCGCGGTGATCCCGGACCCGACGAGCGAGCAGCTCGCCGACATCGCGATCTCGTCGGCCGAGACGGCGACCCAGTTCGGCATCGACCCGCGCGTCGCGATGCTCAGCTACTCGACCGGCGACAGCGGCACCGGCGCCGACGTCGACAAGGTCCGCGCCGGTACCGCGTTCGTCCGCGAACGCCGTCCCGACCTGCTCGTCGAGGGCCCGATCCAGTACGACGCCGCTGCCGACCCGACGGTCGCGAGCACGAAGATGCCGGACTCACCGGTGGCCGGCAAGGCGACCGTCTTCATCTTCCCGGACCTCAACACGGGCAACAACACCTACAAGGCCGTGCAGCGCTCCGCCGGCGCGGTCGCCATCGGGCCGGTCCTGCAGGGACTGCGCAAGCCGATCAACGACCTGTCCCGCGGCGCTCTCGTCAGCGACATCGTGAACACCGTCGCGATCACCGCGATCCAGGCCGGCACCGCGTCCGACGCGGCCTGACCTGCGCGACGCACACCGCGCCTCCCGTCCGGCCGACCAGGCCATGAGCAGAAAGCGACACCACCCGTGACCGCAGCCCTCGTCGTGAACTCCGGATCGAGTTCGTTCAAGTACCAGCTCATCGAATTCGAGGGGGAGCGCACGCTCGCCTCCGGGCTCGTGGAGCGCATCGGCGAGTCGGCCGGCGCGTGGAAGCACACCAACGCGCTGACCGGGGAGTCGTCGTCGAACGACGCCGCGTCCGTGCCGGACCACGCCGCCGGGTTCCAGGCGATGATCGACGCGTTCGCCAAGGTCGGCCCGTCGTTCGACGAGCACCCGCCGGCCGTCGTCGGCCACCGCGTCGTGCACGGCGGCACCACCTTCGACCGCGCGACGGTGGTGACGGACGACGTCGAACGACAGATCGAGGCACTGAACAGCCTCGCGCCGCTGCACAACCCGGCGAACCTCGAGGGGATCCGGGCCGCGAAGCAGGTGTTCTCCGACGTCCCGCACGTCGCCGTGTTCGACACCGCGTTCCACCAGACCATGCCGACGCACGCGTACACCTACGCGATCCCCGCCGACCTGGCCGCGAAGTACTCCATCCGCCGCTACGGCATGCACGGTACGAGCCACAAGTACGTGTCCGAGCAGGCCGCCGTCTTCCTCGACCGCCCGCTGTCCGAGCTGAAGACCATCGTGCTGCACCTGGGAAACGGTGCCTCGGCCGCAGCGATCGACGGCGGGAAGTCGATCGAGACGTCGATGGGCCTCACGCCGCTCGAGGGCCTCGTCATGGGCACCCGTTCCGGCGACCTCGACCCCGCCGTCCTGCTGCACCTGCACCGCGAGGCCGGGCTGTCCTTCGACGAGCTCGACACCATGCTCAACAAGCAGTCCGGGCTGCTCGGCCTGACCGGCAACGGCGACATGCGCGACGTCCAGGACGCCGCCCTCAACGGCGACGAGGTCGCCGAGGCGGCGCTCGCCGTGTACCGCCACCGCATCCGTCGCTACGTCGGCGCGTACACCGCGCAGCTCGGCGGGCTCGACGCGGTGGTCTTCACCGCCGGCGTCGGCGAGAACAACGCGCTGCTGCGCCGGCGCGTGCTCGCCGGGCTCGAGCACCTGGGCATCGAGATCGACGCGGACCGCAACGAGCTCGGATCCCGGGAGGCCCGGCTCATCTCCTCGGACACGTCACGTGTCGCGGTGCTCGTGATCCCGACGAACGAGGAACTCGAGATCGCCCGGCAGTCGGCTGCGGTCGCGCTCTGACGCGCTGCGCGCTGTCCTGCTTTGGTGCGGGGTTGCGGACAAGGTGCGAGGTCGCGGTGCGGGCACGGTGTACGGAACCTCGCACGGGGAGCGAGGAGGCTCGCACGGTGCGAGGGGCGCTGTGCGGGGTGCTGTGCGGGGCGCGGGTCAGGACAGGGCGTCGAGGGCCGCGGGGATCGGCGTGTTGCCGCTCGTGACCTCGAACTGGACCCCGACCGCCGAATCGTCGAGCAGCGCGTGCAGCACGACCGTGGCGACGTCGGCACGGGGGATCGAGCCACGCGGGACGGTGCGCCCGACGTCGACCGTCCCCTGCGGTGGGGTGTCGAGCAGGCCACCCGGACGCACGATCGTCCACCGCAGCCGTCGGGCGCGCAGGTTCGCGTCGGCCTCGGCCTTCGCCCGGAGGTAGACCTGGAACACGGCGGCGTCGTCCTTCGCGGGGACCACCGCGGCCTCCGGGTCGTAGGTGTCCGCCGCCATCGCCGACACCATCACGTACCGGTCGATGCCGGCGCGCTCCGCGGCATCCGCGAGCAGGATCGCGCCGTCCCGGTCGACGGTGAGCTTGCGCTCCGCACCGCTGTTCGGCCCGGCGCCGGCGGCGAACACCACGGCGTCGACCCCCCGGAGGCGCAGTGCCAGGTCGTCGTCGCCGAGCTGTTCGAGGTCCGCGACGATCGCCGCGGCGCCCTGCTGCTCCACGTCGGCGACGTGTGCGGGGTTGCGGACGATCGCGACGGCGTCGTGTCCGGCGTCGGTGATCTGGCGGGCGAGGAGCAGTGCGATCTGGCCGTGTCCTCCGGCGATGGCGATCTTCATGTGTCAATCCTGCCCGGTCGCATCCGGTAGAGTTGTCGGCGGCTCCTCACGTGACGCCATCCAGGTGAACTCCCCCAGGGCGGAAACGCAGCAAGGGTAGCCGGGCTCTGGCGGGTGCGTGGGGAGTCTTTTCTGTCTCCGCAGGGGGAGCCGGGCTGTGTCCGTCTCCTGCGCGGGTGCGTGGGGCGTCTTCCTCTGCCTGCTGGGCTCTCCCGCCTTGCCCAAGGGTGCCCGCCGCTGCAGCCGCGGCTGAGCCCGAGCAGCGTCCCGCACCGCGCCTCCTGTCCGACCCCGTGTCGGCCGGGAGGCGCGGTGCCGTCCGTGCGCTCGGCCCAGCCCGCGCAGGCGGTCCGGTCCAGTGCCCGTGGACCTGTGGAGGGGCACGCGGGTGTCGGTCGTCCCGGCTACCCTGGTCGCGTGGTCACCGCCCTGTATCGCCGTTACCGGCCCGAGAACTTCGCCGAGCTCATCGGGCAGTCGCAGGTCACCGACCCGCTCCGCACGGCGCTCCGCACCAACCGCGTCAACCACGCCTACCTGTTCAGTGGCCCGCGCGGCTGCGGCAAGACGACCTCGGCCCGCATCCTGGCGCGGTGCCTCAACTGTGCCGAGGGGCCGACCGACACCCCGTGCGGCGTCTGCCCGAGCTGTGTCGAGCTCGCCCGCGACGGCAGCGGTTCGCTCGACGTCATCGAGATCGACGCCGCGAGCCACAACGGTGTCGACGACGCGCGAGACCTCCGTGACCGCGCCGTGTTCGCCCCCGCGCGCGACCGCTACAAGATCTTCATCCTCGACGAAGCGCACATGGTCACCCCGCAGGGGTTCAACGCGCTGCTCAAGCTGGTCGAAGAACCGCCGGAGCACGTCAAGTTCATCTTCGCGACGACCGAGCCGGAGAAGGTCATCGGCACCATCCGGTCGCGCACCCACCACTACCCGTTCCGGCTCGTGCCGCCCGCCGTCATGCTCGAGTACATCGAGCAGCTCTGCACGCAGGAGTCCGTGACGGTCGCACCCGGCGTCCTGCCCCTGGTCGTGCGCGCCGGCGGCGGTTCCGTCCGCGACACCCTGTCCCTGCTCGACCAGCTCATCGCCGGCAGCGAAGACGGCGCGATCGCCTACGAACGCGCGGTCGCCCTGCTCGGCTACACCGACGCCGCGCTGCTCGACGACGTCGTGGACGCCCTCGCCGTGGCCGACCCGGCCTCCGCCTTCGCTGCGATCGATCGGGTCGTGCAGACCGGTCAGGACCCGCGTCGGTTCGTCGAGGACCTGCTCGAGCGGCTGCGCGACCTGATCGTCGTCGCGGCGACGAACGAGAGCGCCGCAGCGGTCCTGCGCGGTGTCTCGCCGGACGAGCTCGACACCATGACCCGCCAGGCCGGCGTCTTCGGTGCCACCGGGCTGTCCCGTGGCGCGGACATCGCGAACAAGGCGCTGACGGACATGACCGGAGCGACCTCGCCCCGGCTGCACCTCGAGCTCATGACGGCGCGCATGCTCGTGCCCGAGGCCGACGACACCCAGCGCGGTGCCCTCGCCCGGGTCGAGCGGCTCGAGCGCCGCGTCGGTGTCGGGGACGCCGGCGGACACCAGGCACCGTCCGGCGCGGTCGCGGCGCAGGGGGCGACCCAGCCGGCCGCCACCAGCACGGCGGCCGCACCGGCCCCGTCGTCGGCTGCGGCACCGCGTCGGCAGGAGCCCGCCGCGCAGCAGGTCCCCGCCGCCCAGCAGGCCCCGGCGGCGCAGCAGGCTCCCGCCGCGGCGCCGGCGAACCCGGCTCCGGCGGCGCAGTCCGACGCCGGCAGTGCGGCACGTGATGCCGCAGCCTCCTGGGCCGCAGCCGTCCCGAGCGCTCCCGAGCCCGCTGCTCCGACCACCCCGACCACCCCGACCACCGAACCGGTCAGCGCCTCGTCACCCGTCAGTGCTTCGTCACCCGTCAGTGCTTCGTCCACGGGCCAGGGCACGACGATCGGTGACGAGCCGGCGGTCCGGACCGTCGGCGCCGTGGGCTTCCAGCAGATGCGCGACGCCTGGCCGCAGATCGTCGAGCACGTGCAGCACGCCAAGCGGTCGGCGTGGTCGGTGGTCGTCACCGCACAGGTGACCGCGCTGCGCGACGACGTCCTGACCCTGACCTTCCCGAGCCAGCAGGACGTCGCCTCGTTCAAGGAGATGTCCGACCCCTCGGCCAGTGTGAGCGAACTGCTCCGCGCCGCGATCATGGACGTCATCGGGCTCCGCGTGAAGTTCGTCGCCCGTGGTCCCGGGGGCCCGGGGCAACAGCGCACCCCGGCTCCCACGCAGCAGCCGTCCGCCCCGGCCGGCCGTCCGGCGCCGGCGGGCCAGCCCGCTGCACAGCCGCAGCCGCAGCCATCGGCGGCGCCGCAGTCCGCCGCGCCCGCTCCGACGTCGGCCCCGGCCTCCGAGGCTGCTGCAGCCACCGGGGCCGCTCCGGTCGCCGCTGCCGAGGCCGCCGCCTCCGCAGCGCCCGCCACGACGGCGGCACCCGAAGCCGCGGCATCGGCGCCAGAGTCCGTTCCCGCCGCCACCGAGACGGAGCCCCGTCCGGCGCAGGCACCCGCCCCGGCATCGGCATCGGCACCCGCTCCCGGGCAGGCACCGGCTGCCGAGCAGGCGCCGGCTCCCGCTGCTGCGTCGGCACCCGCTCCGAAGCAGGCACCCGCTCCTGCGCAGGCGCCCGCACCGTCCGGCGCCCCTGTCACCGACTGGGCGGTCGCGACGATCCCCGCCAGCGACCCCACCGCCGACGCCGTGCCCGAGTCCGTCGAACCCGGCTGGGCGGCACCCTTCGGCACCGCTCCGGCCGCCGCGCCCGTCGCCCCGGCCGAGTCCGTCGACCCGCAGCAGCCCCGGTCCGAGGCTCCCGCGCAACCCGCCGGTGCCACCGCACCGCAGGGGGTGCAGCCGACCGACGGCGGACCGCAGGCGTCGTCGTCGACGGTCGCCGCGCCTCCCGGAGGACCCGTCGTACCGGGCGTGCCCGTCGACGACTACCCGCTGGACGACGAACCGTACGACGACGGCGCGCCGTTCCCGGACCCCGGTCACGGCCGATCCGCCGCAGCGCCCGCGCAGGCGCCGGCCGCCCCGCGCGCGCAGACCGCTCCGCCGGCCGCGCCGCGGACCGCACCACCGGCACGTCGTGCGCCGGTCGCCGGTCGCTACGGCGAGGCCGTCGTGCGTGAGATCCTCAACGCCCAGTTCATCGAGGAGACCGCTCTCCACCAGGACGGTGCCTGATGTACGACGGGATCGTCCAGGACCTCATCGACGAGTTCGGTCGCCTGCCGGGCATCGGCCCGAAGTCGGCGCAGCGCATCGCGTTCCACATCCTGCAGACCGAGTCGTTCGACCCGTCGCGGCTGTCCGAGCTGCTGGCGGACGTCAAGGAGCGCGTGCGCTTCTGCGAGATCTGCGGCAACGTCACCGAGAACGTCCAGTGCAGCATCTGCCGCGACCCGCGCCGCTCGCCGGCCACGATCTGCGTGGTGGAAGAGGCGAAGGACGTCGCGGCGATCGAGCGCACCCGTGAGTTCCGCGGGCTCTACCACGTGCTCGGTGGCGCGATCAGCCCGATCGACGGCATCGGCCCGGACGACCTGCGGATCCAGCAGCTCATGACGCGCCTGGCCGACGGCACGGTCGAAGAGGTCATCATCGCGACCGACCCCAACCTCGAGGGCGAGGCGACGGCGACCTACCTGAGCCGGCTGCTCGTCCCGATGGGCATCCGGACGACCCGGCTGGCCTCGGGCCTGCCGGTCGGCGGCGACCTCGAGTACGCCGACGAGGTCACGCTCGGCCGTGCGTTCGAGGGCCGTCGCGTCGTCGGCGGCTGAGCCCCACGCAGGATCGTTGCGTGTGGGGCGGCTCGCACGCAACATCCTCGAAACACCGACTACCATTGTGAGACCGCGTGACCTCGCGGTGTCGCCGTCTCCGGGAGTACCAGCCAGTGGCCTTGATCGTGCAGAAGTTCGGTGGATCCTCCGTCGCGGACGCCGAGAGCATCAAGCGCGTGGCGAAGCGGATCGTCGAGACGAAGAAGGCCGGCAACGACGTCGTCGTGGCGGTGTCGGCGATGGGTGACACCACCGACGAACTCGTCGACCTGGCGCACTCGGTCACCCCGATCCCCGCCGGCCGTGAACTCGACATGCTCCTGACCGCGGGGGAGCGCATCTCGATGGCGCTGCTCGCGATGGCGATCAAGAGCCTCGGGGTCGAAGCCTCGTCCTACACCGGCAGCCAGGCGGGCATGCTCACCGACGCGCAGCACGGCAAGGCGCGCATCGTCGACGTCACCCCGAAGCGCGTGCGCGAGGCGCTCGACTCCGGCCACGTCGCCATCGTCGCGGGGTTCCAGGGGTTCAACCGCACGACGGGCGAGATCACCACGCTCGGCCGGGGCGGCTCGGACACGACCGCCGTCGCGCTCGCGGCCGCGCTCGACGCCGACGTCTGCGAGATCTACACCGACGTCGACGGCATCTTCACCGCCGACCCTCGTGTCGTGCCGAAGGCCCGCAAGGTCGACCGCATCACGAGCGAGGAGATGCTCGAACTCGCGGCGTCCGGCGCCAAGGTCCTCTACATCCGTGCCGTCGAGTACGCCCGCCGGCACGGCGTCACCCTGCACGTCCGGTCCTCGTTCAACAACACCGAGGGCACCATCGTCTACAACCCTGCCGAGGGGGAAACCGTGGAAGAACCGATCATCACCGGGATCGCCGGAGACCTCTCCGAGGGGAAGATCACCGTCGTGGGCGTCCCGGACCAGCCGGGCAAGGCCGCCGAGATCTTCACCAACGTCGCACGCGCCGGGGCGAACATCGACATGATCGTCCAGAACGTGTCGGCGGCGTCGACCGGGCGGACGGACATCTCGTTCACCCTGCCGAAGGACCAGGGCCAGACCGTGCTCACGGCGCTCGAGGTCGCGAAGTCCGACATCGGCTACGAGAGCATCCAGTACGACGACCAGATCGGCAAGCTCGCCCTGGTCGGTGCCGGCATGCGCACCAACGCCGGCGTCTCGGCGAAGCTCTTCCGCGCGCTGCACGACGCGTCGATCAACATCGAGATGATCTCCACCTCGGAGATCCGCATCTCGGTCGTCACCCGCGCCGACACCCTCAACGAGGCGATGCGGGTCGTGCACAGCGCGTTCGACCTCGACGCCGACGCCGAAGCCGTCGTCTACGCCGGCACCGGCCGCTGACCCACGCTGACCCGCTGAACCAGGAGCACCGCATGAGCACCCTCACCGTCGCCGTCGTCGGCGCCACCGGACAGGTCGGCGCCGTGATGCGTCGTCTGCTCGAAGAGCGCGCGTTCCCGGCCGACCAGGTCCGGTTCTTCGCGAGCGCCCGGTCCGCCGGCACGACCCTGCCGTTCCGCGGCGAGCAGATCGTGGTCGAGGACTCCGAGCTGGCCGATCCGTCGGGGATCGACATCGCCCTGTTCTCGGCCGGTGCCACCGCCTCGCGGGCCCTCGCGCCGAGGTTCGCCGCAGCCGGGGCACTCGTCGTCGACAACTCGAGCGCCTGGCGCATGGACCCCGAGGTCCCGCTCGTCGTGAGCGAGGTCAACCCGCACGCGATCGACCAGGCGCCGAAGGGGATCATCGCGAACCCCAACTGCACCACCATGGCGATCATGCCGGTGCTCAAGGTGCTGGACACCGAGGCCGGGCTCCGCCGTCTGGTCGCGACGACCTACCAGGCCGTCTCCGGCTCCGGGCTCGCCGGCGTCGAGGAGTTGCTCGGCCAGGCGCGTGCCGCCCTCGAGCAGGACACCGCAGCGCTCACCCACGACGGTTCCGCCGTGACGTTCCCCGAGCCGGTCAAGTACGTCCGCCCGATCGCCTTCGACGTCGTGCCGCTCGCCGGCAGCATCGTCGAGGACGGCCTGGGCGAGACCGACGAGGAGAAGAAGCTCCGCAACGAGAGCCGCAAGATCCTCGAGCTCCCCGACCTGCTCGTCGCCGGCACGTGCGTGCGTGTGCCGGTCTTCACCGGCCACTCCATCTCGGTGCACGCCGAGTTCGAGCGTCCGCTGTCGCCCGAGCGTGCGACCGAGATCCTGTCGAGCGCACCCGGCGTGGAGCTGTCGGACGTGCCGACGCCGCTGCAGGCCGCCGGCCAGGACCCCGCGTTCGTCGGCCGCATCCGTGCCGACCAGTCCGCGCCCGAGGGCCGTGGGCTCGCGCTGTTCGTCAGCAACGACAACCTGCGGAAGGGTGCAGCGCTCAACGCGGTGCAGATCGCCGAAGCGATCGTCGCGCGCCGCACCGTCGCCGCGTAGCGGCACGGCTGCGCGGAGCGGCACGGCCGCGCGCAGCGACTCGGTCACCGCGCGCGGCTGACCGGCCTGTCGGTCGACGCCGGTAGGATCGACGGGTGGCAGTGAAGCAGGTGGACCCGATCGATGTCGTCCTCGTCGGGGGAGGCATCATGAGCGCCACCCTCGGCGCGATCATCCACCGGCTCGAGCCCTCGTGGAAGATCCGCGTGTACGAGCGTCTCGGCGCCGTCGCGCAAGAGTCCTCGAACCCGTGGAACAACGCCGGCACCGGGCACTCCGCGCTCTGCGAGTTGAACTACACGCCCGAGCTCGCTGACGGTCGCGTCGAGATCGCGAAGGCCGTCACGGTCAACGAGCAGTTCCAGGTCTCGCGGCAGTTCTGGTCGCACCTGGTCGAGATCGGTACGCTGCCCGACCCGTCGAACTTCATCAACCCGACCCCGCACATCTCCTTCGTCTGGGGTGCGGACAACGTCGAGTACATGCGCAAGCGGTACGAGGCGATGCGGGGGCACCCACTGTTCGCCGGGATCGAGTTCTCGGACGACCCCGCCCAGATCCGCAAGTGGGCGCCCGCGCTCATCCCCGGTCGCAAGAAGGACCAGCCGATCGCGGCGACCTACTCGGCGGCGGGCTCCGACGTCGACTTCGGGTCGCTCACCCGGCAGCTCTTCGACCAGCTCGAACTCGACGGTCTCGAGTTCGAACCGAACCACCAGGTCAAGAACATCTCGCGGGGCAAGGACTTCGACGGCTGGGCGCTCGACGTCCTGAACGAGGTCGGTCGGTCGACGCAGAAGATCGCCGCGAAGTTCGTCTTCGTCGGTGCCGGTGGTGGGGCCCTGCAGCTGCTGCAGAAGTCCGGCATCCCGGAGATCCGCGGGTACGGCGGCTTCCCGGTCTCCGGCGAGTTCCTGCGCACCGACGATCCCGAGGTCGTGCAGAAGCACGCAGCCAAGGTCTACGGCAAGGCGAGCGTGGGTGCGCCGCCGATGTCGGTACCGCACCTGGACACCCGCATCGTCGACGGCAACGCGTCGCTGATGTTCGGGCCGTACGCCGGCTTCAGCCCGAAGTTCCTGAAGCAGGGGTCGATGCTCGACCTGTTCAAGTCGATCCGACCGCACAACCTGCGCCCGATGCTGAGCGTCGCGTTCTCGAACTTCGACCTGGTGCGCTACCTGATCGGCCAGCTGCTCGCCTCGAAGCAGACCAAGTTCGACGCGCTGCGCGACTTCATGCCGAGCGCCGAGCCCGAGAACTGGCACAAGATCATCGCGGGCCAGCGGGTGCAGGTCATCAAGCCGGACAAGGACAAGGGCGGGGTGCTGCAGTTCGGCACCGAGGTCATCACGGCTGCCGACGGTTCGATCGCCGGGCTCCTCGGGGCCTCGCCGGGGGCGTCGACCGCTGTGCCGATCATGCTCGGCCTGCTCCGGAAGTGCTTCCCCGACCGGTGGGACGGCTGGCAGGACGCAGTCCACGAGATGGTCCCGACCTACGGGCAGGACCTCGGTGACGACGCCGCCCTGGCCGACGCCACCCTCGAGCGCACGGCGAAGGTGCTCGGCCTGCACCACTGACCGGCTCCGGCTTGCGGCCCGTTCGAACATGTGTTCGAATGACGGTATGCGGTGGAGTGGACAGGCGATCGATGCCGAGCAGAGCGATGCCCTGCCGGGCATGGAGTCGAACAGTGGGTTCGTCCGGAGTGTGACGACGCCCGAGTTCGCGGGCGTCACGTTCCACGAGGTCCTGGCGAAGAGTGCGCTGAACCGGGTGCCGAGCGCCGACGGCTCCGGCACCTACGGGTGGACCATCAACCCGTACCGGGGGTGCAGTCATGCCTGCGTGTACTGCTTCGCTCGGCCGACGCACACCTACCTCGAGTTCGACGGCGGAGCCGACTTCGACCAGCAGATCGTCGTGAAGACGAACGTGGCCGACGTCCTGCGGCGTGAGCTCGGCAAGCCCACGTGGGACCGCCACCCGATCGCGCTCGGCACGAACACCGACCCGTACCAGCGTGCCGAGGGTCGGTACCGGCTGATGCCCGGGGTGATCCAGGCGTTGGCGGACAGCCGCACCCCGTTCAGCATCCTGACGAAGGGCACGCTGCTCCGGCGCGACCTGCCGCTCCTGGCCGAGGCGGCGAAGGTGGTGCCGGTCGACCTCGCGATGTCGATCGCCGTGTACGACGACGACCTGCAGCAGTCGGTGGAGCCAGGCACACCCACGACGCCTGCGCGGCTCGCCACCGTGCGGGCGATCCGCGACGCCGGGCTCGACTGCTCGGTGTTCCTCATGCCCGTGCTGCCGTACATCACCGACACCCGTGCACACCTCGACGACGCCGTGGGTCGGGCTGCTGCGGCCGGTGCCACGAGCGTCATGTACTCCGCGCTGCACCTGCGGCCGGGCGTGAAGCCGTGGTGGTTCGAGTGGCTCGGACGCGAACGGCCCGACCTGGTGGCGCGCTACCGGGCGATGTACCTCGACAACACCTTCGCGCCGAAGGACTACCGCCGGTGGCTGTCGGAGCGCATCCGACCGATCCTGGCGGCGCACGGCGTCGGCCTCGGGCGCGTGGACCCGGCGACGGGGTCGATGGGCTTCTCGGACCCCTCGACGGTGCCGCAGGAACAGTCGATCCCGACGACGTCGCCGCTCAAGCGCGCAGATCCGGGCTTCGACCGCCGCCTGCTCCGACCGGTCGCGACGCAGACGTTATTCTGAGCACCGAGGTGTGCGCGTTCGGGGGACATCGGTGCGCCGTGGGGGCCGGTATCATCGACCGGGTCGCCGAACGGACGCTGTTTCGGGGTACACGGTCAGCACCGAGGTGTTTGATCGTGGGCGGCATTCCCGCCACCCGGAAGGACCCATCTCGTGCTCGGCATCCCCACGCACCTCGCTCCGCGAGTGAACGCGTGGTCGACGGTGCGGGCGTTCCACGCCGGTGCGATCGGATCGCTGGTGGCGGCGGCGATCGCGCTGCTGCTGTACCGGCTGTCCGAGCCCGACGTGCAGGTGATCAGTGCGGTCCTGGCGCTCGTCCCGATGCTCGGCATGATCGGCGTGCACGTGCAGTTCGGCACCTGGCGCTCCGCGGTCGCGTTCCTGGTCGTCGGCGGCGTCTGTGCGTGGTGGTTCGCGATGGTCGTGCAGCAGCAGGTCCCGTTGGGCTGGGTCACCTCGTACCTGCTGTCGCTGGCGGTCATCCCGCTCATCCTGGTCGGCGGTGCCGGCGCGGTGCCGAGCCGCGTCGTCCTGTGGTCCTTCCTCGGGTTCCTGACCGGACGGGCGGCGACGTGGATCGCGGTCGTCCAGGCCGACGGCCCACCGCGTCCGCTCGTGCTCGCCTGGGTGACGCTCGGGTTCGTGGTCGTGCTGGTGCTGTTCACGAGTCGGAGCACCGGTCGGTCGGAGCGGGTGCAACCGGAGTTGCTGCGGTCGGCGCGCGAAGAGCACGTCTCCGCGTACCGTGCCGGGGTCGAGGCCGAGGCGGCTGCGATCCTGCACGACACCGTCCTGAACCACCTCAACGCGATCTCCCTGGCTCCCGACGGCCCGATGGACCCGCACCTGGCGCGGACCGTCGAGGCCGACGTCGCCGTCCTGACCGGCAAGGGGTGGTTGGCACCGGCCGCCCGGCAGCGACCGGGTGCAGCGGTCGACGCGTTCGCCGTCATGGTGGACCAGCACCGTGCGACCGGTCTCGACGTCACGGTGTCCGGCGACCCGTCCGCACTCGACCGGCTCGACCAGCGGGCCGTCACCGCGCTCGTCCGCGCCGTGGGCCAGTGTCTCGCCAACGTCCGCAAGCACGCCGGCGTCGACGCGGCCGAGGTCAGCGTCTTCGACGACGGCGCGTCGTGCACCGTGATGGTGGTCGACGACGGTCGTGGCTTCGACGAGGACTCCACGGGCTCCGACCGGATGGGCCTGCGTGGCTCGGTCCGCGACCGCATCGGGCGGGTGGGCGGCGACGTCCAGATCTGGTCGTCGCCCGGTTCGGGGACGAGCGTGATGATGACGGTGCCGTTCGGACCGGTCACCGCCACGACCGACGCCGTGGCCACCGACCACGTCGGCACCGTGGTCCCGGACGAGGTCGGCGGCGTGCAGGGAGCCGACCGGTGAGCGCCACGACCGAGGCTCGTCGGACCGCGCAGCAGTACGACCCGCTCGGCGCGATGGGGTCGCGTCCGCTCGCGATCGGGCTCGGCGCCGCCAGCATCGTCTGGGCGCTCCTGGTGTCCGTGTTCGACCGTGACGTCGTGGGCAGCCCCACCCTCAGCGCGCTCACCGTCATCCTGGTCGCGGCGTCGGCAGCGGTCGTGTTCACCGCCTCGAGTCCGTTCCGCGCACCGTTCCCGCGGTGGGCGTTCGTCGCGCACGTCGGGTTGCTCGGTCTGGCGTCCGTGACGAGCGTCGCCGCGCAGTGGGGCCCCGACCGCAGCGCGCTGAACGACTTCATGTCGCTCATCACGGCGACCGGCATCGTGATGGTCGCGCCGTACCGGCCCTGGACGGACCTGACCATCGGCGGCGCCCTGCTCGCCGTCGTGAACGCCGCGACCTGGGGCGTGGGCGCAGCGACGTTCCCGCACGAGATCCCCGTCGCCGTCGCGGCCTTCCTCGCGGCAGCGCCGACCCTGGTGCTGACCGCTGCGTCGGCCGTCTTCGCGTGGACGTTCGCGGGCCTGGCCGAGCGGGTGCAGATCCGGGCCGGTTCCTACTCCGTCGAGCGTGCGGAGCGGGACGGCATCGCGGCGAGCGTGCAGCAGGACCGGTCGACGATCCTCGCCCGCGACGTCGCACCGTTCTTCGCCGAGCTGCGCACGCGCGAGGTCATCACCGACGCCGACCGCGAGCGGGCACGGCTGATCGCCGACGGCATCCGCCGGGCGATGGTCGCCGACGCGGACCGCACCTGGTTCGAGCAGGCCGTGCGCGTCGAGGGCGGGGACGCCCCGGTCGTCGACGACCCGGGCGGGCTCGCCGCGCTGCTCGACGCCGACCAGCGCTCCGTGGTGCGGACGTTCCTGCGGGCCGCGTTCCGCGCCTCGACCGTCGACCCGGCCGGGTTCCGGGCAACGCTCCGACGCGCGGACGCGCAGGACGACGCGGCCACCCGCGGCGATCCGGCGCGCGCCGACCCGGCCCGCGACGAAGCGGCCCGCGACGCCCGCGTCCTGCTCGAACTCGACCTCGCCGTGGCCGACTCCGACGTCGGGATCCACCGCACCTTCGACCCCTACTTCGCCGTCCTCCGTGTGACGTTCCCCGACCTCGACGTCGCGGTTCGTCCGTCCGCCCTCGCACTAAGGTTCTCCTATGACCAGCACTGACCCGAACAGGCTCTCGGAGGGGTCCCCGTCCCTCCCGAACCCGGGGGCACGACGTGTGCGGTTGGCCATCCTCGACGACCACGAGGTGCTGCTGGACAGCCTGTCGAGCTGGATCGCGGTGAACGCGTTCGACTTCGACCTGGCCCTGACCGCGCACACCTGGCTCGAGATGGTCCACAGCGACAGCTTCCCGACCGACCTGGTGTTCCTCGACTTCCAGCTCAAGGAACCCGTCTCGATCGAGGCCCGTGTCCGCACCTGCCGCGCCGCCGGTGCGAAGGTGATCGTGCTCTCCAGCGTCGACAGCCGCGAGTCCCGCGACCGTGCCCTGGCAGCAGGCGCCGCGGCGTTCCTGTCGAAGTCCCTGCCGATGCGTGAGGTCATGGACGTCGCCCGCGAGATCATGGGCGTCGCACGCGAGACCCCGCAGCCGCGCGAGTGGCGTCCGCTGCCCACCGGGGCGGCCGCGCACCAGCGTCCGAAGCTCAGCCACGGCGAGGAAGAAGCGCTCCGGCTGTACGTGTCCGGCTACTCGACGAACGAGGTCGCCGCGCAGATGAACGTGCAGTACGAGACCGCGAAGACCTACCTGCGCCGGGTCCGCGAGAAGTACAGCAAGGTCGGCCGTCCCGCCTCGAAGAAGTCCGACCTGATCCGGCGGGCTGCCGAGGACGGGTTCCTCGCGTAGTGGCGAAGCTCTACTTCCGCTACGGCGCGATGAACAGCGGCAAGAGCACGGGGCTCCTGCAGGCTGCCTACAACTACGAGGAGCGCGGCCACCGGGTCCTGCTCGCGAAGCCCGCGGTGGACACCAAGGGCGACCGCGAGATCGTGTCCCGCCTCGGCGTGACCCGCACCGTCGACCTGGTCTTCGCCCCCGACGCCGACGTCCGGTCCGCGGTCGCCGCGGCCGGTGCCGTCGACCCCGAGTCCGACCGCCTCGACGACATGGTCCGCGCCGTCAGCTGCGTCCTGGTCGACGAGGCGCAGTTCCTCACCCCGCGCCAGGTCGACGACCTGCTGCGCATCGCGGTCCTCGACGAGATCCCGGTGATCACGTACGGCATCCGCACCGACTTCCGCACCGAGGCGTTCCCGGGCAGCGCCCGCCTGCTCGAGGTCGCGCACTCGCTCGAAGAGCTCAAGACGATCTGCCGGTGCGGTCGCAAGGCGGTCTTCAACGCCCGCACGGTCGACGGCCGGTTCGTCTTCGACGGCTCGCAGGTCGCCATCGACGGCGTCGACGTCGCCTACGAGTCGCTCTGTGCCAACTGCTACCTGACGGAGTCCGGCGGCCGGCTCGACGGCGCCTGAGCGGTCGCGCTCGCCGGCCGGTCACGACACCCCACTCGGGTTCGTCGAGCGGTCGTGTCGCGTCGGCGGTGCGCTCGTCGGGCGACCGGACGTGACCGGTCCGCGCGGTGCGCGCAGCACGTCGTGACCGCTCGGCGTCCGAGACGCGACCGCAGACGGCCTGGAGGCGCGGTGCAGCCCCGCCACGGGCCTCCCGGCCGTCGCGCCTGACGCCCAAGGCGCGCCGCATGCGTCCGCCGTTCAGTCGCGAACCGTCGCTTGTGCGACGTCCAGGCGACGCCTGGTGACCGGTCGGCCGGCGGACGACGGCGTATTCCGACCGGTGGAGGAGGCGGTCTCGTCGTGGAATGCGTGCGCCGCGGCGCGCGTTGGTGACCACATGAGCGACGACACCCTGCACCTGTCCGTCCTGGACCTGGCGACGCGCGAGTACGGCCAGTCCAACACCGAAGCCCTGCAGGGCTCGATCGACATGGCGGTCCACGCCGAGAAGCTCGGCTACGAGCGGTTCTGGGTCGCCGAGCACCACGGCATGCCCGGCATCACCTCGTCGGCCCCCGCGGTCCTGCTGAGCGCCGTCGGCGCGGCCACCTCGACCATCCGCATCGGCTCCGGCGGTGTCATGCTGCCGAACCACGCACCCCTCGTCATCGCCGAGCAGTTCGGCACGCTCCGAGCGCTGTACGGCGACCGCGTCGACCTCGGACTCGGCCGTGCGCCGGGCACCGACGGGGCGACCGCGATGGCGCTGCGCCGCACCGACCGGCTCGACGTCGACGACTTCCCCGACCGCCTCGCCGACCTGATCGGGTTCTTCACCGGGATGTCCTCGGACAACCCGTTGTCGGGCATCCGTGCGGTGCCGGGCTACGGCGACGTGCCGGAGTTCTGGCTGCTCGGGTCCTCCGGGTACAGCGCGCAGGTGGCCGGGGCGCTCGGCGTCTCGTTCGCCTTCGCCCACCACTTCGCGTCGGACAACACCGAGGCGGCGCTCGCCCTGTACCGGGACTCGTTCCGGCCCTCGCGGTTCCGCCAGACGCCGAACGCCCTCATCGGCGTGCAGGTCGTCACCGACGAGGACCCGGCCGTCGTCGACGAGCAGAGCGCTCCCGGCATGATCTCGTTCATCCGGATGCGCTCCGGCCGGAAGCCCGAGCCGGTCTCGATGGACGAGGCCCGTGCGTACGAGTTCAACGACCTCGAGCGTCGGTTCATCGCCGCCCGCACCGAGCGCCAGGCCTACGGCACCGCGGACCAGGTCGCGGACAAGATCAACGCGCTCGTGGCGTCCACCGGGGCGAACGGCGTGATCGTCGCTCCGGGTGCTGCGCAGGCGCGGTACCGGCACCAGGCGCTCGACGTGGTGGCCGGGCTGCACGCGTCCGGGCGGCTCGTGCGCGCGGGTGCTGCTGCGTCGGCTTCGGCGTCGGTCTAGCACGCTCGTTCGTTCGCTTCGTGAGCAGGAATGGTCGGGTCGCCATCGGGCACCCGACCATTTCTGCTCACCAAGTGGGGCGAAGCTTCAGCTGAGCAGACCGAGGCGCGTCGCCGCAGCCACGGCGCCGACCCGCGAACCGACGTCGAGCTTCCGGAACACGTTGTAGACGTGCCGCTTGACGGTGCCGATCGCGAGCTGCAGGTCCGCCGCGATCTCGGCGTTGGTGCGCGCGGCGGCGAGGAGCCGCAGGACCTCGAGCTCGCGGTCGCTGAGCGGTGTGCCCGCGCGAGCCTCGGTGACCAGGTCGACCGGGAACGTCACCGGTGCGGCGTCGGCGTGCGCGGCGCGGGCGATGCGGTCGACGAGCTCGCGGCTCGGGGTGTCCTTCGTCACGAAGTCGACCGCGCCGGCGTCGAGCAGCGTCCGGCGCAGGACGGCGTCGCGGTGCATCGTGAGCACCACCACGCGGATGTCCGGACGGGTGCGGCGCACCGTGGCGATCGTGGTGCGCGCCGGCGGACCGTCGAGCTCGACGTCGAGGAGCAGGACGTCGATGGCGGCCGCCTCGGGGGAGTCGAGCACGTCGGACGGACGCTCGCCGTGTGCGACCACACGGATCGTGGGGACGGCGGCGAGGATCGTGGCCAGTCCTTCGCGGAACAGCTGGTGGTCGTCGACGATCGCGACGTGCGTGATGGTCACAGCGTTCCCCGCGGGATCGTCAGGCGGACGGTGGTGCCGGTGCCCGGGGTGCTCTCGACGTCGAGTCGCGCGCCGATGACCGCGGCCCGCTCGCGCATCGTCTGCTGCCCGAGGCGTCCGTCCGCGTCGGCATCGGGGTCGAAGCCCGGACCGTCGTCGGCGACCGTCACGACGAGGGCGGCCGGCGTCCACGCGAAGTGCACCTCGGCGGTGGAGTCCGGAGCGTGCTTCCGCCGGTTGGTGAGCGCCTCGAGCAGGATCGTCAGTGCTTCCTCGGCCTGCCAGTTCGGCAGCTGCTCGGGCGTGCCCGTGGCACGGAACGACAAACGATCGTCGTCGGGGAAGAGGTCCCTGGCGTGCCGGGCGAGCGCATCGTCGAGCAGTGCATCTCCGACGCGGGCGTGCAGGCTGACCGCCAGGTCCTGCACGTCGCCGAGTGCTCCGCGCAGCAGCCGCGCGGCGTCGTCGAGCTGGTCGGCCCGTTCGCCGGCCGGGGGATCGGTCAGCAGCACCAGGTCGAGCCGCTGCAGTCCGGCGAGGATGCCGTGCGCCACGCGGTCGTGCAGGTCTCGCGCGATCTGCGTGCGGGAGTCCAGGTGCGCCGTCGTGACGCGTTGGCGCAGCGCCTCGGTGTAGGCGACGGCCCCGGCGGGGAACCGGCTCCAGATGCCCGCGTGCAGAGCTCTGGTGGCACGCAGGACGTCGGCGGTGGACTCCGCGCCGACCTCGTCCACGAAGAGCGGCAGGTAGGCGTCGAAGAGCATCTCCGCGGCGAGCATCGCGCCGGCGGGGTGCTGCGCGTGTTCGGCGTGCAGGGAGCCGGTGGCCAGGTGCTCCGGATCGAGGTAGGTGTTGCTCACGACGCTGTCCGCGGCGCCGGCGGCGTAGCGCGCGTGTGCCTCGGCGATCATCGACGTCACGTTGTCGACGAGGTTCTGCGTCAGGACCGGGTCGTCGGCGAGCTCGGGGAACTGTGCGGCGATCCGTTCGAGGACCGGGCGGAGGTGGTCGGCGCGTGACATCGCTGTCGAGGCTATCCGCGTCGTCGCGGCCGGGGGAGCGGCGGCCACGTCGTGTGTCGGGAGGTGTAGTGCTGAGCGCACGACTGTGGAAAAGCAGAAGGCCCCGGTTCCGGAGAACCAGGGCCTTCTTCGTACTGTCTCAACACAGTGTCGGGGTGACAGGATTTGAACCTGCGACCTCCTCGTCCCGAACGAGGCGCGCTACCAAGCTGCGCCACACCCCGCGGTGTGATCACTCCGTACCGGAGCAACCCGACAATACTATCCGATGATCGGGGGTGCTCACGACCATCTGGGGAACTCCCGGGCGCGTCGTCAGGAGGTGCGGGCGGTGAGCGTGACGACGACCGCTTCGGGGCGGCACGAGAACCGGACCGGCGCGTAGATCGAGGTTCCGAGACCGGCCGAGACCTCGAGCCACGACCAGTGGTTCCGGTGCTCCCACTTGTGCAGCCCGCTGACGTACCGGCGGGGGAGGTCGCTGTTCGTGACGAGCGCACCGACCCCCGGTACCTGGACCTGGCCACCGTGGGTGTGCCCGGCGAAGATGACGTCAGCGCCCTGGGTGACGAATGCATCGAGCACGCGACGGTAGGGCGCGTGCGTCACTCCGATCGCGACGGGAGCTGGGCCGTCCTCGTCTTCGGACCAGGGCACCTCGCCGCGCATCTCGTCGACGTTCGTGGGGAGCAGATCGAGCCGGTCCCAGTCGCGGTGCGCGTCCGAGGTGCCGAACAGCTCGAAGCGGGAGCCGCGGAGCTCAATGGCGCGGGCGTGGTCGTTCAGGTCGAGCCACCCGAGGGACTCGAAGAACGCCGTCTGCCGGTCGATGTCGAGCTCGACGGGCTTCGCCTCGCTGTGCATGCGGCTCGGGCCGGAGAAGTACTTGAGCGGGTTGCGCGGCGACGGTCCGAAGAAGTCGTTCGACCCGTAGGCGAACGCGCCGGGAACACCCCGGAACGGCTCCAGTGCGTACTCCACGGCTGCGTTCGCCGTGGGGTGCCCGAGGTTGTCGCCGGTGTTGACGATGAAGTCCGGCTCGACCAGGGACAGGTCGCGCAGCCACTGCTGCTTGTCGGCCTGCCACGGGGCCATGTGGATGTCGGACAGGTGCAGGACGGTGACGTCACGGGACCCCGGCGGGAGGACCGGGACGGTCTCCCACCGGATGCCGAAGCGTCGACGCTCGACCAGGGAACCCCAGGCGAACGAGGCGGCGCCGACGGCCGCGCCGGCTGCGAGGACCCCGAGCGCGGCGCGACCGCGGGTCACTTGCAGTCCTTGGGCGCCTTGCCGTTCTTGTCGCCGTAGAGCTGGATCGTCACACCGGCGTTCTTGTCCGCTGCCGAACTGATCGCCGGGTCGACGGCCGCGACCTTGCAGGTCTTGTTGCCGCCGCCCTTGGCGAAGTCGTCCGACACGCTGACGTTGCCGAAGCCGGCGTCGTTCAGTGCCGAGCGGGCATCACCGAGCGAGTCTCCGCCGATCTCGGGCACGTTGGCCTGCGACCCGTCCGAGGTGTAGACCGTCACGCTCGAGCCGGAGGACAGGAGTGCACCGGCGGACGGCGAGGTCGACGACACCGAACCGGGGTTGCCGGTGCCGGGGCGGGTGCCACCGTCGACGTAGTTGAAGCCGGCGCCGGAGATCGCTGCGCGGGCTTCGTCAGCGGTCTTCCCCTGCAGGTTCGGCAGCGCCTTGGCGTTGCCACGGATCGCCGTCGGCTGCGGGTCCGTGAAGGCACCGGCGGGGTAGGTGGCGTTGACCGCGGTCATCGCCTGACGCCAGACGTCGGCACGCGAGCCGGCGTACGTCCCGCCCACGCCGTTGCTGTAGTGCCGGAGGTTGTTCTTCTTGCCGTCGGTGTTGCCCTGCCAGTAGGCGGTGGCGACGCGTGAGCTCGCCCCCACGAGCCAGATCTGGTCAGCCTCGTCGGTCGTGCCCGTCTTGGCGAACATCTGGGTGCCGTCCGGCGTCTGAGCACCGCGCGCGGTACCGCTGGTGATCGTGCCCTTCATGGCGTAGATCGCTGCCTGTGCGAAGGCGGGGTCGACAGCCTGCTGGCAGTCCTTCGTCTGGCCGCCGAGCTGCTTGCCGGACGGCGAGGTGATCTGGTCGATCGCGATCGGCTTGCAGTAGATGCCGTTGTTCGCGACCGCGGCGTAGGCGGCGGCCATCGTCATCGGGGCGATCTCGTTGGTGCCGAGGATCGCGGACGGGTTCTGGTACTGCAGCTCGCCGCCGTCAGCACGGTGCACGCCGAGCGACTGCGCGATGTCGCGGATGTCGCAGAGGTCGAGCTTCTGGGCCATCGATGCGAACGCGCCGTTGATCGAGCCAGCGGTGGCCCCGAGCACGCTCCAGTTACCGCCCTCGCCCGGAGCGTCGTTCGAGACGTCGAACTTCGTGTAGTCGGTCTGACCGCAGATGGTCCACGGCGTGACCACACGTTCAGCACCGCTGACGGTCTCATTGAGCCCGTGGCCCGTCTTGATCCAATCCAGCAGCGTGAAGAGCTTGTAGGTCGAGCCGGTCTGGAAGCCCCCGGAGTTACCGTACTTGTAGTCGACGCTGTAGTTCAGAGACGTGGACGTGGGTGCCGACTTCAGCGACTCGTCGAAGTCCTTGTTCTGCGCCATCGTGATGATGCGGCCGGAGCCGGCCTCGATCGAGTTGAGCGTCGCACCGAGCGCCAGGTTCGTCTCGGCCTTGTTGTCGTAGGTGTTGAGGAGCTGCTTCTGCTCGGCGTTGAGGTCGATGTTCAGCGTCGTCTGGATCTTGTAGCCGCCGTTCCGCCACGCGGTGTCGCGCGCCTTCTGCGACGAGCCGAGCTGCGACATCTCGAGCACGACCTTCTTGGCGTAGTCGCAGAAGAACTGCGAGCCGTCGCCGACCGATGCCCGGCAGCCCTGCGAGGGCTGCGTCAGGTGCACGTAGTCCGCCGGCTTCGACAGGCGGGCCGTGCGGTACTCGGCCTCGGTCAGGTTCTTCTGGTCGTACATCGAGCGCAGGATGACGTTGCGCCGGGCGACGTTGGCGTCGTACTTCTTCGGCGTCGACAGGTTGCGCGCCTCGGGGTACTGCACGATGGCCATCAGCGAAGCGGCCTCGGCCGCCGTCAGCTTCGTCGCGCTCTTGTTGTAGTAGTGCTGCGCCGCGGCCTGCACACCGTAGGTCTGGTCGCCGAAGTAGGCGATGTTCAGGTAGGCGGTGAGGATCTCCTTCTTGGAGTACTTCTTCGCCAGCCCGATCGCGAGCTTCATCTCCTCGAGCTTGCGGGGGATGGTCTGCTCGACGGCCTCGTTGTAGGCCTTCTCCTGCTCCTTCTTGGTCGGCAGGTTCAGGGCCTCGTTCATCTTGATGTTGCGGACGAGCTGCATGGTCAACGTCGACCCGCCGCCCGAGTCGCCGAGCCCGCCGGCGATGCTGCCCACGCCGGCACGGATGAGCGAGGTCATGTCGACGCCGCCGTGGCTGTAGAAGCGCTTGTCCTCGCCGTCGATGGCCGCGTTCTTCAGCTGGTCGCTGATCTGGTCGAACTTCAGTTCCTGCCGGTTCTGGTCGTACAGCGTCGCGAAGTGCACCGACTTGCCGCCCGAGTACGCGTACAGCTCGTTGCGCTGCGGCAGGTCACCGATCTCGATGTACTCCGGCAGCGACTCGAACACACCGATCGTCGACGTCGTCGTGACACCGGCGACCGCGATGGCCGGGGTGACCCCGATCGTGACGAGCAGGCCGGCGAGGGCACTGAACCCGACGAATCCGATGAAGGCGCCGACTGCTGAGACGGGCTTGGTCCGCGAGGCAGACGTCTTCTGGGCAGACATAGGATGCAGCCTAAACGACACCCACGACTGAAAGGCTGGCAAGGAACCGCATGACTCGCTGGGAGTACTTCACCACGCCCCTGATGATCCACAACACCACCGCCATCCTCAACAACTACGGGGACGAGGGCTGGGAACTGGTCCAGATCGTCACCGGCCCCGAGGGTGGGCTCGTCGCGTACCTCAAGCGCCCGAAGGCCGACGCATGAGCGTCGCGGACCGCCTCGCCGAGCTGGGGCTGACGCTCCCGCCGGTCGCCGCACCCGTCGCCGCCTACGTCCCCGCGGTCGTCACCGGCCAGTACGTCTACACGGCCGGCCAGCTGCCGTTCGTCGACGGCGCACTGCCCGTCACCGGCAAGGTCGGCACCACGGTCGACGCCGAGACCGCCACCGCGCAGGCCCGCGTGGCCGCGCTCAACGCACTGGCCGCAGTCGAGTCGGTCGCCGGCTCGCTCGACCGCGTCGCCCGGGTCGTCAAGGTCACCGTGTTCGTCGCGTCGGAGCCGTCCTTCACGGGCCAGCCCGGGGTCGCGAACGGTGCCTCCACCCTGGTCGGCGAGGTCTTCGGCGACGCCGGCGTCCACGCGCGCAGCGCGGTGGGCGTGGCGGTGCTGCCGCTGGACGCTCCTGTGGAGGTCGAGCTGGTGGTGGAGCTCACCGCCTGACGGCGGCGACCGACGGAACGAACGTGAGCAGGGCCTCCAGTCCGAGATGGACGGGAGGCCCTGCTCACGTTTCCGGGACTACATGAGTTCCGCGATGGTCGCCATGATCGTCGGGTCGGCCAGCGTCGTCGTGTCGCCGATGCGGCGGCCCTCGGCCGCGTCGCGGAGCAGACGCCGCATGATCTTGCCGGAGCGCGTCTTGGGCAGTTCGGGGACAATGACCACCTGGCGGGGCTTCGCGATCGCACCGATGCGCTTGCCCACCCAGTTGCGGAGTTCGGTCGACGCCGATTCGCGGTCGACGTCGGCAGCGGCCTCGGCGGTCAGGATGACGTACGCGACGACCGCCTGTCCGGTGGTCTCGTCGGCGGCTCCGACGACGGCCGCCTCGGCGACGCCCTCGTGCCCGACCAGGGCGGACTCGATCTCGGCCGTCGACAGGCGGTGCCCCGAGACGTTCATGACGTCGTCGACGCGGCCCTGGATCCAGATGTCGCCCTGACCGTCGAGCCGCGCGCCGTCGCCGGCGAAGTAGCGGCCCGGGAACCGCGACCAGTACGTCTCGACGAAGCGGTCCGGGTCGCCCCAGATGCCGCGCGCCATCGACGGCCACGGCTCCGTGATCGTGAGGTAGCCGCTCTCGCCGGGGTCGGCACGGTTGCCGTCGTCGTCGACGATCTCCGCGACGATGCCGGGCAGCGGCGTCTGCGCGGCGCCGGGCTTGAGCTTCGTGACGCCGGGCAGCGCGGAGATCATGATCGCGCCCGTCTCGGTCTGCCACCACGTGTCGACGATGGGCGTGCGGTCGTGGCCGATGACCTGGCGGTACCAGTTCCACGCCTCGGGGTTGATGGGTTCGCCGACACTGCCGAGCAGGCGCAGGGTCTCGAGACTGCGGGCCTCGGGGATCTCGCGGCCGGCCTTCATCGCCGCGCGCACGGCGGTCGGCGCGGTGTACAGGACGGTGACGCCGTAGGAGTCGACGATGTCCCACCAGCGACCGGGCTTCGGCTCGTCGGGCGTGCCCTCGTACAGCACCTGCGTCACGCCGTTCGCCAGGGGGCCGTAGACGACGTACGAGTGCCCGGTGATCCAGCCGATGTCGGCGGTGCACCAGTAGACGTCCTTCTCCGGGTGCATGTCGAACACGTTCTTGTGCGTGTACGCGGCCTGGGTCAGGTACCCGCCGGAGGTGTGCACGATGCCCTTCGGCTTCCCGGTCGTGCCCGAGGTGTACAGGATGAACAGCGGGGTCTCGGCGGGGAAGGCCTCTGGCGTGTGCTCCGGGGCGGCCTTCGCGACCTCGTCGTGCCACCACAGGTCGCGGTCGTTCCAGGCGATCTCGTTGCCGCCGCGCTTGACGACCAGGACGTGCTCGACGCTGTCGGTGCCCTCGCCCTCGAGTGCCTCGTCGACCGCGGGCTTGAGCGCTGACACCGCGCCACGGCGCCAGCCGCCGTCCGCCGTGACGACGAGCTTCGCGCCGGCGTCCTCGATGCGGGCGCGGAGGCTCTCGGCGCTGAACCCGCCGAAGACCACGGAGTGCACGGCGCCGATGCGGGCGACGGCGAGCATCGTCACGACGGCCTCGGGGATGAGCGGCAGGTAGACGACGACGCGGTCGCCCCGCCCGACGCCGAGGTTGGTGAGCATGTTCGCAGCGCGCTGCACGTCGGCGGTCAGCTCGGCGTAGGTGATCCGGCGGGTGTCGCCGGGAGCGCCCTCGAAGTGGATCGCCACCCGGTCGCCGTTGCCCGCGCGGACGTGCCGGTCGAGGCAGTTCTCGGCCACGTTGAGCGTGCCGTCGGCGAACCACTTCGCGAACGGGGCGCTGGACCAGTCGAGGGTCTGCGTGAACGGCGTGCGCCAGTCGAGCAGACTGCGGGACTGCTCGGCCCAGAAGGCCTCGCGGTCGGCGGCGGCGGCCTCGTGCAGGTCTTCGTGCGCGACGGCGTCGGCGACGAACTCGGGTGTCGGCGGGAAGGTGGCGCCGTCGTCCTCGCGGTGGTCGGTACGGGTCGGAGTGGACATCGATGTCCTTTCGCGTCGTTGCGTCCTCAGGGTGCGCCACGGAGACTACCCCTCGGCCCGTGCGCTGCGCGGTTCCGTGACGAGCGGCGGCCCGTGCGCTGCGCGGTTGCGTGACGAGCGGCGGCCCGGGTTCGGGGAGCGGGCCCCCGAAGGCGGGCCCGGGTCTGGGGCAGCGGGGCCGCGACGGCGGGCACCAGCGTGTCCTGGTCGCGGCGGCACGCCCGGCGGTCGTGTCGGGGGTTGCCCCGAGGGGCGGATCGTGGGGTACAGTAGTTCCTGCTGGACTCGTTTCCGGCGGCATCGAATCGGATTCCCCCCAATCCTTCGATGTCCAGGCGGCACCAGTTCCCCCCAACCGGTGCCGCCTCTTCTTTTGTCCGGGGTCCGGCTCGAGTGATCAGCGCTCGCCGGCCGCCGACGATCGGCGGCGATCCGCACGGGGACGCCGGTCGAGTGGACAGACCGGTACATGCTCACGCATGGAGCGTCCGACGGACTCGTAGCAATTGCTACTCCGTCCCGGTGCCCGTGGTCGACGGCGCCCGCTCGTGTGGTCTGTCGTCGCGCTGCGCCGGGCGCTCCTCACCGAGTGGGGTACGGCTTTCCGTTTCGGGGGACAAATCGGTCCGTTGGTGCTGTCGGCTCCTACCCCTCCACAAGCCGGTTGTGGCACCGGATGCCGAAAACGGCTCTCCTCCTACGCTCTGGCGTCATGCACCGTCACCGTGCCACGCCGTTCCTGCCCGGGGCCGGGCCTGTCCCGCCCAGGGCCGGACCGTTCCTCCCTGGGGCCGGGCCTGTTCCGCCCGGGGCTGCCGCCGCCCTTCGGCGCCGAACGCACGGTGTCGTCGAGTTCGAGGAACTCGCCGGCCTCGTGACGGACGCCGGGGTCACCGACGTCTTGGTCGTCGGCGGCGTCGGCACCTGGACCGACCGTGGCGGCGGACTCGAAGCCGCCGCGCCGCGCCTGAGCGAGGCGCGCACCCGGGAGCTCGCCACGCGGCTGGTTGCGCTCGGCGGACGCCACGTCGACGAGACCACGCCGTACGCCGACGTCCGGCACGGCGACGGGATCCGGGTGCACGTCGTGCTCGCCCCGGTCTCGGTCGGTGGCACGGCGATCTCGATCCGGCTCCCGCACCCAGACCGGCCGACCCTCGCTGCACTCGACCGCGCCGGCACCTTCGAGCACGTGCCGCGCTCCGTCGTCGAGGCCGCCGTGCACCAGCGCCGCAACGTCCTGGTCACCGGTGCCACCGGCAGCGGCAAGACCACCCTGCTCGCCGCGATGCTCGGCGCCGTCCCGGCCGACGAGCGGATCGTCACGGTCGAGGACGTCGCCGAGCTGCGCATCGCCCATCCGCACGTGGTCGCACTCGAGGCGCGGCAGGCGAACGCCGAGGGTGTCGGCGCGCTCGGGCTCGACCGGCTCGTGCGTGAGGCCCTGCGGATGCGTCCGGACCGGATCGTCGTGGGGGAGTGCCGGGGCGCCGAGGTCCGCGAGCTCATGTCCGCGCTGAACACGGGCCACGACGGAGGTGCCGGCACCGTGCACGCGAACGGTGTCGCGGACGTCGCCGCTCGGCTCGAGGCGCTCGGCGCCCTCGCCGGGCTCGGCGTCGAGGCGCTCGCCCGACAAGCGGTCAGCGCGTTCGACCTGGTGCTCCACGTCGAGCGTCGGGCAGGCGGACGACGGCTCGCTGCGGTGGGCGCGTTCCACGTCGGGGCGGACGGGAGGCTCGGGGTGCGACCGGTGGACGGGGCACCGTGAGCAGGGGGTCGCCGATCCGCCGGCGTCGTGGCCGGCGTCCCGTGCCGTTCGACCCGGCGCGCGTCGCCGGCACCCTGGACCGGGTCGCGACGCTCGTCGCCGCCGGGGTCCCGCCGCCGCGGGCCTGGGAGCTCGTCGGCAGGCTCCCCGCCGGGACCACTCCCGCGTCCGCGGACATCGCCGTCGTCCTGCGGGTCGCGGACCGGACCGGCGCCCCTGTCGCGGAGACGCTCGGGGCACTCGCCGGCGCGCTCCGCCGATCGGCCGCGTCGGACCGGGCGATCCGGGTCGCCCTCGCCGGCCCGCGCACCAGCGCCCGCGTCGTCCTGGCGCTGCCGTTGTTCGGCCTCGGACTCGGGGCCGCGTGGGGGTCCGGAGCCGTGCAGGTCCTCACGAGCTCGCCGCTCGGCTGGGTCTGCTCGGCGCTCGCCACCGTGCTCGTCCTGTCCGGGCGCGCCTGGACCGCGCGGCTCGTCCGGTCGGCGACGCCGGACGGACGCGTGCCCGGGGTCGTCCTCGACGCCTGGGCGGTGGCCGTCTCGGGCGGTGGTTCGTGGATCGCCGCCGGCGAGGCGGTCCGTCGTGCCGCCGACGGGATCGTCCCGCCGGCTGCCGACGTGGTCCGCCTGCGCGAGGTCCTCGACCTGGCCGTGCGAGCGGGCGTGCCCGCGGCGGGACTGCTGCGCCGCGCCGCGGAGGACGTCCGTGACGACGCTGCTGCCGCTGGCCTCGCCGCGGCCGAGCGCCTGGCCGTCCGACTCGTGCTGCCGCTCGGTGTCTGCGTCCTGCCCGCGTTCGTGCTCGTCGGGGTGGTGCCGGTCGTGGTCGGCGTCCTCTCCTCCACCGTCGTCGGTGCGCGATGACCTCTCCACAGATGCCGCTCGAGGCCCCGATCGTGCGGTGGCCACGCGCGACGCTGGGATCACCGCAACAGAAGGGACGAACAAATGAGCACCACCCCGAACCGAATCCGTCGCACCAGCCGCGTCATCGACCGGCTCCGCGCCGTCGCGCAGGACGACCAGGGGTCCGCGACCGCCGAGTACGCGGTCGTCATCCTCGCCGCCGTGGCGTTCGCCGGCGTGCTCGTCGCCGTCATGCGCTCGGGCGAGGTGCAGACCATCCTCACCGAGCTCGTCCGCGGTGCCCTCTCGCTGTGACCAAGCGCGGCGCTCTGACCGGGGCTCGGTCACGGTCGAGTTCGCGGTCGTGCTGCCCGCCGTCGCACTCGTCCTCACCCTGCTCGTCGCGGCCGTGCTGGTCGTCGACGGACGAGGACGCCTGCAGTCGGCCGCCGCGGCAGCTGCGCGCGGCGTCGGGCGCGGGGACGACGGCGTCGGACTCGCCGCCGCCGAGCGGATCGCGCCCGGATCCTCCGTCACGGTCCGGCGCACCGACGACCTGGTGTGCGTCGACGCCACGCGCGGCGGCACCGGTCCGTTCTCGGCACTGCCGCTCCGGGCGACGGCGTGTGCTGCGGCCGGGGGACGCTGACCGCGAGCGCGGTTCGGTGACCGTGCTCGTCGCCGCCGTCCTCGGCGTCGGGGTACTCGTCGCGTCGTCGGCGCTCGCCGCCGCCGGACACCGCACGCAGGCAGTCCGGGCCGGGGATGCGGCCGACACCGCCGCGACCTCGGCCGCTGCGGCGTCCGTCGGACTCCTGACCGGCTCGCCGTGCGACGTCGCCGAGCGGGTCGCACGGGCGAACGGCTCGGCCCTCGTGGCCTGTGACCTCGCCGCCGCGACGGCCCGGGTGCGGGTGGTCGTCGGCTCCGGACCGTTCGCCGTCGGCGCGTCCGCGGTCGCCGGTCCGGCGGACGACCACCCCGACCACGGTGTGTATGGTGTGCCTGTCGGCCACCGGTCACCGATGTCCCGGGCGACCCGGACACGTTCGTGTCCAGGGCCGACCAGCACCACGGATCAAGGAGACACGTGCCAGGCACGAAGAAGCTCGTGATCGTCGAGAGCCCTGCGAAGGCGAAGACGATCGCGCAATACCTCGGTGACGGATACGAAGTCCAGGCCTCGGTCGGACACATCCGCGACCTCGTCGAGCCCAAGAACCTGCCGGCCGAGCTCAAGAAGGGCTCCCTCGGCAAGTTCTCGGTGGACGTCGACAACGGCTTCGAGCCGTACTACGTCGTGTCCGACGCCAAGAAGAAGACGGTCGCCGAGCTCAAGCGTGCGCTGAAGGATGCCGACGAGCTCTACCTCGCAACAGATGAAGACCGCGAGGGTGAAGCGATCGCCTGGCACCTGCTCCAGGTCCTCAAGCCGAAGGTCCCCGTCAAGCGGATGGTCTTCCACGAGATCACGAAGGAGGCGATCCAGCGTGCGCAGGAGGCCACCCGTGAGCTCGACACCGCCCTCGTCGACGCACAAGAGACCCGCCGCATCCTCGACCGTCTCTACGGGTACGAGGTCTCGCCGGTCCTGTGGCGCAAGGTCGCCCCCGGCCTCTCCGCCGGTCGTGTGCAGTCCGCCGCGACCCGGCTCGTGGTCGACCGCGAACGCGAGCGGCTCGCCTTCGTCTCGGCCAACTACTGGGACCTCTCCGCTCGGTTCGAGAAGACAGGGGAGTCCTCCTTCTCGGCGCGACTCGCCCGGCTCCAGGGCACGCGCGTCGCCTCGGGACGCGACTTCGACGACCGCGGTGCGCTCAGCGGTGACGTCGTGCGTCTCGACGAGGCCGCAGCCGCCTCGCTGACCACCGTGCTCGAGCGCGCCGGGGACGCCACCGTCCGCAGCGTCGACTCGAAGCCGTACACCCGCCGTCCGGCGGCACCGTTCACCACGTCGACCCTGCAGCAGGAGGCAGCGCGCAAGCTGCGCCTGTCGCCGCGGCAGACGGCGCGTGCGGCGCAGACGCTGTACGAGAACGGGTACATCACCTACATCCGTACCGACTCGGTCTCGCTCTCGAAGCAGGCGATCGACGCGGCCCGCAAGCAGGCGGCCGACCTGTACGGCGCCGCGACAGTGCCGGACAAGCCCCGTCTGTACGCGAGCAAGAGCAAGAACGCGCAAGAGGCCCACGAGGCGATCCGTCCCTCGGGCGACTCCTTCCGCACCCCGCAGGAGCTCCAGGGCACGCTCACCGGTGTCGAGTGGCGGCTCTACGACCTCATCTGGAAGCGCACCGTCGCGTCCCAGATGGCGGACGCCAAGGGTTCGACCGCATCGATCGTGCTCGGCATCTCGTCGACCGAGTCGGTCGAGGGCATCACGTCGACCGCGAACGGCACGGACGCCGAGTTCACCGCGTCCGGCACCGTCATCACCTTCCGCGGGTTCCTCAGCGCCTACGAGGAAGGCCGCGACGAGGACCGCCACGAGTCGAGCGAGCGTGCCGGTCAGGACGTCGCACTGCCCGACGTCAAGCAGGGCGAGCACCTCGAGGTGCACGACGTGCTGGCGAAGGGGCACGACACCACGCCCCCGCCGCGCTTCACCGAGGCCAGCCTCATCAAGACGCTGGAAGAGCTCGGGATCGGGCGTCCGTCGACCTACCCGACGATCAGCCCGACGATCATCGACCGCGGCTACGTGTCCCTGCGCGGCACCCAGCTCGTGCCGAACTGGATCGCGTTCAGCGTGGTCCGGCTGCTCGAGGAGTACTTCGGCGAACTGGTGGAGTACGACTTCACCGCCGAGATGGAAGAGGACCTCGACCGGATCGCCCGCGGCGACGCGGACCGGGTCGACTGGCTCAAGGGCTTCTACTTCGGTGGTGGCGACGACGACCAGCGCGGCCTGCGGACCGTCATCGACAACCTCGGCGAGATCGACGCGCGTGAGATCAACTCGGTCGAACTCGCACCGGGCCTCACCCTGCGGATCGGTCGCTACGGCCCGTACATCGAGGTGCCGAGCGACGACCCGGAGAAGCCGCGTCGCGTCAACGTCCCCGAGGACCTGGCACCCGACGAGCTGACCGTCGAGAAGGCCAAGGAACTCGTCGATGCTCCCGTCATCGGCGACCGCGTCGTGGGCATCAACCCGGACACAGGCAAGGAGGTCCTGGCGAAGGACGGCCGCTTCGGCCCCTACGTGACGGAGCGCACCCCCGAGCCCGAGCCCACCGTCGACCCGAAGACCGGCGAGGTCGTCGACGCCACGGCCGCCGCCCCGGAGCCCGCAGCGGCCGAGGCCCCCGCCGAGACGACGACCGGCAAGAAGGCCCCGGCGAAGAAGGCCCCGGCGAAGAAGACGACGAAGAAGGCCGCGGCGCCCAAGGAACGGACCGCCTCGCTCTTCAAGTCGATGGACCCGGCGACCGTCGACCTCGAGACCGCGCTGAAGCTCCTCGACCTGCCCCGCGTCGTCGGACAGGACCCGGAGACCGGCAACGACATCACCGCGCAGAACGGTCGCTACGGCCCGTACCTGAAGAAGGGGACGGACACCCGGACGCTCCCGGGCGAGGACGCGATCTTCGACATCGACCTCCCCGGTGCGCTCGAGATCTTCTCGCAGCCAAAGTACGGCGGCAACCGTGCCGCGAGCTCCGCGCTGAAGGAGTTCGAGGCGGACCCCGTGTCCGGCAAGCCGATCAAGATGAAGGACGGCCGCTTCGGCCCCTACGTCACCGACGGCGAGACGAACGCGACGATCCCGAAGGGCGAGGACGTCGAGGCCGTCGACCACGCCCGTGCGGTCCAGCTCATCGCGGACAAGCGTGCCAAGGGCCCGGTCAAGAAGAAGACGCCGGCCCGACGGGCGCCGGCGAAGAAGAAGTGACCGGACGGTTCATCACGCTCGAGGGCGGCGACGGCGCGGGTAAAACGACCCAGGCCGAGCTGCTCTCGGCGTGGCTCGTCGAGCACGGCCGGACCGTCCTGCGCACCCGCGAACCCGGCGGCACCGATCTGGGCCTCCGGATCCGCGAGATCGTGCTGCACGAGCGTGGGCACGTGTCGCCCCGAGCCGAGGCGCTGTTGTACGCGGCAGACCGCGCACACCACGTCGAGACGGTGGTGCGTCCCGCGATCGCCCGCGACGAGGTCGTGCTGCAGGACCGGTACATCGACTCGTCGGTCGCCTACCAGGGCGTCGCGCGCGGCCTCGGCGCCGAGCACATCCGCTCGGTGTCGGAGTGGGCGGCGGACGGCCTGGCGCCGGACCTGACGATCCTGCTCGACCTCGACGTGACGGTCGGACGCGCACGGGTCGCCGCGGCCCGTGGCGACACGTTCGACCGTCTGGAGTCCGAGGCCGAGGCGTTCCACGAGTCGGTGCGACGGGCCTTCCTGGACACGGCGGCGGCCGAGCCCGACCGCTTCCTGGTGGTCGACGCCGGCGGTTCCACCGAGGACGTGCAGCGTGCCATCCGTGCCGCGGTGGCCCCGCTCGTCGCGATCGACCCGGCATGACCGTGGTCGCCCGCAAGGTGGTGATCGCCCGCATGACGGTGGTCGCTGACAGGATGGTCCCGTGAGCGTGTGGGACGGCCTGACCGGTCAGGAAGAAGCAGTCGCCTCCCTCCGGAACGCCGCGGAGTCGACCGACGGCACCGGCGGCATGACGCACTCGTGGTTGATCACGGGGCCGCCCGGGTCCGGCCGGTCGAACGTGGCGACGGCGTTCGCCGCGGCCCTCGTGGGCAACGGTCCCGACGACGACCACACCCTGCAGCAGATCACCGCGAAGACCCACCCCGACGTGTCGGTGCTCACGACGCAGCGCGTGATCATCACGATCGACGAGATCCGGCAGCTCGTGACCTCGTCGTACTACTCGCCCTCGGTCGGTCGGTACCGCATCGTCATCATCGAGGACGCCGACCGCATGACGGAACGCACCTCGAACCTGCTGCTCAAGGCGCTCGAAGAACCTCCGGAGCGCACCGTCTGGATCCTCTGCGCCCCGAGTGAAGCCGACCTGCTGCCCACCATCCGCTCGCGCGTCCGCTCCGTACGCCTCCGGGTCCCCGGCATCGAGTCCGTCGCCGACCTGCTGGTCGCCCGCACCGGCATCGACCGCGCCCTCGCGATGGACGCAGCACGGCAGGCGCAGAGCCACATCGGCATGGCGCAGCGCCTGGCGACGAGCGAGGACGCCCGCGATCGTCGCCGCCGCACCCTGACGACCGTGCTCGGCGTCCGGAGCGTCGGCGACGCCGTGATGGCCGCCGCCGACCTGCTCGCCGTCGCCGACGAAGACGCCAAGGCCATCACGCAGCAGCGCGACTCCGAAGAACGCGACGCCGCACTGCGATCGCTCGGCATCGAGCCCGGCGGGACGATCCCGCCGGCCCTCCGCTCGCAGCTCCGGCTGCTCGAGGACGACCAGAAGCGCCGTGCGACCCGCAGCCTGCGCGACGGTCTCGACCGCATCCTGGTCGACGTGTCCTCGCTGTACCGCGACCTGCTCCTGCTCGGTCTCGGCGCTCCGGCGGAACCCGTCAACCTGGCGATGCGCGACCACCTCGACCAGGCCCTGCAGTCGGTCACGCCGGCCGCGGCGCTCGAGGTGCTCGACGCGATCGCCCTCGCCCGGCAGCGGATCGCCGCGAACGTGGCGGCGTTGCTCGCGCTCGAGGCGCTGCTCGTCACGATCGCCCGCGTCCGGCGCTGACCGCGACGGGCCTCTGCCCGCGGCGAGCGGGGCATGGGACAATCACGGCATGCCCGACGCTGAACCCGGCCTGCGCGAACGGAAACGCCGCGCCACCCGCCGCGCCATCCAGGCGGCCGCGCTCCGCATCGCGATCGAGGACGGCCTCGGAGCGGTCACCGTGGACGAGATCTCGCGTCGAGCCGACGTCTCACCCCGCACGTTCTTCAACTACTTCCCGAGCAAGGAACAGGCGATCCTCGGGGACGACCCGGAGCTGCCCGATGACGCCGCGCTGCAGGAGTTCGTCGACGGGGGACCGGACGGCGACCTGCTGTCGGACCTCGGTGCACTGCTCGTGCACTCGACGCAGGAGCTCATCGAGGAACGCGGACTCATCGAGGAACGGCAGCAGGTGCTCCGGGCGAACCCCGAACTGTTCAGCCGACGCATGGAGTCGATGAAGGAGTTCCAGGCCGAGATCCAGGCGGCGGTCGCCCGGCGGCTCGAACGCGAGGACCCCGAGCTCGCCGCGGACCCCGACGCGCTCCGTCGTCGGGCGCGCCTGGCGTCGATCGTGGCGCTCGGTGCGCTCCGGCACGCGTGGTGGGAGTGGTCCGGGTCCGAAGCCGGTTCGCACCTGGTCGACGAGCTCCGCAGGTCCTTCGCCGAGCTCGGCGTGCTCGTTTCGCGTTCACTCGTCTGAGCCTGTATAGTCATTGATCGTGCCGCTCCGGGTTCGGAGCGAGCGCGCCGCCTTAGCTCAGTCGGTAGAGCGATTCACTCGTAATGAATAGGTCGTCGGTTCGATTCCGACAGGCGGCTCGGAACACATCCCCGGTCACGGATCTGCAACAGGTCCTGACCGGGGATTTCTGCGTCTGCGGGAAACCGCACCCCTTGGCTCCGGACCAGACAGCGGGGGAGGACGCGGGTTAGCCTCGTCAGGACGCGGGGATCCCCGCGACCGACCACCTGCACCGCCCCGTACCCCCTCGGCGGACGACCGACGGAGGTACCGTGTTCAAGCGTGCGACGACCGTCGTCCTGGTGGCTGCTGCGGCTGCTGCGCTGGCCATCACGGCCGCCGCGGTGCCGGAGTCGCGGGCGACGTCATCGGCGGCCCCGGCCGGCGCATCGAGCAGCAGCGCGACCCCGACCCCGCACCCGACCACGGTGGCCACCGATCCGACCATCGGGCGCACGCCGACCTTCTCGGTGGACTTCGACACGCCGGCTGCGGCGAACGGCCCGTTCGCGGCGACGTACGCGCAGTCGTGGCAGCCGTACCCGGACGCTACCGGCGGCAAGTACTGGTCGAGCAAGATGGTCAGCGCGCACGACGGGTACATGGACATCGCCCTCGACGGCGAGCACGGTTCGGCCGGCACGTTCGGCACCCCCGAGGACGCCTGGTCGCACGTCGGCGGGTCGTTCAGCATCCGCGCCCGTGCCACCGGCGGCGACAAGAACGGCGCAGCGATCATGCTCTGGCCGACGTCGAACGACTGGGCGGACGGCGAACTCAACTACCCCGAGGGCAACTTCGACGGCTCGCCGCGGGTGTTCCACCACTCGATGCTGGCCGGGGACGAGAAGGCGTCGGACAACTACAACACCCGGGTGTCCTGGCGGGACTGGCACACCTACACGACGGAGTGGATCCCCGGGCGGGCGATCCACTACTACCTCGACGGCAAGCTCGTCTTCACGGTCGCGCGGAACGTCCCGACGACCCCGCACCGCTACATGGTGCAGGTCGGCAACTGGGGCAAGGCCGGCAACCTGCAGATCGACTGGGTCCGCACCTACGACGCGCAGTGACGGGCCGCGCCGGCCCGCTCCCCGTTCTGGGGCTGCGCCGGACCGCCGTCGTGCGGGACGATCGAACCGAAGCCACGTTCTCCGTTCGAAAGGTCGTCATGCTCCTGTCACTCGTCTACATGAGCGCCGCCGACGAACCCTTCGACCAGCCCCGCCTCGACGCGCTCCTCGAACACGCCAGGGCCCGGAACGCCGCATCCGGCTTGTCCGGCCTGCTCGTGTACAAGGACGGCCGCTTCATGCAGCTGCTCGAGGGTCCGGAGGCCGCGGTCCTCGAGACCTACCAGCGCATCACCGAGGATCCCCGACACACCGACGTCGGGCTGCTCGTCGAGGAGCGGATCCACACGCCGCGGTTCGGCGAGTGGACGATGGCGTTCGACCGCGACCACGAGACCGCGCTCCCCGACGGCTTCGACACGTTCCTGTCCGACGGCGATCGGAGTGCGGACACCAGCAAGGCGCGAGCGTTGCTGCGCTGGTTCCGCACCCACCCGATGGCCGCGCCCGACGCCGCACTCGGCAAGCACCGGCGCTGAAGGTCAGGGCAGGTAGTACGTCGGGTTCGGCAGCTTGACGCTGCGGTCCGCCGAGCCCCCGAGCAGGTCGCTGTACTGGTCGCCGAAGTTCGCGACCACGTCGTAGCGGCCGCCCGATCGTGACTCGATGTGCGCCCGGGTCTGCGACTTGTACTCGACGGTGGTGCACTTCGCCGTGGCGCAGGTGATGTACGACGGCTGCTGCGACGCCCCGACCCCGGTCCACTTCGTGTAGTACGTCTCGGTGCCGCGCTTCGTCGCCGAGAACTGCGGGTAGCCGGCGCGCTGCAGGTTGTCGATGGTGGCGGTCTCCTGATCGGCGTTCCGGCCGGTCAGCCCGATGACCGTGCAGCCGGAACGCTGTGCGATCGACACGAGCGAGGTCATCGACGGGGTCGCGGGGAACCGTTCGTCCTGCACCCACTCGTCCTGCAGGGCGGGGTCGAACACGAAGTGCATGTCCGCGACCTCCATGTCGTAGGTCCAGAGCGTGGTGTCGTCGGCGTCGAGCACGATCGCGGGGTTGCGGTGCAGCTTGCGGCCGACGGCGCACTGGGCGGCGACGACGGGGGCCTGCCGCCGGACGAGGGACCGCATCTCGCGGATGTAGGGGGAGTCGGTGCGGTTCGCGAGTCCGGTGCCGGGGTCGCCGTAGTAGGTGGCGATGGTCTTCTTGACGGAGTCGATGTTCGGGATGCCCTCACCGGACTGCGTCGCGCCGGAGGAGCCGTCGGCCGCCATCGTGAACTGCGTCCGTGGGGACAGTCGGGGCTCGGAGACGCCGGGCAGATCGGTTGAGGGGAGGTAGTAGGTGGGGTTCGGCAGCTTGAGGGACCGGTCGGCGTACCCGCCCTGCAGGTCGCTCCACTGGTCGCCGATGTTCAGCGTGATGTCGTAGCCGAGGTCCTGCTCGATGTGCTTGCGGGTCAGGGCCTTGTACTCGACGGTCGTGCAGCTCGCTGCGGCGCAGGTCACGTACGACGGCTGCTGCGAGGCGCCCTTGCCGGTCCACTTCGTGAAGAAGCGGTCCTCGGTGAAGGCGGTGTAGCCGACCTTCGACAGGTTCTGCACGGTCGCGGTCTTCTGATCGTCGTTCCGGCCGGTCAGTCCGAACACCGTGAAGCCCATCGCGGCGGCGCGGTTGACGAAGCCGACCATGGACGGGGTGGCGGCGAAGCGCTCGTCCTGCACCCACTCGTCCTGCCGTGCGGGGTCGAACACGAAGTGCATGTCCGCGACCTCCATGTCGTACGTCCACAGGGTGGTGTCGTCGGCGTCGAGGACGATCGCGGGCTTCTCGCCGTGTCGGACGGCACGGTCGTGGATGCGCTGCAGCGACGCTCCCTGGCGGGCGACGATCGATCGCATCTCGCGGATGTAGGGGGAGTCGGTCCGGTTCGCCAGACCCGTGCCGGGGTCGCCGTAGTAGGTGGCGATGGTCTTCTTGACGGAGTCGATGTTCGGGATTCCCTCGCCGCCCTGCGTCGCACCGGACGTGCCGTCGGCAGCCATCGTGAAGTGCGTCCGCGGCGTCAGGCCGGCGTCGGCGGAGTGCCCCGGCGAGTGTCCCGGTCCGCGTCCTGGGTCGCCCCACCCGTGTGCGTTGGCCGGACCGCCGACGAGGGTGGACGTGAGGACGATCGCGGCGCTGGTGGCGACGACGGAGAGGACGGAACGGCGCATGGAGGACCTGCACACCTTCGACTCGGGGAGGAGTGACCCCCGGATGGGGGATCGTGGAGCACGTTAGCTGGCAATCACCAGTGGAGTCCATACCAAAGTGCTGCGGCCAGTCCTGGTAGACATGGCCGCATGACGGTTCGCTGGGGAGTCATCGGTACGGGCGGCATCGCCCGGTCCTTCGTGGGCGACTGCGTCGCCGCGGGCATCGAGTTCACGGCGGTCGGCAGCCGCACCCGGGACGGTGCCGAGGCGTTCGCGGCGGAGTTCGGCATCCCACGGGCGCACGGCTCCTACGAGGACCTCGTCGCCGACGACGCGGTCGACGCCGTGTACGTCGCGACCCCGCACGTCCGGCACGCCGAGGACGCCCTGCTCGCGATCCGCGCCGGCAAGCACGTCCTCGTCGAGAAGGCCTTCACGATGACGGCGGCCGAGGCGCGGACGGTGGTCGATGCTGCCCGTCGAGCGGGCGTCGCGGTGACCGAGGCGATGTGGACCCGGTTCCTGCCGCAGATGGCGATGATCCGCGAGGTCCTGGCCGAGGGGCGCATCGGCCGGCCGGTGCTCGTCGAGGCGACGCACCACCAGGCCCTGCCCACCGACCCGTCGCACCGGCTGCGCGATCCCGCCCTCGGCGGTGGAGCCCTGCTGGACCTGGGCGTGTACCCGGTGTCCTTCGCCGTCGACGTGCTGGGGGTGCCCACCTCGCTCGTCGCGGCCGGCACGCTGAGCGAGCAGGGTGTCGACACGCAGGGGGGCATCGTCCTGACGCACGACGGCGGTGCACAGTCGGTGATCCACTTCGGGATGGACGTGCGCAGCCCGAACACGGCCTCGGTGATCGGCGAGTCGGGGCGCATCGACGTCGACTCGACCTGGTACACCCCGACGACCTGGCGGATCCGAGACCGCGACGGCGTCGTGGTCGAGGAGTTCGACGCGCGCGAGGAGCTCGCCGGCTACGGCCACGAGGCGCGCGCGTTCGAGGCGATGGTCACGTCCGGCGTGCACGAGGGCGGTCCGATGGACGCCGAACAGTCGGTCGCGATCATGGCCGTCATGGACGAAGCCCGCCGCCAGGTCGGCGTGCGCTACCCCGCGGACGACGCCTCCACAGCGCCCTGATCCGGGTCGCGTCGTCCACATCGGGACGATCCGGCCTGGAGGCTCCTGCCGCAGTTCCGTAGGATCGGTCGCGATGTCCGAGCAGCAGCCCACCCCGCCTTCCGTACCGGAGCGTGTCCGCGCCGCCGTCGCGGCCGCGCGCGCCTCCGCCGTGCGCCGCCCCGTGCCCTGGATCGCCGGTGGCCTCGCGGCCCTGCTCGTGGTCGGTTCGGGCGGGGCCGTCGCGGTCGCGGCGGCGATGACACCGGACACGGGCACGACGGCCGCGCCGGCGACCACGTCGAGCGCGACCTCGACACCGAGCCGCTCGACCGCCACCACGAAGCGACCGACGAGCACGCCGACACCGACCCCGGACGCCCGCGCCGTGCCGAAGGACCCGGCCGGCCCGTCCGCCCTGCGCACCTGCTCGATCGCGGGCGCCGCGTCGGCGAGCGGTCTCGGCGCGTTCGAGGGGTACGTGATGGACGCGAAGACGGGCGAGGTCCTGTTCTCGAAGGACGGCGACAAGGCTGCCCAGACCGGCAGCGTCATGAAGACCCTGACGACGGCGACGGCGCTCGCGGTGCTCGGCGGCGACCACCGCATCCCGACCACGGTCACGCAGGAGTCCGGCGGGACCATCGCGCTGGTCGGGCACGGTGATGCCACCCTGTCCGCCGGCAACGGCACGGTCTACCCGGGGGCCCCGACGCTCGCGCAGCTCGCCCAGCAGGTCAAGGCGAAGGTCGGCGACACCCCCGTCACCACGATCGTGACCGACGACACGTACTGGAGCGACGCCGACGCGTGGGACCCCACGTGGCCGGTGTCCGAGCGCACCATCGGGTACCAGCCCGAGGTCACCGCGCTCATGGTCGACGGTGACCGGGCGAACCCGGCCGCGGCGACCTCGCCCCGGTCCGAGGACCCGGTCGGCCGTGCAGGCGCCGCGTTCCGCACGGCCCTGGCGAACGCCGGGGTCGCCGGGGCGGGGTCGGCACAGATCGTCAAGCGCGCCACGACCAGCACGGACACCATCGCAACGGTGTCGTCGCAGCCGGTGTCGACGCTGATCGGGCAGATGATCCCGAACTCGGACAACACCCTCGCCGAGATGCTCGCCCGGGTGTCGTCGAAGGAGTCCGGCTCGAACGGGTCGGCGGCCTCGCTGACCACGGTGTACCAGTCAGCGCTCGGCTCCTACGGCGTCGACCCGGCCGGCATCGTCATCAAGGACGGCTCGGGCGAGAGCGCCGCGAACGCCGTGTCGCCGAACTTCGTCGCCCACCTCATGGTGCAGGTCGCCGCCGGTGCGAAGGGCCTCGGTACCCTCGCGAACGCCCTGCCCGTGTCGGGCCAGTCCGGCACCCTCGCCAGCCGCTTCACCGGCGCGAACGCCGTCGCCCGCGGCAAGGTGCACGCGAAGACCGGGTGGATCGACAGCGCGAACACGCTCGGCGGGTACATCGACGCCGCGGACGGATCACGCTTGACCTTCGCGTTCTACGCCATCGGGTCGTCCCGCGCGGCCGCGCTGCCGGCGCTCGACGCCGTGACCGCGGCGGCCTACTCGTGCGGGAGCAAGCTCACCGACTCCTGAGTCACCGGGTGTTGGATGGGCCCATGGCACGGGCTCTCCTCATCGTCGACGTCCAGAACGACTTCACCGAGGGCGGTGCGCTCGGGGTGACCGGCGGCGCGGCCCTCGCGGAACGGATCAGCGCGTTCCTCGGCCGGCACGCCGAGGAGTACGACCTGATCGTCGGCTCCCGCGACTGGCACCACGGCGACGACGACAACGGCGGACACTTCGCCGGACCGGAGGGCCCCGACTTCGTCGACACCTGGCCCGTGCACTGCGTGGCCGGCACACCGGGCGCCGAGTACCACCCGGAGCTCGACACCGAGCCGATCGACGTCGACGTCTTCAAGGGCCAGGGCACGCCGGACTACTCGGCGTTCCAGGCACGGACCGAGGCGGGCGTGCCGTTGCCGGAGATCCTGACCGAGCACCGGGTCCACTCCGTCGACATCGTCGGCATCGCCACCGACCACTGCGTCCGGGCCTCGGCCCTCGACGCCCGCGCCGCCGGCATCGACGTCGCGGTCTACGAGGACCTGGTCGCCGGCGTCGACGATGAGCGCAGCGCCCGCGCGCTCGACGACATCCGAGCGGCCGGCGGGCACGTCGACCGCAGTGACATGGACGAGGGGCTCGCGAACCCCGGAGGAGCACAGCTGTGACCGACACCAGCACCGAGACCAACACCGACACGAGCACCGACACGAGCACCACGACCGGCGACCTCACCACGATCGTGGGCGACGACCACGTCACCGTGCACGGCGTCCCGACGGGCCTGTTCATCGGCGGATCCTGGCGCCCGTCGACGAGCGGCGCGACGTTCGCCGTCCGCGACCCCTCGACCGGCGACGTGCTGGCCGAGGTCGCCGACGCCACCCCCGAGGACGGCATCGCCGCGCTCGACGCCGCGGTCGCCGCGCAGCAGGAGTGGGCGGCGACCGCACCGCGCCAGCGTTCCGACGTACTGCGCCGCGCGTTCGACCTGGTCCGCGCCCACGAGGACGACCTGGCCGCCCTGATGACGCTCGAGATGGGCAAGCCCCTGGCCGAGGCCCGCGGCGAGGTGGTCTACGGCGGCGAGTTCCTCCGCTGGTTCTCGGAGGAGGCCGTCCGCATCGGCGGCGACTACCGCACGAACCCCGAGAGCACCGGACGCGCGATCGTCCTGAAGCGTCCGGTCGGCCCGGTGTACGCGATCACCCCGTGGAACTTCCCCCTCGCCATGGCGACCCGCAAGATCGGCCCCGCACTGGCGGCCGGCTGCACGGTCGTCGTGAAGCCGGCGGAGCTCACGCCGCTGACCACGCTGTTCCTGGTCGAGCTGTTCCGCCGTGCCGGGCTGCCGGACGGCGTGCTCAACGTGGTGCCGTCCCTCGACGCCAAGGGCCTGTCCGAGCCGATCATCGCCGACCGCCGCCTCCGCAAGCTCACCTTCACCGGATCGACGCCGGTCGGGTCCGCGCTCCTCAAGCAGGCGGCGGACAACGTGCTCAAGACGAGCATGGAGCTCGGCGGCAACGCCCCCTTGCTGGTGTTCGACGACGCCGACCTCGATGCCGCGGTGGACGCCGCGATGCTCGCGAAGTTCCGGAACGTCGGCGAGGCCTGCACGGCCGCCAACCGGTTCTTCGTGCAGGAGGGCATCGCCGACGCGTTCGTGGCCGCCCTCACCGCGAAGGTCGACGCGCTTCGCATCGGCCGGGGCACCGAGGACGGCACGACGATGGGCCCGCTCATCGACGACCGTGCGGTGGACAAGGCCGCCGGACTCGTCGACGACGCGGTCACCCGCGGCGCTCGGCTCGTCACCGGCGGACACCGCGTCGAGCGGCCCGGCACCTACTACGCGCCCACGGTGCTCGACGACGTGCAGCCGGGGTCGGAGATCCTGACGACCGAGATCTTCGGACCGGTCGTGTCGATCACCCGCTTCGCGACCGAGGACGAGGGCATCCGGCTCGCCAACGACACCGAGTTCGGGCTCATCGCCTACGCGTTCACGACGGACTTCCCGCGCGGGCAGCGGCTCGCCGAGCGTCTGGAGACCGGGATGCTCGGGCTGAACACCGGCGTCGTGTCGAACGCAGCGTTCCCGTTCGGCGGGGTGAAGTCGTCCGGCCTCGGACGTGAGGGCTCGCACGAGGGCATCGAGGAGTACCTCGAGACCGTGTACGTGCTCACCCCGGACCCGTTCGCCGCCTGAACGGGCCCGGCAGCGGGGCTCAGACCAGCAGCTGGTGCTTCGCCAGGTCGCGGTAGAGCGGCGTCGACTCGACGAGCTCGGAGTGTGTGCCAGCGTCGACGACCCGGCCGTGCTCGAGCACGACGATGACGTCGGAGTCCACCACGGTGGACAGCCGGTGCGCGATGACGAGCAGGGTGCGGTCTTCGGCGACGGCGTCGATCGCCAGCCGCATCTTCTGCTCGTTCACGCCGTCGAGCGACGACGTCGACTCGTCGAGCAGCAGGATCGGGGGAGCGGCGAGCAGCGCGCGGGCGATGGCCAGCCGCTGACGCTCGCCGCCGGAGAGCATCACGCCGTCCTCGCCGACCTGGGCGTCGAGCCCACGCGGGTCGCGGTGCAGGACCTCGCCGAGGTTGACCGCCTCGAGCACGCGGACGCAGTCGTCCTCGGTCGCGTCCGGCGAACCGAGCAGCAGGTTGGCGCGGATGGTGCCGGCGAGTACCGGGGCGTCCTGCTCGACGTAGCCGATCTGGGCGCGGAGCTCCTGGCGGTCCATGCCCCGGACGTCAATGCCACCGAGCCGGATGACGCCCTCGGTGGGGTCGTAGAACCGCTCGATCAGGGCGAGGGTCGTCGACTTGCCAGCACCCGACGGGCCCACGAGTGCCACCCGCGAGCCGCGGGGGACACGGAACGACACGTCGTGGAGCACCACGTCGTCGGCCGGACGCTCGTCGGCGAGGCGATCCGGGCCTCCCGGTCGATCCACCGCGCCGGACGCGACGGCGCCGTCCGGACCGGACGCATCCGCTGCAGCCGCGTACCGGAACGTGACGTGCTCGAACGTGATGGCGTCGTCGGAGGCGACCGCGGCGGCGGGGCGCGCAGCGGCGTCGTCCTGCGCCTCGGTCGGCAGGTGCAGGATCTCCTCGATCCGGCCGAGCGCACCGAGCGCCTGCGCGACCGCGACGGCGGCGCCCATCGCCTGGCCGAGCGGCATGATCATCATGAAGAGCAGCAGGATGAACGTGATGAGCGTGGCGATGGTGATGGTGCCCGCGGCGACCTGGGCCCCGCCGACGCCGAGCACGGCGATGAACGCCACCTGCATGACGATGCTCGCGACCGGCACGACGAACGCGGACATCTTCGCGATGTCGAGGCCGCGCTGGTAGGCCTCGGTCGCGTGTCCGTCGACCTCGTGCACCTCGCGCTCGGTGGCACCCGCCGCGCGGATCGTGCGGACGGCGCCGATGCCGCGCTCGACGGCCGCGGTCAGGTCGCCGACCTTCTCCTGCGCACGCTTCGACGCGATCCGGATGCGCCGGCTCAGTCCGCCGACGACCACGATCGCGACCAGGACGATGACGACCACGATCACGAGCAGCAGCGGGTCGATGATCGCCATCGCGATGATCGCGCCGATGAAGGTGAGGGCGCCGCCGATCGACTCGATCAGGCCCTGGGTCAGGACGGCGCGCAGGAGCGTGGTGTCGCTGCCGACGCGGGACACCAGGTCACCGGTGCGACGGGTGTCGAACTCCGAGATCGGCAGGTTGAGGATGCGGGCGATGAGCTTGCGGCGCGTGGAGAGCACGACGCCCTCGCCTGCACGCTGGAGCAGGAAGTGCTGCACACCGTTCAGGACGCCGGCGACCAGGACGAGCCCGACGAGCAGCCAGACGAGCGTGCTGAGCGTGTTGCCTTGCTGCACCGCCGTGACGACCTGGTTGACGAGCAGCGGCTGCGCGAGCGACGCCCCGGCGCCGAGGATGCTCAGCACGATGATGACGACCATCGCCGGCTTGTTCTCGAACAGGTAGGACAACAGGCGGCCGAAGGTGGCGCGGGGGCCGTCGGTCTTCTTGGGGCGCGCGAAGGGGAGACTCATCGTGTTCCTAGTTTCTGCCGTACTTCTTGTGCACTGCCTGTCGGCTGACACCGAGCAGGGTCGCGATCTCCTGCCACGACGCCCCGGCGTTCCGGGCGGCACGAGCAGCGAGCTCTTCGGTCCGGTCGAGTTCACGGCGGAGCTCGCGCACGCTGGCGAGGGCGGAGAACGGGTCGTCCCCGGAGGCGCCGGCCGCGAGGCTCGTGATGGTCGGTCGGTCCATGGCTGTCAACCTACATTGACGCACTGACGTCTGTCAACCTGAGTTGACGGACAGGCTGGTGCGACGGCGTCTTGCGCCGGGAAGTGGGCGTGCGCGCACGAAGGACGGGAGGCCCGGTGCCAGCTGGCACCGGGCCTCCCGTCCGTCTGTGGTCGCGTCTCAGGCGTCGGCGAACTCCTTGCTCTTCGTCTCGCGGACGAAGAGCAGCGCGACGAGCGTCACGACGGCGGCGATCGTCAGGTACAGCCCGACCAGGAAGATGTTGCCGTCGGCCTTCCACAGCGCCAGGGCGATCGTCGGCGCGAGCGAGGCACCGAGGATCGACGCGACGTTGTACGCGATCGCCGAGCCGGTGTACCGGACGTTCGTCGGGAACAGCTCCGGCAGCAGCGCACCCATCGGTCCGAAGGTCAGTCCCATCAGCGACAGCCCGACGATGAGGAACGTCACCACCGTGATCGGGCCCTGCGACGCCGCGAACCAGAACTGGAACGTCAGGCCGAACAGCGCGATGCCGATCGTGGTCGGGATGAGGGTCTTCCGGCGCCCGAACTTGTCGGCCAGGATGCCGGCGATCGGGGTGAAGATGCCGAAGAACACGACGCCGATCATGAGCAGCGTCAGGAACTCACCGCGGCTGTAGCCGAGGCCGACCTTCGGGACGAGCGGACCGGCCTCGGCACCGGTGGTGCCGTACGACAGCGTGAACGTGGTCATGAAGTAGAAGAGGACGTACGTCGCGACCATGCCGAACGTGCCGACGATGAGCGCCTTCCACGAGGTGCGGAACACCCGGCCCAGCGGGATCTTCGCGACCGTGCCGGACTCCTGGACGCCGCGGAACACCGGCGACTCGACGAGCTTGAAGCGCACGTACAGGCCGACGATGACGAGCACCGCCGAGAGCAGGAACGGGATGCGCCATCCCCACGCCTGGAAGTCGGCGTTCGGGGTGCCGTCGGCACCGGCGGGCATCGCGGCGTTGATCGCGATGAACAGGCCGTTCGCGAGCAGGAAGCCGATCGGTGCGCCGAGCTGCGGCATCGAACCGAAGACGCCGCGCTTGCCCTTGGGGGCGTTCTCGGTGGCGAGCAGTGCCGCACCGGACCACTCGCCGCCGAGGCCGACGCCCTGGGCGAATCGCATCACGGCGAGCAGGACCGGCGCCCACACGCCGATGGTGCTGAACGTCGGCAGGCAGCCGATCAGGAACGTCGCGGTGCCCATGACGAGCAGTGATGCGACGAGGGTGGTCTTGCGGCCCACCCGGTCACCGAAGTGCCCGAAGATGATCGACCCGATCGGCCGCGCGAAGAAGGCGAGGGCGAACGTCACGAACGACGACAGCTGCGATGCCGTGGGGTCCTCGTTCGGGAAGAACAGCGTCGGGAAGACGAGGACCGCGGCCGTCGCGTAGACGTAGAAGTCGTAGAACTCGATCGAGGTGCCGACGAGGCTGGCGATGACGACGCGCGAGCGCGGGTTGCCTGCTGGTGCCGGAGCTGAGGTCGGGGTTGCTGGTGCCGGTGCGGCGGTCATGGGTGTCGTGTGGTCTTCCGTGGTGCGCACTCCTGGCAGGGAGCACGGATACCCGAAACGGCGGACACCGATCGGTTCGCGCAGGGTGGCGCGGGCACCGATCGGGTGCGTTCGGTTGGTGGGGGACCGCTTGTGACGGAAGACAACATCGTACGACAGATGTCGCCCACCTGCGAATCAGCCCAGAGTCAGCTGGCGGCTCCCGCGCCGGCGCCCGCCCCGGCGCTGGCGCCGGCCTCGAGGTGCGCGGGCAGCCGGTGCCCCATCCGGTCGCGCTTGGTGTCGAGGTAGCCGGCGTTCTGCGCCGAGACGCCGACGACCAGCGGCACGAGCGACTCGACGGTGATGCCGTGCTCCTCGAGCTGGCGACGCTTCTCGGGGTTGTTCGAGAGCAGCCGCACGCGGGTGATCCCGAGCTCGGCGAGGATGCCCGCGGCGCCGCCGTACGCACGGGAGTCGGCCGGCAGCCCGAGCGCCAGGTTGGCGTCGAGCGTGTCGAGTCCGTCTTCCTGCAGTCGGTAGGCCTTGAGCTTGTTGATGAGCCCGATGCCGCGTCCTTCCTGCCCGCGCAGGTAGACCACCACGCCGCCCTCGGCAGCGATCGTGTCGAGCGCGGCGTCGAGCTGGGGCCCGCACTCGCACTTCAGTGAGCCGAACGCCTCTCCGGTCAGGCACTCGGAGTGCACGCGGACCAGGGCGCCGTCGGACGGGGCGGACCCGTCGGGCAGCGCGCCGATGATCGCGACGTGCTCCGCGCCGGTCACGAGGTCGCGGTAGGCGCGCATCTGGAACGTGCCGTGGGTGGTGGGGACGTTCGTCGACACCTCGAACTGGACGGGGCTGCCCGGGGTGGAGGAGGTCAGCGCATCGGTCATGGGGTGCTCCGGTCGTTCGTGGGCCCGTCGTCTCCGAACCCGGGTGCTGCGTCGTGCTGCTGCGGTGTCTGCTGCTGCGCTGTCTGTGCTGGCGCTGTCTGTACTGGCGCTGTCTGCGGTTGCGCTGTCGCGCTGCGCTGCGGTCGGGCTCGGACCAGCAGGTCAGGGCCCAGGCTGGTGGTCGATAGTACGTCCAACCGCCGACGCCCGGACATGCTTCCCACCCCGAGGTCGTCGAGGGCGACCCGGGGCCCGCCGAGCAGGATCGGGGCGACGTACACGAGGTACTCGTCGACGAGCCCGGCGGCGATGAGCGCGGAGGCGACGGTGGGGCCGCCCTCGACGAACACCGAGTGCACGCCGTGCCCACGCAGGGCAGCGAGCGACGCGGCGAGGTCGTGCCCCGGCAGCGTCACGAGCCCGCGGGGGTGTCGCCGGACCGCGGCGTCGTCGGGGACGGCGCGGTCACCGAGCACGACCGCGAGCGGCTGGTCGGCGAGGAGTTCGCCCGCGTCACCCCGAGCGGTCAGGCTCGGGTCGTCGTCGAGCACGGTGCCGGTGCCGACCAGGATCGCGTCGTGCGCGGCACGCTGCTCGTGGACGTGCTGCCGGGCTGCGGCGCCGGTGATCCACTTGCTCGTCCCGTCGGCAGCCGCGGCGCGGCCGTCCAGGCTCGAGGCCCACTTCACGGTCACCCACGGACGTCCGAGGCGGACCGACAGGAGCCACCGTTCGAGGAACGCCTCGGCCTCGTCGGCGAGCACACCGGACACGACGTCGACCCCGGCGGCGCGGAGCCGGTCGGCACCGCCGTGCACGTCCGCGCCCGGATCGTCGATCGCGTACACGACACGGGCGACCCCGGCCTCGATCAGGGCGACGGCGCAGGGGCCGGTGCGGCCGGTGTGGTTGCAGGGCTCGAGGGTGACGACGGCCGTCGCGCCGCGCAGCTGTGCCGGGTCGACCTTCGCCATCGCGTCGACCTCGGCGTGCGGGGTCCCGGCACCCTTGTGCCACCCCTCGGCGAGGACGTCGCCGGCGGGGGAGAGGATCACCGCGCCGACCCGCGCGTGGTCGCCCACGACGGGCCCGAGTGCCGCGAGTTCGAGCCCGCGGCGCATCGCCCGGACCTCGGTGGGTCGTGCCGTGTCGCTCACGGATCGAGCCTACCGGCGGCGGATCGGTGACGCGTCATCGTCGGGAACGCGGCGTCATGGGGGACCGGGTCACGGGACGCGGCGTCATGCGGGACCGGGTCACGCGGCGTTGCATCACGAAGCGTCGGGCCACGGGAGGTCCGATGCGGGCGCACCGTCGGCCCGGCGCAGGGCGGTCCAGGCGGTCGTCGGTCCGCCGTCGCGGCCGGGGATCCGGGCGGGCCCGACGCCGGTGAACGAGAACCCGGCGCTGCGGGCGACCGCGGCCGACGCCGTGTTGCCCTCGTAGCACTCCCAGTAGACGTCCGGAGCCCCGTCGGCGACGGCCCAGTCGACGACGAGCTCGACCGCTTCGTGCATCAAGCCGGCGCCGCGGGCCGAGGGTGCCAGCCAGAACCCCAGGTCGCGGCCGGCCGTGCGGTACCCGATGATCCCCTCGAGCCAGGAGGACCCACTGCGACGGATCGCCCAGGTGTACTCGCGGTCCGACGCCCAGCCGGGTCCGACCAGGGCGTCGACGAAGGTCCGTGCGTCCTGTTCGCGGTACGGCGTGGGGATCGTCGTCCAGCGGACGATGTCCGGGTCCTGGCAGGCGTCGGTGATCGCCGCGGTGTCCGCCCGGGTCGGGACGTCGAGTCGAACCCGGGCGGACTCCAGCGTGACCGGTAGCACGGTCAGCCGCGCGAGCGCGGGACGAACCCGATCCGGTCGTACACGCGCGCCAGGGTCTCCTGCGCGATGGACTCGGCACGGTCCGCGCCGACGGCGAGCAGCCGGTCGAGCTCCGCGGGGTCGTCGAGCAGCTCGAGCGTGCGGGTGCGCACCGGCTCGAGCTCGGCGACGACGGCGTCGGCGACCGCGCCCTTGAGGTCTCCGTAGCCCTTGCCCGCGAACGATGCCTCGAGTTCGGCGACGGGGGTCCGGCTGAAGGCGGACAGGATCGCGAGCAGGTTCGTCACGCCCGGCTTCGCCTGCCGGTCGGAGCGGATCTCGCGCTCGTCGTCGGTGACCGCCGACTTGATCTTCTTCGCGGTGCGCTTCGGGTCGTCGAGCAGCCGGATCAGGCCGCTGTCGGACGCCGCCGACTTGCTCATCTTGCTCGTCGGGTCCTGCAGGTCGTAGATGCGCGCCGTCTCGGTGCCGATGCGGGCCTCGGGCACGACGAACGTGTCGCCGAACCGCGAGTTGAAGCGTCCGGCGAGGTCACGGGTGAGCTCGACGTGCTGACGCTGGTCGTCGCCGACCGGTACGACCTTGGTGTCGTAGAGCAGGATGTCCGCGGCCATCAGGACCGGGTACGTGAAGAGCCCGACCGACGCGGCCTCGGACCCCTGCCGCGCCGACTTGTCCTTGAACTGGGTCATCCGGCTCGCCTCACCGAACCCGGTGAGGGTGTTGAGCACCCAGGCGAGCTCGGCGTGGGCCGGGACGTGTGACTGCACGAACAGCGTCGACTTCGTCGGGTCGATGCCCGACGCGATGTACTGCGCGGCCGTCGCCCGGGTGCTCGCGCGGAGCTCGGCCGGGTCCTGCGGCGAGGTGATCGCGTGCATGTCGACGACGCAGTAGATGGCGTCGAAGTCGTCCTGCAGGTCGCGCCACTGCATGAGCGCCCCGACGTAGTTGCCGAGGTGCAGCGAACCGGCGGACGGCTGGATGCCCGAGAAGATGCGGGTCTTGGTCATGGTGGTGTTCCTGTGGGTCAGGTGGAGCGCAAGGAGTGGGGATCAGAGTTCGTAGTCGACGACCACGGGAGCGTGGTCGGACCATCGCTGGTCGTACGCCGCGGCGCGGTCGACCGTGTACTCCGTGACCTTCGCCGCGAGGTCGGGCGTGGCCATCTGGTAGTCGATGCGCCAGCCGGTGTCGTTGTCGAACGCCTGGCCGCGCCAGGACCACCACGTGTACGGCCCCTCGACGTCGCCGGCCTGCGCACGACCGACGTCCACCCAGCCGAGCCCCGGGCCCGTCGAGCCGTCTGCGCCCTCGACCGGTTCGCCGTCGGCACCGAAGAAGCGCGAGAAGTAGGCACGCTCGCGCGGCAGGAAGCCCGCTCGCTTGACGTTGCCCTTCCAGTTCTTGATGTCGCGCTGGTCGTGCCCGACGTTCAGGTCACCGACGACGACGGCGAGCGGGTTGTGCGCCCGGAGGGTGGGCAGCCGCTCGGTCATGGCGTCGAGGAACTTCCACTTCTCGTCCTGCTTGGGGGTGTCGACCTCGCCCGAGTGGACGTAGGTGGACACGACCGTGACCGTGCTGCCGCCGATCTCGTAGTCGGCCTCGAGCCAGCGGCCGGCGGAGTCGAACTCGTCCGGTCCGAGGGCGACGCGGTGGATCTGGGCGGAGTGTCGCGAGGCGATCGCGACCCCCGCCCGGCCCTTGGCGGTCGCGGGGTCGTGCACGATGTCCCACTCGTCGCCGAGCAGACCGGCCAGGTCCTCGCTCGACGCACGGACTTCCTGCAGGGCGAGCACGTCGACGTCGCGGGTGGCGAGCCAGTCGCCCATGCCCTTGCGGAAGGCGGCGCGGACGCCGTTGACGTTGACGGATGCGAGGCGCAGGCGTGTCATGCCGACCACCTTATCGGCGGGTGCCGACAGCCTCGGACCGCACCGGTTCGAGGTTCCACGACTCGCCGCGTGCCGTTCGCCGAGGTTCCACAGCCCGACGCGGGCGACGCCGAGATGCCGAGATTTCGGAACCCCGGGGCGGGGCGGACGGACGGGGCGGGCGGGGCACGGCGGTGGGGCCGCCGCACGACGGACGGGAGGCACGGTGCCTGCTGGCACCGTGCCTCCCGTCCGTCGCAGTGCGGCGTCAGGCCGCGTCGTGGTCCGTCTGCAGGAACTCGACCAGGCTGTCGGCGGTGGTCTCGGCGTCGTCGCCGGTCACGGTGAGGCTGACCTCGTCGCCGTTCTCGATGCCCAGGCCGAGCAGGGCGAGGATGCTGCCGGCGTTGCCGGACTTGTCGCCCTTGGCGATCGTGACCTGGTGGCCGGAGGCCGTCACGGTCTGGACGAAGAGGGACGCGGGGCGCGCGTGCAGGCCGGACGCGCTGGCGACGGTCACGGTGCGGGTGGCTTCGGACATCGATGTACTCCTGTCGATGGGTGGTGCGCTCATGCTAGCGAGCGCCGGATGGGCGGGTCGGGCGAGCGGTCAGGGTCGACCGGGCCAGAACACCTCGGTGCCGGCGGCCTCGACCTCGCGGACCAGGTCGAGGTTGACAGCGGGGTCGGTGATGATCGTGTCGATGGCGGCGAGGGGTGCGACGCGGCCGAACTCCTCGCGGCCGAACTTGGTGTGGTCGGCGAGCAGGATGCTGCGGCGGGCGGACTTGATCATCGCCGACTTCACCGCCGCCTCGGCCATGTTGTGGGTCGTCAGGCCGCGCTCCGGGGTGATCCCGTTGATGCTCACGAAGGCGACGTCGACGCTCACCATGCCGATGAGCTGGTGCGTCCACGTCCCGACGCCGGCCAGGGAGTCGCTGCGGATGTTGCCGCCGAGCAGGTGCAGGTCGATGCCCGGGCGGTTCGCGACGGCCATCGCGACAGGGAGGGAGTGCGTGACGACGGTGAGTCCGCGGTCGGTCGGCAGCATCTCGGCGAGGCAGATGGTGGAGGTGCCGGCGTCGATCATGATCGAACCGTTCTCCGGCAGCTCCTCGAGCGCGGCCTCGGCGATGACCATCTTCTCGGCCTGGTTGATGCCGCCCCGGTCGCCGACACCGGGGTGGATCGTGATGCGTTCGACCGGGATCGCCCCGCCGTGGGCACGTCGGACCAGTCCCCGTCGCTCCAGCGAGGTGAGGTCGCGGCGGATGGTCTCGGGCGTGACCTCGAGCAGCTCGGCGAGGTCCTTGACGTCGACCCGCCCCTGCGCGCGCGCCTGCTCGACGATGCGCTGGTGGCGTTCTGGTGCGTACATCGGACCTCGTCGTCTCCTGGTCGGAACGGAACGGACATGACCGGGCACGAACCTGACAGAACCGAGCCGGAGCGGCTGGCCGCCAGACGCAAACGGGCATCTGTTTCTGCATTTTTATCCCCGGATGTGTTTGTTTGTCAACGCGGATCGGGGTAGTGTGCTGCTCAGCCGCACCGGCGAGGTCCCGTCGCAGCCGTGCGCGCACCGAACGAACACCCCACCGCAAGCGCGTGTGAGATGAAGGAGTCTCGAATGTCCGAACTGCTCGGCACCGGCGTCGGCCGCGGCGTCGCCCACGGCCCCGTGCTCCGCATGGCGGACCCGCTCGGCGAACCGTCGAAGGACGCCCTGACCGGTTCGGCGGACGACGCGAAGCAGGCCGTGCACGACGCACTGGCCGCGGTGGCCGAGGACCTCAACAAGCGCGGACAGCTCGCCGGCGGCGACGCCCAGGCCGTGCTCGAGGCGCAGGCGCTCATGGCGCAGGACCCGACCCTCCTCGACGACGTGCACACGCGCATCGACGGCGGCACCAACGCCGAACGCGCCGTGTACGAGGCGTTCACGCAGTTCCGCGATCTGCTCGTCGGCATGGGCGGCTACATGGGGGAGCGCGCGGCCGACCTCGACGACGTCGCCCAGCGCATCATCGCGAAGCTCCGCGGCGTGCACGCCCCCGGCGTTCCCGAGTCGGACACCCCGTTCGTCCTCGTCGCCCGTGACCTCGCTCCGGCCGACACCGCACTGCTGGACCTCGACAAGGTCCTCGCGCTGGTCACCCGTGACGGCGGCCCGACCTCGCACACCGCGATCCTCGCCCGCGCCAAGGGCATCATCGCGATCGTCGGCGTCACCGGTGCCGACGACCTGGCCGACGGGCAGCCGATCGTCGTCGACGCCGTCGCCGGCACCGTCGTGACCGAGCCGTCCGAGGCCCTGGTGGCCGAGGTCGAGCAGCGCATCGCCGACCGGCTCGCCGCGGCCGCCGCACCGCTCACCGCCGGTGCCCTGGCCGACGGCCACCTCGTGCCCCTGCTCGCGAACCTCGGCAGCCCCGCCGACGCCGCGGGCGCCGTTGCTCTCGGTGCGGAGGGCGTGGGGCTCTTCCGCACCGAGTTCCTCTTCCTCGACTCGCCGAAGGCGCCGACCGTCGACGAGCAGACCGAGTCCTACCGTCAGCTCCTCGCCGCGTTCCCGGGCAAGAAGGTCGTCGTCCGTGCGCTCGACGCCGGCGCCGACAAGCCGCTGCCGTTCCTCACCGACAAGGACGAGGAGAACCCGGCGCTCGGCCGTCGCGGACTCCGTGCGCTGCGGAACCACCCCGAGGTGCTGCGCGACCAGCTCGTCGCACTGGCCCAGGCGGACGCCGCGACCGAGGCCGACCTCTGGGTCATGGCCCCGATGGTCGCCGATGCCGAGGAGACCGAGTACTTCGTCACCCTGGCCCGCGAGCTCGGCATCCGCACCGCCGGCGTGATGGCCGAGGTGCCGTCGCTCGCGCTGATGGCCGAACAGGTCTTCCAGAACGCGGACTTCGTGTCGATCGGTACGAACGACCTGACCCAGTACACGATGGCCGCCGACCGCATGCTCGGCACCGTCGCGTCCTACCAGGACCCGTGGCACCCCGCTGTCCTGCGCCTCGTCGCGCAGCTCGGTGCGGCCGGTGCCGACGCGGGCAAGCCCGTCGGCATCTGCGGCGAGGCCGCTGCCGACCCGCTGCTCGCCGTCGTGCTGGTCGGCCTCGGCGCCACCACCCTCTCCATGACTCCCGCGGCCCTGGCCGACGTGCGCGCCGAACTCGGTCAGCACACGCTCGAGCAGGCCCGTGAGATGGCCCAGGCGGCACTCGCCGCGAGCACGGCGGCGGCCGCGAAGTCCGCCGCAGCCGCGGCGCACGCCGCCTGAGCACGCACCACCGGCACCACCCCTCCCCGCACCACGCAGCAGCTCCACCACACAGAAAGTCACCGCACATGACAACGTCGTCCGTTGCAGCGCCCGACGCACCCGCGAAGTCGCGGGGCGGCGCACGCGTCGCCGTTCAGAAGTTCGGCACGTTCCTCTCCGGCATGGTCATGCCCAACATCGCGATCTTCATCGCGTGGGGCATCATCACCGCCTTCTTCATCGAGACCGGCTGGACGCCCGTGGGCATCCTCGGCGGCTTCGGTGAGACGGGCGGCGTCGCCAACGTCGGCCTCGTCGGGCCGATCCTGACGTACCTCATCCCGCTCGCGATCGCGATCCAGGGCGGCCGGATGGTCTACGAGACCCGCGGCGCCGTCGTCGGGTCGATCATGACCATGGGCGTCATCATCGGTGCGAACGGCACCACGATGATCCTCGGCGCGATGATCTGCGGACCGCTCGGTGCGTACCTCATCAAGCAGATCGACAAGATCTGGGACGGCAAGATCAAGCCGGGCTTCGAGATGCTCGTCAACAACTACGCGGCCGGCATCCTCGGCTTCGGTCTGGCGATGGCCGGGTTCTTCTGGCTCGCCCCGCTGTTCAAGCTCATCGCCGAGGGCCTCGGCGACGCCGTGAACTTCCTCGTCCAGCACTCGCTGCTGCCGCTCGCCAGCGTCATCATCGAGCCGGCCAAGGTGTTCTTCCTGAACAACGCGATCAACCACGGTGTGCTCGACCAGCTCGGCGCGCAGCAGGTCCAGGAGTCCGGCAAGTCGATCCTGTTCCTGCTCGAGGCGAACCCCGGCCCCGGCCTCGGTCTGCTCCTCGCCTTCACCTTCTTCGGTGTCGGCATCGCCCGCTCGACCGCTCCCGGCGCGATCATCATCCAGTTCTTCGGTGGCATCCACGAGATCTACTTCCCGTACGTGCTGCAGAAGCCGGTCCTGTTCATCGCCGTCATCCTCGGTGGTGCCACGGGCGTCGCGACGAACGTCGCGTTCCAGTCCGGTCTCGTCGCTCCGGCATCGCCCGGATCGATCTTCGCCGTCCTCGGTGCCACGGAGCGCAACAGCTTCCTCGGTGTCATCCTGTCGGTCGTCCTGTCCGCCGCGGTGTCGTTCGCGGTCTCGTCGTTCTTCCTGCTCGCCAGCCGCAAGCGCGACCTGGCCAACGGCGGCGGTGACATGAGCGCCGCGATGGCGAAGCTCCAGGCGAACAAGGGCCGCGACGTGAACTCGGCGACCGCGGGTCTGCTCGGGAACAACGCCCCGGCCAACACCGAAGAGGCCGCCGCGTCGGGCACCACCGCCACCGCGACGAGGGTCCAGAACCTGGTCTTCGCCTGCGACGCCGGCATGGGCTCGAGCGCGATGGGCGCCAGCGTCCTGCGCAACAAGATCAAGAAGGCGGGCATCGAAGGGGTCACGGTCTCCAACAAGGCGATCGCGAACCTGACCGGTGACGAAGACCTGATCATCACGCAGGAAGAGCTCACGGACCGCGCCAAGCAGAAGAACCCGAACGCACAGCACGTGTCGGTCGGCAACTTCATGAACGCGCCGCAGTACGACCAGGTCGTCGAGCAGCTCAAGAACCAGTAACGCCACCACCAGTAACGAAGTGCAGTATCGGAGGGGACGGGGACATCCCCGTCCCCTCCGACATGCCGTCGAACACCAAGGAGAACCACGATGCCCGTCCTGCAGGAGAGCCAGATCCGGATCCACACCGAGGACACCGCGCCGACCAAGTCGGAGGCGATGAAGGAGGCGGCCGAGATCCTCGAAGCTGCGGGCGCGGTCACCGCTGACTACTACCCGGCGATGCTCGAGCGCGAGAAGAGCGTGTCCACGTACATGGGCAACTTCCTCGCCATCCCGCACGGCACGAACGACGCGAAGGACGCCATCAAGTCGTCCGCACTGTCGTTCATCCGCTACGCCAGCCCGATCGACTGGGACGGCAACCCCGTGCGCTTCGTCGTCGGCATCGCCGGCGTGAACAACGAGCACCTCGACATCCTGTCCAAGATCGCGATCGTGTTCTCCGACGAGGACGAGGTCCAGAAGCTCACCGACGCGGCCGACACCAGCGCGATCCTGTCGATCCTCGGCGAGGTCAACGAGTGAGCACCACCGACCGGGGCACCGCCGTCCACTTCGGTGCCGGCAACATCGGCCGCGGCTTCGTCGGGCTCCTCCTGCACGAAGCGGGCTACGAGGTCGTCTTCGCCGACGTCGCCGCGCCGCTCATCGACGCCCTCGCCGCCGCCGACTCGTACACCGTGCACGAGGTTGGCACCGGAGCGCAGGACCACGAGGTCACGAACTTCCGCGCCCTGAACAGCGCCCAGGACGAGGACGGCGTCGTCACCGAGATCGCCGCTGCCGCGATCGTCACCTGCGCAGTGGGCCCGAACGTCCTGAAGTTCATCGCGCCGGTGATCGCGCGGGCGCTGCAGCAGCGCGACGCGGACGCTGCGCCCATCGCCGTCATGGCGTGCGAGAACGCGCTGAACGCCACGGACCGTCTGCGCGAGTTCATCGTCGACGCGCTCCCGGCCGAGGGCCGTGACGCGGCGCTCGCGAAGGTCGTCTTCGCGAACACCGCCGTCGACCGCATCGTGCCGGCCCAGCCCGAGGGCGCCGGCCTCGACGTCACCGTCGAGACCTACTTCGAGTGGGCCATCGACCGCACGCCGTTCGGCGGCAACGAGCCGGAGATCCCCGGCGCGCACTACGTCGACGGCCTCGCTGCCTCGATCGAGCGCAAGCTCTTCACGGTGAACACCGGGCACGCCACCGTCGCGTACCACGGCTTCGTCGCCGGGGCCGACAAGATCTCCGACGCCATCGCGATCCCCGCCGTGCGCTCCGAGCTCGAGTCCGTCCTCGCCGAGACGAGCGACCTGCTCGTCCGCCGCCACGAACTCGACCCCGAGGTGCACCGCGCCTACGTGCAGGCGATCATCGCTCGGTTCGAGAACCCGCACCTGCCCGACACGGTCACGCGCGTCGGCCGTCAGCCGCTCCGCAAGCTGTCCCGCGACGAGCGCTTCGTCTCGCCCGCGGCGGCGCTGGCCGAGGACGGCACCGAGCCGACCGCACTGCTCGACGCGATGGGCGCGGCGCTCCGCTTCGACGTCGCGGACGACCAGCAGAGCGTCGAGCTGCAGGCGCTCCTGGCCTCGGACACGTCCGATGCCGAGGTGGTGACGCAGATCACCGGCCTGGCCGTGGAGCACCCGCTGCACGCAGCGTTCGCAGATCGCGTGCGTGTCGCGCGCGGCTGACGCTCTCGACGTGGCCCAGCGATGACGGGAGGCCCGGTGCCAGCTGGCACCGGGCCTCCCGTCATCACGTGGTCACCGCGACGGCCCCACCCGGATGGTGAGCCCGCCGTGGTCCACCGTCAGCCGCACCGCGACCACGGTGCCGAAGGGGTCGCCGTCGAGCTGGACCTGCTCGGGCTGGTCCAGCTCGAGGTCGAGGACCCGTGCGCTCGTGTACCGCAGCGTCCGGGTGGCCGGGATGAGCCACGACAGGAAGCGGCCGAAGCCGGTCCGGTGGAAGAAGCGGTTCAGGGACAGGCCGTAGCCGACGCCGGCCCAGCCGACCGTCCGCCCGGGGCGGAACGCGACCGCGTCGAGGACCCCGTCGTCCGGCTCCGCCGCAGGCAGCAGCAGGACGCCGGCGGTCAGGGTACCGCAGTTCCCGACGATGACGGTGTGCGCCCGCATCGTCCGGGTGTCACCGTCGTCGAGTCGGTACCGCAGGTCGATCTGCCGGTTGCCGATCACGGACCGCATGATCGGGTCGGAGTACGCGAGCCACCCGAACCGTTTCTTCAGGCGTGCGTTGGTGTTGGCCGCCATGTTCGCGTCGAGGCCGATGCCCGCCATCACCAGGAAGGCGTGGCGCGTCGTCGTGCCCTGCGGGTCCGTGAGCTCGGCGAACGCGAGGTCGACCGGCCGATCGGTCCCACCGAAGGCGGCCCGGACCGAGCCGGCGACGTCGTTCAGCGGGATGCGCAGGTTCCGGGCGTACAGGTTCCCGGTCCCCACGGGGAGGACGGCAAGTGGCACGCCGGAGCCGTGCAGCACCTCGGCTGCGACGCGCAGCGTGCCGTCGCCGCCGACGACCAGGACGACGTCCGGCGCGGTGGCGAGCGCGTCGACCGCAGCGGCACGGCCGTCGTCGGACGCCGCGGTCTCGAACCAGGACGTGGGAGCCCAGCCGTTCCGCTCCTCCTCGGCCGTGACGGTGTTGCGGAGGACCCGCAGGTCGACCTTGACGGGGTTGACGACGATCGCGGCGCGCGGCATGAGAGGACGATACCGAACAGCCGTCGTCGACCAGGACGGACCGGTTCTGTCCGGTATCGGCTGATCCGGGTGAACCTGGGAGTCAGGACCTCGGAACACATGCGATCCGGACACACTCGGGACACGGTGAACGCCGGGTGACTTCGACACCCCATCGGTTCTTCGCCATCACAGGCAGGGGCCGCCATGGCCAGATCGCCCATCTCCCGTTCGATCGTCGTCATCAGCACCGGGATCGGACTGGCCGCAGCACTCGCCCTCGGCGCCTCGTCGGCCGCGTCCGCCGCCACCATCATCGACGGGCCCGTCGGTCTCGGGACCGCGGCGAGCTACGGCGTCCTCGGCGCCGAGACCGTGACGAACACCGGTCCGACCGTGGTCAACGGTGACCTCGGCGTCTCGCCCGGTACCTCGATCACCGGCTTCGGCGGCACCGGCAACGGGATCGTGAACGGCACCGTCCACCAGACCGACGCCGCGGCCGCGCAGGCCCAGTCGGACACCACGACCGCGTACAACGTCGCCGCTTCGCTGACGCCGACGCAGACCGGGCTCCAGGAGCTCAACGGACTCAGCCTCAGCCCGGGCGTCTACAACGGTGACACGCTGCAGCTCGCGAACACGGGTCAGCTGACCCTGGCCGGCAGCGCGGACTCCGTCTGGGTGTTCCAGGCCGCGTCGACCCTGACGATCGGGTCCGGCACCAGGATCGTCATCACCGGTGGCGCCAGTTCGTGCAACGTGTTCTGGCAGGTCGGCAGCTCCGCGACCATCGGCAGTGCCGCCCAGTTCCAGGGCACCGTCCTCGCGGACCAGTCCGTGACCGCCACGACGGGTGCGACGGTCGTGGGCCGACTGCTCGCCCGGAACGCAGCGGTGACGCTCGACGACAACACCATCACCCGGCCGACGAACTGCCCGGCTGCCGGAACGCCGTCCGAGAGCGTCGCACCGACGATCACCTCGGGCACCCCGACCGACGCGACCGTCGGCACGCCGTACTCGTTCCCCGTCACCGCGACGGGCAACCCGGCACCCACGTACTCCGACGGCGGAACCCTGCCGCCCGGACTCACGATCAACCCGGACACGGGTGTCATCTCCGGCACACCGACCACGCCCGGCACCACGACGGTGACGATCACGGTCGACAACGGCACCGCACCGCCGGACACCGAGACCTACGTCGTGACCGTCCGCGCGCCCGCGCCCACCGCGACGCCGACACCGACACCGACCGCTACGGCACCGGTTCCCACCACACCCGCCTCGACCGCTCCCGCCGTGCCGGTCGTGGGTGGGAACGGCAGCGGTGGCGGCGGCACCACCGAGCTCGCCTTCACGGGGAGCGACCCGACGATCCCGCTCACCGCGGCGGGCGCGATGCTGCTCGCCGGCATCGCCGTGATGGTGCTCCGTGGACGGACGCTCCGTGCACGACGCCGGATCCTGTCCGAGGACCACTGACGGGTGACCGAGCCGGCGCCGTCGGCCGTCTCGGCACCGACGGTGCCGGCGGCTCGGGCGTAGCGTCGGCCGCATGACGAAGCACTGGGTGGCACCGCGGTTCGGCGGCAGCGAGGTCCTCGAGTTCGTGGACACCGAGGTCGCCGCACCCGGACCCGGCGAGGTCACCATCGCGGTCCGCGCAGCCGGCATGAACCCCGCCGACACGAAGCACACGCGGCAGGGCGACCCGGCCGACCTGCCGATCCCCGTCGGCTACGAGGTCGCCGGGGTGCTCACCGCCGTCGGACCCGACACGACCATCGCGTCGGGTGGGGGAGCGGTCGGGGACGAGGTCCTGGCGTTCCGGGTCGCCGGTGGGTGGGCGTCGTCCCTCACCGTCCCAGCGGCCGACGTGTTCGCCAAGCCCGCAGCGCTCGGGTTCCCCGAGGCGTCGAACCTGCTCCTCGCGGGCACGACCGCAGCCGACATGCTGCGCGTCACCCGTGCCGCCGGGCGCGACACCGTGCTCGTGCACGGCGCCTCGGGGGCGGTCGGCGTCAGCCTGCTGCAGCAGCTCCGCCTGCTCGGCGCGCGCGTCATCGGCACGACGTCCGAGCGTGGTGCGGACGTCGTCGGTCGCTTCGGCGGCGAATGGGTCGCGTACGGCGACGGCCTGGAGGCGCGGGTCCGGACGATCGCGCCCTCCGGCATCGACGTGGCACTGGACTGCGTGGGCACCGACGAGGCCGTCGACGTCTCGCTCGCGGTGGTCGCCGACCGCGACCGCATCGTCACGATCGCCGCGCCGGCGCGCGCCGCCGAGGCGGGGTTCGCGGCGGTCGGCGGGGCGCAGCCCGCGAGCAAGGCGTTCCGCGACTCCGTGCGACAGCGACTGATCGACCTGGCCGGGGCCGGACAGCTCGAGGTCCCGGTGGCGCGCACGTTCCCACTCGCCGAGGCGAAGGCGGCTGCGGAGTTGCTGGAGTCCGGGCACCCCGGCGGCAAGCTGGCGCTGGTGCCCTGAGCCGGTCGGAGCCCTGTCGGAGGGCAGTCGCTGTGCTGTCCTCCGCTGGGGGGACGCGTCCGGTCGCTGCCGCTGCCAGACTCGACGGTGATCGCAGTCGGCCCCGGAAGGAACGAACCAGTGAGTGACCAGTACCCGCCGCAGAACCCGTACGGCCAGCAGCCCGGACCGTACGGCCAGCAGCCCGGACCGTACGGCCAGCAACCCGGACCGTACGGCCAGCAGCCGACCGGCCCGCGCCAGCCCCCGCTGTGGGCGCCCTGGTACGGGATCCCGTTCGCGCAGGCGTTCCCGCGGTTCTGGAAGAAGTACGTCCGGTTCGACGGCCGCGCGAGCCAGTCGGAGTTCTGGTTCTGGGCCCTCTGGTACGTCATCGGCTCGGCGGCCACCGGCGTCGTCGGTGGCTTCTTCGACGTCCTGCCGTTCTTCGACGACGCGTCGAACGGGCTGAGCGGGCTCTGGGCCCTGGCCTGCGCCCTCGGCTTCATCGCGCTGACGGTGCGACGACTGCACGACGTGAACCTGAGCGGGTACTTCGCCTTCCTCTTCATCATCCCGCCGCTCGGCGTCCTGTTCTCGCTGATCGTCGGTCTGATGGGCTCGAACCCGCAGGGGCAGCGGTACGACGAACCCCACCGTGGGTGACGAGCGACGGCCCCGCGACGGTTCTGGTTGACTCGGACTCGACTACCAGCCAACGATCGAGGGGGACACCGTGAGTGACCAGTACCCGCAGAACCCGTCCGGCCAGCAGCCGGGCGGCCAGCCGAACCCGTACAACGGAACGCCGCAGTACGGCCAGCAGCCGGCGACCGGCCCGAACGGCGAGCCGCCGATCTGGGCCCCCTGGTACGGGATCTCCTTCGGCAAGGCCGTCGGACGCTTCTTCAAGAAGTACGCGACCTTCAGCGGCCGCGCGAGCCGCAGCGAGTTCTGGTGGTGGTACCTGGCGAACGCGATCGTCGGCATCGTCCTCGGCATCCTGTACGGCATCGGCATCGCGACGTCGGAGCGCTCGACGGTGTCGATGTCGACCGCGACCTCGGCGAGCGTGCAGTCGACCGTGACCAGCCCGTCAGCGCTCTTCGTGATCGCCGGCATCCTGATCGGCCTCTGGGGTCTCGCGATCATCATCCCGACGCTCGCCCTCGGCTGGCGTCGCCTGCACGACGCCAATCTGCCCGGTGCCCTGTGGATCATCGCGATCTTCGTCGGCATCGTCGGCATCGTGTTCGGCCTGCTGCCCTCGAACCCGCAGGGCGAGCGCTACGACCGACCGACCGGCGCTCGATGAGCAACGACACACCGCAGTGGGGCCAGCCCGGCGGCGACCAGCCGTCGGGGCAACCTGATGCTGGGCAGCAGCAGCCGGGGTACGGGCAGCAACCCGGTCCGTACGGCCAGCAGCCCGGGTACGGCCAGCAGCCGGGGTACGGGCAGCAGCCCGGTCCGTACGGCCAGCAGCCGGGGTACGGGCAGCAGCCCGGGTACGGCCAGCAGTACGCCGACCCGTACCCGCAGGCCGGTCCGCCGATCCCGGTCGGGCCCGACGGAGCGCCGCCGCTGTGGGCACCCTTCTACGGTGCAGGGTTCCTCGACGCCTTCACGCGCTTCTTCAAGAAGTACGCCAGGTTCGACGGGCGCGCCAGCCGCAGTGAGTACTGGTACTGGATCCTGGCGAACGCGATCGTGACCCTCGTTCTGTACGGCGGGTTCATCGCCGGCATCATCTCGTGGAGCGCCTCGACGTCCACCACCGACGAGTACGGCTACACGCACAGCGAGGGCTCGCCCCCGGCCTGGATCTTCATCCTGCTCGTCCTGTACGGCCTCTGGTGGCTCGCGACCCTCATCCCGAACATCGCACTGGGGTGGCGCCGCGTGCACGACGCGAACCTCGCCGGTCCGCTCTGGCTCATCGGGATGTTCGTCGGCATCGCCGCGATCGTGTTCGGCTGCCTGCCGCCGAACCCGGCCGGTGCGCAGTACGACCGCCCCGACCCGGCGTAACGCCGCACAACGGCAATCGGCCCGCACTGCGCGAACGCGCGGTGCGGGCCGATCTGCGTCGTGCGAGGTGTCAGACCACGCGGAGTCGAGCCAGTGCACCGTCGACGACGAGGTCGCGCACGGTGACCGTGGGGTCGGCGATCTGGAAGCGGAGCGCACCGCCCGGCTGCTCGAACCACGGCTGCACGAAGCGGACGTTCACCATGAACGGGCGCTCGACCAGGTAGCGGTGGGTCTCCGGGACGCCGGCGACGTGCGGCGGCAGCGACCGGCTCGGCAGCGGGGTGTCAAGGGGGTGCAGCAGGTAGCCGTCCGGACCACCGATGCGGTCGACAGGGACGCCCGCGGGGATCTGGATGGTCAGCCCCTGTTCGCCGGCCTGCGACACCTGCTGCGCCAGCTGCGGGTACGTCGACGCCGCACGGTCACGGAGCCCGTCGAGCTCGTGCCGGGCGATGTCGCGCGGAGCCGGGAACGGCCGGTTCAGGAACCGACGGAGCATCTCGACCGCGTCCTCCTCGCCGCGCGCGGTGGCGAGGCGACGGGCCGTGCCGTAGTCGACGACCTCGAGCGCGAACTCGTCGGACGCCTCGGCCGGGACCACGCGGAGCGCGCCCTCGACCGGCGGCTCGTGCAGGGTCTCTCCGGGGAGCTGCACGTAGCGGATCGTGTAGCCGAGCTGGTCGAGGATGGGGCGGGTGGCCGCGAACGTCATGGAGCGGAGCCTATCGGTGGAGTCGATGTCGAGTCTTGGACGACCCCGAGTGTCAGGCGCGGCCCCGCATGACGGCCTGCTTGACCTCGGAGATCGCCTTCGTCACCTGGATGCCACGGGGGCAGGCGTCGGTGCAGTTGAAGGTGGTGCGGCAGCGCCAGACGCCCTCCTTGTCGTTGAGGATGTCGAGGCGGACCTCGGCGGCATCGTCACGCGAGTCGAAGATGAAGCGGTGTGCGTTCACGATCGCGGCCGGGCCGAAGTACTGCCCGTCGGTCCAGAACACCGGGCACGACGAGGTGCACGCGGCGCAGAGGATGCACTTCGTCGTGTCGTCGAAGCGTGCGCGGTCGGCCACCGACTGGATGCGCTCCTTGCCCGGGGTGGGCGCCGACTTCGGCTGCAGGAACGGCTGGACCTCGCGGAAGGACTTGAAGAAGGGCTCCATGTCGACGACGAGGTCCTTCTCGAGCGGCAGACCCTTGATGGCCTCGACGTAGATCGGCTTGGAGACGTCGAGGTCCTTGATCAGGGTCTTGCACGCCAGCCGGTTCCGCCCGTTGATGCGCATCGCGTCCGAGCCGCAGACACCGTGGGCGCAGGAGCGTCGGAACGTCAGGGAGCCGTCCTGGTCCCACTTGATCTTGTGCAGGGCGTCGAGGATGCGGTCGGTCGGCAGCATCATGACGTCGAAGTCCTGCCAGCGCGGCTCGTCGTCGACGTCCGGGTCGAAGCGCCGGATGATGAGCGTGACGGAGAAGGACCCGGGAGGCGCGTCGGTGGTGTCGGTCCGGGGTGCGTCGGAGACCAGGGTGTCGGTCATCTCAGTACTTCCTCTCCATCGGCTGGTACCGGGTCACGACGACCGGCTTCCAGTCCAGCGTGATGTGGTCGTCGGCGAGTGACGAGTGCGGGTCGCCCGTCAGGTACGCCATCGTGTGCTGCATGTAGTTCTCGTCGTCGCGCTTCGGGTAGTCGTCGCGCATGTGGCCGCCGCGGCTCTCCTTGCGGTTGCGGGCCGAGTAGACGACCACCTCGGCCAGGTCGAGCAGGAACCCGAGCTCGACGGCCTCGAGCAGATCGGTGTTGAACCGCTTGCCCTTGTCCTGCACCGAGACCTGCATGAAGCGGTTCCGGAGCGTGTGGATGGTCTCGGTGACGCGGGCGAGGGACTCGTCGGTACGGAACACCTGGGCGTTCTTGTCCATCTCGTCCTGCAGCTCCTTGCGCAGGACGGCGATGCGCTCGGTGCCGGTCGAGGCGCGCAGCTGGTCGAGCATCGCCCGGACGCCGGCCGCGGGGTCCTCGGGCAGCGGGAGGAACTCGGCGGTCTTGACCCACTCGGCGGCGTTGTTGCCCGAGCGCTTGCCGAACACGTTGATGTCGAGGAGCGAGTTCGTGCCGAGTCGGTTCGAGCCGTGCACCGAGACGCACGCGCACTCGCCGGCGGCGTACAGGCCGGGGACGACGGTGGTGTTGTCGTAGAGCACCTGTGCGTCGGTGTTCGTCGGGATGCCACCCATCGCGTAGTGCGCGGTCGGCATGACCGGCACCGGCTCGACGACGGGGTCGACGCCGAGGTAGGTGCGGGCGAACTCCGTGATGTCCGGGAGCTTGGTCTCGAGGACCTCGGCACCGAGGTGCGTGCAGTCGAGCAGGACGTAGTCCTTGTTCGGGCCGGCACCGCGGCCCTCGGCGACCTCTTGCACCATGCACCGGGCGACGATGTCGCGTGGGGCGAGGTCCTTGATGGTGGGGGCGTAGCGCTCCATGAAGCGTTCCCCGGAGGCGTTGCGCAGGATCGCACCCTCACCACGAGCACCCTCGGTCAGCAGGATGCCGAGGCCCGCGAGGCCGGTCGGGTGGAACTGGAAGAACTCCATGTCCTCGAGCGGCAGGCCCGTGCGCCACACGATGCCGACGCCGTCGCCGGTCAGGGTGTGCGCGTTCGAGGTGGTCTTGTACATCTTGCCGAAGCCGCCGGTTGCGAAGATCATCGCCTTGGCGTGGAAGACGTGCAGCTCACCCGTGGCGAGCTCGAACGCGACGACGCCGGCCGGCTGCTTGCGCGTGACGCCGTCCTCGCCCACGACGTCGACCATGATGAGGTCGAGCGCGTAGAACTCGTTGTAGAACTCGACGCCGAGCTTGACGCAGTTCTGGAACAGCGTCTGCAGGATCATGTGGCCGGTGCGGTCGGCCGCATAGCACGCACGGCGGACCGGCGACTTGCCGTGGTCGCGGGTGTGGCCGCCGAAGCGACGCTGGTCGATCTTGCCCTCGGGCGTGCGGTTGAACGGCAGGCCCATGTTCTCGAGGTCGATGACGGCGTCGATGGCTTCCTTCGCCAGGATCTCGGCGGCGTCCTGGTCGACCAGGTAGTCGCCGCCCTTGATCGTGTCGAAGGTGTGCCACTCCCACGAGTCCTCTTCGACGTTCGCGAGGGCCGCGGCCATCCCGCCCTGCGCCGCACCGGTGTGCGAGCGGGTCGGGTAGAGCTTCGAGATGACGGCCGTCTTCGCCTTCGGGCCGGCCTCGATCGCGGCACGCATGCCCGCGCCTCCTGCGCCGATGATGACGATGTCGAACTGGTGGTGGTGCACGGTGGTCTCGGTCACAGGGGTCTTTCCGTAGACGGTGGGAAGGCGGTCGGCAGCGGGGATGGTGCTACTGCGCCGGGCAGAAGGAGGGCAGGTCCGCGGCGGCTGCGCCGGCGGGGCACGGGTCGAACGTCCAGCAGACGAGCAGGCCGAGGACGATCAGCACGACGCACGCGATGAGGATCGCGGCGAGGAGCGTCTTCCGGATGCCCGGCTTCGACACGTAGTCGTTGACGATCGTGCGCATGCCGTTCGAGCCGTGGATGAGCGCCAGGACGAGCATGAGTGAGTCCCACACCTGCCAGAACGGGTTGGCCCACTTGCCGGCGACGAAGGCGAAGTCGATCTGCTTGACGCCCTCGCCCGCCACCATGTTGACGAAGAGGTGGCCGAAGATCAGCACGACGAGCAGGACGCCCGAGCCGCGCATGTAGATCCAGCCCCACTTCTCCCAGTTGGTGGAGCGGCGAGCGGCCGAGGCGGAACGGGGAGGTTCGACGATCTGCGTGGTCATCAGGTGCCCCTCTAGTTGAAGTCCGCGAAGAGGTTCATGAGCTGGCGGGGCAGGAAGCCCGCGATCGCGATCGCCCACAGGACGATGACGACCCAGAACATGGCCCGCTGGTACTTCGGCCCCTTGGACCAGAAGTCGACGAGGATGATCCGGAGCCCGTTGAACGCGTGGAACACGATGGCCATCACCAGGGCGATCTCGCCGAGGTTCATGATCGGGGTCTTGTACGTGCCGATGACGGCGTTGTACGCCTCGGGTGAGAGGCGCACCAGTGCCGTGTCGAGGATGTGCACGAGCAGGAAGAAGTAGATCGCGACACCGGTGATCCGGTGCAGGACCCACGACCACATGCCGGTCGATCCGCGGTAGAGCGTGCCCTCGAGCTTCCGAGAAGCCCGTGGAGCATCGATACGCTTTCCATCGATACGTACGTCGGGGACGGCGGTCGCCGTACCGCCGCCGGTGGGCTCAGCCATGAGCTCGTCCTTCCGTAGGACGGGCTCGCCCGATCGGCGAGCCCTTGCCGTTCGTGTTCGTGTGGAACACGACCCATCCTATGCGCGGGTGCTGACCTTCTCGTCCCGACCGGCCCGCAGGCCCCGACCCGCGGGCGGCGCGCCGATGTTCCTGGCGGTGTCGTGGTGCCCGAGGAGCTGGTCACCGACGGCCTCCCACGTGGTGCCCTCGACCCGGAGACGGCCCGCCGATCCCATCCGTTCCGCGAGTGCACGGTCGTGGTGGAGCCGCAGGACCGCCTGTCGCAGGGCCTGCGGTGCGTCGGTGTCGTAGAGCTCGCCGTCGAGTCCGGGGGCGACGAGGTCGAGCGGACCACCCGACGCCGGCGCGATCACCGGCAGTCCCGAGGCGTGCGCTTCCTGGAGGGTCTGCCCGAAGGTCTCGGCCGGACCGGTGTGCACGAAGAGGTCGAGCGAGGCGTACGCGTCGGCGAGGGCATCGCCGCGGAGCGGTCCGGTGAAGGTGACGTCGAGGTGCCGCAGGCGTCGCTCGAGCAGCGCCCGGGACGGCCCGCCGCCGGCCACGACGACACGCATGCCGGGGATCCCGCCGAGCTCGGCGAGCCGTTCGACCTCCTTCTCCGGGGCCAGCCGCCCGACGTAGCCGACGATCGTCTCGCCGTGCGGTGCGATCCGGCGTCGGAGCGCCCGGACGTGGGCGGACTCCCGCCGGGCCGGGTGGAAGAGCTCGGTGTCGACCCCGCGCCCCCAGCGCGCGACGCGGGGGACCCCGTCCTCGGCGAGCATCGCGGCGGTCGCGCTCGACGGTGCGAGCGTCAGCGAGGCGCCGGCGTGGATGCGCCCGAGGATCCTGCGGACCAACGGGACGGTCGCCGTCAAGCCGTTGCGGCGGGCGAAACCGGCCACGTCGGTCTGGAAGACGGCGACGGAGGGGATGCCGAGCCTCCCGGCTGCCGTGATCGCGCGCCCACCCAACAGGAACGGACTCGCGGCGTGGAGCACGTCGGCGCCGGAGGCGGCGAGGATCGTGTCGAGGACAGGGTGGGGGAGCGCGACCGGGAACTGCCGGTACGCGACGGCGGGGATCCGGTGCACGTCGAAGGAGCGGTAGCGCTCGACAGCGCTGCGCGACCGGAACTGCGCGAGCCCCGGGGTGTCCGGTGCGATCACGACCGCGCGGTGGCCACGGCGTTCCAGGTGGTCGAGGACCGCCAGGACGCTGGTGGTCACGCCGTTGAGGGTGGGCAGGAAGCTCTCGGTCACGACGGCGACGGTCCGGGGGGACGTGCCGCGCTCCACGCTGCGTGCGCTCATGGTGCTGCCCATGCTCCGGGCGCCACGTGACCCCGTGGAGCCGACGACGTGAACGGGGCGGAGGCGACGGGTGAACAACGCGACGCCGTCGCCGCGCGCACGCTCGACGCTGCCCTGCGGGAGCCCGCATGCGGGAATCGTGCGGAGACCACCCAGGATCCGCGCCGTGGGACCGGTACGGTGAGCGCGTGGCTGACGCTCTCGAAGACTTCTACGCGATCATCCCCGCAGGGGGCATCGGATCGCGCCTGTGGCCGCTGTCGCGCGCGGACGCACCCAAGTTCCTGCACGACCTGACGGGCTCCGGTGCCTCGCTGCTCCGGCAGACCTGGGACCGGCTCGCCCCGCTCGCGGGCGACCAGCGGATCATGGTCGTGACCGGACGGGCGCACCGCGTCGCCGTCGAGTCGCAGCTGCCCGGGGTCGAGGACCACAACGTGGTGCTCGAGAGCGAGCCGAAGGACTCCACGGCGGCCATCGGTCTCGCCGCGGCGATCCTCGTGCGCCGCGAACCCGACGTCGTCATCGGCTCCTTCGCCGCCGACCACGTCATCGGCGACGCCCGTGGCTTCCGCCGTTCCGTGCGCGAGGCCGTCGCCGTCGCCCGTGCCGGGTACATCACGACCATCGGCATCACGCCGACCGAGCCCGCCATCGGTTTCGGCTACATCCACGCGCACGGCGACACCCTGGACATCGAGGGCGCACCGACCGCGCACGCCGTCCGGTCGTTCGTCGAGAAGCCCGACCTGGACACCGCACGCTCCTACGTCGAACAGGGCACCTACCTGTGGAACGCGGGCATGTTCATCGCCCGCGCCGACGTGCTGCTCGAGGAGATCGGCCGGAACAACCCGACGCTGCTCGCCGGCATCAACGAACTCGCGGACGCCTGGGACACCTCGGCCCGCGGCGCGGTCGTCGACGCGGTGTGGCCCACGCTCGAGAAGATCGCGATCGACTACACCGTCGCCGAGCCCGCTGCCGCTGCCGGACGCATGGCCGTCGTCCCCGGCGACTTCGACTGGGACGACGTCGGCGACTTCGCCTCGCTCGCCAAGCTGCAGTCGGGTGGCCGCCCGAACAACCTCGCCGTCCTCGGCGACGGTGCGCGCATCCTGGCCGACTCGTCGAGCGGCATCGTGATCTCGCACAGCCAGCGGCTCATCTCGCTCATCGGGGTCGAGGACATCGTCGTCGTGGACACCCCCGACGCGCTGCTCGTCACGACCAGTGCGAACGCGCAGCGGGTCAAGGGCGTGGTGGACGCGCTCAAGATCAGCGGTCGCGGCGACGTCCTGTGACGACGTCGCACCGGGCTGCCGTCCGGTGATGTTCCAGGTGTAGGGACGCTGGGGAGCGACACGGTTGATTCCGCGGGGAAACTGCATGCTGAACACGTGTACGTGGGGCAGGCGCGGAACGTGCTCCCCGATGAGGCCGGGCAGGGTGACCAACTGGCTGGTCTCGGTCGCACCGCGCCCGGGCACCATGTGGACCCCGCTACGACAGTGTTCGGTGCAACGACGTTCGGCACGGACACCGATCCGGCTGGTTCGCCGGAGCGGCGGCCGGTCCTGAACCACGACCCCCTCACCAGTGACGGGGCGGGGTACCTGGACGCGGATACGGAGTCGATCTACAACGTCGGCCGGGTCACCACCGGGAACGACGGCGACGCCAGCCCGTTCCGTCCGAAGCCGCCGACCGCCCGGGACGAAGATCTGCTCGATCGCCTCGACCCCTTGATCGGAGAACGATGATCGCCAACCGTTGGACCACGCTTCGCCGTACCGTCGCGAGTTCGCTCGCGCTGGCGGCGGTTTCCGCGATCCTGGCGGGTTGCGCCCTGCACGAGCCGGACGCGGGAGACTCACGACGAACGGAGGCACAAGTGGACGCTGAGACCGCGAAGCGACAGATGGTGGAAGCGGTCGACGACGCGACCGAGCGCCTCGGCGGCGATTGGAGATCGCGCACCGGGCCGGACTACGCGGAGGACTGCGTCCTCGCGGACGGCGAGGCGGGCGCGCAGTGGCGCTACCTCACGGGGAGCACGCTGGCCGGGCGGCCCCAGGCCGACGCCGCTCAGATGACCGAGCACTGGGAAGCGCAGGGGATGAAGGTCACCCGGCGTGATTCCAGTGACGGGCCCGCGATCTTCGGCGCCGGCGCCGGCAGGGTGTCCTCGATCAGCGTGTACGCCTACTCGGGGAACTACACCGTCCAGGCCGTCTCGCTGTGCTTCCCGGGTGACGCCGACGAGCTCTGACCTCCAGCGTTCGGTCGGTCCGGCCACGTCCTGTAGCGCTCCACCGACAAACCCCTCGAACTGGGGGTCTACGGGTGACCTCGCGTTACGGGCGCGTTTCGGCGCGGTCGCGATCCCGTAACCGATCCACCGGACCGGGGCAACGGGTCCTGTACCGGCCGGGCGGTCGTGTACTGTCGCCACGATCGCCCGGAACGCACGTGGTCCGGGCACGCTCCCCGGAGGAACCCACCCGTGACATCTCGTACCCGACGCGTCGTCCTCAGCGGCTTCGCGCTCCTCGGCACCGCCGCCGTCCTCGCAGGCTGCGCCTCGGCGCCGTCCGACACGACGACCGCCAAGAAGACCGACTTCCGCCCCTGCATGGTCTCCGACGCCGGTGGCTTCGACGACAAGTCGTTCAACCAGCTCGGCTACGAGGGCATGAAGGACGCCGCCAAGGACCTCGGTGCCACCTACAAGGAAGCCGAGTCGAAGGACGCCACCGTCTACGACTCGAACATCCAGCAGCTCATCGGCCAGAACTGCAACCTCGTCGTGACCGTCGGCTTCAACCTCGCCGACGCCACGAAGAAGCAGGCTGCGGCGAACCCCGACACCGACTTCGCGATCATCGACGACAGTTCGATCGACGCGGAGAACGTCAAGCCGATCACGTTCGACACCTCGCAGGCCGCGTTCCTCGCCGGCTACGCGGCGGCGTCCTACTCGAAGACCGGCGTCGTCGGCACCTTCGGTGGCATGCAGATCCCGACCGTCACCATCTTCATGGACGGCTTCGCGGACGGCGTGAAGTACTACAACGAGCAGAAGGACAAGGACGTCCAGGTCAAGGGCTGGAACGTCGACACCGGCAAGGGTTCGTTCACCGGTGGCTTCGAGGCCGGCACGCAGGCCAAGTCGGTCGCGCAGACGCTCCTCGACCAGGACGCCGACGTGATCCTGCCCGTCGGCGGTCCGATCTACCAGTCGGCTGCCGAGGCCATCAAGGACGCCGACAACGGCTCCGTCCTGATCGGTGCGGACAGCGACCTCTACGAGGCCGACCCGCGCTACAAGGACATCGCCTTCACCTCGGTCGAGAAGGGCATGCGCCCGGCCGTGAAGGACGTCGTCGAGCAGGCGGCCGACAAGAAGTTCTCGAAGACCCCGTACGTGGGCACGCTCGAGAACGAGGGCGTCGGCATCGCGCCGTTCCACGACTACGAGTCCAAGGTCGACAAGGGCCTGCAGGGCGAACTGGACGACATCAAGGCCGGCATCATCGACGGCTCGATCAAGGTCAAGACCCAGTCCTAACCCGATGGACGCGGGCGGGGGATCTTCCCTCGCCCGCGTTCTCGTGCGCCCGCGTGGCGCGCGCGAGACAGAAATAGACTCCCGAACATGAAGCTCGAACTCCGCGGCATCACCAAGCGGTTCGGCGCCCTGGTCGCCAACGACCACATCTCGCTCACCGTCGAGCCGGGTGAGGTCCACTGCCTCCTGGGTGAGAACGGCGCCGGCAAGTCCACCCTGATGAACGTCCTCTACGGCCTGTACGACGCCGACGAGGGCCAGATCCTGCTCGACGACGTGGTCCAGGACTTCGACGGCCCCGGTGACGCCATGCGCGCCGGCATCGGCATGGTGCACCAGCACTTCATGCTCGTCCCCGTCTTCACCGTCGCCGAGAACGTCATGCTCGGTCAGGAGCAGACCACCTTCGGTGGCCGACTCGACCTGGCCGGCGCCCGCAAGCGGGTCAAGGAGATCTCCGACCGCTTCGGGTTCGACGTCGACCCCGACGCCAAGATCGAGGACCTGCCCGTCGGCGTCCAGCAGCGCGTCGAGATCATCAAGGCGCTCTCCCGCGACGCCTCCGTGCTGGTGTTCGACGAGCCGACGGCCGTCCTCACCCCGCAGGAGACCGACGAGCTGATGGGCATCATGCGGCAGCTCCGCGAAGCCGGCACCGCGATCGTCTTCATCACCCACAAGCTCCGCGAGGTCCGCGAGGTCGCCGACCGCATCACGGTGATCCGGCTCGGCAAGGTCGTCGGCGAGGCCTCGCCCGCGGCGACCAACAACGAGCTGGCCGCGATGATGGTCGGCCGCGCCGTCTCCCTCGTCGTCGACAAGACGCCGTCGACCGGTGGCGAGGACGCCCTGGTCGTCGAGGGCCTCACCGTCACCGACCCGTCCGGGATCGTGCTGGTCGACGACGTGTCGTTCTCGGTCCGTCGCGGCGAGGTCCTGGCGATCGCCGGGGTGCAGGGCAACGGACAGACCGAGCTCACCGAGGCGATCCTCGGTCTCGAGCCCGTCCACGCCGGCCGCATCACGCTGGACGGCAAGGAGCTCACCGGCCGCAGCGTCAAGCAGGTGCTCGACGCCGGCGTCGGCTTCGTCCCCGAGGACCGCAAGGAGGACGGCCTGGTCGGCGAGTTCACCATCGCGGAGAACCTCATGCTCGACCGGTCCGACCACGACGCGTTCGTCCGCGCCGGCACCATCCGCGCCGCCGAGCGCGACGCCTTCGCCGACGAGAAGATCGCCGAGTTCGACATCCGCACGCCGGGCCGCGCGACCGCTGCCGGTCGGCTGTCCGGCGGCAACCAGCAGAAGATCGTCCTCGCCCGCGAGCTCAGCCGCGAGCTCCGACTGTTCGTCGCCGCGCAGCCCACGCGCGGCATCGACGTCGGGTCGATCGAGTTCGTGCACAAGCGCATCGTCGCCACCCGTGACACCGGTGTGCCCGTCATCGTCGTCTCCACCGAGCTCGACGAGGTCGTGGCACTGGCCGACCGCATCGCCGTCATGTACCGCGGCGGCATCGTCGGGATCGTGCCGGCGACCACCCCGCGAGACGTCCTCGGCCTCATGATGGCCGGCGAGATCCCCGAAGGAACGGAGCTGGCAGCGTGACCGCGCAGGACCCAGACAACACGCAGCAGCCGCTCACCGACGACCGTCTGCAGGAGGCCCCGGAGACCCCGCACCTGATGACGGACTCGGCCGAGGACACCGAGCGCCGCAACGGCGCCCCCGGCACCGACCGCTGGCACGCCGCGATGCAGAGCATCCTGAACGGCTCCGTGCTCGTCACGGTCCTCGCGGTCGTGCTCGCCCTCGTCGCCTGCGGCATCCTCATCGCCCTGACCGACGAGAACGTCCGCGCCACGGCCGGCTACTTCTTCGCCCGTCCCGCCGACATGCTCCAGGCCATCGGCACCGCGGTCGGCGGCGCCTACGCCTCGCTGTTCCAGGGCTCGGTGGTCAACTTCGGCGCCACCAGCTTCCAGCAGGCGATCGCCCCGCTCACCCGGTCGATCGACTACGCTGTGCCGCTCGTCGTCGCCGGCCTCGGGATCGCGCTGTCCTTCCGCGCCGGGTTGTTCAACATCGGCGGCCAGGGCCAGATCCTGATGGGGGCCGCGGCCGCCGGCTGGGTCGGGTTCTCGTTCGACGGACCCGCCGCGATCCACATCCCGCTCACGATCGTCGCCGGCATCGTCGGCGGTGCGGTCTGGGGCGGGATCGTCGGTGTCCTCAAGGCGCGCACGGGTGCGAACGAGGTGGTCGTCACGATCATGCTCAACTACGTCGCGCTCTACCTGGTCAGCTACCTGCTCCGGACCCCCGGTCTGCTGCAGGCTCCCGGCAGCAGCAACCCGATCTCCCCGGCCACGAAGGACAGCGCCCTGCTGCCGCAGCTGTTCGGCGTGCGGTACGGCGTGGACCTCGGCTTCATCGTCGCGATCATCGCCGTCGTCGTGGTCTGGTGGCTCGTCAACAAGTCGTCGCTCGGCTTCCGGTTCCGCACGATCGGTGAGAACCCTCGTGCCGCCCGCGTCGCCGGCATGAGCGTGCCGGCGCTGACGATCTGGGTGATGGTCATCTCCGGTGCCCTCGTCGGCATCGCCGGTGCCTACCAGGTGCAGGGTGCGGTCACGACGGGCTTCACCTCGGGCATCGACGCCGGCATCGGCTTCGACGCGATCACCGTCGCGCTGCTCGGCCGCTCGAAGCCGTGGGGCGTGTTCTGGGCCGCGATCCTGTTCGGTGTGCTGAAGAACGGTGGCTACGCCATGCAGGCCGCCAACGGCATCCCGATCGACATCGTCGGTGTCATCCAGGCCCTCATCGTCCTGTTCATCGCTGCGCCGCCGCTCGTCCGCGCGATCTTCCGGATCCCGCAGCCGGGAGCCCGCCAGCGCACGAAGACGAGCAAGAACAGCAAGAAGGCGGTCGCCGCGTGAGCACCCTCAGCCCCACCGCGGCGCCTGCGTCGCCCCTGTCCGACCGTCCGGTCGAGACGACCCGCAGCTTAAAGCTCCCGATCGGGTACGCCGTGTTCACGCTGCTCGCGGTCGTGTTCTTCGTCCTGCTCAGCCGTGCCGGCACGACCACCTTCCGGCTCGCGAACGCCGGCGACTTCGTCGCGCTGCCGAACGTCCCACTGTCGGCGGCACCGACCGGCTACGTCGTCGTCGTGCTCCTCGCGATCGCCACGGTCTACGCCTTCGTCGAGGTCCGCGCGTACCGGCACGTCCCGCTCTGGGTGACGTCGGTCTTCGCGATCGTCTTCGTCGTCGGCTTCCTGACGTGGGCAGCGGCCGGCGCCACGATCCCGCTGCCCGGCCTGCTGGTCGGCGCACTCGGGCTGAGTGTCCCGCTCGTGTTCGGTGCCCTCGGCGGCGTCATCTCCGAGCGGGTCGGCGTGGTGAACATCGCCATCGAGGGCCAGTTCCTCGCGGGTGCGTTCACCTCGGCGCTCATCGCATCGCTCACCGGCTCCGCGTGGGTCGGGCTCGTCGGCGCGCTCGTCGCCGGTGTGCTCGTGTCGTTCATCCTGGCCGCGTTCAGCATCAAGTACCTCGTCGACCAGGTCATCGTCGGTGTCGTCATCAACGCCCTCATCTCGGGCCTGACCGGCTTCCTGTACTCGCAGGTGCTGTCCCCGAACGAGACCACGCTCAACGTCGGCGTCCGGTTCCCGAAGTTCGAGATCCCGCTGCTCCACCAGATCCCGGTCATCGGTCCGGTGTTCTTCGAGCAGAGCGTCATCGTCTACCTGGCGTACGTGGCCGTCGCGGTCGTCACCTTCGGCCTGTTCAAGACCCGCTGGGGCCTGCGCCTCCGCGCGGTCGGCGAGCACCCGCAGGCTGCCGACACGGTGGGCATCAACGTCACGAGCACCCGGTTCTGGAACGTGTCGCTCGCCGGCGCGATCGCCGGCCTCGGTGGCGCGTACTTCACGCTCGACGCGGTCGGACCGTTCACGAAGGACATGACCGCGGGAGCCGGCTACATCGCCCTGGCCGCCGTCATCTTCGGTCGCTGGGACCCGATCAAGGCCACGCTGGCGGCGCTGCTGTTCGGCTTCGCGTCGAACCTGCAGAACACGCTCGGGGCGATCGACTCGCCCGTGCCGAGCGAGTTCCTGCTGATGCTGCCGTACGTGGTGACGATCTTCGCGGTGGCCGGCCTGGTCGGTCAGTCGCGCGGTCCCGCCGCGTCCGGCAAGCCGTACATCAAGAGCTGACGGCCAGGAGGCACGGCACATGACCGACACGCAGCAACCAGGTGACCAGGCGGTCACCGCCACAGCCCCTGCGGACGCAGCCCCGGGCCTCCCGTCCGACGTGGACTGGACCGCCCTGCGGACGGCAGCGACCGCTGCCATGCGACGCGCCTACGCGCCGTACTCGTCGTTCCCGGTGGGCGCCGCGGCGCTCACCGACGACGGCCGGATCGTCTCCGGCTGCAACGTCGAGAACGCGAGCTACGGGGTGACGCTCTGCGCGGAGTGCTCGCTCGTGTCGCAGCTGCACATGACCGGCGGCGGCAAGCTCGTCGCGTTCACGTGCGTCGACGGCGACGGGGCGACCCTCATGCCCTGCGGCCGCTGCCGCCAGCTGCTGTTCGAGCACTCGACCGAGGGCATGCTCCTCGAGACGGTCTCGGGCATCCGCACCATCGACGAGGTCCTGCCCGAGGCGTTCGGGCCGCGCACCCTCGCCACCTACCAGCAGGAGCACTGATCCACATGGCCGTCGAGCCGTTCGACACCGTCGACCTCATCCGCACGAAGCGATCCGGCGGCGCCCTGAGCACCGCCGAGGTCGACTGGCTCGTCGATGCGTACACGCGCGGCTACGTCGAGGACCCGCAGATGGCCGCGATGGCGATGGCGATCTTCCTGAACGGGATGGAGCGGCGCGAGGTCAAGGACCTCACGCTCGCGATGATCGCGTCGGGGGAGCGGATGTCGTTCGGGTCGCTCGGCAAGACGACCGTCGACAAGCACTCCACGGGCGGGGTCGGCGACAAGATCACGCTGCCGCTCGCACCGCTGGTGGCGTCGTTCGGCGTCGCGGTGCCGCAGCTGTCCGGCCGCGGCCTCGGTCACACCGGCGGGACGCTCGACAAGCTCGAGTCGATCCCCGGGTGGCAGGCTGCGCTGTCGAACGACCGGATGATGGAGATCCTGTCCGACGTCGGCGCGGTCATCTGCGCCGCTGGCTCGGGTCTCGCACCCGCCGACAAGAAGCTGTACGCCCTGCGCGACATCACCGGCACCGTCGAGTGCATCCCGCTCATCGCGTCGAGCATCATGTCGAAGAAGATCGCCGAGGGCACCGGTGCGCTCGTGCTCGACGTGAAGTTCGGTTCCGGTGCGTTCATGCCGACGTACGAGGCGTCGCGCGAGCTCGCGCAGACGATGGTCGACCTCGGGAACGACGCCGGGGTGAAGACCTCGGCGCTGCTGACCGACATGGAGGTCCCGCTCGGGCTGACGATCGGCAACGCGCTCGAGGTGCGGGAGTCGGTCGAGGTGCTGGAGGGCGGCGGTCCGGCCGACGTCGTGGAGCTGACCGTCGCGCTGGCCTCCGAGATGCTCACGCTGGCTGGACTGCCGGACGCCGATCCCACCGCGGCGCTGGCGGACGGTCGCGCGATGGACACCTGGCGCCGGATGATCTCCGCGCAGGGTGGGGACCCCTCCGCCGCGTTGCCGGTCGCTCGCGAGCAGCACGTCGTCACCGCGCCGTCGTCCGGTGTGCTGGCGCAGCAGGACGCCCTGCCGTTCGGCGTCTCGGCCTGGCGCCTCGGCGCCGGTCGTGCCCGCGCGCAGGACCCGGTGCAGGCCGGGGCGGGCATCGAGCTGCACGTCAAGCCCGGTGACACCGTGACCGAGGGGCAGCCGCTCTGGACGCTGCACACCGACGACGCCTCGCGGATCCCGCGCGCGCTCGAGTCGCTCGAGGGTGCGTGGTCGATCGGCTCGTCCGACGCTGCCGTGGCGGCCCGCGGGCCGATCGTGCGGGAGCGCATCGCGGGCTGAACGCGACCGTCCGACCGACTGGAGGCTCTCCGCACACGTGTGGAGAGCCTCCAGTCTGTGCACGGGTCTGTTGTGCACAGGTGCCTGCGCGCGGTCGCTGACCACCGATAGCCTGGTCGCATGAGCGCCGACGCCCCGACCTACCGCCTGCCCGACGCCGGAGCGGTCATCAACGACCTGCCGAAGGTCTCGCTGCACGACCACCTCGACGGCGGCCTGCGCCCCGCGACGATCGTCGAGCTTGCCGGTGCCGCGGGTGTCACGCTGCCGACCACCGACCCGTCCGAGCTCGGGCAGTGGTTCGCCGACCAGTCGAACTCGGGCTCGCTCGTCGAGTACCTGAAGACGTTCGACGTCACCATCTCGGTCATGCAGACGGCTCCGCAGCTGCACCGCGTCGCGAAGGAGTTCGTCGAGGACCTGGTCGCCGACGGCGTCGTGTACGGCGAGGTCCGCTGGGCCCCGGAACAGCACCTGCAGGGCGGGCTGACGCTCGACGAGACGGTCGAGGCCGTCCAGGCCGGCATCGAGGAAGCGGTCGACGCCGCGGGCGGGCGCATCCGCGTCGGCCAGCTCGTCACCGCGATGCGCCACGCCGACCGCTCGCTCGAGATCGCCGAGCTCGCCGTCCGGCACCGTGACAACGGGGTCGTCGGCTTCGACATCGCCGGTGCCGAAGCCGGGTTCCCCGCCTCGAACCACCGTGCCGCGTTCGACCACCTCGCATCCGAGCTGTTCCCCGTCACCGTCCACGCGGGCGAAGCCGACGGACTCGCCTCGATCCGGTCCGCGCTCGTCGACGGCCGCGCGCTGCGCCTCGGGCACGGCGTCCGGATCTTCGAGGACGTCACCCTCTCCGACGCCGGTGACGGCTCGACGCTGGCCTCCCTCGGCGAGGTCGCGTCGTGGGTCCGCGACCGCGAGATCCCGCTCGAGGTCTCGCCGTCCTCCAACCTGCAGACCGGTGCGATCGCGGCCTGGGGCGACGACCTCGCCGACCACCCCTTCGACGTGCTCTACCAGCTCGGCTTCCGGGTCACGGTGAACACCGACAACCGCCTGATGAGCGGGACGTCGCTGTCGAAGGAGCTCGCACTGCTCGCCGGCACGTTCGGCTACGACCTCGACGACCTGGCGGCGTTCCAGATCAACGCGGCGCTCGGCTCCTTCCTGCCGCTCGAGGACCGCGAGGAGATCATCGCGACCATCACCTCCGGGTACTCGGAGGCCTGACGCATGGGACTGCCGCCGCTGCCGGACGCCGCCGTGCTCCTCGGGGCCACCGCGCCCACCTGGCGTGACGCGATGCGCCTGGCCGGCGGCGCGCTCGTCGCGTCCAGAGCCGCGACCGACGAGTACACGGACGCCATGATCGGCATGGTCGAGGAACACGGGCCGTACATCGTGATCTCGCCGGGCCTGGCGTTCGCCCACGCCCGACCGGGTGGCGCGGTCCTCGGCGACGGGCTCGCCGTCGTGACCCTCGAAGCACCGGTCGCGTTCGGCCACCCGCACAACGACCCGGTCCGTGTGGTCCTGGGGCTCGCGGTCGCCGGGGTCGGCACGCACCTCGAGTCCATCGGCGAGATCGCGAACCTGTTCAACGACCAGGCCGTCACGGGGCGGATCGCCGACGCGACGACGGCGGACGAGGTCCGCACGATCATGGGGGTGTCCGCGTGAAGATCGTGACCATCTGCGGCGCGGGCATCGGCTCGAGCGGGATCCTCAAGGTGAACGCCGAGAAGGCGTTGTCCGCCCTCGGACTGCAGGCATCGGTCGTCGCGGCCGACGTGGCCTCCGTGCGCGACGTGTCCAACGACGCCAACGTGATCCTCACCAGCCAGGAGTTCGTCGAGGCGATCGGCGACACCTACGCCGAGGTCATCGTGATCCGGAACCACTTCGACCAGGGTGAGATCACGGCGGCGGTGGACCGGGCGCTCGGCGAGCACTGAGGCGGGTGCGCCGGCGGCCGCTGTGCCGGGCGTCGGCCCTTTAGAGTTGGGGCATGAGCACCGAGAACCCGCTGAACGACCCCGCTGCCGACCCGTTCGAGGTCGCGCGCGACGCTGCCGCCGTCATCGCCGCGAAGTCCGGCATCGAGCGGCACGACATCGCCCTGACCCTCGGCTCGGGCTGGGGCAAGGCCGCCGACATCATCGGTGAGACCGTGTCCGAGATCCCGGCGGACCAGGTCCCCGGGTTCAGCGCCTCGGCGGTGCCCGGACACTCCGGCACCATCCGGTCGATCCGCCTCGCCGACGGCCGCCACGCGCTCGTCATCGGCGCACGCACGCACTACTACGAGGGCCATGGCGTCCGCCGGGTCGTGCACAGCGTCCGCACCGCCGCGGCCACGGGTGCCACGGTCATGGTGCTGACGAACGGCGCTGGTGGCATCAAGGAGCACTGGACGCCCGGTACGCCCGTGCTCATCAGCGACCACATCAACCTGACCGCCGACAGCCCGCTCGAGGGTGCGACGTTCATCGACCTCACCGACCTGTACTCGGCCCGGCTGCGTGACGTGGCGCGGTCGGTCGACCCGTCCCTGGACGAGGGCGTCTACACGCAGTTCCGCGGCCCGCACTACGAGACCCCGGCAGAGGTCCAGATGGCCAAGGCCATCGGCGGACACATCGTCGGCATGTCCACCGCGCTCGAGGCCATCGCCGCCCGTCAGGCGGGCATGGAGGTCCTCGGGTTCTCCCTCATCACGAACCTCGCCGCCGGCATCCAGAAGACGCCGCTCTCGCACACCGAGGTGCTCGAGGCTGGCAAGCAGGCCGAGCCCGTGATCGCGGACCTGCTCGCCCGCGTGGTGACCGCCCTCGGGCAGCCGGCGTCGTGAAGATCGATCTCGACCACGTGCTCGGCACGGCTCGGTCCTGGCTCGCGCAGGACCCGGATCCGCAGACCCGCGACGAGCTGACCGCCGCGATCGACGCCGCGTCCGACGGCTCCGGTCCGGCCGTGCAGGCACTCGCCGCACGGTTCGGCGGACGGCTGCAGTTCGGTACCGCCGGCCTCCGCGCCGAGCTCGGCTACGGACCGCTCCGCATGAACCGGGTCGTCGTGTCGCAGGCCGCTGCCGGTCTCGCACGCTTCCTGATCGACACGGGCCGGTCGCGTAGCGTCGTGATCGGGTACGACGGCCGGGTGAACTCCGACGTCTTCGCGCGCGACTCCGCCGAGGTCATGCGCGGCCTCGGGCTCGAGGTCACGCTGCTGCCGGTCGCCCTGCCCACGCCGGTGCTCGCGTTCGCCGTGCGGCACCTCGACGTCGGCGCCGGGGTGATGGTCACCGCGAGCCACAACCCGCCCCGGGACAACGGGTACAAGGTCTACCTCGGCCAGGACGACGACGGGTCGCAGATCGTGCCGCCGGTCGACGGTCGCATCGCGGACGCCATCGACGCCGTCGCCGCGGGGTCGATCACGGACCTGCCCCGGGGCACCGACTACAGCGTCGCGTCGTCCGCGCTGCTCGACGCCTACGTGGCCGCGACGGCCGCCACGGTGGCGACGCCGACCCTGCCGCTGCAGGAGCAGCCCACGGTCGTGTACACGGCGATGCACGGTGTCGGGTGGGAGACCGCACGCGCGGTGTTCGCCGCCGCCGGGTTCGCGTCGCCCGCGGTCGTGCCGGAGCAGATCGAGCCGGACGGAGCGTTCCCGACCGTGTCGTTCCCGAACCCCGAGGAACCCGGCGCGATGGACCTGGCGATCGCCCGCGGGCTCGCCGTCGGCGCAGACCTCGTCATCGCGAACGACCCCGACGCCGACCGGCTCGCGCTCGCGATCCCGGCGGTCTCCGACTCCGGGGCTCCGACCTACCGCCGCCTGTCCGGCAACGAGGTCGGGTGGCTGCTCGGGTGGCAGGCTGCCGTCCGCGCGTCGGAGACCGGCGCCACGGGCACCCTCGCGGCGTCGATCGTCTCGTCGCCGGCGCTGGCCCGCGTCGCCGCCCGCCACGGTCTGGAGTACCGCGACACCCTGACCGGCTTCAAGTGGGTCTCGCGGGTCCCCGGGCTGCTCTTCGGGTACGAGGAGGCACTCGGCTACCTGGTGGACCCGTCGGTCGTCCGCGACAAGGACGGCATCTCGGCGGCACTGGCGCTGCTGTCGTTGGCGTCGGACCTCGCCGCTGCCGGATCGTCGATCGCCGGGCAGCTCGACGCCTTCGCCGCCGAGTTCGGGGCGTTCGCGTCCGGGCAGGTCGCGACCCGCGTCGACGACCTGTCCCGCATCGGGGAGATCATGGCGTCGCTCCGGTCCGCGCCGCCGTCGTCGCTCGGCGGGCTGGACGTCCGCACCGTCACGGACTACGTCGACGGGGTGGAGGGCTTCCCGCCGTCGGACATCCTGCGCTACGACCTGACCGGTGACGCGCGGGTGATCGTCCGACCGAGCGGCACCGAGCCCAAGGTCAAGGTGTACATCGACACCGTCGCCGAGACCCCCGCCGAGGCCCAGCGCCTCGTCGACGCCCTGGCGGCGTCGGTCCGCCCCTTGGTCTCCTAGGGCCGCTGCCCGGATCGTTCGTGTCGTGCCCCGGTAGCGCTCCGCTCGTTCGTGTTGCGCCCCGCTGCGGGCATCGCGCCCCGACTCTTCGGGGCGCGATGCTCGCAACGGGGTGCGCTGCCCCGTGGCCTGTCCACAGATCGCGCGGACCCCGCTCGCGACGGACTGTGCGTCGCGATCATCGGAGCATGGAACACGAACCCATCTCGACCGTCGGCCTCGCGCAGGACCCCGGTCGTGCGTCGGCGATCCGTCGCGCAGCGGATGCCGGCGACCTCGTCCGGGTGCACCGTGGCACGTACATCGGGTCGGGCGAGTGGGCGTCGATGACGGAACGCGAACGACATCGCATGCTCGTGCGGAGTGTGCTCGCCGGCGGGACGGGCTCCGTCGTGGTGTCGCACCGGTCAGCGGTCGCCATGCTAGGACTTCCGTGGATCGGGGCGTTCGGCGAGCGTGTCACGGTGACCGACCCGTCCCGGGACCGGGGCCAGGTCAAGCGGAGCGTCCAGCGCATCGGCAGCGCCGGCCGGCGACCGTCCTCGGTCGAGGTCGACGGTGTGCCCGTCACGACGTTGACCGAGACCGCGGTCGACGTCGCCCTTCGCGAACACCCGTGGCGCGCCATCGTCGTGCTCGACGCGGTGCTGCGGCGCGGCGTCGAGCGGGCGACGATCCTCGAAGCGCTCGGAGGTCGTCGTGCTCGCGGGCATCGACGCGCGCGGGAACTGGTCGAGTACGCGGATCCGCTCGCCGAGTCACCGGGGGAGAGCATCACACGGTGGGGGGCGCACGTGCTCGGCGCTCCCGACCCGGTACTGCAGCAGGAGTTCCGGCACGACGGCCTGCTCCGCGACCGGGTGGACCTGTGGTTCGCGGAAGCCGGGGTGATCGTCGAGTTCGACGGGCGGGTGAAGTACGACGACCCGCGGCGAGGGCGTACAGCGGCAGACGCCCTGGTCGACGAGAAGCGGCGGGAGGACCGTCTCCGCCGCCGCCGTGGGGTCAACGGCTTCGCACGGGTGATGTGGTCGGACGCGATGCCCGCGGGGCAGCTCCCGCGGATCCTGCACGACGCCGGAGTGCCGCTCGGCCCGAACTGGAGTACTGCCTGGCGTCATGCTGCGATCCGCGCCCTCTGACGGTCATCGCGCCCCGAAGAGTCGGGGTGCGATGACCACAGCGGGGCGCAACCCGAGCTGACGGTCCGCGTGCGACCGCCGCGCGCGCCTACGCCAGCTCGAGCAGCACGTGACCGGAGGAGACCGTCTGGCCGACCGGGGCGTTCAGCCCGGTGACGACGCCGTCCTTGTGGGCCTGCACGGGCTGCTCCATCTTCATGGCCTCGAGCACGACGAGCAGGTCGCCCTTCACCACGGTGTCACCCTCGGCGACCGCGAGCTTCACGACGGTCGCCTGCATCGGCGACGCGACGGACCCGCCGGACTTCGCGATGCCGCCCTTGACCGCCGACGAGCGGCGCTTCGGGGGAGCGGAGGGACCGGCCGGACGACGACCGGCGACTCCGGCGGCGGCACCGCCACCGACGATCGACGGCATGGTGACCTCGATGCGCTTGCCCTGCACCTCGACGACGACGGAGTCGCGCGAAGCCGGTGCCGGCAGTTCCTCGGGGGAGCCGCTCCACGCCGGGATCTCGTTGACGAAGTCGGTCTCGATCCACTGCGTGTACACGGAGAACGGCGAGGAGTCGTCCGTCGCGAACGCCGGGTCCGACACGACCGCACGGTGGAAGGGCAGCACGGTCGGCAGGCCGGTGACCTCGAACTCGGCCAGTGCTCGACGCGAGCGCTCCAACGCCTCGGCACGGGTGGCGCCGGTGACGATGAGCTTCGCGAGCATGGAGTCGAACGAACCGGACACGACGTCGCCGCTCACGACTCCCGAGTCGACGCGGACACCGGGCCCGGACGGCGCGTTGAACGCGTGCACGGGGCCGGGCGCGGGGAAGAAGTTGCGGCCCGGGTCCTCGCCGTTGATGCGGAACTCGAACGAGTGCCCGCGGGGCGTCGGGTCGGAGTAGTCGAGCACGCCGCCCTCGGCGATGCGGAACTGCTCGCGCACCAGGTCGATGCCGGTGACCTCTTCGGACACGCAGTGCTCGACCTGCAGGCGGGTGTTGACCTCGAGGAACGACACCGTGCCGTCGGCGCCGATCAGGAACTCGCACGTGCCGGCACCGACGTAGCCGACCTCGCGCAGGATCGCCTTCGACGACTCGTACAGTCGCTCCTGCTGCGCGTCCGTCAGGTAGGGCGCGGGCGCCTCCTCGACGAGCTTCTGGTGCCGGCGCTGCAGCGAGCAGTCACGCGTCGACACGACGACGACGTTGCCGTGCTCGTCCGCCAGGCACTGGGTCTCGACGTGGCGCGGCTTGTCGAGGTACTTCTCGACGAAGCACTCGCCCCGACCGAACGCCGCGATGGCTTCACGCGTCGCCGACTCGAACTGCGAGGCGACCTCGTCGCGCGTCCGTGCGACCTTCAGGCCACGGCCACCGCCGCCGAAGGCCGCCTTGATGGCGACGGGCAGGCCGACCTCGTCGGCGAACGCGATGACCTCGGAGGCGTCCTTGACGGGCTCGATGGTGCCGGGGGCGAGCGGCGCGCCGACCTTCTCGGCCACGTGGCGCGCGGAGACCTTGTCACCGAGGCGCTCGATCGAGTCGGGCGACGGGCCGATCCAGGTGAGTCCGGCGTCGATGACGGCACGGGCGAAGTCGGCGTTCTCGGCAAGGAACCCGTAGCCCGGGTGCACGGCGTCCGCGCCGGACCGTCGGGCGACCGAGATGATCTTGTCGATGACGAGGTAGGTGTCGGCGCTCGTGGTGCCGTTCAGCGCGTAGGCCTCGTCGGCGAGGCGGGCGTGCAGGGCGTCACGGTCCTGGTCGGCGTAGACGGCGACCGATGCCTTGCCTGCGTCGCGGGCCGCGCGGATGATGCGGACGGCGATCTCGCCGCGGTTCGCGATGAGGACCTTGCTGATACGGGGCATGAGACATCAGCGTATTCGTGCAACGGGAGCACGAATTGACTGGCACCCACAAAGAACCGGGCCGAACAAGTGCGGATGTCTACAGTGACCAGAACTCGTGCCAGCGGACGCCGAAGCCGCGGAGGAGCATCGACCGCAGCACCGGCAGGGACAACCCGACCACCGCCGACGGCGCCCCGTCGATGCGCGAGATGTACGCCGCCGCAAGCCCGTCGATGGTGAACGCCCCCGCGACCTCGAGCGGCTCGCCCGTCGCCACGTACGCGTCGATCTCCTCGGCGGACAGGTCGTCGGCGAACGTCAGCACGGCGCTGTCCACGGCGACCACGCGGTCGCCGCCGGCGGCCAGGGCCGACCCACCGGGCGCGACGTCCCCCAGCTCCGGCACGCCGGCAGGAGACGTCACCAGGCTGCGGACGGGAGGCACGGGGCGGGCCGCATCCGGGCCTCCCGTCCGTCCCGTGGCCGGGTCCAGGTCGCGGCGCCGGTCGTCGCGTCGTCGATCGATCACGCAGTGCCCACTCCACAGCGTCCCGCCGCCGGCGGCGAGCATCTGCCGCCAGCGCTCCCGGGCCACCGACGGGTCGTGCGGCTTGCCGTACAGGCGCCCGTCGACCTCGAAGGCGGAGTCGCCGCCGAACACGAAGCCGTCGACCGGCGACCCGGCGACGTCGGCGTCCGCGACGGCCGATGCCTTGGCGACGGCCAGCAGCGACACGAGCTCCGGGCCGGTCAGGTCACGGCCGAGCGCGGTGGCGGCAGCGGACGCCGCGGCGTCCTCGTCGACCCCGGGCGACACGAGCACGGGCTCGATCCCGGACTGGGCGAGGAGTGCTCGGCGGGCGGGGGATGTACTCGCGAGGTACAGACGCATGGGACCATCGAACCATGGGTGAATCCGTCGGAACGCTGCTCGAACTCGACGTCACCGGGATCGCCCACGGCGGCATCTCGGTGGCACGGCACGAAGGCCGGGTGGTCTTCGTCTCGGACGCGATCCCCGGGGAGCGCGTCGTCGCCCGGGTGACCGAGGACCGGAAGAAGTCGTTCTGGCGCGCCGACACCGTCAGCGTCGTCACCCCGAGCGAGCACCGCGTCGACCACGTCTGGGCCGAGGCCGCGCTCGACCGCGACCCCGAGACGCGCCCGGGCGGTGCCGAGTTCGGCCACATCGCCCTCGCCCACCAGCGCACGCTGAAGCACGACGTGCTCGTCGACTCGTTCTCGCGCTTCGCGCACACCGACCTGACGGAGGTCCTGGGATCAGACGTCGTCGTCGAGGCGGCGCCCGGTGACGACGCCGCGAACGGCCTCGGCTGGCGCACCCGGGTCCGGCTGCACGTCGACGAGCACGGCACCGCCGGCCCGTTCGCCGCGCGCTCGCACTCCGTCATCCCCGTCACCAGCCTGCCGCTCGCGAACGACGCCGTGCAGGAGAGCGCGCCGCTCGGCCGTGGCGTGATGCCCGGCTCGTCGGTCATCGACGTGCTGGCACCGAGCGGCTCCGAGGGGGCGCGCCTCGTCATCGACGAGCAGAAGCCCACCGTGGTGACCGAGGTCGTGGGGGAGCGCACCTTCGAGGTGGACGACAACGGCTTCTGGCAGGTGCACCGTGCCGCGGCGTCGGTGCTCACCGAGGCCGTGCAGGACCTGGTCGACCGCGACCGACTCGACCCCGAGGGCACCCACCTGGACCTGTACGGCGGCGTCGGCCTGCTCGCCGCCGCACTCGGCGACCTCGTCGGCCCGAAGGCGCGCCTCACGAGCGTCGAGAGCGCCGCACGCGCGACCGAGCACGCGCAGGAGAACCTCGCCGAGTGGCTCGGTGCGCGCGCCGAGACCGGCCGGGTCGACCGCTGGCTCGCGACCACGGTGGCGAACGCCTCGCGCGCCGAGAAGGACCGGTTCCGCGCCGGCACGATCGTCCTCGACCCGCCGCGCGCCGGTGCCGGTCGTCAGGTCGTCGAGCAGATCGCGGCCCTGCACCCGTCGCAGGTCGTCTACGTCGCCTGCGACCCCGTCGCGCTCGCCCGCGACGTCGCGACGTTCGCCGACCTGGGGTACAAGCTCGAGGCGCTGCGGGCGTTCGACCTGTTCCCGCACACGCACCACATGGAGGCCGTGGCGCGCCTGACGCCCGCGCGGTGACGGGCAACCGGGCGGTTTCGTCCGCGTGGCGCGTCCGGTTTCCCCGGACCTGAGTCCAGCCTGGGTATCCTGGGCGCTGATGGCGATCCGGTTTCAGGGGCCGGGGACGCACATCGGAACGAGAGGCCACAGTGGGAGCAGGAACGACAACCGCAGCCGAGACGTCGGGCACGGCCACCAGGCCGGTCCGGGTCGCGATCGTGGACGACCACGAGTCCGTGCGACTCGGGATCCAGGCGGCGTGCCAGAACGAGGGCTTCGAGGTGGTGCTCACCGCCGCGAGCGTGCCCGAGTACGTCCAGAACCTCGACGGGCGCGAGGTCGACGTCGTCGTCCTCGACCTGTCCCTCGGTGACGGCTCGACCGTCACCGAGAACGTCAAGGGCGTGCAGGGGACCGGCTCCGCCGTGCTCGTGCACTCCATCGCGGACCGCGTCGCCAACGTCCGTGAGGCACTCGCAGCAGGGGCTGCCGGTGTCATCCCGAAGTCGTCCGCCACGAAGACGGTGATGGCAGCGGTCGCCACCGTCGCGCGTGGTGACGTGCTGAACAACCTCGAGTGGGCGAGCGCCATCGACGCCGACCGCGACTTCGCGAAGGCCCAGCTCGGCCGACGCGAGCGCGAGATCCTGCACCTGTACGCCTCGGGCCTGCCGCTCAAGCTGGCGGCGCAGCAACTCGGCATCGGGTACTCCACTGCCCGTGAGTACCTCGACCGCATCCGCGTGAAGTACGTCGAGGTCGGTCGCCCGGCCCCGACGAAGGTCGACCTCCTGCGACGGGCGGTCGAGGACGGCATCCTCCCCGGGCTCGACTCGGGCATCGACCCCGACGGCGACGGTCGCTGAACACGATGGCGAGCGCGGCTGAGCCGGCGTCGCGCCGGGGGAGCGGCCCGGGGACCGGTCGGGGAACCGGTCGGTGGTTCGGCCGCGGGTCGGGCGGCGCTGGTGCGGCGTCTGGCCATGCCGGCCGCGTCTCAGCAGGCTCGGGCCGTGCTCCCGGTGGCGACCCGGTCGGCTTCGGTGACGGCGCGCCGTTCGGCGCCGACCCGTCGCGCAGCGTCCGCGCGTCGATCACGCAGGCGTCGGTGGAGCGTGCCTTCGCGATCCTGCTGGCGATGACCGCGGTCGGCCTCGGCGTCGTCGACACCCCGGCGGTCCTCGCCCAGCTGCCGTACCTCGATCCGTTCTGGGGCCCGGTCGTCGCGATCGCGCTCGGGGCGTCGTTCGTCCTGGTCGGGGTCTCGGCGTTCGTGCCGCGGGTGGCGCAGTTCGCGCAGATCCTGTGCGCCCTGCTCTTCCTGGTCGCGTTGACGACGTGGCCGCTCACGGTGCAGGACTCGATCCCGTCCACGCAGCAGCCGTGGCCGTGGTGGTTCTGCACCGTCGGCTCGACCGCGGCAGCCATGGGCTTCGCCACCTGGCGGGCCACGATCTACACCGCACTCGTACCGGCGATCTACGTCGTCCTCCGCCTCACCCCGGTCGGTGGCGACGCCGGGCTCGTCCGTGCGCTGCTCGACGGCGTGTACACGGCGCTGCTCAGCGGTGCGGTGCTCGTCATCGCCGTGGTCCTGCGCCGGGCCGCTTCGTCGGTCGACACGGCGCAGTCGACCGCGGTCCGCCGGTACTCGCTCGCCATCCGCGAGCACGCGGTCGAGGTGGAGCGCGTGCAGGTCGACGCGATCGTGCACGACAGTGTGCTGACGACGCTGCTCTCCGCCGCGCGGGCCGACACGCTCGAGGCGAAGACCCTCGCCGCGCGCATGGCACGGAACGCCATCGACCACCTCGAGGCCGCCGCGGCCGACGGTCCGGACGACGACACCCCCGTCGCGCTCGCCGACCTCCGCACCCGCATCGGCGAGGCGATCGGTGCCCTCGCGGCGCCCGTTCGGCTCGTCCCGGCGCCGGCCGGGTCGGTCCGGATGCCAGCGTCGGTCGCGGATGCCCTCGCGTCAGCAGCACTGCAGGCAGCCGTCAACAGCGTCCAGCACGCCGGTGGGCCCGACGTCGCCCGGTGGGTCCGCGTCGAGCAGCTCGACGACGGCGTGCACGTCGAGGTCGGTGACGACGGTCGCGGCTTCGACGTCGCGACGATCCCGTCCGAGCGACTCGGGGTGCGGCGGTCGATCATCGAGCGCGTCGCCGCCGTCGACGGCCGTGCCGAGGTGCACACCGCCCCGGGCGAGGGCACCCGCATCGAGCTGAGCTGGTCGCCGACCACGCCGTCCACGCCCACGACGACGGGAGCCGCAGCATGAGGGTCTCCCTGCCCGCGAGCATCGCGCTCGGCCTGGCGTCGCTGTTCTCCGTCTACCACCTGGTCCTCGCCGTCGCGTCACTGCAGCGCGTGCACGACGTCGGCCCCGTCATCGCCTGCATGGTCCTCTACGCCGCGGCCACCGGCACCGCGCTGTTCGTGCCCGGCAAGGTCCTGCCGGTCTGGACGGCGTGCTTCTCGCTCGCCACCGCGATCGTGATGCCGCTCGTCGCGGCGCCGGTCGTCGACCTGGCGAACGGTCCGGGGTCCGCCACGTGGTGGATCGCCGCCGTCGGCACGCTGATGGTCGTGCTCGTCGTGCGGGGACGCGGCCCGTTCGCCTGGGCCGGGGTCCTGTTCCTCGCCGTGTACACGGTCGCCTGGGCCGGTCTCGATGCGCTCGGCACACTCGGGGTGCTCGGCAGCGTGGCCTGGGTCGCGATCGCCACGGTGTTCGCCGTGGCCATGAACCGTGCCATCCGGAACACCCGCGAGCTCGTCCGTGCGGAGCAGGAGACCGCCGACTGGCAGGCGGCGCAGGACGCCCACGTCTTCGAGCGGCAGTTCCGCCTGAGCCAGACCACCCGGATGGCACTGCCGATGCTGCAGCGGATCATCGACTCGTGCGGTGACCTCGACGACGCGGACCGGGCCGAGTGCCTGCACCTCGAGCAGGCCATCCGCGACGAGATCCGCGGCCGCTCCCTGCTGTCCGAGGACGTCCGCGACGAGGTCATGCGCCTGCGCCGCCGGGGCGCGACGGTGCAGCTGCACGACGACGGCGGTCTCGACGAGCTCGAGGTCGACGACGTCCGCCGCATCCACGCCCGCATCGCCGAGGCGCTCCGCCAGGCCCGCGAGGCCGACAACGTCATCGTCCGCACCGTCAGCGAGGGCTCCGACTCCGCGGTCACGGTCGTCGGGCTCAAGCTCGACACGGCCGCGAGCGAGTCCGCCGCCCTCGGAGCGGGCATGGAGGACGACGACGGCGACGAGGACGACTCCGTGGCCCTCTGGCTCGAGATCCCGCGGCACGAGCCCGCCTGAGGCGCGCTGCGCCTGCTCGAGCTCGCGCCCGGTGCGTGCGCGTCGTCCGACGAACCACGAGGTGATCGACACGTGGAATGTCGCGACATGCGCACGCATGCGGTGCGTGCGCATCATCCGACGGACCACGAAATGATCGACGCGTGGAGTGTCGCGAAAGTGGCGCGCGCGGCAGTGGGCGTGGGGCGCGGCCGCACCGTGGTCGCGCCGGGCTGGCACCGACGGCTGACGCGACCATTCCGACAACGCACGAGTCGTTCGACGCGTGGAGTGTCGCGAACGGGGTGCGCATGCGAACGCCCCGGAAACGGGGAACGGGCCGGTCGTATCCGACCGGCCCGTTCACGACCCGAGGCTGAGCGACAACCCGAATGTCGCCCTGCCTCGCAGCGGGCGGTGGCGTCGTACCCTAGTCGGCCACCGACCTGCGATGTTCTTCGTTGAAGGACACCGAACACCAGTAACTATGCCAACCCACAACCCCGGTGTCAGTCGTCATTATGGGGGACAAATTCGGCATTTCCGGCCCTCTTGGGCGATTCGTGTCCCCCGTGCGAGGGGATACCGACCGGGAAGTGCAGCCTGCAACGGCAACCGACACGGTGACACCAGGGGTACAGCGAGGTCAGATGGTCAGCGGAGCGATCGGCTCCAGGCGCCGGGGCCGTGGTCGAGCGGACGACGCAGACCGCGGGCCGACGCCTGCCACCCGGTCCGCGGCTCGTCGACGACCTCGGCGCGCCCGGCCGCCGCGGCTTCGTCGGCCTGGCGCTGCAGCACGGCCACGACCGCTGCGAGCTCCTCGGGGGTGGCCTCACCGGAGACCACCCGGACGTCGGCCACCGAGGCGGGCTCGTCCGAGGGGACCGGAGCTGCGTGACGACCCATCAGTGCGCACCCATCAGAGGGGGATGTTCCCGTGCTTCTTGGGCGGCAGCGTCGCACGCTTGCCGCGCAGGGCACGCAGGGCCTTGATGACCGAGACGCGGGTGGCGTGCGGCTGGATGATGCCGTCGAGCTCACCGCGCTCGGCCGCCAGGTACGGCGACGCGACGTTGTAGGTGTACTCGTTCGCGAGCTTCGTGCGGACCGCTGCGACGTCCTCGCCGGACTCCTCGGCGCGCTTGATCTCGGCGCGGTACAGGATGTTGACGGCGCCCTGACCGCCCATGACGGCGATCTCGGCGGTCGGCCAGGCCAGGTTGATGTCCGCGCCGAGCTGCTTCGACCCCATCACGATGTACGCGCCGCCGTAGGCCTTGCGCGTGATGACGGTGACGAGCGGGACGGTGGCCTCGGCGTAGGCGTACAGCAGCTTCGCGCCGCGCCGGATGACCCCGGTCCACTCCTGGTCGGTGCCGGGCAGGTAGCCGGGCACGTCGACCAGGGTCAGGATCGGGATGCCGAACGCGTCGCAGAACCGCACGAAGCGGGCTGCCTTCTCGCCGGCGTCGATGTTCAGCGTGCCGGCCATGGTCTGCGGCTGGTTCGCGATGATGCCGACGGTGCGGCCCTCGACCCGGCCGAAGCCGATCAGGATGTTCGGCGCGAACAGCGGCTGGACCTCGAGGAACTCGCCGTCGTCGACGACGTGCTCGATGATCGTCGTGACGTCGTACGGCTGGTTCGTCGAGTCCGGGATCACGACGTCGAGCTCGTGGTCGGCGTCGGTGGTCTCGAGCTCGGGGGCGACGTCGTAGGCGGGGGCGTCGGACAGGTTGTTGTCCGGCAGGAACCCGATGAGCGAGCGGGCGTAGTCGAGCGCGTCGGTCTCGTCCTCGGCCAGGTAGTGGGCCACGCCGGAGACGGCGTTGTGCGTCTGTGCGCCGCCGAGCTCCTCGAAGCCGACGTCCTCGCCGGTGACGGTCTTGATGACGTCGGGGCCGGTGACGAACATGTGGCTGGTCTTGTCGACCATGATCACGAAGTCGGTGAGGGCGGGGGAGTACACCGCACCGCCGGCCGCCGGGCCCATGATGATCGACAGCTGCGGGATGACGCCGGACGCCTGGGTGTTGAGGCGGAAGATCTCGCCGTACTTGCCGAGCGCGACCACGCCCTCCTGGATCCGGGCCCCGCCGGAGTCGAGGATGCCGATGATCGGCACGCCCGTCTTCAGCGCGTGCTGCATCACCTTGATGATCTTCTCGCCGGCGACCTCGCCGAGCGAGCCGCCGAAGACGGTGAAGTCCTGCGCGTACACGGCGACGTTGCGGCCGTGGATCGTGCCGACGCCGGTGACGACCGCGTCGCCGTAGGGGCGCTTGGCGTCCATGCCGAACGAGGTGGTGCGGTGGCGGACGAACTCGTCGAACTCCACGAAGGAGTTCTCGTCGAGCAGCTGCTCGATGCGTTCGCGCGCGGTGCCCTTGCCCTTGGCGTGCTGCTTGGCGATCGCGGACTCGCCCGCGGCGGTCACGGCCTCGTGGTACCGCTCGCGGAGGTCGGCCAGCCGGCCTGCCGTCGTCGAGAGATCGGGGGTGTCTCCTGAAGTCACCCGCTCACCCTACCGGCGGCGAGGTCGGGGCCGGTTGGAGGACCCCCACGGTTCCTGCCCGTACATTTGCGTGCATGTCCACATCCCCGTCGTCGTCGTTCCCCGCCACCAGCGAAGCGGTCCGGTCGACGGGCGCGACCCTCACCGTCCCCGACGAGACCGGCTCGACCAACGCCGACCTGCTCGCCGTGGCAGCCGAGCAGCAGCACGGCAGCGTGGTCGCGACGCTCCACCAGACCGCGGGCCGAGGACGCCTCGACCGCACGTGGAGCGCACCGGCGGGCGAGGCGCTGGCCGCGAGCCTGCTCGTGCGCGCCGACCTCGCCGACCACGACCGCGGCTGGCTGCCCCTGGTCGCCGGCGCCGCCATGCGTGACGCGATCGCACGGGTGCTGCCCGACGTCGCCGACGTCGCCGTCAAGTGGCCGAACGACGTCCAGGTCGCGGGCGACAAGGTGTGCGGCATCCTCTGCCAGGTCGCCTCCGACGGCAGCATCGTGGTCGGCGCCGGCGTGAACCTCACGATCCCCGCCGACCGCCTGCCGACCCCGACGTCGACGTCGCTGCTCGTGGCGGGCGCGGTCGACGACGCCCCCGCGTTGGCCGACGCGGTCCTGTCCGCCTTCCGGGCAGCCGTCCTGGAGGCCGTGGCCGGCCTGGTCGCCGGTGGTCCCGCCGCCGAGTCGGTCCGGTCCCACGTCCGCGCCACGTGCGGCACGATCGGTCGCCGCATCCGCCTCGAGCTGCCCGACGGCACCGTGGAGGAGGCCGACGCCACCGGCATCGACGACGAGGGCCGCATCACGATCCGGGATCGAGCGGGTGACTCCAGGGGCGTCGCCGTGGGGGACGTCACCCACCTGCGGTATGCATGACGGCATGACCGCCGAGCCGCCGCCCGAACGCGTCGTCGCTCGCCTGCGACCGCACGCTCGTCGGCTCGTGCGCCCGGCGGTGTTCGTCGTGCTGGTCATGGTCGCCGGCGGGTTCGGGTTCGGCGTGTTCCAGGCGCAGCTGGCGTGGCTGAACGCCGTCGTCGCCGGACTCGTCGTGGTGCTCGTGGTGTTCGGCGGCGCCGTACCGCTGTTCCGCTGGATGTCCGAGCGGTACGTCGTCACGACCCGGCGGCTCGTCGTCGTGCACGGGCTCGGCACCCGGACCCGGCAGGAGCTCCTGCACTCCCGCGGGTACGACGTGACGGTGCGCCGGCGCGGGCTCCAGGGCGTGTTCCGCTCCGGTGACGTCCTGGTGTTCCCGGGCGACGACCCCGCCGTGGTGCTCGCGGATGTCCCGCACGCCGACCTCGTGGTGGCCGTCCTGCACGACCTGGTCGAGGCGTACGAGGCCCGGCGACGCCACCGCGAGCCGGACTGGGACGAGATCGTCGGCGGCCCGGACCGACCGCCGTGGGGCGACGTCCGCGCCTGACGCCGCCGCGACACCCTGGGCACCGCGGTGCTGGAACTCCCACGAGAAACCGGTACCTTCTTCGTCGTGCGTATCTCTGTCATCGGCTGCGGGTACCTCGGTGCCGTGCACGCCGCCTCCATGGCCAAGCTCGGACACGAGGTCGTCGCCGTCGACGTCGACCCGACCAAGATCGAGCGGCTCGCTGCCGGCGAAGCCCCCTTCTTCGAACCCGGGCTCCCGGAGATCCTGACCGAGGCCCTCGCCTCCGGCCGGATCCGCTTCACCACCGACATGGCCGAGGTCGCCGGTGCCCGCGTGCACTTCCTCGCCGTCGGCACGCCGCAGAGCCCGACCGGTGCCGCGGACATGACCTACGTGAACGCCGCCGTCGCCGCACTCACCCCGTACCTGTCCGCCGGCGAGTTCGTCGTCGGCAAGTCGACCGTCCCGGTCGGCACCGCCGCACGCCTCGCCGCCGAGGTGTCCGAGGCCGTGCCTGGCGCGACACTCGTCTGGAACCCCGAGTTCCTGCGTGAGGGCTTCGCCGTGCAGGACACCATCAGCCCGGACCGCTTCGTCTACGGTGTGCCGGACGGTGACGCCGGGCAGGCCGCCGTCGACGCCCTCGACGAGGTCTACGCCGAGGCGCTCGCGTCCGGCACACCCCGGCTCGTCGTCAACCTGCCCACCGCCGAGCTCGTCAAGATCAGCGCGAACGCGTTCCTCGCCACGAAGATCTCGTTCATCAACTCGATGGCCGAGATCGCCGAGGTCGCCGGCGCCGACGTCACCGCGCTCGCCGACGCCATCGGCCACGACGCCCGCATCGGCCGCAAGTTCCTCAACGCCGGCCTCGGCTTCGGCGGAGGCTGCCTGCCCAAGGACATCCGGGCGTTCCAGGCCCGGGCGAACGAGCTCGGCGTCGGGGAGTCCCTGGCGTTCCTGGCCGACGTCGACGCCACGAACCTGCGCCGTCGTGCGCACGTCGTCGAGCTGGCGCAGGAGCTGCTCGGCGGGGTCGTCAGCGGCAAGCGCGTCGCGGTCCTCGGTCTGGCCTTCAAGCCGAACTCGGACGACGTCCGTGACTCGCCGGCCCTCGACATCGCTGCCCGACTGCACGAGCTCGGTGCCACGGTGTCCGCCTACGACCCCGAGGCCGTCGTCACCGCGCGTCGCGTGCACCCGGAGCTCGACTTCGTCGAGACGGCGGCGGACGCGCTGTCGGGTGCCGACCTGGTCCTGGTGCTGACCGAGTGGACCGAGTTCCGCGAGCTCGACGCGACCACGGTGGCGTCCCTGGTGTCGAGCCCGGTCGTCATCGACGGCCGCAACTGCCTCGACCGCGACGCCTGGACCGCCGCCGGCTTCACGTACCGCGGCATGGGGCGCTGACGCCGATCGTCGCGGAGCGGCTCCGGCGGCTGTCCTCTGGCGTGCTGCGTCCCGCTGGACGACTCCGCGGGCGCGACTGGGCGACCCCCGTCGTGCTCGCCGCCACCCTGCTCGTCCTGACGGCCTCGGTGGCGCGGACGTTCTCGTCGATGCCGCTCGCGAGCGTCGACGAGTCGGCCCACGTCGACTACGTCCTGCGGGTCTGGCACGGCCAGCTGCCGGTCCTGTCCGACGGCATCCGGTTCCGTCCGGGCTTCGGCGGGACACCGCCCGTCCAGTGGGTCGCACAGCACCCGCCGCTCTACTACCTGCTGCTCGCCCCGGTGATGGGCCCGCTCGTCGACGCCGGGCACCCGGTGCAGGCCGTGGTGCTCGGCCGTCTGGCGAACGCCGTGTTCGTCGCCGCGATCGTGCCGGTCGCCGCGTGGGCTGCGGCCCGGTGCTTCCCCGGGGTCGTGCGGCTCCCGGGCACCGTGGCCGTCGTCACCGCGTCGACGAGCGTCCTCGTGGTGCAGGGCGGTGTCGTGTACAACGACTCGCTCGCAGCGTTGACCTGTGCGCTGGCGTGTGGCGTCTCGGGTGCAGCGCTCCGGTCCGGCGTGGGACCGGGACTCGCCGTCGGGGGAGCGCTCGTGGCGGCGGCCGGCACGACCACCCGCCTGTCGTTCGCCCTGTGGCTCGTGGCGATCGTCGTCGCGTTCGCACTGGCCCGCACCGTCCGGTTCGGGCGGCTCCGCGGCGTCTGGGCCCGCGTCGTCGTCGCGGCGGTCCCGGTGCTCGCCGCAGCAGCAGCCTCCGGGTGGTTCTGGCTGCGGAACCAGGCCCTGACGGGCTCGTTCAGCGGCCGGCCGACCGCCTGGCCCGGGTACACCCCGCGGCCGCACTACTCCGAGGCCGAGGTCGTCTCGATGCTCGGCTTCTGGCGGCAGCTCTTCGCCCTGTACCGCGGCTCGTTGCCGATCGCGAGCCCGCTGCCGTGGGTGCTGCTGCTCATCCCGGTGCTGTTGTTCGTCGCGGCCCTCGTGCTGCGGCGACTGCGCCCCTGGGCACCCGCCGACGACGACCGGTGGCCGCGCCGCCTCGTCGTCGCGATGCTCGTCGTGGTCACGCTGCTGTTCGTCGTCGTCGAGATCCGTTACACCGCGGGGGGTGGCGCACCGCTCAACCGGTACACGCTCACGGTGCTGCTGCCGATCGTGTTCGCGATGGCCGCGGGCTTCCTCGCCTGGCGTCGTGCGACGACGTGGCTCGTGCTGGTCTGGGGTGCCGTGGCCGTCGTGCCGACGTGGTCGCTCGTCCGGTTCGAGGGCTCCGAGCTCGTCGGGCATTCCGGCGCCGTCGTCGTGGTCGCGTTCGCAGCGGCGGTCGTCTGCGCCGCCGGGATGCTGGTGGCCTACGCGACGGCCGCGCGCAGCACCGCTCGGTAGCGCTCGCCGATCCGTTCGGTGGAGAACTCCGCCGCCGACACCACGGCCTGCTCCTGGTAGCGCGCCCGTGCGGCGTCGTCGGTGAGCACGCGCTGCAGGGCTGTCCGGAGCGCGGGGACGTCACCGGGGGGCACGAGGACCCCGGACACGTCGTCCTGCACGACGTCGCGGATGCCGGGCAGGTCGCTCGCGACGATCGCGGCACCGACGGCGGCGGCCTCGAGCAGGGTGACGGGCAGTCCCTCTTGGTCGCCGTTCGCCGCGGGGATCGACGGCACCGCCACGACGGTGGCCGCAGCCAGGGTCTCGAGCACCTCGGAGCGCCCGCGCTGGCCCAGGAACGTCACGGGAAGTCCGGCGGCCTGCTGCTCGAGCTGTGCTCGGTAGGGGCCGTCGCCGACGACGGTGAGTCGCCACGGCACGTCGTCGCCGAGTCCCCGCAGCGCCTCGATCAGGTTGCCGAAGCCCTTCTTCTCGACGAGCCGGCCGACCGCCACGACGTGGTGCTCCTGCGCGGGGACGCGGGCGCGGGTGTCACGGGCCGGGCCGAGGTCGACGCCCATCGGGATCACGGTCGACCGGGCCTCGGGCACGCCCCACTCGGTCAGGCGGTCGCGCATCTCGGAGTTCACCGTGGTCACGTGGGCCGAGCGGCCGAACACCCAGCGCTTCAGGCGGACCAGGGGAGCGGCACGGAGGGCGTAGATGTCCCCGCCGTGCGTCGTGACGACGATGGGGACGCCCGGGGCCGCCAGCGTCGCGACGAGCGCCTGCGGGATCGCCCAGTGCGCGTGGATGACGTCGGGCTTCGCGGAGCGGACCACGCGGCGGATCGCGAACCACTGCGCGAGCACCAGGGCCGGCACCTGCACGATCCGCGACCGGCGTTCCTTGAGGTTGTCGAGGATCGCGCCGTCGGCCAGGTCCTCGAACGCCTTCGGGAAGTACGGGAACCGCCGGACGCCGACGTCGCCGATGCGTTCGGTGGTGGCACCGCCCGGGACCCGCGGCGTGAGCACCATCGTGTCGAACTCGAGCGCCTCTTGGTGCGCGAGGTCGAGGACGAACGCCGGCACGCCGTCGTCCGGACGGGCCGGGAACGTCGAGCCGAGGACGAGCAGGCGGGGACGGGCGGAGGGGGTGGGGCGGGACATCGTGCCTTTCCGGGGTCGCGGGGGGACGGTCCGGTAGGCTCTCCACCCGTGCGCGTTCTGATCCACAATAGCGATTCGCCCCACAACCGCGGGGACCGGGCGATCCTCGCCGGCAACGTCGAGCTGGTCCGCAGGCGGTGGCCGGACGCCGAGATCGTCTCCCTGTCGCAGTACCCCGAGCGGGACGCCGCGTGGTTCGGGATCCGGTTCCTGCCGGTCTCGCCGTACAGCACCGGCATCGGCGACCTGTTCGCCCTGCTGCGTGCCGCGCGCAGCGCCGACGTCGTCCTGTGGGGCGGCGGCGAGATCCTGAAGGACTACACGAACAAGCTCGGTCTCGTGTACTGGTTCGGCAAGATGCTGCTCGTCCGCGCGGTGAACAAGAACCTGATCGGCGCCTTCCAGGGCATCGGCCCGACCACCGCCGGCGTCAGCAAGCGCCTGATCCGCGCCACCATCGACCTGTGCCGCTCGTTCGCCGTCCGCGACGACGAGTCCCGCGAGAAGCTCCTCGCGTGGGGCGTCCGCACGCCGATCGTGTCGTCGTTCGACCCGGCCGTCGTCGGTACCGTCACCACACCCGACGCCGACGTGCTCGAACGGCTCGAGCGCACCACCGGCCTGACCGCCGAGCGCCTCGAGGGCTCGATCGGCTTCGGCGTCCGCCGCTGGTTCCACTACAAGCGCAGCGGCTGGATCCCGTTCCGCTTCCTGCCGAAGCGCTTCCGGCAGACCGGCGTCGACAGCGACAAGCTCGTCACCTACCGCCAGGCCGTCGCCGACCTGGCCGACCGCGTCATCGACCGCTGGGACGCCGACGTCGTGTTCTACCCGATGCACATGGAGGCCTCGGAGGGCGACGCCGCCTTCGCCCGCGAGGTCATCGCCCTCATGCGGCACGCCGACCGCACCCACGTGGTCGAGGCCGACGAGTTCTCGCCGTCCGAGTACGCGGGCCTGATGTCCCGCAGTCGCCTGTTCCTGGCGAGCCGCCTGCACTCCGCCATCGTCGCGACCATCGCCGGCGTCCCCGCCGCGGTGCTCTACTACGTCGACAAGGGCCGGCTGTTCTTCGAGCAGATGGGCCAGCAGGAGTTCTCGAAGCCGATCGAGGCAGCACTCGAGCCGACGTTCGTCGACGACGTGACGGCGCAGCTGGAGCGGCTCGACGCCGACCGCGACGCGGTCCGCGCGCAGCTCGCCGAGGGCGTGGCCCGGATGGCGACCGCGCTCGACGCCGACTTCGCCGAGGCGACCCGCGACGTCCGCTGACACCAGCGGCTCGCGATCGTGAGCCGGTGAGGGACGGGAGGCCCGTGGCGACACCGCCACGGGCCTCCCGGTCCGTCATCCGCACGCGTTCAGGGCGTGACGCGCGTCACTCGGTCTTGGCCGCGAAGCGCTTCAGGTACGTGATGTTGTTCCGGTAGACGTCCTGGTCGCCGGGGAGCACCCCGCTGGACGCCCACTGCCAGAACGTCCACTTCGACCAGCTCCGCCCGAGCGTGCCCGGCGTGGTGAAGTCCTTGACCGGGTAGATCGCGACGAACAGCGGGTTCTTCGAGAACTGGTTGCTGTTGTTCGTGCAGCGCTTCCACCAGTCGGTGGTCGTGTAGATCGCGGGGTAGCGGTGGATCTTCTTGTAGACGGTGTTCGAGAAGTCCTTGATCCAGCTGCGCATCTGGCCCCAGGTCTTGCCGTAGCAGGTGCCCTGGGCTGCGCTGCCGTACTCGATGTCGAGCAGGGGCGGCAGGGTCTTGCCGTCCTTGCTCCACTGCCCGCCGTGCGCGAAGAAGTAGTTCGCCGTCGCGGCGCCGCTCGCCTGGCTCGGCTGCGCGTACACGTAGCCGCCGCGGTACAGGTTCCGCTGCTTGGCGGTGGCGTACTGCTGCTTGTAGGTCGAGCTGACGTACGAGGTGCCCTCGGTCGCCTTGACGTAGGCGAACCGGGCGCCGTTGCGGTACGCCTGCAGGAAGTTGACGCTCGGCTGCCAGGCGCTGATGTCGAAGCCCTGGACGCGTCCCGGTGGTGGGCCGGACGCGGTGGCGGCGGAGGAGGTGCTCAGCGACTGGGCGCTCACGCCACCGGCGGCGCTGTCTGGCGCGGTGACCGTGACGTGTGATGCACCGGCGTGGGCGGCGATGCCGGCCCCCATGGTGTGGTTGCCGGTACGGTCCATCTCGGCGATGGAGAGCTGGTCAGCCGCGGGTGCCGCGGGAGCCGCCGGTGCAGCAGCTGCAGTGGGGGCGGGGGTCGCCGCCGCTGTCGTCGTCGCAGTCGGTGCCGGTGTGGCCGGGGCGGTCTCGGCGACCGCCGTTCCGCTGCCGAAGGTGATGGCCCCGGCGACGGCGGCAGCGGTGCCGAGTCCGAGGATCTTGGTGATCGGTGCGCGCATGTGGTCTCGTCTTCCCTGTCGAGATGCCGTGGGCCCCTGATCACCCACGCCGCGGTCCGAGCGATGCTACCTGGCGAGCGACCGTGCTGTCCGCCACGCGCAGGGCGTCAGCGCGCGGTGCGGCTGCTCGCGTCGGTGGCGGCGTCGTCGCTCTCGACCTCGGGCAGGCGACCGCGGTGCGAGACCTCGGCCGTGGCGTGCTTCTGCCGGCGGTTCATGAAGTTGCGCTCGACGAGCCACCAGAAGCCGATGCAGATGCCGATCACGACCGGGATCACGACGAACACCATCATCAGGAACTGGTACTTCGGGTACAGGCCGAGGGGCAGGAGCAGCAGGTTGCCGAGGCCCAGCAGCGGGCTGTGGAACAGGTAGATCGAGTACGACACCAGACCGGCGAGCACGAACGGCTTCCAGGCGAAGAAGCGGGCGAGCCAGGTGTGGTTGCCGGTGACCGCCTGGCGTCCCATCCAGGTGAGCAGGATGCCGGCGAGGATGCCGGTGACGACCTCGGACGGCCAGGTCTGGTGCTGCCAGTAGTCACGGTTGCGGAAGAACACGAGCAGGGTCCCGAGGGCCATCGCGCCGACGAACGCGCCGCTCGCCCACCGCGGGCCACCGAGTTTCGAGCGCTCGCGGACCACGCCGGACAGGTGCTCGTCGCGGGCCTTCACGGTCAGTTCGGCGGCGAGCATCCCCACCGCGAACAGGCCGACGAACCACGGGTGCATGAACGAGTAACGGCTCTCGGCACCCATCCACATGCCGATCAGGACCAGGCTCGACGCCGTCGCCCACCCGCCGAAGACCCGCCACAGCGGCAGGATCAGGAGCGGCATCAGGAAGTAGATCTGCCACTCGACCGCGACCGTCCACATCGGGCCGTTGATCTTGCCGATGTACTGCGGGAAGAAGTCGTGCACCAGGAAGAAGTGCGTCAGGAACGTGCCCCAGCCCATCGGCAGCTTCGTGTCCCACTGCGTCCCGCCGGGCTGACCGAGCACGGGGACGAACAGGATCAGCAGGGCGAACAGCACGAGCGACGCCCAGTACGGCGGGATGATGCGTCGGGCGCGACGCCAGACGAACTTCCAGAACCCGCCGGGCAGACGGTAGCGGTCGAACCGGGTCAGCACGGGCAGCATGAGCACGTAGCCGGACAGCACGATGAAGAGCGGGACCCCGAGGTAGCCCCAGCCGATGATCGGGCGCAGCCAGGGCAGCTCGGTCGGGCCGGTGCCGGTCGTCCCGGTGAAGAGGTACGCGTGGTAGAAGACCACCGCGAGTGCGGCCAGCCCCCGGAGTCCGTCCAGGTAGGGGAACTCGAGACGGCCGCCGGCGCGGGGCGCGGGGGCAGCGGAGTCGGCTGCGGGTACTGCGGCGCGGGTTTCGGTGGCCAACGATCGTCCTCGTGGTGGTCGGAGCGGGGTCGCAGGCAGTCTCCCACACGCCGACCCGGCGCCGCGATCAGGGACCCTGTGCCTGGTGTTTCGGTTCGGATGTCATGATGAAGCACGTGACCTCGACGAGCGCAGCCGCAACGCAGATCACCCACGAGCCCGTCCACCGGCGTTCGGGGGCGGTTCCGAGCCGGTTCAAGCACGTCGTCGCGCCGGTCATCCTGGCGGTGCTGGTCGTCGTGGGCGTCGGGCTCAGCGCCGCCGTGGCGTACCACAACCGCCTCGGCGTGACGAACGTCGACGGCATCTCCTACATGGGCATCGCCCGGGAGTACGCGAACGGCTGGCTGCCCGACGCGATCAACGCCTACTGGTCGCCGATGGTGTCCTGGATGATGGCGCCGTTCATCGCGGCCGGCCTCGGCATGCAGACGGCCTTCGCGGTCGTGAACTGCTTCGCGGTCGCCGTCGTGCTCGGCATCGGCGGCTGGCTGGTGTGGTCGCAGAACCACCGCATCGTGCCGGCCGTCCTCTTCATGGTCACCGCGATCCCGGCACTGATGAGCGCGGTGTCGGTGCAGACCCCCGACCTGCTCGTCGTCGCGTGGGTCGTCGGCTACCTGTGGGCACTCCGGTGGGCCGACCAGGCGCTGCACGGTTCGACGCGGGCCCGGTTGGTCTCCGGCGGGGTGCTCGGTGCGGTCGCGGCCGTCGGGTACTTCGTGAAGCTCTTCCTGTTGCCGGTGGCGGTCGGCGCGGTGATCCTGTGGCTGCTGCTCCGGGTCTGGTCCGCCCGACGCCGTCGCGAGCCGGTGCTGCACTGGTGGACGTCGCCCGTGGCCACGATCGTGGTCTTCGCCGTCGTCATCGCGCCGTGGGTGGGTGCCCTGACCATGAAGTACGGCTCGCCGACCCTGGGCTCGTCGCTCTCGGTGAACATCGGCTCGAAGTTCGACGACGGCGGGCGTGCGACCGACTGGCCGTTCCTGCCCGTGCCGCCGAACTCGCACGCGTTCTCGCCGAACGAGGACTTCACCCCGTCGGTCTACAAGCAGGGCCCGATGGACAACCCGGACCCGTCCGTGGTGCCGCCGACCACCGAGTCGACCACCGAGGACACCGCGCCGAAGGTCACGAAGGACTCCGGCATCGCGGCCCGCGCCGGCTACTACCTGCACGAGCGCACGCTCGCGCTGCCCTACTACCTGCAGAAGATCAGCACGTTCGCGCCGTTCGCTGCACCGATCGCCCTGCTCTTCGCCGCTGCCCTGGTGATCGGCGTGGTCCGGTTCCGTCGGTACGCGTTCACGTGCATCGTCGCGGCGACGACCCTGGTCTACTTCGTCGGCTACGGCATGATCACGTCGTCGTCGAGCGGTGGCGGGAACGCGCGGTACTACTGGCCGCTGTTCTACCTGACGGCGATGATCGGCGCGCTCATGCTGCCGGCCGTCTGGCGGTTGGTCCGACGACGCGGCGTGGTCCGGACGATCGTGGCGTGCGTCGCGATCGCGGTCGTCCCCGTGGCGTCGTTCACGCAGAACTGGGTCGGGTCGCCGGCACCCTTCTACCCGTCGGTGAACCGCACCGAGGCGCTTCGTGTCACCGGCCCGACCGACGTCCCCGAGATCGTGCGGCTCGCCGACCAGATCCGGGCGAGCGGAGCCCTGCCCGAGGACGCCACCGTCATCGGCTCGAACTACCGGTCGCTGTCCTCGTTGGCGTTCCTGACCGACACGCGTGTGTACGGTCGCTCAGGTCAGGGCTACACGTACCACTCGGACGCGATGCGCAAGCTGTTCATCGACGAGGGCGTGCAGTACTTCGTGCAGTTCGACCCCGCCAATGCGCCGGCACGCGACTACTCGATGGCCGGGAAGCTCGTCGGCACGTACAACGCGACGATCTCGTGCAGCGCCGACCGGTCCACCGATCCCGAGATCCCCTGCCGCATCCAGATCGTGAAGTTCGCGAAGTAGCCGCCGCTCCAGGGAGCGCGCCACACCAGCGTCTACGATGACCTGGTCCCGAAGCCCGGCAGGAGACCACGTTTGTCAGGAACCACCAGCGACACCCCCGCGCCCGAGGGGAAGCGTCCGCCGACCTGGCGACGGTTCCTCGGCAAGGCGATCCCCATCGTCTTCTACGTCCTGCTCGGGGTGTTCCTCGTGCTGTACCTGCGCGGCGTCGACTGGGGACAGCTCGCCGAGGCCGACTGGCAATGGGGCTGGGTGGTCGTCGCGACGCTGATCAGCCTCGGGTTCCGCTACTGGGGTGTCGGCATCTGGTTCTACCTGCTGCGGCGGCTCGGTGCGACCGGCCTGAAGGGCAGCGGCGTCACGCTGACCTACGTCTACGCGAAGTCCTGGATGGGCCGCTACATCCCGGGGGCCGCGACCTGGATCATCGGCAAGGTCTACTTCGCCTCGAAGCACGGCGTCTCGAAGGCCCGGCTCGGCGTGAGCGGCCTGCTCGAGGGCGCCCTGCAGATCGCCGCCACGCTGGCCCTGGCGCTCGTGCTGCTGCTCATCGACCCGCGCACGCACGACCTCGACCCGTGGCTCATCGCCCTGATGATCGCGGCGTTCATCGGCTGCGTCGTCTGCCTGATCCCGCGTGTGTTCGTGTTCCTGATCGGCATCGCGCTGAAGATCCTGCGCCGCAAGCCGCTCGAGGCCGACGTCCGCCCGAACCTCGGCACGGTGCTCGGCGGGGCCGGACTGTACGTCGCCGGCGCGGTGCTGTCGGGTACCGCGTACTACTTCATCACGCTGGCGGTGTACCCGTCGCTGAAGCTCTCCGACGCGGCGTTCGTCATCGGTGCCGCCAGCATGGCCTCGGCGATCAGCATGTTGGCGGTCTTCGCCCCCGGCGGGCTCGGTGTCCGCGAGGGCGTCCAGGCCCTCCTGCTCGCGTTGGTGATGCCGGTGCCGGTCGCCCTCGTGGTGGTCGTCGTCACCCGCATCTGGAGCCTCGCGGTCGACGGACTCTTCCTGCTCTGCGCCGCAGCCCCGACGTGGTTCCGTCGTGGTCGCCCGACCGACGACCCCTCCGCGGTCGAAGGCAGCGCCCCCGCCGCCTGACCCGCACGTCGTGAGCAGGAACGGTCGGGTCCGCCGTGCGCGACCCGACCGTTCCTGCTCACCATCCGGGGGCACGCGACGCGCGTGACGACGGACGGGAGGCCCGTGCCAGCTGGCACCGGGCCTCCCGTCCGTCTGGTGCAGCGTCCACCCCGTCACCCGAACGCCCGACGTGCGGTCACGACGCGGGGGCGGCCACCCGACGATCGGCGCGGGCGACCTGGACGACCGACGCGACCAGGCCGACGGCCACCAGCGCGACCACGACCACGAGCACTGCGGGCGGCACCGGCCCGATCTCCGTGTAGCGGAGCAGTCCGCGGCCCGTCACCGGGAACAGGGCGGCGTTCCAGAACCACGCCGACGCCACCGCGAAGCCGTACACGCCCACCGCGGGCAGCAGGACGGCCAGCGCCACCGCGACCCACGAGCGCGCGCGTCCGGCGGGCACCAGGCGACGCCAGGCCAGGGCGCTCAGCACGATCAGGCAGACGATCGCGGGGAAGTAGTAGCGCCCCTGGGTCGCGGCGACCTCGGTGGTGGTGAGGTACGAGTGCGCGCTCGTCCGGTTCTGGATGCCGATGAGCAGCGCCGGGAACACCGCCAGGCACAGGGCCACCCGCAGGTCCGGGCCGCGCCGGAACGCCCAGCCCACGAGCACGACGAGCGCGATGACCGTCAGGACGGCGGTGAGGAGGTCGCCCATGCTGACCTGTGCCCGACCGCCGAAGCTGCCCCAGAACGTGCGCGCGAGCGTGCCCCAGCTGACGTCGAGGAAGTGCCCGAGCGTCGGGTGCTCGCCGGGCGGGAAGTCCTTCGGCGGACGCATCGCCGTGTACCCGTTCGGCTGGATCCGGCCGTACGCGAACCAGTTGTGGATCCACCACCACGCCCCGATGCCACCGGACACGGCCATCGTCACCACGGTGCGGACCACCCGTTGCCGCAGCGACAGCACCCCGGCGCCGGCGAAGAGCACGACCACCGCCACGAACGGCACGGCGGGCAGTCCGGTGCCCTTGATCCAGACCAGGGCGCCGAGCACCACCGCGAGCGCGATGGTGGTGCGCCACCGGGTGTCACCGGTGAGCAGCCGGGTGGCGAGCCACACGACGATTCCGGCGACGAGCAGCACGGGGGCGTCGTTCGAGAACGAGGAGCCGATGGACGCGAGCTCGGGCGTCGCGAACACGGCGAGCCCACCGACGAGCGCGGCCCGCGGCGACCGGGTCACGCGGCGGACGGACGCCCACGCCAGCAGCGGCAGTGCGGTGACGGCGAGGACGTCGGCGAGCCGCAGCGCGGTGAACGCCCGGTCCCACCGCAGGTCGCCGAAGTCCACGGCACGGAGCACGGCGGCACCGGCGAGGTAGGCGGTCGGCGGGTGCTGGGTCATCTGGTTGACGGTCGACGACGGCCCGGGGGCGTTCTGCAGCAGCTCGCTGACGGTCGACCACTCGCTGGACGGCTTGGTCGCCTGCTCGACCTTCGCGGCCTGCACCGCGTTGGTGACGGACAGGTCGCCCGGGGCGGCCCAGGCGTCACCGAGCGCGACGTGCACGGCGGCGTCGATGTGCGCCGTCTCGTCCGGGGCCTCGAAGACCGGGACGATCAGCGCCCAGGCGACGAGCCACAGGCCGAAGGTCGCCGTGACGACGGCGATCGCCACACGCTCCCAGCGGGCGGTGCGGGGTGGTGCGGTGGTGCTGGTGGTGGTCTCGTGGGCCGTCACCCGGTCGAGTCTAGGGCGCGCCCCTCGGGTGCGACGTCGGCGGCCGCGGGCTCGGAGCCGGTCCGCTCGGGGTGGTACACCCACACCTTGTAGAGCCAGAAGCGGAACACCGTGCCGAGCACCAGGCCGACGATGTTCGCGACGTTGTCGGCGAAGACCGAGGTCAGTCCCATCACGTAGTGGGACACCCCGAGGCACGCGAGCGCGATGACCATGCCGCCGAGCGAGACGACGACGAACTCGATGCCCTCGCGGGTGGCGACGGCACGGCGCTGCTCGCGGAACGTCCAGTACCGGTTGCCCATCCAGTTGACGAAGATGGCGACGACGGTGGAGATGACCTTCGCCCAGAACGGCCCGGAGTGCACCTCGTCGGGGTTCAGGACGGTGATGCGCAGCACGTTGAACACCGTGGTGTCCACGACGAAGCCGACGGCACCGACCACGCCGAAGCGTGCCAGCTGGGCAATGAGGCGCCGCACGTGCCCTCCAGGATCCGTAGAGTTGTCGCGGGCCGTGCACAACGCGACCCGATCAGCGATTGTAGACAACGCGTTCACCCCGGACGGTGTGAACGCCGGAAGGATCACACAGCATGGCGTTGCGCGTCGGGGTCATCGGTGGGGGACAGCTGGCACGGATGATGGTGCCGGCGGCCGTCGAGCTGGGGATCGACATCCGGGTCCTCGCCGAGGGGCCGGGCATGTCGGCCGCCATCGCCGCCTCGGCCGAGGGCGACTACCACGACGCCCAGTCCGTGCTGGCGTTCGCTCGCGACGTCGACGTGGTGACCTTCGACCACGAGCACGTGCCCCAGGACGTCCTGCGCGCCCTGGTCGACGCCGGTGTGGCCGTCCGCCCCGGACCCGGTCCGCTGGCGGTCGCCCAGGACAAGATCACGATGCGCACGAAGCTCTCCGAGCTCGGCCTGCCGGTGCCGGACTGGGCCGCGGTGCACGACCCCGACGAGCTCCGGGCCTTCCTCGACGAGCACGGCGGCCGTGCGGTCGTGAAGACGCCCCGCGGTGGCTACGACGGCAAGGGCGTGCGGGTCGTGTCCGACCCCTCGGACGTCGACGACTGGTTCATCGCGGTCGCCGAGGCCGGCGGCGGGCAGGCCCTGCTCGCCGAGGAGCTCGTCCCGTTCACCCGCGAACTCGCGCAGTCCGTCGCCCGCCGCCCCTCCGGCCAGGTGGTCGCGTGGCCGCTGGTCGAGACCGTGCAGCGCGACGGTGTCTGCGCCGAGGTCATCGCCCCCGCGCCCGACAGCGCCGGACGCATCGCCGACGTGACGGAGTCGATCGCGGTCCGGATCGCCGAGGAACTCGGGGTCACCGGGGTCCTGGCCGTCGAGCTGTTCCAGACCGCCGACGAGCGCATCCTCATCAACGAACTCGCGATGCGACCGCACAACACCGGCCACTGGACGATCGACGGTGCGACGACGAGCCAGTTCGAGCAGCACCTGCGTGCCGTCCTCGACCTGCCGCTCGGCGCCACCGGGTCGTTCGCCCCGGCCGCCGTGATGATCAACGTGCTCGGCGGACCGGCCGACGGCGACCTGGCCGCCCGGTACCCGGCCGCGCTCGAGGCGTTCCCCGAGGCGAAGTACCACTTCTACGGCAAGTCCCCCCGACCCGGTCGGAAGATCGGGCACGTCACCGTGATCGGCGACGACGTCGACGACGTCGTCTACCGGGCACGCGCGGCCGCGGCGCACTTCGACGACTGACAACGGGTGTCGGCACTGTTGCCGACACCCCCTCGGGTGCCACCCGCACTGGCGGCTGGCCGCCACGGCGCGCGCGTGGTGCCATGGACGGGTCAGGGGTCCGATCGTCCAGGGGAGTGTCCATGCGCCGCCGTCCGCGCCGTGCTGTCGTCTGCGGCGCCGCCGTCGCACTCACCGCCCTCGTCGGCGGGCTGCTGCCCGTCGCGGTCGGGTCGAGCGCCACCGCCGCGACGTCCGCGGCGACCATCCGGTCCGCATCGGCTGCGTCGCTGTACGGTGCGGGGCCCTACCGGTCGCCCACGAGCGAAGCAGCGAAGGCAGCCACCGCGCTCGCCGCCTCGGACCCCGCTGGTGCCGCCGCGGCGTCGACCATCGCCCGGTACCCCGTCGCGACGTGGCTCGGCGAGTGGACGCAGGGGACCCAGCTGACCAAGACGATCAGCACGGCGGTCTCGGGAGCCGAGCAGTCCGGCACCACCCCGGTGTTCGTGCTGTACGCGATCCCGGACCGGGACTGCGGCGGGTACTCCGCCGGCGGGTTCTCCGAGGTCTCCTACGACGCCTGGGTCGACCAGGTCACCGCGGCGCTCGCCGGACACCGCGCCGCCGTGATCGTCGAGCCGGACTCCCTCGCGATGCTCAGCAACGCGAAGTGCAGCACCGCGCTCGACGACCAGCGCTACCGGATCCTGTCCCGCACGGTCGCCGGGCTCACCGCCGCCGGGGTGCCCGCCTACCTCGACGCCGGCAACTCGAACTGGGTGCCGCCCGCGACGATGGCCGCACGGCTGAACAGTGCCGGCGTGCAGCGGGGCCGGGGGTTCTTCACGAACGTCGCGAACTACTACCCGACCGCGCAGGAACAGGCCTACGCGCAGAAGGTCTCCAGCGCGACCGGGGGATCGCACTACGTGATCGACACCTCGCGGAACGGGCAGGGCTGGCGGGGGACCTGGTGCAACGGCCCCGGCGCCGGACTCGGCACCTCGCCCCGGGTCGCCACCGACGGCACCGCACTCGACGCCCTGCTGTGGGTGAAGACCCCCGGCGCGAGCGACGGCACCTGCAACGGCGCCCCCGCCGCGGGCAAGTGGTGGTCCCCCTACGCCCAGGCGCTCGTCGCGAACGCCCGGCTCGGGGTCCCCGCGGCCGACCTCGCGCCGCAGGGATCGCTCGAGGTCGTCGCCGGCACCGGTGGCGGCGTCCGGGTCCGCGGGTGGGCCTTCGACGAGGACGACCCCACGCAGCCCGTCCGGGTCCGTGCCACCGTCGACGGCGTCGCCGCGGGAGCCGTGACCGCCGGACTCCGCCGCACCGACGTCGACGCCGCCGCGGGCGTCGGGGCGACCCACGGCTTCGAGGCCGTCGTCCCCGCTGCCGCCGGCGCTCGCCGGGTCTGCGTGACCGCCGTGAACATCGGCGCCGGGTCGGACACCACGCTCGGGTGCGCCACCGTCCGCGCCTTCCGGCACGACCCCTACGTCGCGCTCGAGTCGGTGACGGGGAAGCGGGGCGGCATCAGCGTCCGTGGTTGGGCCTTCGACGGTGACGCCGTGTCCTCCGCCAGCACGGTCGCGATCACGGTCGACGGCAGGCGGGTGACGTCGTTGTCGGCGGGACGCGTGCGCGCCGACGTCGACCGGACGTGGGGGTCCGGAACGAAGCACGGCTTCGCCGGCACCGTCGCCCTCAAGGCCGGCAAGCGGACCGTCTGCGCGGTCGCGCGGAACACCGGCACCGGGAAGGACCGGAAGGCGAGTCCCTGCCGGACGGTGACGGTCGCGCGGCGCTGACCGCTCGCACGGTCCGCGATCCCGCACCGTGCGAGGTGCGAGAGGATGGGCGCATGCCGCGTGATCTCGTCCGCCGGGCCGCACGTCGACTCCGCCGGGTCGTCGCCGGGACACCCCTCGTGCCTGCTCCGCTGCCGGTCCTCGGTTACGTCGTCGCGGGTGGTGACGGTGCCCACCCCGCGTCCGCCCACGTGCGCGTCGTCCGGCGCACCGAGCACCTGGCGGCCAGCGGCACGGCCGAGGTCCGCCAGGTCGACCCCGTCGCGTTCGTCGACGGGACCGACACGACGTCGTACGCCGCCGTCCTGGTGCAGCGCGACATCCTGCCGCGCGACGCCGTGCAGCCCTTCCTCGCGGCGGCTGCTGCCCGCGGCGTCCGCGTCGTCGGCGAGGTCGACGACGACTTCTTCACCGAGTCCGGCCGCCAGCGCCTCGCCCGCGCCGAGTACGACCCGGACCGCCTCGCCTCGATCGACGCACTGGTCCGCGGTGCCGACACGGTCGTCGTGAGCACACCGGAGCTCGCCGAGGTCGTGCGCCCGGTCGCCCGCGACGTCACGGTCGTGCCGAACGCACTCGACCCGGGGCTGTGGACCCCCGGCGCAACCGAGGACGACGACGATCGCCCCGGGGCAGAGCACCGGGTGCTCTACATGGGCACGCTCACCCACGCCGCCGACCTCGAACTCCTGCGCGACGTCTTCACCGACCTGACGGCCACCGACGGCACGCCGATCCGGCTCGAGGTCATCGGGGTGACCGACGAGGGCGGCGCCGACTGGTTCCGCCGCGTCGAGGTGCCGGACGGCCACTACCCGGCGTTCTCCCGCTGGCTCGTGGCGCACCGGGAGCGCTGGCGTGCCGGTGTCGCGCCCCTGCGTGACGAGGAGTTCAACCGCGCGAAGAGCGACCTGAAGTTCCTCGAGTACACCGCACTCGGTCTGCCCGCAGTGGTCTCGGACCGGCCCTCGTACGCCGTGGCGCGGGCCCACGGGGCCGTGGCGGTGCCGGACGACGTCGGGGCCTGGCGCGATGCGGTGCGCGCTGCCGTCGAGCGCGGGACGGCTGACGAACGGGCCGTCCGGTGGGTCACGGGGGAGCGCACGATCGGCCGTGACGACGGCGCCTGGCGCCGCGTGCTGCTCGGCTAGGCTCGTCGCGTGACCGACACCGACGCACCCGTCCAGCCGCTCGTCTCGATCATCATGGGGTCGGACTCCGACTGGCCGACGATGCGCGCTGCGGCCGACATCCTGGCCGAGCTCGGCATCCCGTTCGAGGCGGACGTCGTGTCGGCGCACCGCACGCCCGACAAGATGACCCGGTTCGCCCGCGGCGCCGCCGAGCGTGGCATCCGCGTCGTGATCGCCGGTGCCGGTGGTGCCGCGCACCTGCCGGGCATGGTGGCCTCGATGACGACGCTGCCCGTGATCGGCGTCCCCGTGCAGCTCGCACGCCTCGACGGCCTCGACTCGCTGCTGTCCATCGTGCAGATGCCGGCCGGCATCCCGGTGGCGACGATGGCGATCAACGGTGCCGCGAACGCCGGACTCCTCGCCGCGCGGATCATCGGCACCTCGGAGCCCGCGGTCGCGGCTCGCCTGACCGAGTACGCCGACGGCCTCGAGCGACTGGTCGAGGAGAAGGCCGCGCGCCTGCGCGACTCCCTCTGAGCAACGCCGTGACCACTCGACTCCGTCGCCACACCGCGACCCTCGTCCTGGTCGGTGTCGCGGTCGTCGCAGCCGTGGTGTGCGCCGTCGCTGCCCGGGGTGCCGGCCCGGTGGACCCGGTGTCCTGGTGGTTCCGAGGCGCCGACGAGCACGTCGTCGCGACGAAGTCGCAGTACGAGTCGTGGCTCCTGGCTCTGCACGTGGCCGAGGTCGCAGCGGTCGTCGCGGTCGTCGCCCTCCTCGCCGCGGTCGTCACCGCCGTGGTGTCGTCACGCCGCCGTCGCACGCGGGTCTGAACACCACCACCGGCCCGAGTCCACGAGTCGCCGGCAGCCCCAGAACGGGGGACGCAACACGGCGCTGATCAGCACTTCTTCGACGTAGACGGAACGTTCTGCAACCCCCGCGTACTGGGGATAAACCGGTTCTGTCAACCCCGCGCGCGGGCTGCATTTCGCAACTACGGTGAACGGCGGGTGGTCGAGATCCGGCAGCCCGGCACCCACGGGAACGGGTGCGAACCGTCACGTCAGGGAGTGACAGCTCATGCAGAAACGCGCAACCAAGCGGGCCGCACTCACCGTCGTGCTCCTCAGTGCCGCACTCGTCGCAGGACCGCTCGGCACGGGAACCGCAGCGTCCGCCAGTTCGGCACCGATCGGGAACGTCGGGAACTTCAAGCAGACCTTCCGCGAGAACTTCAGCACGGCGGCGGCCGCCAAGGGGAAGTTCGCCAAGACCTACGCGAAGTCGTGGCAGCCCTACCCGGACGGCACCGGGGGCATGTACTACTCGGGCGCCCAGATCAGCTCGCACAACGGGTACATGGACGTCAAGCTCGACGGCAAGCACGGCGCCGCCGGCACGTTCGGCACCCCGTCGGGTGCGTGGGGGCACAAGGGCGGCAAGTTCATCGTCCGTGCCAAGGCGACCGGCGGCGACGGGAACGGTGCCGCGTTCATGCTGTGGCCCTCGTCCGACAAGTGGTCGGACGGTGAGATCGACTACCCCGAGGCGAACTTCGACCAGCAGCCGATGCTGCACCACCACTCGATGACCCCCGGCCAGGAGGTCAACGCGACGAGCCTGAGCACCGGCGTCTCCTGGCGCTCGTGGCACACGTACTCGATCGAGTGGATCCCGGGGAAGTCGGTGCGCTACCGCCTCGACGGCAAGGTGATCAAGACGATCACGAAGCACGTGCCGAAGACCGCGCACCGGTACATGTTCCAGGTCGGCAACTGGGGTGCCACCGGCCACCTGTACATCGACTGGGTCAGCACCTACACGTACAAGAAGTGACGTGCCGCCGGCTCAGAGGTCGGCGTGCAGCTGCCAGGTCTCGGCGGCGGAGTCGCTCCAGTCGTACATGCGGGCGCGGTCCGGCCCCGCGACGGCGAGCTGCCCGGCGAGCAACGGGTCGTTGACCACCTGGTAGACCGCCTGTGCGATCCGCTCCGGGTAGGACTCTCGCGGGTTCCGGGCGACGGTGACTCCGGCGTCCGACGCGACCTCGGCCACGGCGGGGTCGTCGGAGTGGATGACCGGGGTGCCGAAGCTCATCGCCTCGATCACGGGCAGGCCGAAGCCCTCGGCGAAGCTCGGGAACACGAAGACCGTGGCCCGGTCGTAGACCACGGCGAGGTCGGCGTCGTCGATCCGCCCGAGCACCTTCACCCGGTCGCGGGCGAGCCCGGCGCGCTCGGCGGTGCCGTACACGTCGACGTCCCCCCAGCCGTCCGGGCCGGAGATCACGAGTGGGATGTCGGCGGGGGCGTCGGGGTGCGCGAGTGCTTCGATGAGGGACCCGAGCGCCTTGCGTGGTTCGAGCGTGCCGACGGCCAGCACGTAGCGGTCCGGCAGGCCGAGACGCTCGGCGCGCAGGTCGGCGTCGACGGGCAGCCGCAGCCGACCGCTCGGAGCCCCGCCGATGACGCGCAGTCGGTCGTCGAACCGGTGGATCTCGTTCAGTGCGCTCGCGACCGCGTGGGTGGGCACGACGACGGCGTCGGCGTGCTTCCACGCGCGCTTCACCATCGCCTTGTGGAAGTGGACGCCGCGGGGCGTCAGGGTCTCGGGGTTCGTCCACGGCACGGTGTCGTGCACGGTGACGACGGTCTGCCGGCCCGGGTCCTGGAACCGGTCGTGCTTGACCAGGGGAGCGAGGACGCTCGGCGCGTGCACCATGCCCTTCGCGATGCCACCGACGAAGCCGCCCTGCCACGCGAGCGAGAGTTCAGGACGGGCCAGCGGCAGACGCTGCAGGTCGGACAGACCGGGCAGCAGTGTGCGCAGGTGGGCCATCTCGTCGGAGCTGACCGCGGACACGACCCCGGCGACGTCGCAGCCGCTCGGCGCGTTCGCGACGAGGTGCCGGGCGAGCTCTTCGGCGTACCGCCCGATGCCACCCGGAACAGGTGCGACGACCTGGTCGACGAGGACGTGGAGGGTGGTCATGGTGCTGCTCTCCTCGTCGTGGTGATGGGGCCGAGGACCGGCCCGGCGCCCGGCTGCCCGACCCTACCAGGGCAGGTGGGCCGCCCCCTGGAAGCCGCGGCAGGAGACCGGGACGGGAGGCCCGGATCACGTTCGCGACGCGGCGGACGTGATCCGGGCCTCCCGGTCGACTGCCGTGCCTACTTCGTCAACGCTCCTGCGGCCACCGCGGCGCGCAGCGCCTCGCGCCAGTCGCGCATCGGCGCCAGGCCGGCGCGCGACCAGCCGTCGTGGCCGAGCACGCTGTACGCCGGGCGCGGCGCCGGCCGGACGAACGCGGCGCTGTCGGTCGGCAGGACGCGCTCGGGGTCGAGTCCGAGCTCGGTGTAGATGGCGCGGGTGAAGTCGAACCACGACCCCTGCCCGGCGTTGGTGCCGTGGTAGACGCCCGCGGGGGCGTCGCCGTCGACGAGCTCGACGATCCGCGCGGCGAGGTCGCCGGTCCACGTCGGCTGACCGACCTGGTCGGTGACGACGCTCACGGTGTCGTGCGAGCCGGCCAGCCGGAGCATCGTCGCGGCGAAGTTCGGTCCGTGCGCGCCGTAGATCCAGGCGGTCCGGACGACGTACGACGTGTCCGGGGCGATCTCGCGCACGAACGCCTCGCCCGCGGCCTTGGTGCGGCCGTAGGCGTTGATCGGGTCCGTCGGGGCGTCCTCGGCGTACGGGGCGGTGCCGTTGCCGTCGAAGACGTAGTCCGTCGACACGGTGACGAGCTTCGCGCCGTGGCGGACCGCGGCCTCGGCCAGGAGCTTCGGGCCGGTCGCGTTGACGGCGAAGGCGTCGTCCTCGTGGCACTCTGCGTCGTCGACCTTCGTGTACGCGGCGGAGTTGATCACGACGTCGTGTCCGGCGACGGCGGCGTCCACCGCGGCCGGGTCGGTGATGTCGAGCTCGGCGCGCGAGAGTGCCGTGACGTCGCGGCCGGCGAGCGCGGCCTGGAGGTCACGGCCGAGCATGCCGGCGGCGCCGGTGATGAGGTACCTGGTCATGCGATCGCTGCGCGCTCCTTGAGCGGCTCCCACCACGAACGGTTGTCGCGGTACCACTGCACGACGTCGGCCAGGCCCTGCTCGAAGGGGACCTGCGGCTCGTAGCCGAGCTCGGCCTGGATCTTCGAGATGTCGACCGAGTAGCGCAGGTCGTGCCCGAGGCGGTCGGCGACGCGGTCGACGTACGACCAGTCCTTGCCGGTGGCGTCGAGGAGCAGCTGCGTGAGCTCCTTGTTGGTGAGCTCGGTGCCGCCACCGATGTTGTAGATCTCGCCGGCGCGGCCACGGGTCAGGACCATCGCGATGCCGCGGGTGTGGTCGTCGACGTGCAGCCAGTCGCGGATGTTGTTGCCCTCGCCGTACAGCGGGACGTGCACGTCGTCGATGAGGTTCGTGACGAAGAGCGGGATGACCTTCTCGGGGAAGTGGTACGGCCCGTAGTTGTTCGAGCAGCGCGTGATCGAGAGGTTCAGCCCGTGGGTGCGGTGGTAGCTGCGGGCGAGCAGGTCGCTGCCGGCCTTCGACGCCGAGTACGGGGAGTTCGGCTCGAGCGGGCGCTCCTCGTCCCACGAGCCCTCGCTGATGGAGCCGTAGACCTCGTCGGTGGAGACGTGCACGAAGCGCTCGGTGCCGTGGCGGAGCGCAGCGTCGAGCAGGCGCTGGGTGCCGACGACGTTCGTCTCGACGAAGATGCCGGAGTCGCGGACCGAGCGGTCGACGTGGGACTCGGCGGCGAAGTGCACGATCGCGTCGACCGTCGGGACGACCTCGTCGAGCTTCGCGGCGTCGCGGATGTCGCCGTGCACGAAGGTGTAGCGGGGGGAGTCGGCGACCGGTGCGAGGTTCGCTTCGTTGCCGGAGTAGGTCAGCGCGTCGTAGACGACGACCTCGGCGCCCTCGAGGCCGGGGTACGCGTCCTCCAGGGTGCGGCGGACGAAGTTCGAGCCGATGAAGCCGGCCCCTCCGGTGACGAGGATCTTCACGAGTTCTCTTTCCTGACGGTCGGTTCGTGGGTCGGCGGCGATTCTAGCGGGAGCCCGGTGACGGGGGTGGTCGTGGTGCTCGGCACGGCGGCCGTGGTGCTCGGCACTGCGGCCGCGCGCCAGACGAACACGGCGGCTGCGACGGCGGCGGCGAGGAACAGCGCGCCGGCCAGCGCGATCGGGAGCGGCCCGGCGAGCGAGCCACCGGCCATCGCCGACAGGCCGCCGGGGGTGACCCGGAACTGGACGTTCTCCCACGCGCCGCGGTACGCGATGCCGATGCCGTACAGGGCGATGGCGAACGAGCCGACGGCGGCGATCCGGGCGAGCCGACGGCGCAGTTCCGGACGGACGACCAGGGCACGCCACGCCACGGCCTGCGACAGCACGAGGGCGACGACGGCCACGAACAGGAACCGGCCCTGCAGCCCGTTGCCCTGGTGGGTGCCGAGGTAGTTCCGCCAGTTGTAGGCAAGGGTCGCGACGACGACGAGCACCGGCCAGACCAGGGCGATGGTCATCACCCGGCGTCCGGCGCCACGACGCGCGTACGACCAGCCGAGGGCGACGAGACCGACGATCGCCAGGGCGTCGACGACCATGGGCGGCAGTGGCCACTGGTTCGCGCCGAAGTCCCCGAAGAACGAGGCGGTCAGGCCGTCCCACTGCCGACCGGCGAACGCGCCGGGGTTCGCGCCGCCCGACGGGTACGGCTGCACCGTGGTGACGCCGCGCAGGGCGTCCGGCAGCAGGGTCCCGCTGACGAGCAGCGTGCGGACCCACCACCAGCCGGACACCGCGGCGGCGGCGACGACGACCACGCCGGCGTGCAGGGCCGCGCGGCGCCACGGACGTGCGGTGCGCTGGTCGCGGTCGCGGTCGCGGTCGCGCTCGTCGCGCTCGTCGCGCTCGTCGCGCTCGTCGCGGGCCAGCGCGAACACGAGCACGACGAACGGCACTGCCAGCAGGCCGAGTGCGCTGATCGCTGCAAGGCCGGTCACCGCCACGGCCAACCCGGCCGTGGTCCACCACGACCGGTCACCGGTGAGCACGCGCACGCTCAGCCACACGAGCACGGCGCCGAGCAGGATCATCGGCGCCCACGACGTCACGCCGGCGGCGACCTGCGCGAGCTGCGGCACCGCGAAGAGCAGCAGCGGTGCGACCAGGGCGGTCCGTGGCGACCGCGTCACCCGGCGGACGGTCGCCCACACGAGCACGGGCAGCGCGGTCACGAGCACGACGTCGAACAGGCGCAGGACGAGCACCGAGGTGGCCCAGTCGTGCGCCCCGAAGCGGATCAGGCGCAGGATGCCCGCGGCGACGAGCCAGTACGTCGGCGGGTTCTGCGACATCGGGTCGATCGCGGGGGAGTCGCCGGGGACCGCTGCCAGGAGCGCGTCGACCGTGGGGCGGTCGACGGCGGGCACCGGGTGCTCCACGATCTGCCGGATCGCAGCGAGGTAGTGCATCTCGCCGCCGTGCGGCCACCCGAGGCCGAGCGCCAACCGGAACGCGGCGTCGACGTGGGCGGGCTCGTCGGGAGCGCCGAACGCGGGGGTGAGCAGGGCGAAGCCGAGCAGCAAGCCCAGCCATGCGGCCGTGATCGTGCCGAGCACGACCCACTCGCGGCGGGCGGTCACACCGTCACCGCCGTCCGGCGCACGAAACGCACCAGCAGGACCGCCGTGGCGATCAGCGCGACCGCTGCCACAGTGGCCAGCGTGAAGTTCCCGCCGGCGGCGAGCATGCCGTACTGGTCGAACTTGACGATCGAGAACTCGTCGATCCAGAACGCGGCGTCGCGGCCGAACGCCCGGAGCGCGTAGACGACGCCGTAGAGGGCGATGGCCGTCGCTGCGACGGACATGCCGACGGCCAGTCGTGTGGCGCCGGCCGCGGTGACGGTCACGCGCCGCCAGGCCAGGGCGCTCAGGGCGATCAGGGCGATGAGGGTGGGGTAGTAGTAGCGCCCCTGGGTGCCGGCGACGATCGTGTTCCGCACGTAGCCGCCCCACCCGCTCTGCATGTGCAGGGCGATCAGGATGACGGGGTACGACGCCAGGACGATCGCGGGCCGCAGCGACGGGCCGCGGCGGAACGCCCAGACGACGATGCCGGCGATCGACACGATGGTCAGGCCGTCGATCAGGAACTGGGCGAACTGGAACTGCGTCAGGCCGCCGACGCTGCCCCAGAACGTGCGGGTCACGCCGTTCCAGTAGTCGCGCAGGAAGACCTCCGGACTGGCGGCGGTGTCGTCCGGGAACGGCATCGACGGACGGGCGTAGGCCATGCCGTCGGGCTGGATCGCGTGGTACACGAGGATGTTCCGCAGCCACCACCACCCACCGACGACACCGGCGATCCCCAGCGTCCAGGTGGTGCGCAGCACGTTCCGCCAGACGGTCGCGCGGGTGCAGCCCGCCGCCATCACCGCGATCCCGACGAAGGGGACCGCGGGCAGGGCGGTTCCCTTCGTCAGCAGCATCGCGCCGAGCAGCAGGCCGATCCACACCGTGGTCCGCACCCGCTGGTCGCCCGTCAGCAGCCGGACGACGAAGTACACCAGCGCACCCGCGAGGGGCAGCATCAGGGCGTCGTTCGTCACCGAGGTACCGATCGACGCGATCTCGGGGACGGCCAGGATCGCCGCCCCGCCGACCACGGCAGCCCGGGGCGAGCCGGTCAGTCGACGCACGGTGGCCCACGCCAGGAACGGCAGGGGCAGCACGAGCAGGGCGTCGAACAGCCGCAGGGCCATCACGGCGTGGTCCCACCGCAGGTCCTCGAAGTGCACCAGGTGGAGCACCCCGGCGGCCAGCGCGTAGTACGTGGGCGGGTGCTGCGACATCTGGTCGATGCTCGTCGGGTGCACGCCGGGGAACTCCCGCAGCAGCTGGCCCCACGTCGCGTTGTCCGACGCCGGCTGTCGCAGGTTGCTGATCTGCGTGTCGTGCGTGGCGTTGAGGTAGTGCATCGCGCCCGGCTCCGGCCAGGCGTCACCGATCGCCAGGTGCAGGACGGCGTCGACGTGCGTCGGCTCGTCCGGCGCCTTGTAGGTGGTCGTCACGATCGCCCAGACCGCCAGGACGGCGGCGAAGGCGACCGTCAGGGCGATGACGACGACGCGCTCGGCACGGCCGACCCGTGGGCGGGCGACGGTGCCTGACACGGCCGGGGCCGTGTCAGTCGCCATACCGCTGCAGTTTCTGCAGGTCGAGCTGCTCCTCGGCCAGCGTGCGGTTGAGGCGGGTGAGGTCGGCGACGACGCCGATCACGATGGAGAGCAGCGCCGTGATGAGCAGCACCACACCGAGGATGATCGACTGCAGGTGGTTGCCGGGGGTCTGCATCGCGAGCAGCACCAGGTAGCGGACGAGCGGCCAGAGCCCGAGTCCGCCCAGGATCACGCTGACCCAGGCGAAGAGCGCCATCGGCCGGTACATCAGGTACACCCGGGCGATCGCCGAACCGGACTCGAACATGTGCTGGAAGATGTTGCTGAACAGCCGGGACTCGCGCGTCTTCGGGTTCGTCGTGATCGGTACCGACGCGATCGCCAGGCGCTTGTAGCCGGCCTGCACGATGGTCTCCATGCAGTAGCTGAAGCGCGTGACGATGTTCAGGCGGATCAGCGAGTACTTCGAGTAGGCGCGGAACCCGCTCGCGGCGTCGGGCAGGTCGAGCCCGGCGGCGCGGCTGGCGACCCACGACCCGAAGCGCTGCATGAGCTTCTTGAAGCCGGAGAAGTGCTCGATCGTGCGGGTCTGCCGGTCGCCGATGACGATCTCGGCTTCCTTGCGCAGGATCGGCTGGACGAGTTCGGCGATCTGCGCCTGCGGGTACTGGTTGTCGCCGTCGGTGTTGACGACGATGTCGGCACCGTGCAGCAGGGCGTAGTCGACGCCGTCGCGGAACGACCGGGCGAGCCCCATGTTGGTCGTGTGGTGCACGAAGTGCTTGACGCCGTGCTCCTTGGCGACCTCGACGGTGCGGTCGGTGCTGCCGTCGTTGATGACCAGGATCTCGATCTCGTCGATGCCGTCGATCTCACGCGGGATCGAGTCGATGACGCTGGCGAGGGTGTTCTCCTCGTTGAGGCAGGGGATCTGGACGAATAGCTTCACGGGCTCGCTTGGTCTCGTTTCGGGAGTCGCAGCGCGCGGGGCGCGGGGCACAGAACCAGGACAGCCTATGCGATGCGCCACCTTGCTAGGCTTCCCCGGTGCAGATCCGCGAACTGAAGATCCCCGGCGCGTGGGAGTTCACGCCCGTCCAGCACGGCGACGCACGAGGAGCATTCCTCGAGGCGTACCGGGCCGACGTCCTCGAGGAGACGGTCGGTCACCCGCTGGACCTCCGCCAGGTGAACATGTCGATCTCGTCGGCCGGCGTCGCGCGGGGCATCCACTACGCCCTCGTCGCCCCGAGCCAGGCGAAGTACGTCACCGCCGTCCGTGGCGCCTTCATCGACTACATCGTCGACATCCGCGTCGGTTCGCCGACGTTCGGGCAGTGGGACTCGGTCCGCATCGACGACGTCGACCGCAAGGCCGTGTACCTGTCCGAGGGCCTCGGCCACGCGATCGTCGCGCTCGAGGACCACTCCACCGTGAACTACCTGGTCAGCGCGCACTACGACCCCCAGCGCGAGAAGGGGATCACGATCCTCGACCCGACCGTCGGGCTCGAACTGCCGGACGGCATCGGTGAGCCGGTGCTCTCCGAGAAGGACACGAGCGCCCCGACGCTCGAAGCGGCCGCTGCCGCCGGTCTGCTGCCGACGTACGAGGAGTGCGTGGCCTACACCGAGTCCCTCCGCACGACGAAGTAACGAAGTAAGGAAGCGATCTCGATGAAGGGCATCATCCTCGCCGGTGGATCCGGCACGCGCCTCTGGCCGATCACCAAGGGCATCAGCAAGCAACTCATGCCGATCTACGACAAGCCGATGGTCTACTACCCCCTGTCGACCCTGATGATGGCCGGCATCCGCGAAGTGCTCGTCATCACGACGCCGGAGTACAACGAGCAGTTCAAGGCCCTGCTCGGCGACGGCTCCGCCTTCGGCATGGAGATCCAGTACGCCGTGCAGCCGTCCCCGGACGGGCTCGCGCAGGCCTTCGTCATCGGCGAGGACTTCATCGGCGACGACAGCGTCGCACTCGTCCTCGGCGACAACATCTTCCACGGCACCGGCCTCGGCACGAACCTGCGGAAGAACACCGAGGTCGACGGTGCGACGATCTTCGCGTACCACGTGGCCGACCCGAAGGCCTACGGCGTCGTGGAGTTCGACGACGACTTCACGGCCGTCTCCATCGAGGAGAAGCCGGCCGAGCCGAAGTCGAACTACGCCGTCCCCGGCCTGTACTTCTACGACAACAAGGTCATCGAGATCGCGAAGACGATCGAGCCGAGCGCCCGTGGCGAGCTCGAGATCTCGACGGTCAACGAGCGCTACCTCGAGGCCGGTGAACTCGGCGTGCAGGTCCTCGACCGTGGCACCGCGTGGCTCGACACCGGCACGTTCGAGTCGATGATGCAGGCGTCCGAGTACGTCAAGGTCATCGAGGACCGCCAGGGCTTCAAGATCGGGTGCATCGAGGAGATCGCCTGGCGCAACGGCTGGATCGACGACGCGCAGCTCGCCGAGCTCGCCGCGCCGCTCGTCAAGGGCGGCTACGGCGTCTACCTCCAGCGGCTCCTCGGCGCCTAGCACCGCCCGTGGCCTCCGGTTCTGGGTGGTTCGGTCGCCGTCGTCGCGACACGACGGCTGCCGAGCACCCCGACCGGGAGGCCCGTCCCGCGCCCGCAGCGACGACCGACGTCGTCCGCGTGGCTGGCTTCGACGACCCCCTGCCGCACCCGGACCAGGACGTCACGGTCCTCGTCACGACCCGGTCCGACCGGCACGCCGAGGTCGCGCGCCTCGTCGCCGTCGCCCGCGAGGCCTTCGGCCGCGGCACTGACGTCCGCGCCGTGAGCTACGTCGCCGACGCCTCGCCGCGCGATCCGTTCGGTCGTCGCCTGCCGTGGGTGCGCACCGTGCCGGTCGACGGCCTGGGGTCCGCGATCAACGCCGGCCTCGTCGCCGGGGTCGGACGGGTCCTCGTGCTCGTCGACACATCGGTGACGATCGATGCCGCTGGCCTCCGGGCACTCGCCGAGACCGGAGTCCACCGCCTGGTGCAGGCCTCGGTGCGCACGGCGGACGGTTCGGCGCGGAACGGTGCACTGCTCATCCGTCCCGGCGCTCTCCCGTGGTCGGACGACCGTCCGTTCGGCACGGGGGGCTCGGTGTTCGGTGCCGATCAACCCGTGCTCGCTGTGCCCCGGGCCGCGATCGTCCCTGCGCCCGTGCTCACGGACGAGCCGACGACGCTCGTCGGGTGGACGCACGCGTGCGCTGTGCGCCAGCGACCGCAGTCGGGTCCAACGATCCTGGTGGAGGACGTCGGCGAGACCGTCCGACTCGCTGAACCCGGGCGGACGATCGACGCTGCCACCGTGGACGTGTTCTCGTCGTGGCGGGACGCGAGACGGGACTCGGTCGACGGCCGGGGCGCTGCGGTCTCCGCCGGGCCGCCGCTGCCACCGTGGGGAGCGCGACCCGTGACACCGGTCCGCCGGACGACCAGCAGCGTCACCGACCCGCTCACCTGGTCGCTGAAGATCGCCGCTCCCGCCGGGCCCGAGGGTGACGGCTGGGGCGACGTGCACTTCGCCGCCGAGCTGGCCGGGGCACTCGAGCGGCTCGGGCAGCGTGTCCGGATCGACCGCCGCGACGCCCACGTGCGGGACGACGACGCCTCGGACGACGTGACGCTCGTGATCCGCGGGCTCGACCGGGTGCCGCCGAACCCCGCGTCGGTGAACCTCCTCTGGGTGATCAGCCACCCCGACGACGTCTCGGACACCGAGCTCCGGTCGTTCGACGCGGCGTTCGCCGCCGGGCCGGTCTGGGCTGCTGCGGCCGCAGCACGGTCGGGGGTCCCGGTCCGCACGCTGCTGCAGGCGACCGACCCCGCGGTGTTCCACCCGGGTGCGCGGGCGACGACGAGCCCCGACGCCGACCGGGTGGTGTTCGTCGGCTCGACCCGCGGCGCCGCGCGCCCGGTGGTCGCCGATGCCGTGGCGCTCGGAGCCGACCTCCGCGTGCACGGCCCGGCGTGGCAGGGCGTGGTCCCCGACGCAGCGCTCGGCAAACCGTCGCTGAGCCGGGCCGAGGTCGCCACGGCCTACGCCTCGGCGCGCGTGGTGCTCAACGACCACTGGGCGGACATGGCGGCCGGTGGCTTCGTGTCGAACCGGGTGTTCGACGTGCTGGCGTCCGGGGGAGTCGTCGTGACGGACGAGGTCGCCGGGCTGCCCGAGGTGCTCGACGTCCCGACGCTCGCGGTGGCGCGTTCCCGTGACGAGCTCGCCGCGCTCCTCGACCCGGCGCGAGTGTGGCCGTCCGCTGCCGAACGGGCGGCGGTCGCGTCGCGCATCGCAGCGGAGCACTCCTTCGATGCCCGAGCCGCCGTACTGCTCGGGGCGGCCCGTACCGAGCACGCCCGCCTCCGCGCCTGACCCGTCGCTCCGCGTCGACGAGTCCCGCCCTGAGCTGCGCCCCGCCGTGGTCATCGCGCCCCGAAGAGTCGGGGCGCGATGACCGTGCCGGGGCGCGCCCGGCGTCGATCGGCCGTGCCCCCTAGGCCGCGCGGTGGGCGACGGGGACTCCGGCGCCGGACGGCTCCGGGTCCGACGGGAGCGTCGGGCGCCAACTGCGGCGCAGGGCACCGAGCAGCAGGAACAGGTCCATGACCGGGACGCCACCGAACAGCGCGATCCACGTCGGCGACCCGATGTCGCGGAGTCGTCGCGCGCCGAGTGCCAGGTTCGGGATGGCCGTCAGCACGCACCACACGAACAGCACCCACTGCGACGGCGGCCCCTGGGCGACGACGTGCCAGCCGTCGGGGCTGCCGTTCAGGCTCAGGACGGACTGCCCGATCCCGAGGAACCCGGGGGTGTTCTGGAAGGTCGACATCGAGTCGTCGGCGTCCGGGATCCCGGTGGCCATCGGCACGAACGTCACGACGAGCCAGACCACGAGCACGTCGACGGCGCGTGCCCACCAGAACTCGGCCCGGCTCGCACGGGCACGGCGGAACGTGAACGCCCCCGTCCAGTAGCGGCGTGCGGCGTCGATCGGGCCGCAGCCGAGCCAGGGTTCCGGGTCGCGGTGCACGACGCTGAGCCGAGTGGGGTCGCGCACGGCCCTGCAGGCCCCCGACCGGGCTACTTGCGTGTGACCCAGCGGGCGCGGGCGGAGAGGCCCGCGTGCAGGGCGACGCGCAGCGGCCAGAGCCACCACGCCCGGTACTTCCGCGACAGGAACCGGTACGCGCTGCGGTGGTGCTCGATCTCCATCCGGCGCCGGTTGGACGACGTCGAGTGCGCCCCGGTGTGGGTGACCACGGCCGTCGGCACGTACACGTTCGCACGACCGGAGCGACCGACGCGCTGGCCCAGGTCGACGTCCTCGAAGTACATGAAGTACGACTCGTCGAACCCGCCGAGCTCGCGGAACAACGACGTCCGGATGAGGAAGCACGCGCCGGACAGCCAGCCGGCCTCGCGCTCGACGACCTGCGTGGTGGACCAGTACCGCTGGCTCCACGGGTTGGCGGGCCAGAACCGCGAGAACGCCGCGTGGCCGAGCCCGGTCCGGAGCGACGGCAGTTGGCGTGCGGACGGGTAGGTCTCACCCTGCTCGTCGAGGATCCGCGGCCCGAACGACCCGCCGGACGGCAGCCGGTCGGCGGCGCGCACGAGTTCGTCGATCGAGCCGGGTGCGAGCACGACGTCGGGGTTCGTGACGAGCAGGAACTCGGGGCGGACGTCGGGCAGGACGTCGTCGAGGGCGCTCAGCGCGGCGTCGATGCCCCCGCCGTAGCCGCGGTTGCCCCCCGATGACACCACGACGGCACCGTAGGACTCACCGATCGCCCGCAGTGCGTCGATGTCGGCCGACCCGTTGTCGGCGATCACGACGGCGACCGGCTCCGAGGACGCCGCCGCGACGCTCGCCAGGAACGGCCGGATGGTCTCGCCGGTGTTGTAGGTGACCGTCAGCACGGCGACGCGGATCACCGGGTACCCCCGGCCCGAGCGTCCCGGGCCACGGCCGAGTAGGCCTCGACGTGCACGGCTGCCGTGGCCTCCCACGTGAACGAGGAGGCCCGGGCCAGCGCGGCCGCCCGGTGCGACGCGACGAGCGACGGGTCGTCGAGCAGCCGCGTCATCGCTGACGCCAGTGCGGGGCCGGACGGCTCGGTGTAGACCGCTGCCTCACCGCCGACCTCGGGCAGCGACAACCGCCTCGTGGTCAGGACGCACGCGCCGGAGGCCATCGCCTCGACCACCGGCAGCCCGAAGCCCTCGCCGAGCGACGGGTAGACGACGAACTCCGCGCCGCCGAGGTAGCCCGCCAGGTCCTCGAGGGGCAGGTAGCCGGCCTCGATCACGTGGTCGTCCGGCTGCAGCGCGTCCAGCCGGGCGATCGCGGACTCGTCCCAGCCCCGCGCTCCGGACAGCACGAGCCACGGGGCGTCCGCGCGCGCGGCGCGCACCGCGGTGTAGGCGTCGAGCAGCGCGGTGACGTTCTTCCGCGGTTCGATCGTGCCGAGGAACGCGATCCAGGGCGCACCCTCGGGCAGCGTCGCGGCGATCCGGGCGTCCTCGACCTCGGCGGTGGACGGCTCGTGGAACACGGCACGGTCGACGCCGAGCGGTGCGACCCGGACGTCGGCGCGGATGCCGGTCACGACCCGTGCGGCCTCGGTCGCGGTGGCCGCGCTCGGCACGATGACGACCGGGCGGGAGCGCAGGGACCGACGGCTCCACCAGGTGAAGAACGTGCGCTTCAGGCGGGAGTGCCACTCGGGGTTCGAGAAGAACGTGGCGTCGTGCAGGGTGACGACGGACCCGCCGCGCCACGCGAACGGGAACGTGTAGTGCGGGGAGTGCAACACCTGCGCCCCGAGTCGTCGGCCGAGTGCCGGCAGGCCCGTCTGCTCCCACAGGAACCGGAGCGGCACGGAGTCGGTCCACGCCGGCGCGATGTGCACGGTTGCGTGCGGTGCCACGGCGGCGAAGTGCGAAGCGTGCACCGGTCGGACCACCAGGTGGACGTCGAGCGCCGGGTCGGTCAGGTGCGACACGACCCCCTCGACGTAGCGGCCCACACCGCCGAGTGCACGCGGTACCGCGGTCCCGTCGACGAGGACGGTGAGCTGCGGCACGCGAGGGTCCTTCCGAACGGGGGCGCCACGGTCGGGTCCGTCGGCGGGGGAGTGACCAGGATAGCCCTCCGCGCTCATGCGCCCGGGTCCACGCTGCGGCGCGGGACGGACGCGCGCCGCGACTCGCGGAGCCGCCGCGCGAGGTGCGACGGGAGCGCCCCGACGACGTCCGCGAACGCTGCCAGGACGAGCCGGGCCTCCCGTCGGGTGGAAGCGGCGAGCAGTCCGCGCAGGCCGCGGAAGAGGGTGCGGGCGCTCGCCCGCAGGACGGTGCCCCACGGCGCGTGCCAGAGCGCGACGACCAGCCGGTTCCGCGCGTTGCGGAAGAGGAACAGGTCGCTCTGCACCCCGGACGACGCCGAGTGGTCGTGCTCGACGACCGCGTCGGCCGCGTGTTCCACGCGCCAGCCGCGTCGGCGGAGTCGCCACGCGAGCTCGGTGTCCTCGTAGTACATGAAGAGCGACTCCTCGAGCAGGCCGACGTCGTCGAGGGCGCTCCGCCGCAGGGCGGAGGCCCCACCGGAGAACCCGAATACGTCGACGTCCGCGACCCGGTCGACGGGCGCGAACCAGTCGCGGTCCATGCCGTTGCCGTCGCGGTCGATGCGCACGCCGGTCGAGTTGAGCCGCACCTCGCCGTCGGGCGACGGCGTCCATGGGCGGCCGTCGTGGCCCTGCAGCACGCGCTGGCCGGGTGTGGGCGTCGCGCCGACCGGGAGGCCCGTCCAGCGTCCGGCGAGCACGATGCGGCCCGTCACGGCCGCGACCTCGGGCCGCGCCTGCGCCAGGTGGTCGCGGAGCGCCGCGACGAAGCCCGGCGCGGGGACCGCGTCGTTGTTGAGCAGGACGACGACGTCGGCGTCCGCGTGCCGGATGCCGGTGTTCGCGCCGGCCGCGAACCCACCGTTGTGCTCCCGTGCGACCACGTCGACGTCGGGCAGGTCACGGCGGAGGACGGCGACGGAGTCGTCCGACGAGCCGTTGTCGACGACGACCACCTGGTCGGCCGAGCCCTCGGCGAGCACGGCGCGGACGGCCGCGGTCGTCAGGTCGGCGCGTTCCCAGTTGACGACGACGACCGCGGTGCGCGGGACGCCCGGGGTCCGGACGTCGGTGTCGTCGTCGCTCGGGCTCAGTCCAGCTCCTCGATCGAGGGCTGCGCGTAGACCGTGCCCACGGCGTTCTCGAACCCGGGCACCTCGAACGAGTCGCACTCCGGCATGTCGTGCAGGTGGCGGCCGGCGGAGTCCATCATCGACACGTTGATGAAGTACTTCCCGGTGCCGAACGCGGTGTCGGCGATCCGCAGGCGGAGCTTCCGGCGACCGTGCAGCGGCTGCAGTTCGAGGCCCATGATGCCGGTGGTGGTGCCGTACACGACCTGGCCGCCGGCGTTGTTGATCTGCACCGCGGCCTCCCAATCGGCGATGCCGTCCAGGTGCTCGAACTCCATGTCCACGACGAGGTCGTCGCCGGGCATGACCTCGGCGCGGGGCTCCTTGCCGTCGACGTGCACGCTCGCGCCGATGACCTTGCCGCGGCCGACGGCGACGTCGGTGCTGAGCTCGCCCTGGCGGCGTTCCTCGAGGACGTCGCGGAACATGCTCACGGCCTGGACGGGATCGCCGTCGTGCAGCACCTTGCCCTTGTTGAGCAGCACCACCCGGTCGCACATCTCCTGCACCTGGCTGAGCGAGTGCGTGACGATGATGATCGTCTTGCCCGCCTCTTGGAAGGTGCGGATGCGGTCGAGGCACTTGCGCTGGAACGCCTCGTCGCCGACGGCGAGCACCTCGTCGACGAGCAGGACGTCGGGGTCGGTGTGCACGGCGACGGCGAAGGCGAGTCGCACGTACATGCCGGATGAGTAGAACTTCACCTGGGTGTCGATGAAGTCGCCGATGCCCGAGAACGCCAGGATGTCGTCGAACTTCTCGTCGGTCTGCTTGCGGCTCAGCCCGAGCAGCGACGCGTTGAGGTAGACGTTCTCGCGCCCGGACAGGTCGGGGTGGAAGCCGGCGCCGAGCTCGAGCAGGGCAGCGAGGCGACCGCGGCGGGACACCGTGCCGGAGGTCGGCTGGATGATGCCGCCGATCGCCTTGAGCAGCGTCGACTTGCCGGAGCCGTTCTGGCCGATGAGGCCGACCGTCGAGCCGGCCTGGATCGACACGGTGACGTCGTCGAGGGCCCAGAAGTCCTGGCGGTGCTTGCGGCCGGCGCGACCGAGCGTGACGATGCGCTCGCGCAGGGTGTTGTCCTTGCGGACCGTGAAGCGCTTGCGGACGTGGTCGATGACGATGACGTCCGGCCGCTCGGCGGTGCCCTCGGTGGGCGTCGGGGCGACGGGGGTGCTGATGGCCATGGTCTACAGCTCCTGCGCGAAGTTGCCCTGCAGACGGGAGAACACCCGCTGCGCGCCGAGGAGGCAGAGGACACCGATGACGAACGCGATGCCGAGGCGCAGCATCAGGTGGTCCGGGTACGTGACGTCGGCCGGGTCGTGCAGCCAGATCGCGTTCTGCATGCCGAGCACGGCCAGCGTCAGGGGGTTGTTCGTGTAGGCCGTGATGAGCCAGTCGGTGTTCACGGTGGCGACCACGCGCGAGTACGAGTACACGATCGGCGAGGCCCAGAGCAGCACCATCAGGCCGACGTCGATGACGAACTGCACGTCGCGCAGGTACACGTTGAGCGCGGACAGCACCAGGCCGATGGCCGCACCGTAGACGAGGATCACGGCGAGCGAGGGGATCAGGTAGATCAGCCCCTCGTGGAACGGGAAGACGCCGATGACCACGGTCGCGGCCAGCAGGATCGCGAACTGGATGGTGAAGTTCACCAGGGCCGCGCCGACGCTGGCGAGCGGGAAGACCTCGCGCGGGACGTAGACCTTCTTGATCAGCCCGGAGTTGCCGACGATCGAGCCGGTCGACCCGGCGACGATCTCGCTGAAGAGCGTGTAGGCGGTCAGGCCGGTGAAGACGTAGATCGCGAAGTTGTCGATGCCGTTGGCGGCGCCGAGGACCTTGCCGATGACGAAGTAGTAGATGAGCAGCTGGGTCAGCGGGCGCACCAGCGTCCACACGAACCCGAGCGCCGAGTCCTTGTACCGCGCCTTCAGGTCACGTCGGATGAGCATCCCGAGCATCTCGCGCTGCCGGAAGACGTCGCGCAGCTCTCGCCAGGTTCCGCGGAAGGCGCTCGTCGGAGCGCCGATCACGACGAGGGGTTCCTTCGCGAGCGCCGCCATGCGGGCTTGATCGACCATACGTCTCTTCGTTCGTGGGGGCAGGACCGGAACAGCATACTCACCGGGCCCGCGCGGCAGGGATGGGCGACGGCCGTCGTGCACCCCGAGCGGGGGTGATTCCGGACCGATCCAACCCTCAACCTTCACTTTGGGGTTACCGTTGTCGCAACCCGGACCCTTGTCAACATCCACAGGACGGCCCGTCAGCATGCTCCTCGCATCCAGGCCGATCGCTGCGTTCGCGGTGGTCGGTGCCCTCAGTGTTCTCTTGGCCGGTTGTTCCGGTGGTGGCGACGACGCCACCCCGTCGCCGTCCGCGTCAGCGACCCGCACCGCCAGTCCGACCCCGACCGCCGACGACCCGGCGACCGCGGAGCCCACCGGCACCGCGTCGTCGCCCGCGTCCGAGGCCACCGACGACCCCACTGCCTCGGACGACGACACCCCCGGTGCCTTCCCGGGGAGCGGCTCGACCAACGAGCCGGACACCGACCCGTCGGACTTCCCGGCGACCGCGGTCGTCACCTACAGCGGCTGGGACACCGCCTCGAAGTCGCTGCAGGCCGGCGGACTCGTCTCCGGCACCACCGACACCAGCGGGACCTGCACGTTCACCGCGAAGAAGGGGAGCGTCACGCGCACCGCCACGAGTGCGGCGCAGGCGAGCGCCTCCTCGGTCAACTGCGCGCAGGTCGCGTTCCCCGCGGCCCAGGTCCCCAGCGGCACCTGGTCCGTCACCCTGACCTACGCCGTCGGCTCCGCGTCGACGACGTCCGACCCGATGCCGGCGGAGGTGCCGTGATGCGTTCCATCCAGACCGAGTCGGACGGGCGCCGTCGCCGACCCTTCCGGACCTCCCTCGCGATCGTCGCGGCACTCGCCGTCGCCGTCAGCGGGCTGACCTTCGGCACGATCCTGTCCGAGCAGACCACGACCGAGTCCGCCTCGGCCGCCGTCGCCGGCGACTTCGACCCGGGCAACATCATCAGCGATGCCAACTTCTACAACGGCTCGGCGATGAACGCCGCGGCCGTGCAGTCGTTCCTGACGAGCGTCGCCCCGAACTGCCGGAAGTCGTCGAGCGGACCCGCCTGCCTGAAGGACTTCTCGCAGAAGATGAGCGCGATCGGTGCCGTCTCCGGCCGGTGCAGCGCCATCGCCGGCGGCACCAAGTCCGCCGCGACGATGATCGCCCAGGTCGGCGCCGCGTGCGGCATCAGCCAGAAGGTGCTCCTCGTGCTCCTGCAGAAGGAGCAGGGCATCGTCACGACGTCCTCGCCGACGTCCTACATGTACCTGCACGCCACCGGCTTCGCGTGCCCGGACACCGCCCCGTGCGACCCGGCGTACTTCGGATTCGGTCAGCAGGTCTACGCCGCCGCGCTCCAGTTCAAGCGCTACCAGGCGTCGCCGACCTCGTGGGCGTACCAGGCGGGTCGGACCAACTCGATCCTCCTCAACCCGAACGCGGCCTGCGGTCGCAAGTCCGTCTACATCCAGAACCAGGCGACCGCGGGACTGTACATCTACACCCCGTACACCCCGAACACCGCCGCGATGTCGAACCTCTACGGCACCGGCGACAGCTGCTCGGCGTACGGCAACCGCAACTTCTGGCGCATGTACACCGACTGGTTCGGCTCGGCGACCGGTGGCGGCAACCCGTACGGCAACGTCGACGCGGTCACGCCGAGCTCGACCTCGTCGATCACGGTCAGCGGCTGGGCCGTCGACCCGGACACCACGAGCGCGCTCCGCGTCGCGTTCTACGTCGACGGCGCCGGAGCGAAGACCGTCACCGCGAACGTGAACCGGCCCGACCTGTCCGCCACCCTCGGCGCGAACAACCTCAAGCACGGGTTCTCGACCGAGCTGACCGGGCTGAGCGTCGGCAAGCACTCGGTGTGCACCTACGCCATCAACCAGGGCAAGGGCAGCAACACGCTGCTCGGCTGTTACACCCGCACCGTCGTGAGCGCAGCCCCGAAGGGTGCACTCGACACCGTCACCGGCAGCGCCGGCACGATCACCGCGACCGGCTGGGCCCTCGACCCCGACTCGGCGAAGCCCGCCCCGTGGAAGATCCTGGTCGACGGCGTCAGCAAGGCGACCGGCACCACCGACCGCACCCGCACCGACGTCGCCAAGGTCTACAAGGGCGTCGGCAGCACCCTCGGGTTCTCGAAGACGATCGGCGGCATCACGCCGGGCACCCGCACCGTGGCGCTGTACACGCAGGACAAGCCCGGCACCGACTACGTGAAGGTCGCGTCGAAGTCCGTCACCGTCAGCGCCCCGACCACCGGCAAGACCGGCAAGACCGGAGCGCTCCGCGGCTCGTACGAGTCCGTCAGCGGCGGCGCCGGCACGGCCACGGTGCGCGCGTGGGCGATCGACCCGGACGTCTGGGACCCGGTGAAGTACAAGGTCCACGTCGACGGCGTCAGCACGAACAGCGGCACCGCGAACGCCACCCGCACCGACGTCGAGGCGAAGCACCCGTCCTGGGGTTCCGACGTCGGCCTGGCACTCCGCCTGACCGGGCTGAGCGCCGGCAACCACACCGTGCGGGTCTACTTCCAGGACCTGCCGAGCGGCACCTACAAGAGCTTCGGTACGAAGACCGTGAAGGTGACGTCGGCCACGGCCCCGTCGTCCGGCACCACCGGCAAGACCGGCAAGACCGGCGCGGTGACGGGCTCGTACGAGTCGGTCACCGGCGGCGTCTACAGCGCGACGGTCAAGGGCTGGGCGATCGACCCCGACGTGTGGGACCCGGTCAAGTACAAGATGCACCTGGACGGCGTCGCGATCGACCCGGGCGTGGTGAACGCCAAGCGCACCGACGTCGAAGCGGTCCACCCGGGCTGGGGCTCGGACGTCGGCCTGTCCGTGCAGCTCACCGGCCTGACCGCCGGCACGCACACCGTGCGCGTGTACTTCCAGGACCTGCCGAGCGGCACGTACAAGAGCTTCGGCACGAAGTCCTTCACGGTCATCGATCCGCCCTCCACGGGCAAGACCGGCAACACCGGTGCCGTGAAGGGGTCGTTCGACTCCGTCACCGGCGGCAAGGGGACCATCACCGTCACGGGCTGGGCGATCGACCCCGACGTGTGGGACCCGGTCAAGTACAAGATGCACCTGGACGGCGTCGCGGTCTCGCCGGGCACGGTGAACGCGACCCGCACCGACGTGCAGAAGAACTACCCGAACTGGGGTTCGGACGTCGGGCTGTCGCGGGTGCTCACCGGGCTGAAGCCCGGCACGCACACCGTGCGGGTCTACTACCAGGACCTGCCGAGCGGGACGTACAAGAGCTTCGGGACGAAGACGGTGACCGTGCAGTAGACGGTCGCCGAGACGGACGGGAGGCCCGGTGCCAGCTGGCACCGGGCCTCCCGTCCGTTCCGTGGTCGCGACGTCAGTGCTGTCGGAACGTCAGCGGCGCACGCGCCGGGCCATCAGTCCCACGCCGTGCAGCAGCCGGTACTCGGGGGAGCGGGTGAGGCCCGCGAACCGCGCCGCGATCTGGTCGCGCTCCGCCTCGGCCTGGCGGCGGGCGGTGTCGTACGCGCCGACCTGCTGCTCCGACGCGACGAGCCGCCGGTTGATGTCCTGCACCCCGGACAGGTGGACGTCGCGGTCGTGCTCGGCCTGGCGCAGGACCTCGCGCTGTGCGGTCGCCCAGCGCAGGAACGCGTTCCGCTCGCCGGACCGACCCGAGGCGATCGCCACGGCAGCGTCCAGGACCGGACCGACCTGCTCGGCGCGCGCACGGAACGAGTGCCGCTCGACGACCACGGCACGGAGTCGGGCCGTCAGGGCCGTGCGCTCGGCGCGGGGCATCGCGAGCACCCGCTCGAGCGACGCGGCGTCGTCGAAGACCGGCACGTCGGACAGGCCGAGCTCGTCGAGGCCGAGCGCGCAGTCCGTCACCGGCAGCGCCCCGGACGCGAGTGCCTCGTACAGGCGCGAGTTCAGGGTGCCGTACTCGGCGGCCGGGGCGATCACGTCGTCGACGACGAAGCCGGCGGCGCGGTACACCTCGGGCAGCGCGAAGTAGGACACCGCGGGGCGGAGCTCGACGCCGGCCGTGGCCTCGACGTGGTCGACGTTCGCGGCGAACCACACGATCGGCTCAGCCGGGGCGACCTCGGCGAGCACGTCCTGCACACGGCGGCGCACGCCCCAGAAGTTGACGGTCGTGACGGCACGGTCCGTGCGTTCGGACGCCGTGGCGGGCGCGGTCGTGCCGGCCTCCTGCGGGCGCTCGTCGGTGAACAGGTCCAGGTCGACACCGATCGGGACGACCTCGACCGGACCGTCGTACTGCGCGGCGACGGCATCGCGGGCGATGCCGGACGACGTCCACACCGCGTCGAACTCACCGAGGTAGGGCAGAGCCGCCCACTTCGCGGTCCAGTTCCGCACCCACGCGACCAGGGCGGTGCCGGCGGGGACGTACCCGGGGACGAACGACTCGATCATGCTGACCACGACGGCGGTGTCGGCGGGGACCGCTTCGCCCCAGCGCTCGAGCGGCCACATCGCGACGCCCCAACCCTCGGCACGGAGCGCCCGTGCGAGCCCGAGTGCGACGAACAGGTCGCCCTTGCCCTCGGTCGGGTCGGCGGTCGAGACGGCGAACCGGACGGTGCCGCGCGGCCCCTCGGCGTGCGCACCGGCCGCGATGGCCGCGTACTCCGGTGCGAGGGGCGAGGACAGGGGAGTGTTCGGGATCACTGCGGCAGTCACGCGGCCCATTCTGCACGAATCGGCGACGGCCACAGGGGAGTGGCGGGGCGCGCCTTGTAGGGTGTCATCGGCTCGCGGCACCCCGTGGGCCGAGCCACCGATCCGCGCCGTGCGCGGCAGCTGCTGGAGGAACTCGCGTGACAGAGCGCAAGCCGGGAGTCGTGTCCGTCATCCTCGTGAACTACAAGGGCACGGACGACACCCTGACGAGCATCGCGGAACTCCGCAAGCAGGACTGGCCGCAGGACAAGCTCGAGGTGATCGTCGTCGAGAACGGCTCCGGTCCGGAGCACCTCGGCCGGCTGCAGGCCTCCGACCTCGACTTCACCCTGGTCGACGCGGGCGCCAACCTCGGTTTCACCGGCGGGTGCAACCTCGGCGTCGAGAAGTCCTCCGGCGAGGTCGTCGCGTTCCTCAACAACGACGCCCGTCCCGACACCGGGTGGGTGCGCGAGGCGATGGCCACGTTCGCGTCCGGCGCCGACATCGGGGCCGTGGCGTCGAAGGTCCTCGACTGGGAGGGCGTCAACATCGACTTCACCGAGGCTGCGATGACCTGGTACGGCATGGGCTACAAGCCCTTCGCCGGGTCGCCGGACACCGGCCGCTGGGAGAGCGAGACCGACGTCCTGTTCGGCACCGGCGCCGCGATGTTCATCCGCGCCGAGCTCTTCGAGCAGCTCGACGGCTTCGACGACCGCTACTTCATGTTCTACGAGGACGTCGACCTCGGCTGGCGACTCAACCTGCTCGGCTGGCGCTTCCGGTACCAGCCGAAGTCGGTCGCGTTCCACAAGCACCACGCGTCGATGAACAAGTTCGGCGACTTCCGCGAGACCTACCTGCTCGAGCGGAACGCCCTCTTCACGCTGTACAAGAACCTCGGCGACGAGCAGCTCGCCGCCGCACTGCCCGGCTCGCTGGCGCTCGCCGTCCGCCGTGCCGTGGGCCGCGGGGAGCTCGACTCCACGGAGCTCGACCTGCGGAACCCCGGCGACGACAGCGTCCCCACCATCCCGGTGCCGAAGACGAGCATGGCCGGCATCTACGGCGTCGACCAGTTCGTCGAGCAGCTGCCGTCGATGACCGAGTCGCGCCGCGCGATCCAGGCCACGCGCGTCCGCAGCGACCGCGAGCTCCTGCGCCTGTTCGGCAACCGCGACGAGCCCGCGTACCCGATCGAGAACTACCTGGCCGGCTACGACAAGATCGTGCACTCCCTCGGCGTGCTCGAGGTCGGCACCCGCCGCCGCATCCTCATCATCACGGGCGACTCGATCGGCGCGAAGATGGCCGGTCCCGCGATCCGCGCCACCCAGATGGCCAAGCAGCTCGCGTCCGAGCACGACGTTCGCGTGGTCAGCCTGACCCGCTCGTCGCAGATCGACCCGTCGTACGAGGTCGTCACCGTGCCGCACCGCCACCCGCGCCAGATGGTCGAGCACGAGGGCTGGGCCGACGTCATCATCGTGCAGGGCCACGCGCTCCGGCTGTTCCCGGTGCTCGAGTCGACGAGCAAGATCCTGGTCGTCGACGTGTACGACCCGCTGCACCTCGAGCAGCTCGAGCAGGGCCGCAGCGACGACGTCGACCAGTGGAACCGGCAGATCCTCGACGCCTCGGACACGCTCAACCACCAGCTCGAGCTCGGCGACTACTTCATCTGCGCCTCGGAGCGCCAGCGCATGTTCTGGCTCGGCCAGCTCGCCGGTTCCGGCCGGGTCAACGCCCGCACGTACTCGCGGGACGCCGACCTCCGCTCGCTCATCGGCGTCGTGCCGTTCGGGCTGTCCTCGACCCCGCCGGTGCACGACCAGCCGCGCGTCAAGGGCGTCGTGCCGGGCATCGGCAAGAACGACAAGCTCGTCGTCTGGGGCGGTGGCATCTACGACTGGTTCGACCCGATCACCCTGGTCCGCTCGATCGCCCAGCTCGCCGCCCGCCGGCCGTCGGTGAAGCTCTTCTTCATGGGCGTGCAGCACCCGAACCCCGACGTGCCCGAGATGGACATCGTCGCGAAGGTCCGTGCCGAGGCCGACGCCCTCGGTCTGACCGGCAGGCACGTGTTCTTCAACGACTCGTGGATCCCGTACGAGGAACGCGGTGCCTACCTGCTCGAGGCCGACGCCGGCGTCTCGACGCACTACGAGCACCTCGAGACCACGTTCTCGTTCCGCACCCGCATCCTCGACTACCTGTGGGCGCGCCTGCCGATCGTCACGACGGCCGGCGACTCCTTCGGTGACCTGGTCGCCGAGCAGCAGCTCGGCGTCGCGGTGCACGAGCAGGACGTCGACGGCCTGGCCACCGCGCTCGAGACGGCGCTCTTCGACAAGAAGGCCCGGGCCCAGTTCATCGCCAACGTCGACCGCGTGCGCGAGCAGTTCACGTGGGAGAACGTCCTGGCGCCGCTCGTCGAGTTCTGCCGGAACCCGATCCGCGCGGCGGACAAGTCGGTGCGCGACACCAGCACGAAGCTCGCGCCCCACACGATGCGCGTGCGCGTGCCGGACCGCAAGAAGCTCTCGGGCGTCCGCTACGACGTCGGGCGCGCGGTGCACTACTTCCGCACCGAGGGCCCGCGCAGCGTCGCGGGGAAGATCAAGCGACGCCTCGGCAACCGGTGAATCCAGCCGAGACGACGGCCCTCGTCGTCGTCCCGACGTACGACGAGGCCGAGAACATCCGAGCCATCGCCGACGCGATCCTGACGGCGTCGCCCGGTTCCCACCTGCTCGTCGTCGACGACGGCAGCCCGGACGGCACCGGCGACATCGTGCGGTCCATCGCGGCCGACGACGACCGGGTGCACCTGCTGCAGCGGTCGGGCAAGCTCGGGCTCGGCACGGCCTACGTCGCCGGGTTCCGGTGGGGCCTGGAGCGCGGGTACCCGCTGCTGGTCGAGATGGACGCCGACGGCTCGCACCCGGCCGACCGGCTGCCGGCGCTCATCGACGCGGTCACCTCGTCGGACGACGTGCTGCTCGCCATCGGGTCGCGCTGGGTGCCCGGTGGGTCGGTCGTCGACTGGCCGCTCCGTCGTCAGGCGCTGAGCCGGGGCGCGAACACGTACGCGCGGTTGGTGCTCGGGATCCACGTGCGGGACATCACCGCCGGGTACCGCGTCTACCGTTCCGACGCCATCGCGCGGATGGACCTCGGCTCGATCGACTCGAAGGGGTACTGCTTCCAGGTCGACATGACGCTGCGCGTGGACGCCCTGGGCGGCCGCATCGTCGAGGTGCCGATCCGGTTCCGCGACCGCGTGCACGGGGTCTCGAAGATGAGCCGCTCCATCGTCGTCGAGGCGATGCTCCGCGTCACGCAGTGGGGCCTGCAGCGCCGCCTGGGTCGTCCGACGCGCCCGTAGCGCTCGCGCCGCGCTCGCGCCGCCGTGTGCGCCCGCACCGCGCCCGCGCGCTCGCTCTCGTGCCCCCGTGTGCGGCCCCGAGGTTCCGAGATCTCGGAACCTCGGGGCTCCTGACGCTGCTCCGTGGAACCTCGGCGGCACACGGGCGGCGTGTTGTGGAACCTCGGTGGCACCTACGCCCGCGGCAGGTGCCGGCGCCACGAGCGCCGCCGCGCCGCGATCACGAGCACCGTCACGAAGAACATCAGGCCCGCACCGTGCAGCAGGTAGCTCTCCGCCGTGCTCGTCACCGCGAGCAGCACCAGCACCGCGGCCGGCCACACGTAGGCCACGCCGGGGAACGTCGTGGCCGTGACCCATGCCCGAGCGAAGGCCAGCAGTGCGGCGATCCCGAGGATGATCGTGCCGGCCACCCCGAGCTGCAGCCACGCGTCGACGAACGCGTTGAGGCCGGACGTGAACCGCGCGCCGGACGGGTCGATGAGCGTGACGTACGGCACGACGGGCTCGGTCGGCCAGGTCCCGACCCACCCCCAGCCCTGGATCGGGTAGCGCTCGGTCAGGACGCGGATCTGCGACCACAGGTCGATGCGCGTCGCCGTGCCCCCAGCCGCGCCGATCTCCGCGAGCAGCCGGTGCCGCGCGAACACGGCCACGACGAGGGTGAGCAGGACCGCGCCGCCGAGGACGCCGTTGACCACCGGTCTGGTGGCGGGCCGTGCGTGCCGGAGCGACCAGAGGGCCAGCGCGGTGACGGCGAGGGCGATCATCGCGAGGCCGGTGATGGGGGACTGCACGAGCATCAGCGCGATGACGGCGAGGGCGGTGGAGCCGATGGCCCGCCACATGGTGACCGAGCGGGTGAGGAACTCGACGACGAAGGTGACCAGGGCCATCGCGGCGATGAACCCCATGAAGTTGCGGGTGCCGCCGATGCCCTGGATCGGGCCGCCGTAGGCGATGTCGCCGCGGATCCCGAAGGCCGGCAGCGGGACGTCGAGCACCAGTCCGGACAGGACCTCGAGGCCGAGGGCGACGACGAGCAGGATCCGGAACGCGTCACCCGACGCCCGGATCACCTGCACCAGGTCCCGCCCGAGCGCCAGGTAGAGCCCGAGCCCGATGAAGCACACCGTCTGCACCAGGCCGCGCAGGGCGACCCACGAGTACTCGCTCCAGAGCACGCTCAACGCGCAGTACCCGACGAACGCCAGCAGCGACAGGGGCAGCACGCCGTGCCACTCGATCCGGTACCGCTGCCCGAGCAGGCTCAGCCCGGCGAGCACGAACAGCGTCACGAGGACGGCCCACGTGCCCGACCGGCCGACGAGGGCCTGGACGGTCGGCTGCCCGAACCCGAACAGCACGATGACCGTCGCGAGCGCCTGGCTGAACCGTCCACCGGCCGAGAAGCCGATCCAGGCGGAGAGGTACCGGCGCCCGAGCACGTGTCTGCTCACCCGGCCGTCCGTCACGCGTCCATCTTGGCGTACGACCTTGTGACGAGTCGCCCGCATCGCGGAACGGCTGTATCGACGATCCGCGGTGTGGCGTCATCGACGATGCGCGATGCTGACCTAGCTTCACTGCAATGGACCCCCTGCGGAGGGCCGCCGGCCTGCCGCTGGTCGCGGTCGTCATCGGCTTCGCCGCCGCCGCGCTCGCCTGGTACCGGCTCGGCCCCGTGCCCCGGAACACCGTCTGGGCCGAGGACGGCGGGGTCTTCCTGCGGGAGCGCATCGCCCTCGGTCCCGTGGACACCCTGCTGCACCCGTACGCCGGGTACGTGCACCTGCTGCCCCGGATGGTGGTCGACCTCGGGTACGCACTGCCGACCGAGCGGTACGCCCAGGTCGTCTCGCTGTCGTCCTGCCTGGTGGTCGGGGTCGTGTGCGCGCTGGTCTTCGTCCTGTCCCGCGACGTGGTCCGACCGTGGCCATTCCGCCTCGTGCTCGCCGCGGTGCCCGTCGTGCTGCCGCTCGCGCCGTACGAGATCAGCGGGAACGCCGCCAACCTGCACTGGTACCTGCTCGTGCTGGTGCCGTGGGTGTTCGCGCACCGCAGCCGGACCTGGTGGGGAGCCGTCGGGCTCGCCGTCGTCGCCGGACTCGCGGTCCTCACCGAACCGCAGACGATCCTGTTCACGCCGCTGCTCCTGCTCGCGTGGCCGCTGCGTCGTCCTGGTCGCGGTGGGTCTCGCCGCGCTCGCCTGCTCCCGCTGCCCGTCACGGTCGTGGCGCTCGCCGGGGCCGTCGTGCAGGTCGTCACGACGCTCACCCACCCGCGTGACCTGACGCCCGGCGCTCCCGCGTTCCGCGACGTGCTCGCCGGGTTCCTGCTCCGGCCCGTCGCCGGCGCGTGGGACCCGCACCTCGGCGTCGTGGTCACCACGGTCGTCGAGCACGGCTGGGCGCCGGTCCTGGTGCCCGTCAGCGCACTGGTGCTGGTCCTGGTCGCCGCTGTCGTCGTCGGGCCGGCCCGCTCCCGGTGGCTGGTCGTCGCGCTGACGGTCGCGTCCGGTGCCGTGTGGTGGGCCGCGCTGCTGGCGAACGACGGTGCCGGGCAGCCGTGGGCGAACCCCACGGCCGCCATGGCGGCGATCCCGCCGCAGCGGTACGCAGCCGCGTCCGGCCTGCTGCTCGTCAGCGCCGCGGTGGTCGCCGCCGCCGCGCTGGTGGACACCGACCGGTGGTCGGGTGTCGCGCAGCGGACGGGAGGCACGGGTCGCCTCGTCGGGGCGCTGGCCGCCTGGTGCGTGGTCGCCGCCGTCGTCGCGTCAGCCGTCCTGCACGTCGCGCCGGCGGACACCCGGCGCAGCGACGGGCCGGTGTGGGCGGAGCAGCTGCCCGCGGCCGCCGAGGCGTGTCGCGACGACCCGACGCTCGAGGTCGTGCGGGTGCGGTCGAACCCGTGGTCGTCACCGGTCGCGTGCGCGTGGCTGTTCCGCTGACGCAGGACGCTGACGCGGGACCGCTGACTGCGGGCCGCTGACGCTCAGCGGGTGGTGGCCCAGCGGAACTCGCGTTTCGCGGGCGGGGTGCGCGGGCCGTCGCCGGTCGAGGTCGGCTCCTCGCCGGTCAGGACGATCCGGGTCTTGATGGCGATGAGCGCGAAGAGCACCCAGTTCCCCTGGTAGAGCAGCCGGGACTCGGCGACGGACTGCACGAGGAGCGCGACGACGACGAGCAGCGGCAGGAGTGACACCGGGTCGAACGTGCGCGGACGGAGTGCGGCGTCGTAACCGATCCGCGTCGCGCACGCCCACGAGCGCGACAGCGTCGTGACGACGTACAGCAGGAACAGGACGAGGCCGATGATGCCTGTCTGCATCCAGACGTCGAGGTAGGCGTCGTGCGCCTGCAGGTACGTCACGCCCTTGCGGTGCGCCACGGCCAGGGTGGGGATGCCGGGCCACCAGTAGCCGATCCAGCCCCAGCCGACGACGGCGTGCTGGTCGATCAGACCGAGCACCTTCGCCCAGATCTCGCCGCGGCCGGTCGCGTCCGACCCCTTGCCGAGCAGCTCCGAGACCGGTCCGCGCAGCACGAACGCCGCGCCGGCGACGACGACCGCGCCGACCGCGAGCAGCAGGTAGCGCGGGGTGCGTCGCTCGGTCGGGACCCGGCGCATCCACGCGGCGACCAGGGCGACGACGGCGACGACCAGCGCGGCCGCGATGACCGTGGAGGAGCGGGTGAGGACGAACCCGAGGGCGGCGACCACGAGCCAGCCGGTGGCCCGCTGCCGGCGCATCCGGCCCTCGGCGAGCTGCAGCACGACGACGATCGCGACGAGCAGCGCGACCATCGCCAGCAGGTTCGCGTTGCCCGGCAGACCCTGGATGCGGCCACCGGTGAAGAGCTCGGCGCGTGAGAAGTAGAAGGCGTCCGGGATGTCGGCGTCGCCGTAGTCGGTCCAGATCGGCGCGATGGGGTGCCGCACGAACACCGCGACGACGGCCTCGAACACGATCGAGAGCAGCAGCACCCAGCGGAGCGCGAGGCTGAGCGCGTCGAGGATCCGGCGCCAGGTCAGGGTGGACGCGATCGTGAAGGCCACGGCAGCGCAGATCACCTGCACGGTCAGGCTCGAGATCGTGGCGAACCGCCAGTGCGACCAGGCGACCGACAGCAGGCACCACGCCAGGAAGGCCCAGAGCGGCCAGGGGGAGCGCACGAGCGGCGGCTTCGCCCGGACCAAGATCGTGACGCCCCAGGCGGCGACGAGCGCCCACAGGACGCCCGCTCCGACCCAGGTGAGGGTGTTCGGGACGGCGTCCCCGGCGAACAGCACGAAGATCGTGGTCGCACCGAAGGCGAACGCCTCGCGCTCGGGTACGGTCCCGCGTGCCAGCGGCCAGGTGTTCGTCACGACGTCAGGCTACCGGCGGCGGCGGGCCACCGGAGTCCCCGGATCCCGCCGGTAGGCTCTCGCCCATGTTCCTCGGCATCACGAACACCCCCCGCGACTACGCCTGGGGCTCGGTCACCGCGATCCCGGAGCTCCTCGGTCGCACCGTCACCGGCGCCCCGCAGGCAGAGCTCTGGCTCGGCGCCCACCCGGGCAGCCCGAGCGTGGTCGTCAACCCGGCGATGGTCGGCGGTGCCGACACGCTGCTCGACTGGATCGCCGCCGAGCCGCAGGACGCCCTCGGCGGCGACCGCGCAGGCCTGCCGTTCCTGTTGAAGGTGCTCGCAGCGGCGGCGCCCCTGTCGCTGCAGGCGCACCCGACGCCGGAGCAGGCCGAGGCCGGCTTCGCGCGCGAGGAACGCGAGGGCATCGCGATCGACGACCCGGCGCGCAACTACAAGGACCCGTTCCCGAAGCCCGAGCTCGTCGTCGCCCTGAGCGAGCGGTTCGAGGCCCTGAGCGGTTTCCGCCCGGTCGAGGAGACCCTGGCCGAGGTCCGCGTGCTCGACGCCGGCAGCGGTCGGCTCGGCCCGCTCGAGGCGCACCTGCAGCACGGCCTCGAGGACACCGTGCGGTGGCTCGAGACGGCCGACGACTCCGCGCTCGCCGTCGTGCAGGCCGCGAGCGACCTCGCCGTCGCCCTCGACGACGACCTGCTGACCCCGAACACGGCGACGGTCCGCGACCTGGCGACGAGCTGGCCGGGCGACCCCGGCATCGTCGTCTCCCTGCTCATGCACCGGGTGACGCTCACCGCGGGACAGGCGATGTACCTGCCCGCCGGCAACATCCACGCGTACCTGGACGGCCTCGGCATCGAGCTCATGGCACCGTCCGACAACGTGCTGCGCGGGGGACTGACACCGAAGCACGTCGACGTCCCCGAACTCCTGCACGTGCTCGACTTCACGGCCTACCCGGCACCGGTCCTCGAGCCGGAGCGCCTGGCCCCCGGCGTGGACCGCTTCGCACCAGAGGGCGTCGGCTTCGCGCTGCTGCGGGTCGACGGCGACGGACGACCGGTCGGGCTGAGCACCGGCGGGGTGGCTCCGCTGGCCGGCCCGTCGATCGCGATCTGCACCGAGGGCGTCGTGACGCTCGTCGGCGCGACGTCCGCCACGTTGCTCCGCAAGGGCGAGTCCTGCTTCATCACACCGGACGAGGGCGACGTCACGGTCGAGGCCGACTCGTCGAACGGCGTGACGTCCACGGTCTTCATCGCGACCGGCCGGTAGCGCGGAGCGACGCGGGCACCCGGGCCGCACCGGACCGGCGCGGAGCCGCACGCGCTGGCGCGGTCCCGCACACCGCGACCGGGGCGACGCAAGCGTCCGCTAGCGTGGCGACCATGAGTTGGCTGGTCACCGGCGGTGCCGGGTACATCGGGTCCCACGTCGTCCGAGCACTGCGCTCGGCCGGCATCGACACGGTCGCGTTCGACGACCTCTCGAGCGGCTTCCGCGCGTTCGTGCCGGACGACGTGCCGTTCGTCGAGGGCACGATCCTGGACGGCGAGCTGGTCGCCCGCACCCTGCGCGAGCACGACGTCACCGGCGTGGTGCACGTCGCGGGCTTCAAGTACGCCGGTGTCTCGGTCGAGCGTCCGCTGCACACCTACGAGCAGAACGTCACCGGCATGGCGACGCTGCTCCGTGCGATGGCCGAGAACGGCGTCACGAAGGCCGTCTTCTCGTCGAGCGCCGCGGTGTACGGCACCCCGGACGTCGACGTCGTCGTGGAGTCGACCCCGAAGGCACCGGAGTCCCCGTACGGCGAGTCGAAGCTCATCGGCGAGTGGCTGCTGCGCGACATGGAGGTCGCAGCGGGCTTCACGACGACCTCGCTCCGCTACTTCAACGTCGTCGGGTCCGGCGAACCCGACCTGTACGACGCCAGCCCGCACAACCTGTTCCCGCTCGTGTTCGACGCCCTGTTGGCCGGCCGCACGCCGCGCATCAACGGCGACGACTACGCCACCGAGGACGGCACCTGCGTCCGTGACTACATCCACGTCGCCGACCTCGCGCACTCGCACGCCGTCGCGGCCCAGAAGCTCGAGGCGGGGGAGCCGCTCGAGCAGGCGTACAACCTCGGCAGCGGCGACGGGGTGAGCGTCCGGCAGATCATGGACGCCATGGCGAAGGGCACCGGGATCGCCTTCGACCCCGAGATCGCGCCGCGCCGCCCCGGTGACCCGGCGCGCATCGTGGCCACCGGCGAGGCCGCCACGCGCGACCTCGACTGGGCGATGCGCCACACCCTGGACGAGATGGTCACGAGTGCGTGGGAGGCCCGCCGCAGCGCCTCGTAGCGGCTGAGGACGTGTCAGCTGTCCCCCGAAACCCCGACAGACCGGGCGCGACACGCCCAGACGGGGGACATGACACGCCGAAGCGGTCAGTGCCTTCTATGATCCGCGACTTGACTCAGGCGAATGACACCGCTGTAATTACAGGCAACGACTTCAATCGTTGTGGTCCCGTTATCGAGACGTCAGGGGTGATCAGGGTGAACGGTTCCGACTTCCACGCCGGAGTTCCGGAGGACTGGCACGTCGACCCCGTGGCGCTCGGCGTCCCGGGTGTTCGACGGCCGGAGACGGACGACGAGGAGAACCCGCTCGCGTGGCAGGTCGACTCGCTGTGCGCACAGACCGACCCGGAGGCGTTCTTCCCCGAGAAGGGCGGCTCCACGCGCGAAGCGAAGAAGATCTGCACGTCGTGCGAGGTCCGGGCGCAGTGCCTCGAGTACGCGCTCGAGAACGACGAACGCTTCGGCATCTGGGGCGGCCTGTCCGAGCGCGAGCGTCGCAAGTTGCGCAAGCGGGCGTAGTCGCGGTCACGGCGCGCCAGCGCCGTGCGACTGCGCCCCTGAGGAGCCTGCGACGAAGGCGCCGGAAGCCGGCCGCGTCGAGACGTCCTCCACACAGCACTGACGTTCCCACAGGTTCACGGCGCGCCGCCGTCCGCAGCGGACGCCGTGCCTCCAGACCGTAGAGTGACGCCCGTCATGCAGCCCAGAGTCACCGCGATCCTCGTCGCCGCCAACGGAGCGGCCCACCTCGACCGGACCCTGGACGCACTCGCGGCCCAGACCCGCCACCCCGAGAACCTGGTGGTCGTCGACGTCGGATCGACCGACGGCTCCACCGCCGGCCTGTCCTTCGGCGGGTCCGCCGAGCTCCTGCGCCTGCCGGCCGGACGCCCCTTCGGTGAGGCCGTCGCCCGCGGGGAGCGCGAGGCCCCGCCCGCCGTCGTGGACGAGCCCGTCGACGAGTGGCTGTGGCTGCTCGGGCACGACAACGCACCGTCGCCGACCGCGCTCGCCGACCTGCTCTCCGCCGTCGAGATCGCGCCGTCCGTGGTCGTGGCGGGTCCGAAGCTCGTCGCCGACGACGACCCCTCGCTCATCCGCGCGTTCGGCGAGAGCATGACGCGCTTCGGCCGATCGATCGGTCTCGTGCAGGACGAGCTCGACCAGGGTCAGCACGACCGGCACACCGACGTGCTCGGCGTCGCCGCCGGCGGCATGCTCGTGCGCCGATCGGTGTGGACCGAGCTCGCCGGCTTCGACCCGGCGTTGCCCGACGTCGATGCCGCCCTCGACTTCTGCGTCCGGGTCCGCTTGGCCGGGCACCGCGTCGCCGTGGTCCCCGAGGCGAAGGTCACCACCGCCGGTCCGATCGAGGAGTTCGGCCGCAAGCGCGTCTCCGAGGCCCGCCGTGTCCGCATGCACCGGCAGGCGCAGCTGCACCGCCGGATGACCTACGCGCCGGGCGGACTGCTCTGGTTGCACTGGCTCACCCTCGTCCCCTTCGCACTCGGCCGGGCGATCGGCCACCTCGTCGCCAAGCACCCCGCGGCCGTCGTCCCCGAGCTCGCCGCGGCGTTCGCGGTGGCCTTCGGCGGCGGCACCGGTCGGGCGCGCAGGAACCTCGCCCGCACGAAGAAGCTCGGTTGGGCCGCCGTCGAACCGCTCCGGGTCAGCTGGCGTCGGGTGCACGAGCACCGCACCACCTCGCGCGACGTCGAACTCGCCCGGGTCGAGGACGCCCCGATCGCGCGGGCGTCGTTCCTCGGCGACGGTGGGATCTGGGTCGTGCTGGCCGCGGCCGTCCTGAGCGTCGTCACGCTCTACCCCCTGCTCGGCTCACCGGCGTTGACCGGCGGTGGCCTGCTGCCCCTCAGCACGAGCGTCGGGCAGCTCTGGCAGAACGTCGGGTACGGCTGGCACTCGCTCGGCACCGGGTTCACCGGTCCGTCCGACCCGTTCGCCGCCGTGCTGGCGGTCCTCGGTTCGATCGTGTTCTGGTCGCCCTCGACGTCCGTCGTGCTCGTGATGCTCGTCGCGTTCCCGGTCTCCGCCCTCGGCGCCTGGTTCGCGGTCCGCAAGGTGACGACCCGCAAGTGGGTGCCGGTGATCGGTGCGGCGCTGTACGCCATCGCGCCCTCGCTCGTCGGCGCGGTCACGACGGGCCACCTCGGCGCCGTCATCGCGCACCTGGTGCTGCCGTGGTTGTTCGTCGCCGTGCTCGAGGCGCACCGCTCGTGGGCCTGGGCCTCGGGTGCCTCGCTGCTGTTCGCGGTCGTGGCGGCCTCGGCGCCGTCGTTGCTGCCGGTCCTGCTGATCGGGTGGCTCGTCGCGCTCGTCGTCGGGTGGCGCCGTGCACACCGTCGGGCCTTCATCCCGGTGCCGACCGCGGTGCTCTTCCTGCCGCTCGTCCTCGCCCAGGTCGCGCGCGGCAACCTCCTCGCCGTCTTCGCGGACCCCGGCGTCCCGTCCGCCACGCGTGCGCCGTCCGCGCTGCAGCTGGCCATCGGCCAGCCGCTGCCGGACTGGAGCGGGTGGCTGCCCGCCACGTCCGGGCTCGCCGCCGTCGGCACGTGGCTGCCGATCGTGATGGCCGTCCTGGCCGTCCCGATCGCCGCCGCTGCGATCGGCGCGATGCTCGGACACCGCTGGGCCGTCGCCGGCTCGGCGCTCGTCGTCGCACTGCTGGGCTTCGGCACCGCGTTCGCCGCCACCCACGTGACCGTCACCGGCGTCGGGTCGACCACCACCATCGTGTGGCCGGGCAGCGGGCTGTCGGTGTACTGGCTCGCGATCGTGGTCGCTGCCTGCATCGGGATCGACGTGCTGCCCAAGGCCGCACCGGTCACGGGACTCGTCGCGACGGTGCTCGCCGGTGTGGCGGTGGCCCCCGCCTTCGCCGCGTTCTACCTCGGCAACGCCGCGATCCAGCCGACCACCGGCCGGGTGCTCAGCGCGTACGTGAACGCCGAGGCGCAGGCGAACCCCGACGTCGGCACGCTCGTCGTGGTGCCGCAGGACGACGGGTCGCTCGCAGTCGCGCTCGAACGCGGCCAGGGTGCCACCCTCGACGACCAGTCGACCCTCGACGCGACCGCCCTGCGGTTGAGCGAGTCCGGCGCCCGGCTCACGACGCTCGCCGGCAACCTGGCGAGCCGCAGCGGCTACGACCCCCGGCCGGCGCTGCAGGAACTCGGCATCAGCTTCGTCCTGCTCGACGACGCCGGTGACGACCCCGAGGCGCAGACCGTGCACGACCGGGCCGCGGGCACGATCGGGCAGAACGCGCTCTTCACGAGCATCGGTGAGACCACGAACGGCCAGCTGTTCCACTACGAGGGCGACGTCGACCGGACCGCCACCGGGTCCGCCGCCGCCCGTGCGACGCACGTCCTGTACCTGGTCGTGCTCGGCGTGGTGTTCGGGGCGGCCGCCCTGCTCGCCGTGCCGACGGCCCCGCGCCGTCGCCGCGCCACCTCGAACGTCATCGAGGCCGAGGAACCCGCGACCACCTTCGACGAGGAGCGCGACGAATGAGCACCACCACCCGCTCCGTCCGACGCTGGGTCGTCCGCGGCACCGCGACCGCGATCGCCGTCGTCGTCGCTGCCGGCGCCGTCACGGCCGCGCACGCCTACGGCACCGCGGCCGAACCGGGTCGCCCGGCCGGCCGGACCGTCACCCCGGTGCCCGCCGACGCCGAGCGCGTCTGCGCCGGCAGCGCCCTGCGGCTGTCCGACGACTCCGGCAACGACGCCACCCAGGCGAGCACCGTCGGTTCGGCGACCGTGGCCACGGCGACGACCGGTTCGACCGTCGAGCGGACCTCGCTCGACCCGTCGTCCACCGGTGGCAGCGACCCGCGCCTGCTCACCGCCCCCGCGGGCGACACGACACCGCAGGTCGCGGGCAGCAGCTACCAGAGCGTCTCCAGCGGCGACCTGGTCGGTGCCGGCGCGGCGTCGTGCGACGACCCCTCGCAGTCGACCTGGCTCGTCGGCGGCTCGACCGAGACCGGGCGCACCAGCCTCGTCACCCTGTCGAACCCCACCGACGTGAACGCGACCGTCGACCTGGTGATCTACGACGGCACCGGCACGGTCAGCGCCCCCGGCACGACCGGCATCGTCGTCGCCCCGAACACCCAGAAGGTCGTCCCGCTGTCCGGCTTCGTGTCCGACCAGGGATCCACCGTCGTGCACGTGTCGTCCTCGGGCGGGCAGATCGTCGCCCACATGCAGGAGACCGTCGTCCGCACGCTGACCCCCGGTGGCTACGACATCGTCTCCGGCGGCGCCGCCCCCTCGCGGTCGCAGGTCATCCCCGGCGTCGTGCTCGCCGGCGCACAGGAGGCACAGCGCGGTGACGACACGGCGGACGCCGCCCCCGTCGTCCGGCTGTTCGTCCCCGGCACCGAGTCGGCACGCGTCACGCTCGGCATCAGCACGGCGGACGGCGGCGGCACGACCGTGAACGCCACCGCCGAGCCCGGCGTCGTGACCGACGTCGCGCTCGACGACTTCCCGGACGGCCGGTACTCGTTCACCGTCACGTCGACGCAGCCCGTCGTCGCCGGTGCCCGCACGACCTCACCGACGGCTGACGGCAACAGCGACCTCGGCTGGTTCGCCTCGGCCGAGCCCCTGGGCGACCAGGTCATCACCGCGGTGGCACCGGGGGAGGGCGTCCGGATGAACTTCGTGAACCCGACGCGCGAGGACCGTGCGATCACGATCCGCTCCGGCGACGAGAAGCGCACCATCCAGGTGCTGTCCGGCGCGACCGCGACCATGCCGGTGCAGACCGCGAAGCAGCTCTCGATCGCCGGTGCCGAAGGGGTCGTGGTGGGCGTGACCTACCGCGGGGACGACGGCATCGCCGGGTTCCCGGTCCGGCCGTCCACCCAGGTGTCCACGCCGGTGCGCGTCTACCCCTGACGGTGACGACGACGTGGTGCCTCCGGGCACCGCGTCGTCACCAGTGGCGGTAGCGGTCCGGCGCCAGGTCCCACGGGTCCTTGCCGATCAGCTCGCCGACGGCGCGGAACACGGCCGTCTCGATGATGATCCGCCGATCCGCGTCGTCCTTCTCGGGGCTGCGGTTCACCCGCTCGACGGGGATCCGGAACACGGTGACCCTGCGGGTGTCGCGGTCGATGCGCCAGCGGGGCATCGCGTCGGGCAGGGTGGCGTCGGTCGGCATGTCCGCCACCTGGAACACCACGCCCGCCAATTCGTCGGGCCAGAGCCCGATCAGGTAGTGGGCGCTGTCGCCGACGATGCGGTCGAAGGCCTCGGCGCGGGTGGTGATCGGCGCGAGCTCGGGACCGGTCACGCTCGACCGCCCGCCGCGTCCGTGCCGGGACCGGCCTCGACCGCGGTCGACGGGAGTGACGAGGCGGGGCTTGCGACGCATCCCCACATCGTACGCGTGCCGTCGTCACTCCCGGTCGCTCCGGTCGCTCGTGCTCGCTCCGCTAGGCTCCCTGACGACATGGACGTGAGGATCTGCAGCAAGGTCGCGTGCGCCGCGAGCGCTTCGGCGACCCTGACCTACGACTACGGGGACTCCATGGTCGTCGTCGGCCCGCTCTCCACGCGGGTCGAACCGCACGGCTACGACCTCTGCGCCCGGCACGCGGCCGGCCTGCGCGTCCCGCGCGGCTGGCAGGTGGTGCGGCGCGAGCCGCTGCAGCGCGAGACCGACTGAGCGCTCGCGTCCGCAACGCACCAGCGGTGGTGGACGGGGAGGCCCGTGGAACGTGACCGACGTCGGCTGGGGACCCGCGCCTCCCGGCATGGAAGACTGGTGGGCATGCCCACCGAAGCCCAGACCGCAGCCCCGTACCGCGTCGCCGACCTCTCGCTCGCCGAGGCGGGCCGTCACCAGATCCGCCTCGCAGAGAACGAGATGCCGGGCCTGATGGCCCTGCGCGAGGAGTTCGGTGCGTCGCAGCCGCTGGCCGGCGCGCGCATCGCCGGGTCGCTGCACATGACGGTGCAGACGGCCGTCCTGATCGAGACGCTCGTCGCCCTCGGTGCGCAGGTGCGGTGGGCGAGCTGCAACATCTTCTCCACGCAGGACGAAGCCGCGGCAGCGATCGCGGTCGGCCCGACCGGCACGCCGGACGCGCCTGCCGGCGTCCCCGTGTTCGCGTGGAAGGGCGAGACGCTCGAGGAGTACTGGTGGTGCACCAGCCGCATCTTCGACTGGACCGCCGAGGCCGCTGCCGTCGGAGCCGACTGGGCCGGTCCGAACCTGATCCTGGACGACGGCGGTGACGCCACCATGCTCGTGCACACCGGAGCCGACGCCGAAGCCGCTGGTGCTGCGCCGGTCGCCGGCGCCGACGCGAGTGCCGAGTGGAAGATCGTGCTCGACACCGTCGCGGCGTCGCTCGAGACGTCGTCCGACCGCTGGACGCGCATCGCCGCGGACATCGAGGGTGTCACCGAGGAGACCACCACGGGCGTGCACCGCCTGTACGAGCTGTCGCGGAACGGACAGCTGCGGTTCCCCGCGATCAACGTGAACGACTCCGTGACGAAGTCGAAGTTCGACAACAAGTACGGCATCCGCCACTCCCTGCCCGACGGCCTGAACCGTGCGACCGACGTCCTGATGGGCGGCAAGGTCGCGTTCGTGGTCGGTTACGGCGACGTCGGCAAGGGTGCGGCGGAGGCACTGCGCGGCCAGGGCGCCCGCGTCATCGTCAGCGAGGTCGACCCGATCTGCGCGCTGCAGGCCGCGATGGACGGCTACCAGGTGGCCCGTCTGGCCGACGTCATCGAGACCGTCGACATGGTCATCACCTGCACGGGCAACCTCGGCGTCGTGGGCGTCGACGAGATGCTCGGGCTGAAGCACCTGGCGATCGTCGCCAACGTCGGCCACTTCGACAACGAGATCGACATGGCCGGCCTCGAGTCGCTGCCCGGTGTGGAGAAGGTCGAGATCAAGCCGCAGGTGCACGAGTGGCGCCTGCCGACCGGCCGCTCGATCCTGGTGCTGTCCGAGGGGCGGCTGATGAACCTCGGCAACGCAACCGGCCACCCGTCGTTCGTGATGAGCAACTCGTTCACGAACCAGGTCCTGGCACAGATCGAGCTGCACACCCGTCGTGACGAGTACCCGACCGGGGTCTACGTGCTGCCGAAGCACCTGGACGAGAAGGTCGCGCGCCTGCACCTCGGCGCCCTCGGGGTGGAGTTGACGACGCTGCGCCCGGAGCAGGCGGCGTACATCGGCGTGCCGGTCGAGGGCCCCTTCAAGCCCGAGCACTACCGGTACTGAGCCGGGCGCGCCGCGGTCGGCGGCGGCGCGCTACCGCGGGAAGCCCGGGGGGCGCGCCGATGCCGACGCGCCAGCCGCGGTGAGCAACCCGACGCGGGAGCGCAGCGCCTGCACGTCCCGCCCACGGCGCAGCACGACGACCCCGGCGAGGAACACCTCAGCGGGCACCGGCGGCACCGGGTGGGCGAAGGGTGCGACATCCGCGGCCAGCGCACGGGCGGCGGACTCGCGGAGTTCGGGGCGCATCACGGCTGCTCCGCGGAAGAACGCGCCGAGCCGGTTCTCGAGCCGCTGCGGTAGCGCCGAGACGTCCGCGACCGTGGCCCAGGCCGTCAGCTCGGGTGGCAGCACCACCTGGGGGTCGCGCTGCTTCGGCAGCCGCTCGTGCTGCACCACGGTGCCGGCGAGCAGGTCCCCGAGGCGCCGCGGACGACTGCCGAACAACGCCACGAGCAGCGCCACCGACCCGAACGTCATCCACAACTCGAACAGCCCGACGAGCGCGCGGGTGAAGGCGTGCCGGAACCCGATCGCACCGCCGTCGACCCGGACGACCCGCGTGCCGACGGCGTACCGGCCGACGCTGCGGCCCCGGGTCACGGTCTCGACGGCGGCCGGCACCAGCACGAGCACGGCGACGAACAGGGCGATGCTCAGTGCGGCGCCCCACGCCTCGTCGAGGCCGCTCGGCCACAGCCGGGACACCCCGAACACCAGCAGCAGGTACAGGACGAGCAGGCACACCCCGTCGAGGAGCGCCGACGCCAACCGCAGGACGAGTCCGGCCGGCTGCACGTCGAGCGCGACCGCCTCGCCCACCACGAGCTCGTCGGCGGTCTCGTCCAGGGCGAGCGAGAACCGGGCGTCGGCGAGGTCGCGCGGCGTGCGGGGCTTCGACATGGGATCATTCTGTCGGAAGTCGGCCGACACGAGGGGGAACACGTGGACCTGGACGCCTACGCCGAGGTGCACCGCGACCGGTGGCAGGAGCTCGACCGCCTCGCGCGCGCCCGGCACACCACCGGTGCCGACGTCGACCAGCTCGTCTCCGGCTACCAGGCCGCCGCGACGGACCTCGCCCGCATCCGCGGCGCCGCACCCCGCACCGCGACCGGCGACCGGCTGTCCCTCACCCTGTACCGCGCCCGCCTGCGCTTCACCGGCACGCCGGTCGACCCGCTCACCGCGGTCGCCCTGTTCTTCACCCGGCAGCTGCCCGCGGCGCTGTACCGGATCCGCTGGGTGACGATCTGGGTGGCGCTGGCCACCGTCGCGATCGGCGCGATCGTGGCCGTCTGGATCACGACCACACCGGGGGCGACGGCGACCTTCGGCACGCCGGAGGCGCTCCGCCAGTACGCCACGCAGGACTTCGTCGACTACTACTCCGACCACGGCCTCGGCGCGTTCACGGCGCAGGTGTGGACGAACAACGCCTACATCGCGGCCACCATGGTCGCGTTCGGCATCACGGGCGTCTTCGTGCCGTTCTCGATCATGCAGAACGCCGTCGGGCTCGGGGTCTCCGCGGCGATCATGCACTCGCAGGGCCGCCTGGCCGACTTCTTCCTCTACATCGCCCCGCACGGCCAGCTCGAGCTGTACTCGGTGTTCCTCGCCGGCGGCGCGGGCCTGATGATCTTCTGGTCGTGGGTCGCTCCGGGTCCGCACCGGACCCGTGCGCAGGCCCTCGCCGAGGACGGCCGAGCCCTCATCACGATCGCGGTCGGCCTGACGCTGACGCTGCTGCTGTCCGGCCTGGTCGAGGGCATCGTCACCCGCCAGGACTGGCCGTGGCCGGTCAAGATCGGCATCGGGACGATCGCGCTCGCCGCGGTCCTGGCGTACCAGTGGGTGCTCGGCGGTCGTGCGTACCGGGCCGGGGAGCGCGGCGACCTCGACGAGTTCGAGCGCGGCACGTCCGCCCTGGTCGCCGGGTAGCGTCCGCCCCGCTTCAGAGCCGGCCGGTCGCCTTCGCGCGCAGGTAGGCGTCCGCCACGAGCGGTGGGACGTCCTCCGGCGCGCCACGGACGACCTCGGCGCCGCTCCGGCGTGCGACGTCGGCGACGCCGTCGGCGTCGAGCAGGGTGCGTTCGGCGGCGGCCCGCCGGTACACGTCGCGCTCCGCGCCGGTGGGGAGGCCCGGCACGCGTCCGCCCCGCGCGGTGCGGATCGTCGTGGCCGGGTCCACCCCGCCGCGTGCGGTCCGCTGCACCGCCGGGTCCTCGATGCTCGTCACCACGACGGCGTGCCGCCGGGTGAGCCGGGGCAGCACCGCCAGCAGGTCGCCGGAGGCACCGACCGAGTCGAGGCTCGACGCCAGCACGACGAGCGCCCGTGACGTCGTGATCGAGTCGACGAGCGCCGGCACGGCGGACCAGTCGGTCGCGGCGAGTCCGGGTTCCGCCATCGCGAGGGCCTCACCGAAGCGCTGGACCACGTCGGTGCGGGTCGCCCCGTGCACACGGTCGTGGACGGTGTCGTCGAGGACCGCCAGGTCGACCCGGTCGCCGGCGGCTGCGGCCAGGGCGCCGAGGAGCAGCGCGGACTCGATGAAGGTGTCGAGGCGCGGTTCGTCGGCCACCCGTCCGGCCCCGGCGCGTCCGGCGTCGACGACGACCACGACCCGCCGGTCGCGCTCCGGGCGCCAGGTGCGGACCACGAGGTCCTGCCGTCGGGCGGTCGCTCGCCAGTCGATCGAGCGGACGTCGTCGCCCCGGACGTAGTCGCGCAGCGAGTCGAACTCGGTGCCGTGGCCGCGGAGCTGCAAGGTGGTCTCGCCGTCGAGTTCGCGCAACCGGGCCAGCCGTGACGGCAGGTGCCGTCGCGAGCGGAACGGCGGGGTGACGACGAGTTCGCCCGGCGCCGTGAGGACCCGTTGCCGGGCTGCGAGACCGAGCGGACCGAAGGCCCGGACCGCGACGCCGGCGGTGCGGCGTCGACCGCGGCGGAACGGGGTGAACCGCATGCGGGCGGTCCGTCGTTCGCCCGGGGGCACCGTCATCCGGATCCGGCGCGGCCGGTGTCCGGCAGAGGGCTCCCACATGTCGCGGACGATGCTCCGGAGCACCCGCCCGCCGTCGTTCGCGAGCACGAGCGTGCCGTCGGCGGTGCTGTCCCGACGGGCCAGTCGCGGCATCCGCCGCTCGACCCGCACGCGTGCCAGGTCGGCGGCGAGCAGCACGTCGAGGGCCGCGGCGAGCAGCACGACCACGACCCACGCCAGGCCGGCCCACCCGCTGGCGAGCAGCACGGTGGGCACGATGGCGACGGCGAGCAGCGCGACGAACCGGCCGGAGACCGCCACTAGATCGGCACCCGCACCTGCTCGAGCACCTGCTGGAGCACCCCGTCGGCGCCGACGCCCTCGAGCTCGGCGTCGGCGGCCACCCGGAGCCGGTGGCGCCAGACCGGCAGGGCCATCGCCTGCACGTGGTCGGGCGTGATGGCGTCGTAGCCGGTGAGCCACGCCCAGGCCTTCGCGGCGGCGAGCAGGGCCGTCGCACCGCGCGGGCTGACCCCGACCCGGACGGACGGTGCCTGACGGGTCGCGCGGGCGAGGTCGACGATGTACGCCAGCACGTCGTCACGGGCACCGACGGCCCGGACGGCGCGCTGCGCGGCGAGGACCTCGTCGACGCCGACCACGGGGGTGATGCCCGCCGACCGGACGTCCCGCGGCACGAAACCGTCGGCGTGCCGGCGGAGGACCTGCCACTCGACGTCGCGCGGCGGGATCTCGAGCGTCAGCTTCATCAGGAAGCGGTCGAGCTGCGCCTCGGGGAGCGTGTACGTGCCCTCGAACTCGATCGGGTTCATGGTCGCGGCGACGAAGAACGGGTCGGGCAGGAGCCGGGCGTCGCCGTCCACGCTGACCTGGCGTTCCTCCATCGCCTCGAGCAGGGCGGACTGGGTCTTCGGGGGCGTGCGGTTCACCTCGTCGGCGAGCAGCACGTTGGTGAACACGGGGCCCTCGCGGAACGGGAACGTGCCGGTGGAGGCGTCGTACACGAGCGAACCGGTCACGTCGCCGGGCATCAGGTCCGGCGTGAACTGGATCCGCTTCGTGTCGAGGGACATCGCGGCGGCCAGGCTGCGGACGAGCAGGGTCTTGGCGACGCCGGGCACGCCCTCGAGCAGCACGTGCCCCTGCGCCAGGAGTCCGACGATCATGCCGGACACCGCGCCCTCCTGTCCGACGACGGCCTTGGCGACCTCGGCCCGGACCCGCCCGAAAGCGTCGCGGAGCCCGGGGTCGTGCTGGTTCCGGTCGTGCGGGGCGCGGTCGCCCGGCGCGGGGACGTGCTGGTCGGGGGCAGCTGGCAGGTCGGTCACGGTCGTGCTCCTGGTCGGTCGTGGTCGGTGCTGGGACGGTCGCCCGAGGTGGATCGTCGGAGGGCCCGCTCGAGGTCGTCGAGTGCCCTCGTGCCGTCGACGAGGGCGCGGTCGTCGAGGGTCGGACCGCCGACGAGGACGGCGCCGACGCGGTCGTGCGGGATGCCGGTGGCGCGGGCGGCTGCGCGGACGACGTCGTCGACGTGCGCGGACCGGGGGAGTCCGAGCAACCGGCCGATCCGGCGGACCGCGGCGACGCGGAGGGTGTCCAGGGCGTGGGTGCGGTCGTGGGTGCGGGCGTACATCCGGGCCCGGCCCTCGGTGGTCTCGGCGGCGCGGACCACGACGGGCATCCGCTCGACGACGAGCGGCCCGAGACGTCGGCCCCGCCACACCGCGGCGGCGACGGCCACCAGGGCCAGCAGCGCGAGGCCGCTCGGCACCCACGGCGGTGCGAGCTCCCCGAGTGTCGGGGCTGCGTCGGGGGCGCCGACGGTCGGCGTGTACCAGGTGAGCCGGTCGTCCGAGCCGAGCAGGCCGAGGGCGAGCGCGGCGTTCCCGGCGGTCGTGATCGTGTCGTTGCGGAAGGCCGAGCTGGTGCCGACGAGGGTGACGTCGCCGCCGGCCGTCGCCGTGCGGACGAGGCCCCAGGCTCGGTCCTCGCCGCTGCCGGACGGCGCGCAGCGGTCCGCGTCGGGGTCGTCGACCGTGTAGCCGTACCCGGCGGTGGACACCCGCGCAGCCGACGCCGCGGCCGGGATCGCACAGGACGCGGTGGACACGGTGTCGCCGCCCTCGGGCGCGGTGGCCGTGGTGACGTCGAGGCCGAACGACGCGAACGGGGTCGAGTCGACGCCCACCAGGACCACGTGCTCGGCGGTCCGGGCGATGCGCTCGGCGACGCCTGGGTCGAGGACACCGTCGGAGTCGTCGACGAACACCGTGCCACCGTCGATCCCGTCGGCACGGTCGGTCACCCGGACGGAGGTGCCACGCTGCTCCAGGACCCGGACCAGCGCGGCCGATCCGCTCGCGGTGGTCGAGGTCGGGTCGAGGGGACGTCGCTCCGGCGGCTCGGCGCCCTGCACCACGGCCGTGAGCACCGCGAGCACGATCCCGACGAGCACGATGGCGATCCAGAAGCCGAACCGGAACCGTCGGCTCTCGCGCTGCTCCGGTCGGGGTGCGGCCGTACGCGGCACGTCGGTGGCGGTGCTCATGCGGGCACCACCGGCCCCGTGGACCTGGCCGGACGGGCCTGGCGCACGCCCCGCTCGGTGTCGAGGACCCGGCGAGCAGTGGCCTCGTCGGCGTCGAGCCCGAGGTAGCGGACGGCGTCGAAGGCCGTTGCGGCGTCGTCGAGCGCCGCGGCCTCGGCGGGGAAGGGCACGGCTGCGCGGGCGGCGATGGTGCGTGCGGTCGCCCCGGGGACGTCGGGGACCAGGTCGCGCTCGCCGAGGCCGCGGGCGGTTGCCCGGAAGCCGTCGAGGACCGCGGCCGACCAGTCGCCCCGGCGGATCGCGGACTGTGCGGCGTCGAGCAGTTCCCGGGCGGAGCGGAGGTCGTCGTCGTCGAACACCCCGCCGGCGTCGTCCGCGCCGCTGCGTGCACGACGTCGGGGGAGCCCGCGGGCCACGACGACGAGCACGACGACGGCGACGAGCACCACGATCGCGATCACCAGGGCCGTGCGGGCCGCGACGGGGGAGTCGAGTCCGTCGGCGCGGAGCGACCCGAGCCAGTCGAGGAACGTCCGTGACGCGCGGTCCCACCAGGTCACGTGCGCGCCGTCGTACGCGGGGCGGTCGAGTTCGCGTTCGAGCAGACGGCGGGCCTCGCCGGGGTCGACCGCGGTCATGCGGTCCCGTCCGGCGGGCGGTGCTGCCCCTGCTGCGGCGGGTGTTGCGGGTGTTGCGGCCACGGTTGCTGCTGTCCGGGCCAGGGCTGCTGCGCCTGCTGCTGTCCGGGCCACGCCTGCGGGGGCTGTCCGGGCCACTGCTGCGGCTGCTGCTGCGCCCACGGCTGCTGCTGCCCGGCCCACTGCTGCGGCGGCCACGGCGGTCGGGAGACCGGCGCGGACGGTGCGAACGGGTCGGCCGGCTCCCCGGTGTCGAGGTGCGAGGCGATGCGCTGGTCGAGGGCCTCGGTCCGGATCCGCCGGTCGATGGTCAGGAAGGTGACGACCGCTGCGCTCAGCACGTCGGTGACGCACTGCACCGCGATCGCGAGCAGGCTGCCGATGACGATCAGGACGAGGGCGCCCGCACCGATGCCCGAGGACGCGTCGGTCTGCCCGAGCGGGTCGAACACGCCGCCGACGAGCACGGCCCCGATGGTGAGCGGTGCCGACGCGATCGACGCCGCGACGCCGAACATCACCTGCACGAGCAGCAGGACGCCGAAGGTCCGCCAGAACGCACCGCGGGTCAGCCGCCACGACTGCGCGGCGGCGGCGAAGACCGGACGACCCTCGAGCGCGATGGTCGGCACCGTGAAGGCGAAGCGGATGCCGAGCCAGGTCAGCACCACGCCGAGGCCGAGGACCATCACGAAGACGGCGAGCACGAACCACCCGGCGCTGGCGTCCCCGGCGCCGAGCGCCGCGAAGAACGCGACGAAGACCACCGCGACGATGATCCCGACGACGAGCCCCGCGCCGATCTGCACGAACATCCACGCGACGACCGGCCACCGCCGCCCGGCGAGCAGCGCCCACAGGCCCCGGAAGGTCGCGCGACGGCCGAGCACCCGCTGGCCGGTGTCCGCGGCGACCGGTGCCACCAGGAAGCCGCGACCGAGGTACGCCAGGAACGGCAGGCCGATCGTCAGCAGGATCCACAGCGTCACCGAGCCCGCCACGATCGTGTCGCCACCACCGCTGCCGTCGAACGCCGTCATCATCCGCGACTGCAGCGCCTGCTGGCCGAACGTGCTGACGAGGGTGGAGAGCAGCCCGAGCACGCCGCTCAGCAGCACGCTCCAGAGCAGCAGGACGCGGGCGTTGCGGCGGAAGACCGTGAAGGCGCCGCCGAGCACGTCACCGAACCCGAGGGGGCGCAGGGGGATCACCGGACGCGAGCCGGACGGCGGACGACCGCCGGGGGGTCGACCCGGCCCCGGGGTGGGCGGCGGCGGCGCGGAGAACCGGGGCGGGCCTCCCGGCTGTCCCTGCCACGCACCCTGCTGCCCGGCGCCCTGCTGCCCGGCACCCTGCTGACCACCGCCAGGCGTCTGCCAATCGGACATGACCTCGGCCCCCTTCGTCGTGTCGGTCCGCGCTGCGACGCGCGGTCCACCTCCATCCTGGCGGAAAACGCCGCGTGACGGGGCCTCGGCTATCGTGTGGGGACACGTGCCGACCCGGCACCACCCGCACGCCACACGGAGTCCACATCACATGACACCGCGCATCCTCGTCGTCGACGATGACCAGGCCCTCGCCGAGATGATCGGCATCGTCCTCCGCTCGGAGGGCTACGAACCCGAGTTCAGCGCCGACGGCAACGACGCCGTCGACGCGTTCCACAGCACGAAGCCGGACCTCGTCCTGCTCGACGTGATGCTCCCGGGCATCGACGGCATCGAGGTCTGCAAGCGCATCCGTGCCGAGAGCGGCACGCCGATCATCATGCTCACCGCCAAGAGCGACACCGCCGACGTCGTCCTCGGCCTCGAGAACGGTGCCGACGACTACGTCGTCAAGCCGTTCAACCCGAAGGAGCTCGTCGCCCGCATCCGCACGCGGCTGCGGCCGAGCGCCACCGACGCCACGGTCCTGCACGTCGGTGACGTCACGGTCGACGTCGCCGGGCACGAGGTCCGCCGCGGTGACACCGTCATCCCGCTCACCCCGCTCGAGTTCGACCTGCTCCGCGCGCTCGCCGAGAAGCCGAACCAGGTCTTCACCCGCGAGATGCTGCTCGAGCAGGTCTGGGGCTACCACTACAAGGCCGACACCCGCCTGGTGAACGTGCACGTCCAGCGCCTGCGCGCGAAGATCGAGCACGACCCGGACAACCCGAAGACCGTCACCACGGTCCGCGGCGTCGGGTACCGGGCCGGAGGAGCCTGACCACCGTGCCGCCCGCCCCGCCCGCCGGCACCGCTCCCGGCACGGCAGCAGGCGCCGCCCCCGGCACGGCCACCGTGTCGATCGGGGTGGTCGGCCGCGGCCGACGACGGATGCGCCGCTGGGTCCGTCGTGGCTGGCGGCCCGTCGCGTACGTGTGGCGTCGGTCCCTGATGTTCCGCTCGGTCGCCATCACCGTGATGACGACCGGACTGGCGGTCGGGATCATCGGCACCGCCGTCATGGTGAGCATCTCGACGAACGTCTACTCGCAGCGCCGCGACCAGATCGAGTCCGAGTCGGCCCGCGCGACCATCGTCGCGCAGGGGATCTTCGACGCCGCCACCGCTGCCGAGGACAACAACCAGTCCGAGCTCGAGACGCTGCAGAACGAGGCGCAGCAGGCGATCCTGTCGAACACGACGAGCCCCGGCGGCACGAGCATCGCGATCGAGCGGAGCCCCGACCAGTCCACCCCGCAGACGCTGCAGACCATCGCGAGCCAGGACTTCCCGGACGCCGTCATCACGGACGCCCTGCGCAAGGAGGTCGGCGCGAACACCGGGAAGCTCAGCCTGCAGCCGGTGCAGCTCGACGACGACGGCCGCCGCGTGCCCGGGCTCGCCGTCGGCTCGACGCTGCAGATCCCGAGCGCCGGCCAGTACGAGCTGTACCTCGTCTACGACCTGTCCGATGCCCAGCAGACCCTCGACTTCGTGTCGCAGACGCTCTCGATCGGCGGCGTCGCGCTCATGGTGCTCATCGCCCTGGTGACGTCGCTCGTGGTCCGGTTGGTCGTCGTCCCGATCCGCGAGGCGGCGGAGACGAGCCGCAAGATCGCCGCCGGACGCCTCGACGAACGCATCCCGGTGCGCGGCCAGGACGACCTGGCGACCCTCGCGCGGAGCTTCAACGGCATGGCCGAGGCGGTCAGTCGGCAGATCACCCAGCTCGCCGAGCTCTCGCGCGTGCAGCAGCGCTTCGTGTCCGACGTGTCCCACGAGTTGCGCACGCCGCTCACCACCATCCGGCTCGCCGGCGACATGCTGTTCGACTCGCGGCACGCGTTCGAGCCCTCGGTCGGGCGCTCGGCCGAGCTCCTGCACGCCCAGGTGGAGCGGTTCGAACTGCTGCTCGCCGACCTGCTCGAGATCTCCCGCTACGACGCGCAGGCCGTGCAGCTCGACACGGAGCCGTCGGTGCCGGCGGCGCTCGCCGCGGACATCGTCGAGGAGTTCCGCCCCCTGGCCGAACGCGCCGGCATCGACCTGCAGCTCGCCACACCCGGCGGCCACACCACGATGCGACTCGACGCCAAGCGCGTCCGCCGCATCCTGCGCAACCTGGTCGGCAACGCGATCGAGCACGGTGACGCCAAGCCCGTCCAGGTCGTCGTCGACAGCGATGCCCGCACGGTCGCCATCGCGGTGCGCGACCAGGGCGTCGGCATGCCGCCGGAGGACGCCAGCCGCGTGTTCGACCGGTTCTGGCGCGCCGACCCGAGCCGCAAGCGCACCATCGGCGGCACCGGCCTCGGGCTCGCGATCAGCCTGGGGGACGCGAAGCTGCACGGCGGCCGGATCGACGTGTGGTCCCGCCCAGGGCAGGGATCGACGTTCGTGCTCACGCTGCCGCGCAACGAACAGGCCGCCACGGCGACGTCGGCGATCCCGCTGCCCGAGCTCGACGAGTCGTACGACGGCCCCCGCGCCGTGCGAGAGGAGTCCTGATGCGCCGCCGTCCCCGTCTCCGGCACGTCGTGGCCGCGGCCCTGGCCGCTCTCGGCGTGTTCGCCCTGACCGCCTGCGCCGCGATCCCCGTCTCCGGCGACGTCCGCACCGGGCAGACGATCAAGGACGAGTCGCTCTCCGGCGTCGACTTCCGGCCGGACAAACCGATCACCGGCTCCGACCAGACCGCGATCCTGCGCGGGTTCATCGCGGCGGCGACCGGTGCGCAGGACAACTACGCCATCGCCCGGCAGTTCCTCGCCTCGGACTTCTCGCAGCAGTGGAACCCGCGGCAGGGCGTCACGATCCGCGACGGCAGCGGCACCGTCGAGCGCGCCGACGACCGCGAGCTGACGTACACGCTCACCGCGAGCGCGACCGTCGACTCCGAGGGGGAGTACACCCAGGCGGTCCGCCCGACCTCGTCCACGCTGACGTTCCAGTTCACCCGCGAGGACGGCGAATGGCGCATCGCCTACGCCCCCGACGGCATCATCCTGTCCCCGGTGAGCTTCGACTCCGTCTTCCAGCAGCACGCGCTGTACTTCTACGACCCGACGTTCCGGTTCCTCGTGCCCGACGAGCGCTGGTTCCTCGCCCGCTCGTCCACCAGCACCCGCATCGCCAGCGCCCTGATGGCCGGTCCCGCCGACTGGCTCAAGGGTGCCGTCGTCTCGTCGTTCCCCGAGGGCACCCAGCTCTCCCTGAACGCGGTCACCATCGACAGCGGCACGGCACTCGTCGACCTGTCCAGCGACGCCCTGCGCGCCAGCACCGTCGACCGCGTCCGGATGCGCGAGCAGCTGAGCAAGTCGCTCGCCTCGGTCGCCACCATCTCGTCGGTGTCGATGACCATCGAGGGCGCGAGCCTGTCCGTCCCCGACTCGAGCGGGGCGAACGCGCAGCAGAACCCGGACGTCGACCCCCGCCCCCTCGTCGACGAGGACGGTGTGGTCGGCTACGCGGCCACGGGAACCGGCAAGGTCTCGAAGCTCGGCGGCGGCGTCGGCGACACCGTGGCCGGCCTCGACCCGACCTCGATCTCGCTGTCCGCCTCCGGCACCACGGCCGCCGTCGGCAACCGCGACGGTGCCGTCGTCGTCCGCGGCGACGACCACCTGCGCGTCGACGCCCGCGAGGACCTCGTCGCCCCCGCGATCGACGACCTCGGGTTCGTCTGGGTCGGCCAGTCGTCGGACACCCGCCGGATCACCGCCTACGGCCTCGGCGGCGACCCGCACCAGGTCGCGACGTCGTTGCCGCGCGGCGACCTCGTGTCGTTCCAGGTGTCCCGCGACTCGACCCGGGCACTCGCCCTGATCCAGACCGCCGACGGCCCCGGCCTGTACGTGATGGCGATCATCCGCGGGTCCGACCGGTCCCCGACGTCGTTCGGCGCAGCCGTCCGGGTGCAGGCGGCCACCGGCGACGCCGTCGGGGCGACGTGGGTGAACGACACCGACGTGGCCTCGGTCGGGCAGACCACGGCCGGGCCGAACGTCGTCCGGACCACCATCGGCGGGCAGTCGAGCACCCTGCCGAAGCCGGACGGGCGCGCGACCTCGATCAGTGGTGGGAGCGGTGGTGCGCTGCTGCTCCGGATGTCGAGCGGGTCGGTGCTGCAGTCCACCGGCGGCGGTTGGGACACCACCGGCGTGACCGCGGACGTGCTCGGCGTCCAGCGCTGACGTCGCGGTCCCCCCTCCACACCCACCCCGGCCGGGAGGCCCGTCCACCGTCCGCCCCGTCGGTTCACGACCGCCGTGCGGTCGCCACCACACTCGTCGCATGCGCACCGAGGACCCGCCCACCGAGGACCGGTCCACCGCGGACCCGCTCACCCCGTGGCGCGACGCGGCGCTCGCGGTGCTCGGCTTGTTCCTGCCGGTGGAGTGCCTGGGCTGCGCACGGCCGGACCGTGCGCTCTGCCGAGCCTGCCGCGCCGCCCTGGCCGCACGCCCGCGTCGGGTCCGACTCGTCGCGGGCGTGCGGCTCGACGCCGCCTTCGAGTACGAAGGACTCGTCCGCACCCTGCTGCTCGAGCTGAAGCTGCGCGGTCGGGTGGACGTCGCACGACCGCTCGGCGCTCGCTTCGGTGCGCTCGTGCGTGTCGCGCTCGCCGAGGCACCCGTCGGCACCGTCGTGCTGCGGGTCCCGCCGTCGCGGGCGGGGGCACGGCGTCGGGGGTTCGACCCCGTGGTGCTGCTGCTCGCCCGCGGTGGCGTCCGCGGCACCGGGCGGCTCCGGCGGGCGCGGGTCCGAGGTGGACCGGCGAACGGTGAGCCGGGCCAGAAGGAACGGACGGCGATCGAGCGGGTCGCCGCGACCGTCGGCACGCTGCGGGCGTGCGGGGTCGACGGGCGGGACGTGGTGCTCGTGGACGACGTCGTGACGACCGGCGTCACGATGGCCGAGGGGGTGCGGGCGGTCCGCGCCGCGGGCGGCCGGGTCGTCCGGTGCGTGGCCGTCGCGAGCGTCGAGGACTGACGGCTCGGTGAACACCGGGTGACCGCTGTGCGTCCGGTGGGTGTCCTGCGGACTCGCCGACGCGCCGTGACGCGGGACCTGCGGCGGGTCTAGCCTCGCGGCAAGGCGTTCGGGTTCGCCGGATGGAGGCGACGCGCCGAAGCTCGATGGGAGCCGCGACATGGACGTGACGATCACAGGCCGGAACGTCGGGGTCACCGACCGATTCCGCACCTACGTCGAACAGAAGTCCGAGAAGATCGACGTGCTCGCTGACCGTGCGCTCGCCTTCGAGGTGCGCATCAGCCGCCACCACGAGAAGTCGGGCAGCAGCCAGGGCGAGGACCGCATCGAGCTGACGCTCATCGGTCCCGGGCCCCTCGTACGGGCGGAGTCCGCGGCGTCCGACAAGTACGCCGCCTTCGACCTCGCCTTCGCCCGCATCATGGAGCGTCTGCGTCGTGCTCGTGACCGGCGCAAGGTGCACCGCGGTCGTCACCGCCCGACCTCGGTGGCCGAGGCTGCCGGCAGCGGTTTCGACGGCATGGGGGTGGTCCCCGCTGACGGCCGCCTCATCGAGGACGTCGCCACCGGCGCGGTCCCGGTCGTCGACGCCGACGCACCGGAGGACGAGGACGACGAGGTCTACAGCCCCGTGGTCATCCGGCACAAGGTCTTCGAGGCCGCCCCGATGACCGTCGACGACGCCCTGTACTTCATGGAGCTCGTCGGACACGACTTCTACCTGTTCGTGGACGCCGAGACCCACCGCCCGAGCGTCGTCTACCGACGCAAGGGCTGGGACTACGGCGTGATCGGCATCGACGACCAGACCGGCGCCGCGGCGTCGGTGGACGCCGAGCCGGCCGCCGCGCTCGCCTGACGCGATCGCTGCGGACACCGTCCGACCCGTGTGTGCGCGGTCCGTCCGCGGGCCGCGCACACCGCTGCCCCCCCCACCGACGCCCCTCACAGCGCACGGCACCGGGGGGTTGCTAGCATGACTGGTCGATCGGGCGCGCAGGTCGCGCACGACGACCCCGTAAGGAGCTCACGTGGCAAACGTGCTGGAGAAGGTCCTCCGCATCGGCGAAGGACGCACCGTCCGCCGGCTGAAGGCGTACGCCTCGGCGATCAACGACCTCGAGGACGACTTCTCGAGCCTCACCGACGAGGAACTCCAGGACGAGACGAAGGAGCTGCGCGAGCGGTACGCCAACGGCGAGACCCTCGACGACCTGCTCCCCGAGGCGTTCGCCGCCGTGCGGGAAGCAGCGAAGCGCACCCTCGGCATGCGGCACTTCGACGTGCAGCTCATGGGCGGGGCGGCCCTGCACCTCGGCAACATCGCCGAGATGAAGACCGGTGAGGGCAAGACCCTCGTCGCGACGACGGCGGCCTACCTCAACGCGATCCCGTCGCGCGGCGTGCACGTCATCACGGTCAACGACTACCTGGCGTCGTACCAGTCCGAGATCATGGGTCGCGTCTTCCGCGCCCTCGGCATGACGACCGGCTGCATCATCGCCAACCAGACGCCGGCCGAGCGCCGCGAGCAGTACGCGGCGGACATCACCTACGGCACGAACAACGAGTTCGGCTTCGACTACCTGCGCGACAACATGGCGTGGCAGGCCTCCGACATGGTGCAGCGCGGCCACTTCTTCGCCGTGGTCGACGAGGTCGACTCGATCCTCATCGACGAGGCCCGCACACCGCTCATCATCTCCGGCCCGTCCTCGGGCGAGGCCAACCGGTGGTTCACGGAGTTCGCCTCGATCGCCAAGCGCCTGACCCCGGGCGAGGACTACGAGGTCGACGAGAAGAAGCGCACCGTCGGCGTGCTCGAGCCCGGCATCGAGAAGGTCGAGGACTACCTCGGCATCGACAACCTGTACGAGTCGGCGAACACCCCGCTCATCTCGTTCCTCAACAACTCCATCAAGGCCGTCGCCCTGTTCAAGCGCGACAAGGACTACGTCGTGATGAACGGCGAGGTGCTCATCGTCGACGAGCACACCGGCCGCATCCTGATGGGCCGTCGCTACAACGAGGGCATCCACCAGGCGATCGAGGCGAAGGAGAACGTCGAGGTCAAGGCGGAGAACCAGACCCTCGCCACGGTCACGCTGCAGAACTACTTCCGGCTCTACCAGAAGCTCTCCGGCATGACCGGTACCGCCGAGACCGAAGCGGCCGAGTTCATGTCGACCTACAAGCTCGGCGTGGTCCCGATCCCGACGAACAAGCCGATGCAGCGCATAGACCAGACCGACCTGGTCTACAAGAACGAGAAGTCGAAGTTCGAGCAGGTCGCCGAGGACATCGCCGAGCGCCACGAGCAGGGCCAGCCCGTCCTCGTCGGCACCACGAGCGTCGAGAAGTCCGAGTACCTGTCGAAGCTCCTCGCCAAGAAGGGCGTGAAGCACGAGGTCCTCAACGCGAAGAACCACGCGCGTGAAGCCGCGATCGTCGCCCAGGCCGGTCGCCTCGGCGCCGTCACCGTCGCGACGAACATGGCCGGCCGAGGCACCGACATCATGCTCGGCGGCAACTCCGAGTTCCTCGCGGTGCAGGAGATGCACGCCAAGGGCCTGTCGCCGACCGAGACCCCCGACGAGTACGAAGCCGAGTGGGACGAGGTCTTCGCCCGCGTCAAGGCCGAGGTCGAGGTCGAGGGCGACAAGGTCCGCGAGGCCGGTGGGCTCTACGTCCTCGGCACCGAGCGCCACGAGTCGCGCCGCATCGACAACCAGCTGCGCGGTCGTTCCGGTCGTCAGGGTGACCCGGGCGAGAGCCGCTTCTACCTGTCGCTCACCGACGACCTCATGCGCCTGTTCAACTCCGGTGCCGCCGAGAGCCTCATGGGCCGCTCGAACGTGCCGGACGACCTGGCGATCGAGAACAAGCTCGTCGGCCGTGCGATCCGTTCCGCCCAGGCGCAGGTCGAGGGCCGGAACGCCGAGATCCGCAAGAACGTCCTGAAGTACGACGACGTCCTGAACCGGCAGCGCGAGGCGATCTACAGCGACCGCCGCCACATCCTCGAGGGCGACGACCTGCACGACCGCGCGCAGTCGTTCCTCAAGGCCGTCATCGACGACGTGATCGACACCCACACCGGTGAGGGCTCGCCGGACGACTGGGACCTCGACGCCATGTGGACCGAGCTCGGCACGCTCTACCCGATCTCGATCTCCATCGACGAGGTCATCACCGAGGCCGGCTCGAAGGGCAAGGCGTCGCGCGACTTCCTCGGTCGCGAGATCCTCTCCGACGCCAAGCTGGCGTACTCCACGCGTGAGGAACTCCTCGGCGACGAGGCGATGCGCGAGCTCGAGCGTCGTGTCGTGCTGTCGGTGATCGACCGTCGCTGGCGCGATCACCTGTACGAGATGGACTATCTCAAGGACGGCATCGGCCTCCGCGCCATGGCTCAGCGTGACCCGCTCGTCGAGTACCAGCGCGAGGGCTACGCGCTGTTCCAGACGATGATGGGCCAGATCCGCGAAGAGTCGGTCGGCTACCTGTTCAACCTCGAGGTCCAGGTGCAGTCCGACGGCGAGAACGCCGTCATCGAGGCCAAGGGCCTCGGCGAGGACGAGGTCTCCGGCCTCGAGTACTCGGCACCGTCGATCGACGGCGAGGTCGAGGTGCGCGACGAGAAGGGCCGCCTCGAGCAGGCCGCGACGGCGCGCGCGCAGCAGGCCCAGGCCCAGGCCGAGGCGGAGGCAGCTGCCGAGCCCGAGCAGGGCTCCGCGTTCGGCAACGCGGCCACGGCTTCCGGCCAGGCAGCTGCGGCCGGCAACCGCGCCGAGCGTCGTCAGGCGTCGAAGAAGTAGTCCGCGTGCGCGACAGCGCATCGTGAGCAGCAATGGTCGGGTCCCGCCTCGGGACCCGACCATTGCTGCTCACCGAGCGCGGCTACAGGACACCGATCGCGGTCGCCCGCCACCTGCCGTCCCGCGTCTCCAACCGCATCGCCACGGCGCGTGCATGACTGCGCGTGTGCACGACGACGGTCGCCTCGGCGACGCCGTCGGCCGGTCGGCAGACGAGCACGCTGCCGACCCGCAGCACCGGGCGGCTCCGCGACCGCCGGCGCACCGAGCGGGCGTGCGCGGCCACGGCTGCACGTTGCTGCAGATGTCGGTGCACGTCGTCGGTGATCCAGCGGGCGATGCTGTCGACCTCGCGGGCCCCGGTCAGGACCTCGGCGACGCACAGGCCGAGGGCGCGTGCGGTGTCCGCCGGGTCCGGTGGACCGCTCGCCGGTTCGTCGACCGGCTGCGGTTCGACGATCGTGAGCGGCGGCGAGTGCGCCGTCGTCGTCGTGTGGTCGATCCGGCGTGCCTGCTCTGCCACCCCTGCCCCTTCCGTTGCTGGAGCGAGCGTATGGGGCGTGCAACATGAGAAATACGAAGCTGTTGGGCCTGTGGAGAGGGCGACGTTCTCCACAAGACGGCGCACCTAGACTGGCTGGGTGTCGACCCTCAGTGACCTCGTCCTCGCGCAAGGCCGTTCCTCCGAAGCCGATGTGGAGTGGCTCCACCTGCTCGTGGGGGACTGGCAGCTCCTCGCCGACCTGTCCTTCGCCGACATGGTGCTGTGGGTGCCGACTGCCGAGGACGGCTCGTTCGTCGCCGTGGCACACGCCCGACCGAGCTCCGCGGCCACGCTGTTCTACCGCGACATCGTCGGGCAGGAGATCCGCGAGGAGTGGCGCGGCCAGGTGACCGAGAGCTTCGCCGGCGCCCGCGTCGTCGACTCCGCCGAGCCCGACTGGTACGAGGACACCCCCACCCGGGTCCGCGCGATCCCAGTACTGCGGCGGCTCAGTGCCAAGAGTGCGGAGACCACCGAGCGGCCGATCGCCGTCGTCACGCGCCACTCCAACCAGGACGAGATGCGGACGCCGAGCCGTCAGGAACTGAACTTCACCGCGAGTGCGAACGACCTGTTCGGCATGATCGCGACGGGCGACTTCCCGGACCTCGGCGCACCGGCCGGTCCGCGCCGCGGCGCCCCGCGCGCCAGTGACGGCCTGCTGCGCCTCGACACCGCCGGCATCGTGACGTTCGCCAGCCCGAACGGCCTGAGCGCCTTCAACCGGATGGGCTTCGAGGGGGAGCTCGAGCGGAAGTCGTTGGCCGAGGTCACCACCGAGCTCATCGGCGCGCAGCTCGACGTCGACGAGTCGCTTCCCCTCGTCGTCACCGGTCGCGCTCCGTGGCGGGCCGACATCGAGTCGAAGGGCGTGACGGTGTCGCTGCGGTCGATCCCGCTCCGCGACCACGGCGACCGCATCGGTGCGATCGTGCTCTGCCGCGACGTGTCGGAGCTCCGGCACCAGGAGCGCGAGCTCATCACCAAGGACGCGACGATCCGCGAGATCCACCACCGCGTCAAGAACAACCTGCAGACGGTGGCGTCGCTGCTGCGCATCCAGGCTCGTCGCACGCACTCCGACGAGGCACGGACCTCGCTGCAGAACGCCATGCGTCGCGTGGCAGCCATCGCGGTCGTGCACGACACGTTGTCGAGCGGCCTGAGCCAGACGGTCGACTTCGACGACGTCTTCGACTCGGTGCTCAAGCTCGTCACCGAGGTCGCCGCGTCGCACAACACCACCGTGCACCCGAAGAAGACCGGCGAGTTCGGGGTGCTGCCGTCCGAGGCTGCCACGCCGCTCGCACTCGGGCTCACCGAGCTCGTCACGAACGCCGTCGAGCACGGGCTGGACGGCCGCGACGGCGAGGTCGAGATCGTCGCCCGCCGGTTCGACGACCACCTGGAGATCGAGGTCCGTGACAACGGCGTGGGTCTGCCCGAGGGGAAGGTCGGGTCGGGCCTCGGCACCCAGATCGTCCGCACGCTCATCCAGGGCGAGCTCGGCGGCACGATCGACTGGCACACCCTGACCGGCAGCGGTACCGAGGTGACGATCACCATCCCGTTCCGCTGGCTGACCGCTCCCGCCTAGCCCCTGCGCCGCGCCGCGCCCGCGGGAGTTGCGCGTCGGGTTCGCGCCCGCGCACGGGCATTGCGCCCCGGCTCTTCGGGGCGCAATGCCCTTGCGGGGGCGCGCATGGGCGCCCCCGCATCTGCGGGGCACCCGCCGCCGCGCCCGCGCCGAGCTTCCGAGATCTGCGCATCTCGGCGTGCGATCGCGCGTGTTGTGGAACCTCGACGGTCAGCGCGCGGCGTGTTGTGGAACCCCGAGGACCAGCGCCCCGCGCCGCCCCGCCGACCACGGGCAGGACGACGCCCGCCGTCCCCGAGGGGACGACGGGCGTCAGTGCGTCAGGCGGGACCGGGTCAGGAAGCGCGGCGGGCGCGGGCGGCGCGACGCTTCAGCGCACGACGCTCGTCCTCGCTGAGGCCACCCCAGACGCCGGAGTCCTGGTTGTTCTCGAGTGCGTACTGCAGGCACATCTCGGTGACCGTGCAGCGCGCACAGACCGACTTGGCCTTCTCGATCTGATCGACGGCGGGCCCGGTGTTCCCGACGGGGAAGAAGAGCTCGGGGTCCGCGGTGAGGCAAGCTGCCTTGTCACGCCAGTCCATGTGTGGTGCTCCTTGATGTCGATGCTCGAACGGCAGGCCGGGGCCGGGGTTCGGGGGATCGGAACGCTGACCATGCATGAGGCATGAGGGGACAACTGTGGGGAGGAGTCCGCTGGAAGCGAGTCTGACGCCCGCGTGACGCTCGGGGGAGGAGCGACGAACCACGGGAGACGCACACCACATCGTGCCGTCCAAACGACCTCGAATATCGTTCCATACTGGTAGGGGCAAATCAAGGGTTCCGATGCTGGAGGATCACTGTGCACGATGACGACCCGACGGCGGTCGACCGTCCTGAGCGACGCTCACGCGCGCTGATCGGCCTGCTGGTGGTGGTCGGCCTCGAGTTCGCGGCGCTCGTCGTGGTCACGGTCGTCCTGGTCGTCGAGCTGATCGTCGCGCCGGCGTCGAGCCTTGCGTCCGGGATCGCCCTGACGATCCTGTCGGCCGTCGCGGCGCTCTGGCTCGGTGCGCTCCTGAACGGCCTGTGGAAGCGGCGCGCTTGGGTGCGCTCGGGGATCATCGTCTGGCAGGTCCTGCAGGGTGCGATCGCGATCGGCGCGTTCCAGGGCGTCTTCCGCGAGCCGGCGGTCGGCTGGGTCCTGCTGATCCCCGCACTGCTCGGCATCACGTTCGTGCTGTCGCGGTCGGTGACGGCCGCGCTCGCGCGTCCGGTGGAGTAGCGCGCGCCCCGCACGGGGCGACGCGCCAGCGGCGCGCGGCGCCAGCGCCGGCCGAGCCTGCGAGGGCGGTCTGCAGACAGCGCACTGGAGGCCCGGTGCCGGTTCTCGGAACCGGCACCGGGCCTCCAGTGCGTGGCCGGGTCCTCAGACCAGGCCGAGCTTCTTCCGCAGGCTCGCCACGTGTCCGGTCGCCTTGACGTTGTACAGCGGCAGCTGCACGGTGCCGTCCTCGTCGACGACGATCGTGGAGCGGATCGTGCCGGTCACGATCTTGCCGTAGTTGTTCTTCTCGCCCCACGCGGCGTACGCCTTGTGCACCGCGAGGTCCGGGTCGCTCAGCAGTGGGAACGTGAGCGCCTGCTCGTGCTGGAAGGTCTTGAGCTTCGCCTGCTCGTCCTTCGAGACGCCGAGGACCTCGTAGCCGGCTGCCTGCAGCGACGACATGTTGTCGCGGAAGTCGCAGGCCTCGGTGGTGCAACCGGGGGTGGACGCCGCCGGGTAGAAGTACACGATGACCTTCTTGCCCCGCAGTGCGGCGAGCGAGTGCTCGACGCCGTCCTGGTCCGGCAGTGTGAAGTCGGGGGCGGTGTCGCCGGCGGCGAGACGGTCGGTCATGGTGCTCCTGTTCGCTTGGTGCCCACGAGTGGTCGTGAGCGCGCAGAACCCATGCTATTGTTGATTCCCGTTGCGGCACGGAAGCCGGAACATGCACCTCTAGCTCAATTGGCAGAGCAACTGACTCTTAATCAGTGGGTTCTCGGTTCAAGTCCGAGGGGGTGCACCACAACAACGAAGGCCCCGACTCATCGAGTCGGGGCCTTCGTGCGTTCCGGGGGTGTGCACGCGTTCCGAGCGGGACACGCCCGAGGTGCGTCCGGCGGTCGGATTCAGTCCGCGGCGACGTCGACGATCCGTTCCGCGCCGATCACGAGATCGACGGCGCCGGCGGAGGCCGCTGCGAGGTCGGCGGTCAGGGTCGCGAGCGCGTCGGCGGGCACCCACACCTCGAACGTCGCCGCGCGTCCGTAGGTCGTCGTACCGAGGGTCGCGTGGTGGTGCCGGACCCAGTCGCGCAGGACGTTGTCGAGCCGGCCGGCCTCGGCGTGCGGGGCGTCGAAGTGCACCTGCGTGAGCGCCTCGCGCCGGACGAGCGAGGCAGTGTCGAGGGCCTCGGAGACCGAGGTCGAGTAGGCGCGGACGAGTCCGCCGGCGCCGAGCTTCACGCCGCCGAAGTAGCGCGTCACGACGGCGACCACGTCGGTGAGGTCGCGGCGGCGTATCACCTCGAGCATCGGCACGCCCGCCGTGCCCGACGGTTCACCGTCGTCCGACGACCGAGCCTGGTCGCCGAGCGTGCCGGTGACCATCGCGGTGCAGTTGTGCCGGGCGTCCCAGCGGCGCCGTTTCACCTCGGCGATGACCCGTTCGGCGTCCGCGACGTCCGACACGGGGGCGACCGTGGTGATGAACCGCGACTTCGTGATGACGATCTCGTGCTCGACCGGGGCGGCGATCGTCGCGGGGAAGCTGCGGGCCATGCCCTCGAGGCTAACGGCGTGCACGGTGTCCGCCGCGCTACGATGTCGTGCACGCACGGCTGGGGAGGAGTCCGACATGGAGACCGGTGATCCGAGGGGCGGGGTCCTGGACGCCGCCGAACTCGCACGGCGCATCAACCTGCTGCTCGACTTCGAGGAGTCCCAGCGCGGTACCCCGGTGCCGTTCGCCTCGATCGAGGAGTACGTCGCCGCCCGCGGCGGTTCGCTCTCGCGGGCGAAGTGGACCTACATGCTCTCCGGCGACGGCCGACGCAACCGCGACACCGAGCTCCTGCGGCTCCTCGCCGGGTACTTCGAGGTCGACGAGCGCTTCCTGCTCGAGGACAGCGACGTCCCCGAGCGCATCGGCGCCCAGCTCGCCCTCGTCCGCTCCCTGCGCTCCGCTCGCGTGAGCGGGTTCGCTGCACGCACGTTCCCCGGCGAGCTCTCGCCCGAGGCGCTGCGGCGCATCGCCGAGGTGCTCGAGGAGGAATCACAGCGCGGGAGCGTGGCGTGACCGACCCGCTGCTCGAGTCCTTCTGGGCACGCGGCGCGGTCGAGGGGTGGTCCGACGTCGACCAGGCCGTCGCCGCCGCGGCCGTCGTCGTGGACAAGCCCATCGTCGTCCGCGAAGAGGCGTTCCTGGCGACGGAGCCGGTGTGCGGCTTCGTCGCCACGCTCGAGCACGCCCACCTGATCATGATCTCGCCGACCGCGTCGCCGACCTTCCGGGCGTTCGTCATCGGACACGAGCTCGGTCACGTCCTGCACCGGCACCAGGAGCACGCGCCACAGTCGGCCTACATCCGCGACGTCATCCCGGACCTGCCCGAGTACAAGGTCGAGCGGGCGCTGGCGCGGGGGATGTTCTCGAACGCGTACGAGCACGAGGCCGAGGTCTTCGCCGACGCGCTCGCGACGCTCATCCGGCGGCACCGCGGCCGCCCGAGCGCCTTCCGCGGGGTCTTCGGGTGATCGTCGCCGTCGTCCAGGCGGTGCTGCTCATCGCCGGGACGATCGCGCTCTTCGTCCTGCAACGCGGGCAGGACCGGACCCTGGCGGTGACCTTCCTGCTGTTCGCCGGCACCATCGTCACGAACGTCGATCCGCTGTACCGGTGGCTCGACCCGCTGCTCGGCGGCTCCAACGTGGTGACCGTGGTCAGCGACTGCCTGATGGTCGCCGGCACGAGCACGCTGCTCTGGGGCGTGGCGAAGGCGGTCGGGGCGGCGCGGCCCTGGCTCCGGAACGCGATCGTGGTGTCGTGCGCCGCGGTGGTGGTCGTGGTGGTCGTCGCCTTCGTGGTGCTAGACAGGCCCGCCACCACGACGACGTTCATGCTCGACGCCGGGTCGCACCCGGCCGCGACCGTCTACTCGATCGCGCAGACCGTGTACCTCGGGGTGGCGCTCGGCGCGACGGGCCTCATCTGCGTCCTCCGCCTGCGCGAGGCGCGGACGACGACGGACCTGGTCGGGCTGTGGGTGCTGGTGCTCGGCGGTGTCCTCGGGGTCGTCCGGATGGTCGTCGTCGTGGTCATGGACCTGGCGCACGTCCTGGGGGACCTCGACCGGATGCGCTCCCTCGCGCTGCCGTACGACGTCACGACGCCCGGTGCCGTGATCTGCGTCTCGACGGGGATGCTGCTGCTCGTCGTCGGACACCGGGTCTCGCGACGTCGGCGCACCCGCCGGGTCGACGCGGCGCTGCGCCGTCTCGAGCCGCTGCACGAGCGGATCGGTGCCGACAACGCCTACCCGTCGACCGATGACCCCGCCACGCGGTTGAGCCGCGCGATCGTCGAGGTCAACGACGGGCTCCGGCGGACGCGAGCGCCGTTGACCGATGCCGAGCGAGCCGTCCTCGCCGAGGCCGAATCAGCGCTCGACTCCGTGTAGCCCGAAGGGGTGGCTCGACGGTCTCCCGACGCCCGTGTAGGGTTTGTAGCAAGTGCTACAGATCCTGTGGCTCATCGGTGGGACTCGGCCGCGTTGGGGGCGGCCGAGCACCACCGACACTCGTTGTCTAGACTCGGACGGTGCTCGTCTTCGCCGCAGTCGTCCTGTTCATCGGTGCCGTCTTCAACGTCGTCACCTGGCCGCGCTTCTTCCAGCGCGTCGCGAAGGACACCCGCGCGCGGGACGCCGCGGGCAAGCCGACGACGTTCTACACGGTGCACCTCGTGCTGCTGCTCATCGCGCTCGCCATCGCCGTGGCCGCGGTCGTCGCCGGGATCCTGCTGCTGGTCTGAGCCGATCGCCGTCGGGCGTCGCTTCAGCGCTGCTTCAGGGCGGCACGGCAGGATCGTCGCCATGCGTGTCCTGGTGGTCGACGACGAGGTGCGGCTCGCCGACGGCGTCCGTCGCGGCCTCGAGGCCGAGGGGTGGGCGGTCGACGTCGCCCACGACGGCGTCGACGGTCTGTGGCACGCCCGCGAGTTCCGCTACGACGCGATCGTCCTCGACCTCATGATGCCGGGGATGAGCGGATGGGCGGTCTGCGCCCAGCTCCGGGCCGACCAGGACTGGACGCCGGTGCTCATGCTCACCGCCAAGGACGGCGAGTGGGACCAGGTCGAGGCCCTCGACGCGGGCGCCGACGACTACGTCACGAAGCCCTTCTCGCACCCGGTCCTCGTCGCCCGGCTGCGCGCGCTCGTCCGCCGCGGTGCGCGGGAGCGCCCGGCGGTGCTGACCCTCGGCGACCTGGTCGTCGACCCGGCCGCACGGACGGTGACGCGTGCGGGAGCCCCCGTCGACCTGACGAGCCGCGAGTTCGCGGTGCTCGAGTACCTCGCGCGGCGCTCCGGGCAGGTGTGCTCGAAGCGCGAGGTGATCGAGAACGTCTGGGACGTCGACTTCGAGGGCGACCCGAACATCGTCGAGGTGTACGTCGGGCACCTCCGGCGCAAGCTCGACCGGCCGTTCGGGCGGACGTCACTCGAGACCGTCCGCGGTGCGGGCTACCGACTGGCGGCCGACGGTGGCTGACCGGGGGACGGTCCGCATGCGCCGCTTCCGGTCCGTGCGCGCGCGGACCACGCTCGGCGCCGGCGTGGTCGTGCTCGCCGCCCTGGTCGTCGGTGCCGTGGGGTTCGTCGTGGTGCTCCGCCTGGTGCTGCTCGACGGGGTGCGGACGTCCGCCGAGGCCGGACTCGAACAGGTGTCGTCGCGGGTCGAGTCCGACGGTGCCGGTGCGGTGACCGACTACGAGGACGTCCTGGTGCAGGTGGTCGGCGACGGCGGCTCGGTCCTCGCACACGGCGAGGACGCCGACGCTCCGGCCCTGCCGACCGCCGACGAGTCCCGGTGGTCGCACGACGGCGAACGCTGGCTGCTCGTCGCCGACGACGTCGACCTGCCCGGTGGGGGTGAGGCGACCTTGGTGTACGGCGTCTCCCTCGAGCAGACCGACACCGCGATCCGGACCGCCGTGGTGCTCCTCGTCGTCGGGGTGCCGGTGCTCGTCCTCGTGCTCGGGATCGTGACGTGGTCCGTGACCGGGCGGTCGTTGCGGCCGGTGGAACGGATGCGCACCGAGGTCGAGACGATCCGTGCCGCGCAGCCCGATGCCCGCGTGGTCGTGCCGGACACCGGCGACGAGATCGCCCGGCTCGCGACCACCATGAACGCCATGCTCGACCGGCTCGACCGATCCGCGGCGGGGCAGCGGCAGTTCGTGTCCGACGCCTCGCACGAGCTGCGGTCGCCGATCGCGTCCCTCCGTCAGCACGCAGAGGTCGCCGTCGCGTACCCGGACCGCACCGACGTCGCCGAGTTCTCCGACGTCGTGCGGTCCGAGGCCGTGCGCCTGCAGGACCTCGTCGCCGGGCTGCTCGAGCTGTCACGGCTCGACGAGGGCGGCGCGGGCGTCCGTCGTCCCGTGGACCTCGACGACCTCGCACTCGACGCCGTGGCGCGAGCGCGGGCGCGGGCCCGGGTGCCGGGTGGGGCGACCGGCGACCGCGTGATCCGGGTCGGCGGCTCCGGGATCTCCGCCGCACGCGTGCTCGGCGACGAACGGCTGCTCACCGGCGTGGTCCGGAACCTCGTCGACAACGCCGTCCGGCACGCCACGTCGCGCGTCGCGGTGGCCCTGGTCGAGCAGGACGGCGCCGCGGTGCTGACCGTGGACGACGACGGCACCGGGATCCCGGCGGCCGAGCGCGACCGGGTGTTCGAGCGGTTCGTCCGGCTCGACGAGGCCCGCAGCCGCGACGCCGGTGGTGCCGGCCTCGGTCTGGCGATCGTGCGGGACGCCGTCCGGGCGCACGGCGGCGAGGCGACGGTGGCGGACTCGCCGCTCGGCGGGGCGCGGTTCGTCGTGCGCATCGCACTCGGCGGCTGAACAGGCGGCTTCAGGTCTGCTTCAGCACCCCGCCGACATGCTCGTCCCATGACCTTCCGCACCCAGCTCCAGAAGCCCTCTGCCCGCCGCGTCGCCGCCCTCGCCGCCCTGCCCGTCGTGGCCGCGCTCGCCCTCACCGGCTGCTCCACCGACGGGTCGTCCGACTCGGCGGCGTCGTCCTCGAACGGATCGGCCGCGACGGGCGCCACCACCGGCACGTCGGGTGGCGCGTCCGCGACCGCCGCCTCGGCGACGTCGAACGACGCCCTGCTCGCCGCCGTCGCGACCGCACGCGGGAGCGTCGGCTCCGGCACCGTCATCTCGGTCGAGCAGGAGCAGCGCGGCAGCGCGTACGAGGTCCTCGTCGTGACGAAGGACGGCACCGAGCACGAGGTGCACACCGACGCCGCCGGCACCGGGGTGACCGGTACCCCGCAGACCGAGACCGCCGACGCCGACGACCGTGCCGAGCACGACCGGTTCGTCGCAGCGGCCGACCTCGACGTCAGCGGGGCCGTCAGTGCCTTCGAGGACCTGCACGCCGGTTCGATCACCGAGCTCGGCCTCGACGACCACCTGGGCAAGGTGGTCTGGGAGGGTGACGTCGTCGACGGGTCCGGCACCAAGCACAGCGTCCGGATCGACGCCGGTTCGGGCGACGTCGTCACCGACCAGGTCGACACCGACGACTGACCCGTCGACTGACCCGACGACGGACCCGACGACCGACCCGGCCGACGTCGGCGGTCAGCGGTAGACCTGGGGCATCCGACCCGGGCGTCGGCGACCTCGGGAGACACCATGACGGACCAGACCCCTCGCACCTACCCGCAGGGCGTGCCGAGCTGGATCGACGGACGACACCCGGACCCCGACGCCGCGCAGGCGTTCTACGGCGGTCTGTTCGGCTGGGACTCCGAGGAGCGCCTGCCGCCCGGGGCCCCCGGCTCGTACCGGATCGTGAGCATCGACGGACGAGAGGTCGGCGCGATCGCCTCGGGTGACGAGCCGGCGTCGTGGACCACGTACATCGCCGTGGACGACGCCGAGGCGGTGGCCGCTCGGGTCGTCGAGCTCGGTGGCACCGCCGCTCCGGCGGAGGACGCCGGGCCGGGTGGCGCCGCGGGCCGCAGCGTCGACTGCGTCGATCCGCGCGGTGCGGCGTTCGGACTCTGGCAGGCGCGCGACCGGCTCGGGTCGCAGCACATCAACGCCCCCGGCGGCTGGGTCTTCAGTGACCTCCGCTCGACCGAACCGGAGCAGGCGATCTCGTTCTACGAGCAGCTGTTCGGCTGGCGGGTCTCCGGCATCGAGGAGGGCCCGAGCGCGATGGTCCGGCTGCCCGGCTACGGGGACCACCTCGCGGCCACCTCCGACCCCGACACCCGGCAGCGGCAGGTCGGCGCACCGGAGGGCTTCGCGGACGTCATCGGCGCCCTCGCCCGACTCGACGACGGGCCGGACGACTGGCACGTGTCGTTCAGCGTGGCGGACCGTGACGCCGCTGCCGCACGGGCCGAGGAGCTCGGCGGGACCGTGCTCGGCACCTGGCAGGGGCCGTGGACGCGTGCGGCCGAGCTGCGGGACCCGCAGGGCGCCACGTTCCGCATCACGCAGTTCGCCGCGGAGGGCGACGTCTGAGCGCAGCGCCCGTGGACCGTCAGCCGGTGGTGAGCGGCGGCCCGAGCACCTTCTGGATCGCCAGCGCGGCGAGCTGCTCGTCCGAGGTGTCGAGCAGCACGCGGAAGGTCTCCGGCTCCGTGACGAACTCGACGCAGACGGCGTCCTCGTCGCACGGTCCGAGGCGCCACCCCGACACCGCGTCCATCGGCACGGAGACCCGCGCCTCGCGCTCGTAGTCGGTCTCGGCCTCGAGGCGGTCGGGGAACACCCGGAGGTGTCCGTACGCGCCTCGCCAGCTGAGCTGGAGATCGAGGGTGGGTGGAACAGACGCAGGGGAGACAGAGCGGTCCGGCACCCGCCGATCGTACCGACGGGTGCCGGACCCACTGCACTCGGCGCGCGACGTGCTGCGCTCCGGGGACAGATCAGACGGTGTCGTCGGACCCCTTTTGCTCGCCGCCGTCCTCGCCGTCGCGACGGACCTGGTTCGCCGGGTCGCGGACGCCGATCGGGTACGGACCGGTGACGCCCTGTCGGAGCGACGCGATGCGCAGGATGCGGTCGCGCTGCAGGAACCAGCCGACGATGAGCAGCGGGATCACGATGACGAGGGACGCGATCGTGTAGGTGCCGACGGGGTAGTCGATCGCCATCAGCACGATGACCGACGCCAGGAACGCCAGGGTGAGCCACGCGGTCACCGGGGCACCCGGCAGCTTGAAGGACGGCTCCTTCGCCAGTCCCTGCTTCGCCCACGACCGGAGCCGCATCTGGCAGAGGATGATCGTGCCCCACGCCGTGATGATGCCGAGGCTCGCGATGTTCAGCGCGATCTCGAACGCCTGGCTCGGCACGAAGTAGTTCAGGACGACGCCGGCGACGGTGAAGCCGGCGGTGAGCAGGATGCCGGCGTACGGCACACCGCCCTTCGACATCTTGGTGGTCCACTTCGGCGCCGAGCCGTTCATGCCCATCGAGTGCAGGGCGCGACCGGTCGAGTACAGGCCGGCGTTGAGCGAGGACAGTGCCGCGGTGAGCACGACGAAGTTCATGATGCCGCCGACGATCGACCCGACCTGCGGGTTGCCGAGCGACGAGAAGAACGTCACGAACGGGCTCTCGCCCTCCTTGTACGCCGTGTACGGCAGGAGCAGGGAGAGCAAGATGATCGACCCGACGTAGAAGACCGCGATGCGGAACACGACGGAGTTGATGGCGCGGGGGATGACCTTCTCGGTGTTCTGCGTCTCACCGGACGCGGTGCCGACGAGCTCGATCGCCGCGTACGCGAAGACGACACCCTGGATCACGATGACCGCGGGGAGCAGCCCGTTCGGGAACAGCCCGCCGTTGTCGCCCCAGATCGAGAAGCCCGTGCGGACGGCTTCGCCGCCGGCCTCGACCGGGAACGCGAAGACGAGCCAGATGATCGCGACGACGAGGAACGCGACGAGTGCCGCGACCTTGATGAGCGCGAACCAGAACTCGAGTTCGCCGAACACCTTGACCGCGACCATGTTGGCGGCGAGCACGACGATCAGGGCGATCAACGCAAGGAGCCACTGCGGTGCGGCGGTGAACGCGGACCAGTACTGCAGGTAGATCGCGACAGCGGTGGTGTCGACGATCGAGGTCATCGCCCAGTTCAGGAAGTACATCCAGCCGGCGGCGTAGGCGAACTTCTCGCCGTAGAACTCACGCGCGTAGGAGATGAACGACCCCGACGACGGACGGTGCAGCACGAGCTCGCCGAGGGCGCGCAGGATGAAGAACGCGAAGATGCCGCAGATCAGGTAGGTCAGCGCGAGCGCAGGGCCCGCGGTGTGGAGTCGTCCACCCGCACCGAGGAAGAGTCCGGTACCGATGGCCCCACCGATCGCGATCATCTGCAGCTGCCGGGGCTTCAGACCGTGCTGGTAGCCCTCTTGCTCGTGCGAGAAGTCGTTCGCCGGAGCACGGTTCACGCCCGTGTCGTTCTGCGCTGTCATGCGCGCCAACCTACATGCGCACGGAACCGGGGCGGCACACAAACCTCCGAACGAGCTGATCTGTAACGAGACGGACACGATCGCGATCCCCATGTGCATGGGCGACACGCCGACGACGGGGTACAGCGGTGCCGGGATTCCGGCGGACGTCGATTGTGGTCGGGGGACAAGACACCGTTAGGTTTGAACGTCCCCACAGGCCCGATGGTCGGGGACACGACGACCAGGACGCGTCCACGGCCAGCAGCGCCGGGGCCGTACGGTCGGCCGGACCGGGACCGCCCCGAGCGTGGTCCTCGCGTGCGTGATCGCTCGCTCTGCGCCGTTGCGCGGGGCTCGACGTGGCCGCGCGCACCGTCCCGGACGACCCGTCCGCAACCACACCGTCGCCGCACGCGCGCTCGTTCGCCGTGGCGACGCGAGGAGCCCAGTTGTCCATCGCACCACCCCAGAGCCGGCACACCCCGTCGCCGGACCCCACCGGCACGTCCCCGGACCCCACCACGTCGCCGGCGGTCAGCGTCCGCGACGTCTACAAGGTGTTCGGCCGCCGACCCGCCGAGGCCGTCCGCCGCCTCGCCGCCGGTGCCACCCGCGACGAGGTCCGCGAGCAGGGATCCGCTGCGGTCATCGACGCGTCCTTCGACGTCCGACCCGGCGAGATCTTCGTCGTCATGGGGCTGTCCGGCTCCGGCAAGTCGACCCTCATCCGGATGCTCAACGGCCTGCTCGAGCCCACCGCCGGCAGCGTCGAGATCGGCGGCCGCACGGTCACCGGCGCGACGCCGAAGGGGATCCGCGACATCCGCCGGTCCAGTGTGTCGATGGTGTTCCAGCACTTCGCCCTGCTGCCGCACCGCACCGTGCTCGAGAACGTCGCGTACGGCCTCGAGGTGAACGGTGTCGACAAGACGACGCGGCTCGCGAAGGCCCGCGAGGTCATCGACCTGGTCGGCCTGGACGTCTGGGCCGACGCGAAGCCCGACGAGCTGTCGGGCGGCATGCAGCAGCGCGTCGGCATCGCCCGTGCGCTCGCCGCCGAGACCGACGTCCTGCTCATGGACGAGGCGTTCAGCGCGCTCGACCCGCTCATCCGCCGCGAGATGCAGGAGCAGCTCGTCGACCTGCAGCAGCGGCTCGGCAAGACCATCGTCTTCATCACGCACGACCTCAACGAGGCGATGTTCCTCGGTGACCGGATCGCCGTGATGCGCGACGGCCGGATCGTGCAGATCGGGTCGCCGGAGGACATCCTGACCGACCCGGCGAACGACTACGTCGCCCAGTTCGTGCAGGACGTCGACCGCGCCCGCGTGCTCACCGCCGCGAGCGTCATGGAGCCGGCCCGCGCCACCGTCCCGCTCACGGTCGGTCCCCGTGGAGCGCTGCGCACCATGCGCGACCTGCAGACGGCCGCGCTCTTCGTCACCGGTCGTGGCCGCAAGCTCGAGGGCTGGGTCCGCGACCGCCACGTGATGCGCCAGGTCAAGGCCGGCGACACGAACCTCGACGCGATCGTGAACACCGAGTACGCCCGGGTCGCCCCCGACACGGCGCTGACCGACCTGTTCGAGCTCGCCGTCGAGTCGCCCCTGCCGATCGCCGTCGTCGACGACGAGCAGCGCCTGCTCGGCGTCGTCCCGCGCGTCACCCTGCTGGCGGCACTCGGCAACGTGCCGACCGCGACGATGCCGATCCCGGTGCTCGAACCGGTCACCCGCATCTCCGACTCCGACATGGACTCGACCCTCGCCGAAGGAGACCACGCATGATCACCCCCGGTACCAACTCCTTCGGTGACTTCCACCTGCCCCTCGGCACGTGGGTCGCCGCGATCGTCGACTGGATCACCACCTACCTGTCCGGCTTCTTCGACGTCGTCCGCTACGTGTTCACGTGGATGGACGCGTGGATGGAGTACTTCCTGTCCACCCCGCCGTTCTGGGTCGTCGTCGCGGTCCTCGTCGTGCTGGCGTTCCTGGCGAAGGGCTGGAAGCTCGCGCTCGGCGCTGCCATCGGCCTGCTGTTCATCGTCAGCGTCGGGCAGTGGACGAACGCCATGAACACCCTCGCGCTCGTCGTGGTCGCCGCCGGTCTGGCCGTCGTGCTCAGCATCCCGCTCGGGGTGTGGGCCGCCCGGTCCGACGCCGCGAGCCGGATCATCCGCCCGGTCCTGGACTTCATGCAGACGACCCCGGCGTTCGTCTACCTGATCCCGGCGCTGCTGCTGTTCCGCGTCGGCGTCGTCCCCGGCATCGTCGCGACGATCGTCTTCGCGATGGCCCCCGGCGTCCGGCTCACCGAGCTCGGTATCCGCGGGGTCCCGAGCGAGGTCGTCGAGGCCGGTGCCGCCTTCGGGTCGAGCCCGTGGCGCATCCTCCGCCAGATCCAGCTGCCGTTGGCGAAGGCCAGCATCATGGCCGGCGTCAACCAGGTCATCATGCTGTCGCTGTCGATGGTCGTCATCGCCGGCATGGTCGGCGCTGGCGGCCTCGGCGAGCAGATCGTCGCCTCGCTGAACCGCATCGACGTCGGTCTCGGGGCCGAAGCCGGCCTGTCGGTCGTGGTCCTGGCGATCCTGCTGGACCGCCTGACCGCAGCGCTCGGCGGCGACGCGAGTGGTGTCTCCCGGCCGTGGAGGCGCGGGCGGAAGCCCGCCGTGACCGCGACGCCGAACGCGGCGACCGCCCAGACCGCCGCCACCACCGAAGCGGTCAGCGACCGTCAGACCGTCGACGCGTGAGGAAGGAACAGATCATGAAGCGAACCAAGCGCACCCTCGCGGCGGCCGTCCTCGCCGTCGCCACCGCCGTCGGCCTGTCCGCCTGCATGCCGCCCGGCTACTACGGGGCCTCCGGCACCGTCGACAACGGCGACCAGAAGTCGATGCACGTCGTCGTCTTCAACGGTTGGGACGAGGACACCGCCGCCAGCTACCTCTGGAAGCACGTGTTGGAGCAGAAGGGCTACGACGTCCAGCTCACGAACTCCGACGTCGCACCCGCGTACACGGGCCTGGCATCCGGCGACTACGACGTGGTGTTCGACACCTGGCTGCCGAACACGCACAAGGAGTACATGGACACGTACGGCAAGGACCTGACGGACCTCGGCGCCTGGAACGACCAGGCGTCGCTGGAACTGGCGGTGCCGAAGTACTCGGACATCGACTCGATCGACGAGCTCAAGGCGCACGCGTCCGACTTCGGCAACAAGATCATCGGCATCGAGCCCGCCGCCGGTGAGACGAAGGTCGTGTCCGAGCAGGTCATCCCGCAGTACGGCCTGGACGGCATGGACTTCATCACGAGTTCGACGCCGGCGATGCTCGCCGACCTCAAGGCCTCGATCGCGAAGAAGGAGGACGTCGTCGTGACGCTGTGGCGTCCGCACTGGGCGTACGACGCCTTCCCGATCAAGGACCTGAAGGACCCGAAGGGGGCGCTCGGCAAGAACGAGGAGATCCACACGATCGCCAAGAAGGACTTCGAGCAGGACTTCCCGCAGGCGTCGAAGTGGATGGAGGACTTCTCGATGGACTCCGACACCCTCTACTCGCTCGAGAACGCGCTCGTGAACAGCGGCGCGAAGGCCAGCGAGTACCCCGCGATCACCGAGAAGTGGGCTTCCGAGCACCAGGACTTCGTCGATTCGCTCACGTCCGGCAAGTAGTCAGCAGGTCGGACAGGAGGCCCGGTGCGCGTCGTGCGCACCGGGCCTCCGTCGCGACCGGGGCCGGTTTTCTGAACGACGCCTGTCGTTTCGTTGCTTGCATGGAGGGATGGACATCCTCCTCCGACTCCTGGTCGCGATCGGGTTCGCCCTCCTCATCACCGCCGTCGCCGCGGTCGTCCTGCACCTGGTGCTGCGGACGGTCGCGCGACGGGAACGGTGGGCCGGCGTGCTCTCGCGCCGGGCGAAGCACCCGTTCCGCACCACCCTGCTCGTGGTCCTGCTCTGGATCGCGTTCACCTCGAGCGTCCCGCGCGACGCCGACGCGTACCCGTGGCGCGACGAGGTCGTGCACGGGTTCCTCATCGTCACGATCGCGGTGGGCTGCTGGCTGGCGTGCCAGATCGCGATCTTCCTCGAGGACCTCGGCCTGCACCGGTTCCGCATCGACGTCCCCGACAACCGCCAGGCCCGCCGCATCCGCACGCAGGTCCTCATCATCCGGCGGCTGACCGTCGCCGTGCTCGTCATCATCGCCGTCGGCGCGATCCTGCTCACCTTCGACGGGGTCGAGGCCGCGGGCGCGAGCGTCCTCGCGAGCGCCGGCCTCATCTCGGTCGTCGCGGGTCTGGCGGCGCAGTCGACCCTCGGCAACGTCTTCGCCGGCATGCAGCTCGCGTTCTCCGGGTCGATCCGCGTCGACGACGTCGTCGTGGTCGAGCAGCAGTGGGGGCGGATCGAGGAGATCACCCTGACCTACGTGGTCGTGCACCTGTGGGACGACCGGCGCTTCGTGCTGCCGTCGACGTACTTCACGAGCACCCCGTTCGAGAACTGGACGCGCACGAACAGCGAACTGCTCGGTGCCGTCGAGATGGACCTGGACTGGCGGGTCCGCCCCGGGGAGATGCGCGAGGAGCTCGACCGGATCCTCGACCGCACCGAGCTGTGGGACCGCCGCGTCAAGGTGCTGCAGGTGACCGACGCCGTGCAGGGGTACGTGCGGGTGCGGGTCCTCGCGACGTCGCACGACGCGCCGTCGCTGTTCGACCTGCGCTGTTACATCCGCGAGGAACTCGTCGAGTGGATCCAGCGCACCCACCCCGACGCCCTGCCGGTCCAGCGCGTGCTCATGGTCGACGAGACGGCACCGCGGCGGCGCACGGCGTCGACCGCCGCCGACTCGGCGCTGTTCGCGCCGGGGCAGGAGGACCGCGCGGCGCTCTTCACCGGCCCGATCCAGACGTCCGACATCCCGCCGTCACAGCGCTGACGGGCTCCGCACCGGACACGAGACGGACGGGAGGCCCGGTGCCAGCTGGCACCGGGCCTCCCGTCCGTCGTGTGGTCGCGATCGCGACCTACGGCTGGCGCGCCTTGACGGCGCGGTCGTCCTCGACCACCGTGCCGATCGCCACGATCGTGGTCGCGATCCACGCGACCCACGTCAGGGCGAGCCGCCAGTCGCGGGGTCCCTGGCGGGTGGTCTGGAGCACGCTGTAGCCGCTGATGAGCGAACTCCACACCGCACCGTTGAACATGAACTTGCGCACAGAGGCCTCCTGTCGTCGTGCTGCCAACGCTACCGGTCAGTACATTGGAGCGCCGCCGGACACCCTGCCCGGCGCACTCGTGGAGGAGCGCCCGTGCGTCAGGCCGTCATCGGAGCAGTGCTGCTCGTCATCGGCGCGGTGTGCGTCGCGCTCGGCCTGCTGCCGCTCGACGACCTCGGGGTCCTGGCCGAGCGGGTCCTGCCCGTCCTCGGGTTCGTCCTCGGGCTGACGATCGTCGCCGAGCTCGCTGCGGACGCCGGGGTGTTCGACCGACTCGCCGACGTCGCGGCACGTGTCGGCGGAGGACGCACGATCGGGCTCTGGGGTGCGGTCGTCGTCCTCGCCGTGCTCTGCACCGTGTTCCTGTCGATCGACACGACCGCGGTGCTGCTCACCCCGATCGTGATCTCACTGGCGCGCCGGGTCGGGCTGCCGCCGATGCCGTTCGCGCTCACCACCGTCTGGCTCGCGAACACCGCGTCCCTGCTGCTGCCGGTGTCGAACCTGACGAACCTGCTCGCCGTCGACCGGATGGGCCTCGGCGGACCGCTGCCCTTCGCCGGGCTGATGGCGTGGCCGGCCGTCGCCGGGGTCGTCGTGCCGTGCGCCGTCCTGCTCGTGGTGTTCCGCGGCAAGCTCTTCGGGCGCTACACGCCGGTGTCGGTGCGGCGTCCGTCCGACCCGGTGTCGTTCTGGGCGGCGTCGGCTGTGCTCGTCGCGCTCGTGGTGGCGCTGACCGCCGGGGTGACGGTCTGGATCGCCGCCGTCGCCGGTGCCCTCGTGCTCGTCGTCGTCGCGGCGTTCCGGTCGCCCGCCGAGCTCCGGCCGTCGCGGGTGCCGTGGTCGACGCTGCTGTTCGCCGCCGGGCTCTTCGTCGTGGTCGAGACCCTGCACAGCACCGGGCTCACCGACCCGATCGTGCGGGCGCTCGGCGACGGCACCGGGACCGGACCGCTCCTGCTGCTCGGCGCCGGGGGAGCGGTGGCGGCGAACGCGATCGACAACCTGCCCGCGTACCTGGTGCTCGAGCCCGCTGCCGGTCACGAGGCCGTGCGGTACGCGGCGCTCCTCATCGGCGTGAACGCCGGGTGCCTGGTGACGCCGTGGGCCTCGCTCGCCACCCTGCTGTGGCACGCACGGCTGTCGGCCGAGGGCGTGCACCTGTCGTGGGGCAGGTACATGCTGCTCGGGTGCATCGCGGCTCCGCTCACCGTGGTCGCCGGGGTGCTCGCGCTCGCGATCTGAGCGCGTGGGCACCGCCGCGGTCAGAGCCAGTCGCGACGCTTGAACGAGGCGTAGAGCAGCAGCGACGAGACCACGGCGAGACCGATGGCCAGGGACAGACCGGACCAGTGCCCTTCGCCGGGGAACGCGACGTTCATGCCGAACGCGCCCGTGATCGCGGTGGGCACGGCGATGATCGCGGCCCAGCTCGTCACCTTCTTCATCACCGTGTTCTGCCGGTTCGACGCCAGGTTGAGGTTCGTGTCCAAGACGCTGGAGACCGCGTCGCGCAGCTGCTCGACGGAGTCCGAGATCGACACCAGGTGGTCCTCGACGTCGCGGAAGTACGGTCGGATGCCGTCCGAGATCGTCTCCGCGTCGCCGTGCAGCAGCGAGGCGACGCTGTCGCGGGTCGGGACGACCAGGCGACGCAGCACGCCGAGCGCCTTGCGCAGGCGGAAGGACCGCCGCTGGATCTGCTGCTCGCGGGCGTTGCTCCGCTCGAACAGGTCGTCCTCGAGGTCGTCGATCCGTCGCTCGATGTCCTCGACGGTGTCGGTCGCGTGGTCGACGACGGCGTCGAGCAGCGCCCACATGAGCCACGGGACCCCGTGACCGGCGATGTCGGCGTTCGCGGTGAGCCGGTGCTCCATCGCCGAGGTGTCGACGTCGGCGCCGTGGATGGTGACGAGGGCGTGCTCGGTGACGAAGGCCTTGACCTCGTGCGTGACGAGTCCGCCGTCGTCTCCGAGCCCGTCGACGTCGTAGACGACCAGGAACAGGCTGTCCCGGTAGCGGTCGAGCTTCGGGCGCTGCCCGTGCTCGACGGCGTCCTCGACTGCGAGGGCGTGGATGCCGAGTTCCGCTTCGACCTGCTCGAGGTCGGCGTGCGTGGGGTCGGTGTAGTCGACCCAGACGATGCCCGAGTCGGCGACGACGTCCGAGATCCGGTCGACCGGGAAGTCCCGTTCCGTCGCGTCGCCGTTCCGCCACGCCCGTGTCCTGACCATGCGCGTCAGCCTAGTGAGACGGCCGGCCCGGGGATCCCAGGCCGGCCGTCGTCGCGCGCGGTGGTGCGTCAGTACGCGGAGACGAGCTTCCCGTCCTCGACCTTCAGGTACTGGTACACATCGAAGCTGTCCTCGCCGTGCTCCTTGTCCCCGAAGTACGAGGTGTAGTCGTACTCGACGACACCGTCCTTCGTGCTCTGCACCATGACCGTGCCCGAACCGGAGGCCTCGACCTCGACCTCGGGCATCGTCGTGACGTCGTAGCGCACGGCACCGTCGGCGTCGTACGGGCCGTACCAGGGGCACCCGCTCAGCGCGCTGAGGTCGGTCTTCGTGGCGCAGTCGTCGATCAGGTCGGTCACGTACTGCTCGGCGTCCTGCTGCAGCGCCTTCGTGGCGGTGGGGGTGAAGTCGACGTACCCGGACGACGTCGCGCCGACCGACACCTGCTCGGTGCCGCCGGTGAAGTACTTCGTCCCGCCGACCTCGACCTCGTACGTGCCGGGGTAGGCGAGCGAGGTGAACCGGCCGTCGCTGATCTCGCCGATCTCCTTGCCGCCGACCGTGACCGGGGCGCCCTCGAGCACCTCGGACGCGGTCAGCGTGACGGTCTGGGCGAGCGGCTCGGTGACGCGCCACTCGTCCTTCACCAGGAACGAGGTGCCGGTGCGTCGGAGGCTGACCTGGCCGGAGCGGTTCTTGCCGTCCTGGGTGTAGCTGACGGTGGCGAGGGCGCTGTCTCCGCTCGTCGAGACGCGGCCGACGCGGATGTCCGACGGGCGGTCCTTCGCGCTCTTCAGCACCGCGGTGTCGAGCATGGCGGCGTCGGACGGCACCTCGCTGAGTCGGGCGGCGGTGTCGGCGTCACCGCTCGCGATGGCCTGCACGTAGGACTTCACGGTCGGCGCCGGGCCCCACACGTTGGCGCGGAGCACACCGGTGGTGACGGCTCCCGCGATGACGACGACGACCACGGCGCCGCCGGCGATGAGCGAGCGGACCAGGACCTTCTTGGCGCGCGGCGACATCGGAGCGGGCGTGGGAGCGCCGCCGCCGACGAAGGGCTGTTCCGGCTGACCGGGGTGGCCGACGCCGGGCGTCGCTGCCCACGCTGCTGCTGCCGGGTCGCTCGCGGGTGCCGCCGACGGGAACGCCGGGCCGGCAGACGGGAACGCCGGAGTCGCTGCCGGGAACGACGGCGCGGCCGCCGGGCGCGGGTCCGCTCCGACGAGGCGCGAGGTCCGCAGCACCACGCCACCGCCGAGGCGGGGGAGCAGCACGGGCGCGAGGTACCGTGCCACGGCCTCGATCGCGCCGCCCCACAGCGCGAACACGAGCGGCGTCCACGGTGCGATCCCGATCGAACCGGTCCCGCTGACGGCGCTGATGCCCGTCGCCTGGTAGGACACCAGCCCGGTGCCGAGCACGAAGAGCAGGAGTCCGAGGGCGAACCAGACGACCGGGGTCACGACCCAGTCCAGCGTGGTGCGGAACCGGTCGTTGCGGCGGACGGCGAGTGCGAGGCCCGCGACGACCGAGGTCGCGACGACGAGCAGGACGACGAGCCAGGTCCAGCCGCCGGCGCCGCCGAAGACCGACGCCGTGCTGCCCGCCGAGCCGAAGCCGGACAGCCCGACGCCGCCGAGGAACCCGAGGGCGGTGAGGCCGACCGCGACGTTGCCGACGAGCACCGGCAGTGCTGCGCCCCACGAGGGCTGTGCGACCAGGGCGACGACGATGACGACGACCGTCACCAGCACGACGAGCACCGTGAGCTGCGACGCCGCGACGCGCAGTGTGCCGAGGACGCGACCGGCGAACACGTTCCGGCCGAGGAGGGCCGACGGGCGTGCGAGCACTGCGGCGAGTGCGCCGATCACGAAGGCGCCGAGGATGCTGCCGAGGCCGACCGCGTGCACGGGGTCGATGGACGCGCCGGAGACGGCGGGGAACCGGATGGCGAGGATGCCCGCGGCGGCGTTGGTCAGCACCGTGGTCACCAGCCCGGACAGGACGGCGGTCAGCAGGATCGCGGTGCGCCCGAGCCCGCGGGTGCGGATGCGACGGGTGAGGACGACGGCCAGCACGACCTGCGCGGCGAGCACGAGCGCCGGGACGACCGCGAGCGCGCCCGACCCCGACCCGAGGAAGCCGATCGAGCCGGACAGGTGCAGGCGACCGAGGTCGGCGAGGGCGACGAGCTGGGCGGGGGTGCCGAGCAGGACGCTGACCCCGGACAGCAGCGACTGGACGTCGGGGGTGCTCCCGGCGCCGAGGTCGGTCCCGGTGCCGGTCGACCCCGACCCGACGGAACCGGATCCTGATCCGCCCGCTGCCAGCACGGCGACGGTGAGGAGCAGCGAGATCGCAGCGACCACGTAGGCGGCGACCCAGCCGCCGACGGCGGCGAGCACGGCGGCCAGCCAGTCACGGCCGGACACGGACCGCAGCAGGCGACCGAACGCATCCGACGACTGCGGACCGGGCTGCCCCGGCGGAACGGGCGGGACGGGCGGGTTCGGCGGGTTCTCGCTCATGGCTGGTGGGTCCTCTCCGACCGGGAGGCCGATGCCGCACGCCAGCACCCGTGTCCCCCCGACACGCACCTGAAGCGTACCGGAACCCGCCGATCCGCCGTGAATGCGCTGTCCGGGCGCTGGTAAGTTCCCACCGTGTCTGCGCCTTCTCGTTCCTCCACCAAGTACGCCTTCGTCGTCGCCTCGAACCGCCTGCCGGTGGACCGGGTCGTCGACCAGGACGGCAACGAGGGGTGGCGGCACTCGCCCGGTGGCCTCGTCACCGCCCTCGAGCCCGTGATGCGCGCGAACGACGGGGCATGGGTCGGCTGGGTCGGCCAGCCCGAGGTCGAGGTCGAGCCGTTCGACAACGAGGGCATCCACATCGTGCCGGTCCCGTTGTCCGACGACGACGTCGAGGAGTACTACGAGGGCTTCAGCAACGACACCCTCTGGCCGCTGTACCACGACGTCATCGAGCACCCGAGCTACCACCGCGACTGGTGGAACGCCTACAAGCGCGTCAACGAGCGCTTCGCGGCCCAGATCGCCGAGATCACCGAGCAGGACGGCATCGTCTGGGTGCAGGACTACCAGCTGCAGCTCGTGCCGGCACTGCTCCGGGCCAAGCGTCCCGACCTGACGATCGGCTTCTTCAACCACATCCCGTTCCCGCCGGTCGGCATCTACGCCCAGCTGCCCTGGCGCGCGCAGATCCTGGACGGCCTGCTCGGCGCCGACGTCATCGGCTTCCAGCGCCACGACGACGCGAGCGATTTCCTCCGAGCGGTCCGTCACATCAAGGGCTACACGACGAAGGGCCAGACGATCGACGTCCCCGTGGACGACCCGGACGCACCGCGCAGCCGCAAGGGGATCACGGTCCGACACGTCGAGGCCCGGCACTTCCCGATCTCGATCGACGCCGAGGCCTTCGAGGACATCGCGCGCCGTCCCGAGGTGCAGGAGCGTGCCCGCGAGATCCGCGAGAGCCTCGGCAACCCGAAGACGGTGCTGCTCGGGGTCGACCGCCTCGACTACACCAAGGGCATCCGGCACCGCATCAAGGCCTTCGGTGAGCTCGTCGAGGACGGCCGCATCAAGGTCGAGGACGCCGCCCTCATCCAGGTCGCGAGCCCGAGTCGCGAGCGCGTCGACACCTACGCCACCCTCCGCGACGAGATCGAGCTGAGCGTCGGCCGCATCAACGGCGACCTCGGGGTCATCGGCCACCAGCCGATCTCGTACCTGCACCACGGCTACCCGCGCGAGGAGATGGTGGCGCTCTACCTGGCCGCCGACATCATGCTCGTCACCGCGCTGCGGGACGGCATGAACCTCGTCGCGAAGGAGTACGTCGCGGCCCGCTTCGACAGCGACGGGGTGCTCATCCTGTCCGAGTTCGCCGGTGCCGCCGACGAACTGAAGCAGGCCGTCATCGTCAACCCGCACGACATCGGCGCGCTGAAGGACAGCATCGAGCGCGCGATCGAGATGCCGCGCCGCGAGCGCTCGACACGCATGCGTGCGCTCCGGAAGCGGGTCCGCGACAACGACGTGGCTCGCTGGTCGCGCTCGTTCCTCGAGGCGCTCGACCGGCACGCTCCGCGGAACGCCCAGCTCGACCCGTCCGCCGTCGACCCGGCGGACCGACACCGTGAGGCGCAGACCGACAACATGTCGATCTTCGACCAGGACGCCCAGTCCGCCAGGGCTGCCGAGGACACCCGGGAGGCACGTGATGACTGAGACCACCACCGACCAGACCGCCATCGACACGGCACTCGAGACGCTCGCGGCTGCGCCGCGACTCATCGTCGCCCTCGACTTCGACGGCACGCTCGCGCCGTTCGCCGACGAGCCGTCGCAGGTCGGCGCCCTGCCGGGCTCGTGGGCAGCGGTCCTGACCCTGCACCGCGCGAAGGACACCGAGGTCGTGCTCGTCTCCGGTCGCCCGCTCGGCAGCCTCGCGGCCGTGTCGCACGCACCGCAGGACATGGCGCTGGTCGGGTCCCACGGCGTCGAGTGGCGCGTGGACGGCCACGACGAGGCCGCCCTGACCGACGACGAGGTCGCCCGGGTCGCCCGGATCGGAGCGGCGCTCGACGAGGTCGGCGCGCGGTACCCGGGCGTCGTCATCGAGCACAAGCCTGCCGGCCACGGCGTGCACACCCGTCGGGTGAGCGCCGAGGTCGCCGCGCAGGCGAACGCCGACGCGAGCCGTGCGGCGCACGAGGCCGACGCCGACGTGCTCGAGCGCGGCGGCAAGGACATCGTCGAGTTCGCCGTCCGGCACGTCACGAAGGGCGACGCGATCGCCCGGCTACGCGAGCTCCACGGCGCCGACGCGGTGTTCTTCGCCGGTGACGACGTCACCGACGAGGACGGCTTCCGTGTGCTCGGGGACGGCGACGTCGGTGTGAAGGTGGGTCCGGGGGAGACCCGTGCCGGGTACCGCATCGCGGACCCGGCGGCCCTGACCGGCGTCCTGAAGCAGCTCGCTCGCCTTCGTGCGACGCGCTGACCAGGGTGATCCGGGCCTCCCAGTCGGGCTCCGGAACATGCGAACGCATGTTGTTGTCCAACTGGTATCCCAAAGCGTCCTAGACTCGCTCCATGCCTGATATCGACGTCAAGCCGCGCAGCCGGGTCGTCACCGACGGGATCGAAGCAACCACCTCGCGTGGCATGCTGCGGGCCGTCGGTATGGGAGACGAGGACTGGAGCAAGCCGCAGATCGGCATCGCGTCCTCGTGGAACGAGATCACGCCCTGCAACCTCTCGCTCGACCGCCTCGCGCAGGGCGCCAAGGAAGGCGTCCACTCCGGCGGTGGCTACCCGCTGCAGTTCGGCACCATCTCGGTCTCGGACGGCATCTCGATGGGCCACGAGGGGATGCACTTCTCGCTCGTCTCGCGCGAGGTCATCGCCGACAGCGTCGAGACCGTCGTCAACGCCGAGCGCCTCGACGGCACCGTCCTGCTCGCCGGCTGCGACAAGTCCCTGCCGGGCATGCTCATGGCCGCCGCGCGCCTCGACCTGGCGAGCGTGTTCCTGTACGCGGGTTCGGTCATGCCGGGCTACGTGAAGCAGGCCGACGGCACGATGAAGGAAGTCACGATCATCGACTCCTTCGAGGGCGTCGGTGCCTGCAAGGCCGGCACCATGTCCGAGGAAGAGCTGAAGAAGATCGAGTGCGCCATCGTCCCGGGCGAGGGTGCCTGCGGTGGCATGTACACGGCCAACACCATGGCGAGCGTGGCCGAGGCCCTCGGCATGTCGCTGCCGGGCTCCGCCGCCCCGCCGAGCGCCGACCGCCGCCGTGACTACTACGCGCACCGCTCCGGCGAGGCCGTGGTGAACATGCTCGAGCACGGGATCACCGCCCGCCAGATCCTGACGAAGGAAGCCTTCGAGAACGCGATCGCCGTGGCGATGGCGCTCGGCGGCTCCACCAACGTCATCCTGCACCTGCTCGCCATCGCCTACGAGGCCGAGGTCGAGCTGTCGCTGGACGACTTCAACCGCATCGGCTCGAAGGTCCCGCACCTGGCCGACATGAAGCCCTTCGGCAAGTACGTCATGGTCGACGTGGACCGCAACGGCGGCATCCCGGTGATCATGAAGGCGCTGCTCGACGCCGGCCTGCTGCACGGCGACTGCCTCACCGTCACGGGCAGGACCGTCGCCGAGAACCTGGCCGAGATCGACCCGCCGGCGCTCGACGGCGAGGTCTTCCGCACGCTCGACAACCCGATCCACGAGACCGGCGGCCTGACCGTCCTGCAGGGGACCTTCGCCCCCGAGGGTGCCGTGGTGAAGACCGCGGGCTTCGACGCCGAGGTGTTCGAGGGCCCCGCGCGGGTGTTCGACCGCGAGCGTGCCGCGATGGACGCCCTCACCGAGGGGAAGATCCAGAAGGGCGACGTCGTCGTCATCCGCTACGAGGGCCCCAAGGGCGGCCCGGGCATGCGCGAGATGCTCGCCATCACCGCAGCCATCAAGGGCGCGGGCCTCGGCAAGGATGTACTACTCTTGACCGACGGACGATTCTCAGGCGGCACAACCGGCCTGTGCATCGGCCACATCGCACCCGAGGCAGTGGACGCAGGTCCAGTTGCCTTCGTGCGCGATGGCGACCGCATCCGTGTCGACATCGCGGCTCGCTCGCTCGACCTACTGGTCGACCCGACCGAGCTGGAGGCCCGCCGTGACGGCTGGGCCCCGCTGCCCCCGCGCTACACCCGCGGAGTCCTCGCGAAGTACGCCAAGCTCGTGAAGTCCGCCGCCCAGGGCGCGGTCACGGGCTAGCGTTCGACACACGCACCATCGCCACCTCTCCAGGCAAGGACCACCTCATGCCCACGGAAGCAACTCCGCTGTCCGCGGCCGCCGGTGCACGCCGGTCGCCGGAGATCCTGACCGGCTCGGGAGCCGTCCTCCGGACGCTCGAGCACCTCGGGATCACCGACGTCTTCGGCCTGCCGGGCGGTGCCATCATCCCGTTCTACGACGAGCTCATGGCGTCGAAGACGATCCGCCACATCCTCGTCCGGCACGAGCAGGGCGCCGGCCACGCCGCCGAGGGCTACGCCTCGTCGTCCGGCAAGGTCGGCGTCGCCATCGCGACGTCCGGCCCCGGTGCGACGAACCTCGTCACGGCCATCGCCGACGCCTACATGGACTCGGTGCCCTTCATCGCGATCACCGGCCAGGTGTTCTCGACGCTGATGGGGACCGACGCGTTCCAGGAAGCCGACATCGTGGGCATCACGATGCCGATCACGAAGCACTCGTTCCTGGTCACCGACCCGGCCGACGTGCCGGCGACCCTGGCCGCGGCGCACCTCATCGCGACGACCGGTCGGCCCGGCCCCGTGCTGGTCGACATCACGAAGGACGCCCAGCAGAAGTCGGCGCCCTACGTCTGGCCGCCCAAGATCGACCTGCCCGGCTACCGACCGGTCACCAAGGCGCACGGCAAGCAGATCACCGCGGCCGCGCAGCTCCTGGCCGAGGCCGAGCGTCCGGTGCTCTACGTGGGCGGTGGCGTGATCCGCTCCCGCGCGACCGCCGAGCTGCTCCGCTTCGCCGAGGCGACGGGTGCGCCCGTCGTGACGACGCTGATGGCGCGCGGTGCCTTCCCGGACTCGCACCCCCAGCACCTCGGCATGCCCGGCATGCACGGCACCGTCCCGGCGGTGCTCGGTCTGCAGGACAGCGACCTCATCATCGCGCTCGGCGCCCGCTTCGACGACCGCGTGACGGGCAAGGCCGACGAGTTCGCGCCGAACGCCAAGGTCGTGCACGTCGACATCGACCCGGCCGAGATCTCGAAGATCCGCTTCGCCGACGTCCCGATCGTGGGCGATGCCCGCGAGGTCCTGGTCGACCTGCTCGACGCGTGGGGCGGCATCGCCGTCGACGACCGCGCCTCGACGGCCGACTGGTGGACGAAGCTCCGCCAGCTCAAGGTCGACTTCCCGCTCGGGTACGCCGAGCCGACCGACGGCCTGCTCGCCCCGCAGGCCATCATCAAGCGCATCGGTGAGCTCTCCGGTCCCGAGGCCGTCTACGCCTCGGGTGTCGGGCAGCACCAGATGTGGTCGGCGCAGTTCATCAAGTACGAACGCCCGAACGCCTGGCTGAACTCCGGCGGCGCGGGCACGATGGGCTACTCCGTCCCCGCGGCGATGGGCGCGAAGGTCGCCCAGCCGGACCGCGTGGTCTGGGCGATCGACGGCGACGGCTGCTTCCAGATGACGAACCAGGAACTCGCGACCTGCGTCATCAACGACATCCCGATCAAGGTCGCGATCATCAACAACTCGTCGCTCGGCATGGTGCGGCAGTGGCAGACGCTGTTCTACGACGGCCGCCACTCGTTCACCGACCTCGAGACCGGCCACGACTCGCGCCGCGTGCCCGACTTCGTGAAGTTGGCGGACGCGTACGGTGCCCTCGGCATCCGCGTCGAGAAGGCCGACGAGGTCGACGCCGCCATCCAGCTCGCTCTCGAGACGAACGACCGCCCCGTGGTGATCGACTTCGTCGTGAGCCGTGACTCGATGGTCTGGCCGATGGTCCCGCAGGGAGTCAGCAACTCGTCCATCGAGTACGCCCAGGCCCTCGCACCCACCTGGGACGACGAGGACGCCGACATGACGGGGGAAACCGCATGAGCCACGTCCTGTCCCTCCTCGTCGAGGACAAGCCCGGTCTGCTGACCCGCGTCGCGGGCCTGTTCGCCCGCCGCGGGTTCAACATCGAGTCGCTCGCCGTCGGCAACACCGAGGTCGACGGCCTCAGCCGGATCACCGTCGTCGTCGACGTCGAGGACCTCCCGCTCGAGCAGGTGACGAAGCAGCTCAACAAGCTCGTCAACGTCATCAAGATCGTCGAACTGGACTTCTCGCAGTCCGTCCAGCGCGAGCACATGCTCGTGAAGGTCCGCGTCGACAACCAGACGCGGTCGGCCGTGCTCGAGGCAGTGAACCTGTTCCGCGCACAGGTCGTCGACGTCGCGAACGACTCGCTCATCGTCGAGGTGACCGGAGACCCCGGCAAGATCCAGGCGATCCTCCGCGTCCTCGAGCCCTACGGCATCAAGGAGCTCGCCCGTGCGGGACTCCTCGGCATGGGCCGCGGACCGAAGAGCATCACCGACCGGGTGCGCTGACCAGCGGTCCGCCACCCCCACAATCCACCAGAACCAAGGAGACACACCCTCGTGACTGACATCGTGTACGACGCCGACGCCGACCTGACGCTCATCCAGGGCAAGAAGGTCGCCGTCATCGGGTACGGCTCGCAGGGCCACGCCCACGCCCTCAACCTCCGTGACTCGGGTGTCGAGGTCAAGATCGGCCTCAAGGAGGGCTCGAAGAGCCGCCAGAAGGCCGAAGAGGCCGGCTTCGAGGTCCTCACCCCGGCCGACGTCACCGCCTGGGCCGACGTCGTCGTCATCCTCGCGCCCGACCAGGTCCAGCGCATCGTCTACGCCGATGACATCCGTCCGAACCTCAAGCCGGGCGCCACGCTCGTCTTCGGCCACGGCTTCAACATCCGCTTCGGCTACATCGAGGCGCCCGAGGGCGTCGACGTGTCGCTCGTCGCCCCGAAGGGCCCGGGTCACACCGTCCGTCGCGAGTACGAGGCCGGCCGTGGCGTCCCCGTGATCGTCGCCGTCGAGGTCGACGCGTCGGGTTCCGCCTGGGACCTCGCCTGGTCGTACTCGAAGGCCATCGGTGGTCTGCGCTCCGGCGGCATCAAGACGACCTTCACCGAGGAGACCGAGACCGACCTGTTCGGCGAGCAGGCCGTCCTGTGCGGTGGCACCTCGCAGCTGATCCAGTACGGCTTCGAGACCCTGGTCGAGGCGGGCTACCAGCCGCAGATCGCGTACTTCGAGGTCCTGCACGAGCTCAAGCTGATCGTCGACCTGATCTGGGAGGGCGGCCTCACCAAGCAGCGCTGGTCGATCTCCGACACCGCCGAGTTCGGTGACTACGTCTCCGGCCCGCGCGTGATCTCGCCCGACGTCAAGGAGAACATGAAGGCGGTGCTCGCGGACATCCAGAACGGTGCCTTCGCGAAGCGCTTCATCGACGACCAGGACGCCGGCGCACCCGAGTTCAAGGCGCTCCGCGCCAAGGGCGAGGGCCACCCGATCGAGGCGACCGGCCGCGAGCTCCGCGCGCTCTTCGCGTGGAAGCAGAACGACGGCGACTACGTGGACGGCTCGGCAGCGCGGTAGTCTTCCGAGGAACACTCGATGACGAGGCGGCGGTGCAGCCCTTGCACCGCCGCCTCGCGACGTGACCCGAACGTTATGCAACAGCTCTTCTCCAGCCCCGACGCCGTTCACCGGCGTCCCGTCGGCGTGCGCCCGGACGATGCGCGACAGCCGTCGTCCGCGGTCCGCACGAGCGGTCAGGGGCGGACCGACCAGCATGGGATGATCATCGGATGGCGGTGACGAAACGAGCGGTCCACATCGGCGCCGGCAAGATCGGGCGCGGGTTCGTGGGCCAGTTCCTCGTGGCGAGCGGCTACGAGCTCACCTTCGTCGACGTCGACGACCGTGTGGTGTCCGCGTTGAACGAAGCCGGACGCTTCGTGGTGCACGAGGTCGGCGAGATGCCGGTCGAGCACCTCGTCTACGGCTTCCGGGCGCTCAGCAGCAAGACCGACCGCGACCGCGTGATCCAGGCGATCGCCGAGGCGGACGTCGTGACGACCGCCGTCGGTGCCCGGACGCTCCCGCTCGTCGCACCGCTCATCGCCGAGGGACTCGCGGCACGTCCGCTCGAGCGCGGCGACGTCACGATCGTGGCGTGCGAGAACGCGTTCAACGCCACCGACTCCCTGCACGCGAGCATCCGGCGTGCGCCGGTGCTCGAGGACCGCGACATCGCCGCGGTCTTCGCGAACTGCGCCATCGACCGCATCGTCCCCGACCAGTCCGGCGTGCTCGGGCAGTCCGGCGGCCTCGACGTCGTGCTCGAGCCCTTCTACGAGTGGGTCATCGAGCGCACGCCGTTCCTCGGCTCCGACGCCGAACCCCCGACGATCGAGGGCGTCACCTGGGTCGACGACCTGCAGCCCTTCGTCGAACGCAAGCTCTACACCGTGAACACCGCGCACGCGACGGCCGCCTACCACGGTTACGTCCGGGGCATCCGGCTCATCCGCGAAGCCCTCGAGGACGACGCCGTCCGTGCCGAGGTCGACGGCGTGCTCGCCGAGACCACCGCGCTGCTCGTCGCGAAGCACGGCTTCGACCCGGAGGAGCACGCACGGTACGTCGCGGCGAACCTGTCTCGCATCGCGAACCCGCACCTCCCCGACACCACCGTGCGCGTCGGACGGAACCCGCTCCGCAAGCTCGGCCGGCGTGAGCGCTTCGTCGGTCCCGCCGCGCAGCTCGCCGAACGCGGGTTGCCGGTCGAGCACCTGCTCGGCGCCGTCCGCGTCGCGCTCGCGTTCGACGACGAGAACGACCCGGAGTCGATCGAGCTGCACGCGCTGCTCCGTTCCGGCGCGACGGCGCATGCGCTCACCGAGATCCTCACCGGCCTGATGGAGAGCCACCCGCTCTTCCCCGCCGTGCGCGAGGTCGTCGCCGAGGTGCTCGCGACGCAGCCCGCCGACGCCTGAACGCGCGTCCCACCGGGAACCCGTGGTCTCCCCGTGCGCCGGTCCCTCGTAGGATCGAGGCATGAACACGGCAGCATCCCCACCCGACGGGTCGGTCGACCCGGACGTGACGAACGCCGTCGACCACGACGACGAGGCGCTCAGCTGGGGTGACGCCGACGACGCCACCCACGTCGACGCCGCGCACAACCCGGTCGCCGTCAAGGACCGTGGCGACCGCGACCCCGAGGCACCGGAGACCTCCGGCGCCCTCGTCGGGTTCGGCGTGTTCGGTGGGCTCTACCTGCTCTACACGGTCGCCTGGCTGCTGACGGCGTCGACCTCGTACGTCTCGGGTGTCGACACCGTCCTGACGGTCTTCGTCGAGGTGCTCCGGTTCCTCGCCATCCTGGCGCCGGCGCTGTGGTTCACGGTGGTGCTGTGGGCCGCCCGCGGCAGCCGGACCCGGACACGACTGCTCTGGATGCTGCTCGGAGCCGTGGTGCTGTTCCCGTGGCCGTTCCTGCTGACGCGGAGCTTCGGGTGACCGCCGCGACGCCGATCGGCCGCCGGTCGCGCGGTCCGGTCGTCGGCCGCATCGCGGTCTGGCTCGTGTTCGCCGTGCTGTTCGCCTACATGACGGTGCAGGCGGTGGGGAACCTCACGCAGATCTCGCAGCGGGTGGACGAGTTCAACGCGTTCCTCGCGACCACCTCCGGTGGCGAGTCGCTGCAGGCGAGCACGCCCTGGCTGTGGCTGGTCCTGGACATCCTGATCGCCCCGGTCGCCTTCGTGGTCGCCCTGGTGATCACGCGTCGTGCGCGGCTCGCGGTCACCCTCGCCGTGTTCGTCCTCGCCTTCGCGGCGGCCGGCGCCCTCTGGCTCGACCTGCAGCTGTTCGTGCCGAGCCTGCTGCAGTTCTAGGCGCGCGCGGTCGTAACGGGCCGCGCACGTCGATAGCATGGTGGGATACCAACCGTCTCTCGTGAGGAAACAGCAGCTGTGTCGAAGCCGGTCGTCCTGATCGCCGAAGAACTCTCGCCCGCCACGGTCGACGCCCTCGGGCCCGACTTCGAGATCCGGAACGTGGACGGCACCGACCGCCCCGCGCTCCTGTCGGCCCTCGCCGACGCGGATGCCGTGCTGGTGCGTTCCGCCACCAAGGTCGATGCCGAGGCGATCGCCGCGGCCCCGAACCTCAAGGTCGTCGCCCGTGCCGGTGTCGGCCTGGACAACGTCGACATCAAGGCGGCGACCACCGCCGGTGTCATGGTGGTGAACGCGCCGACGTCGAACATCATCTCCGCCGCCGAGCTCACCGTCGGGCACATCCTGTCGCTCGCCCGCCACATCCCGGCCGCGCACGCGTCGCTGGCCGCCGGTGCGTGGAAGCGCTCGTCGTACACCGGCGTCGAGCTCTACGAGAAGACCGTCGGCATCATCGGTCTCGGCCGCATCGGCGCGCTCATCACGCAGCGCCTGCAGGCCTTCGGCGTCCAGGTGATCGCGTACGACCCCTACGTCACGACGGCCCGCGCCCAGCAGCTCGGGGTCGAGCTCGTCTCGCTCGACGACCTGCTGCAGCGCGCCGACTTCGTCACGATCCACATGCCGCGAACGCCCGAGACCCTCGGCATGATCTCGGACGACCAGTTCGCGCTCATGAAGCCGACGGCGTTCGTCGTGAACGTCGCCCGCGGCGGCCTGATCGACGAGGACGCCCTGCACCGCGCACTGACCGCGAACACCATCGCGGGTGCCGGCCTCGACGTCTTCGTGTCGGAGCCCCCGAAGGACTCCCCGCTCGTCTCGCTGCCCAACGTCGTCGTCACGCCGCACCTGGGTGCCTCGACGGACGAAGCGCAGGAGAAGGCCGGCGTCTCGGTCGCCAAGTCGGTGCGTCTCGCCCTCGGCGGCGAGCTCGTTCCGGACGCGGTCAACGTCGCCGGCGGCGTCATCGACCCGTACGTCCGCCCCGGCATCCCGCTCGTCGAGAAGCTCGGCCAGGTCTTCACGGCCCTCGCCACGTCGCCGGTCACGAGCATCGACGTCGAGGTCCACGGCGAGCTCGCCGAGTACGACGTCAGCGTGCTCAAGCTCGCGGCGCTCAAGGGCGTCTTTACCGACGTCGTCAGCGACCAGGTCTCCTACGTCAACGCCCCGCTCATCGCGGAGCAGCGCGGTGTCACCGTGCGGCTCATCACCGAGACCGACAGCCCCGAGTACCGCAACGTGCTCACGATCCGCGGCGCCCAGTCCGACGGCCCCGCGATCAGCGTCTCCGGCACGCTCACCGGCCCCAAGCAGGTCGAGAAGCTCGTCGAGATCAACGGCCACGACGTCGAGGTCCCGCTCGACCGGCACCACGTCGTCATGGAGTACGTCGACCGCCCGGGCATCGTCGCGGTCTACGGCAAGGAGTTCGGCGAGGCCGGCATCAACATCGCTGCGATGCAGATCTCGCGCGAAGCCGCCGGCGGACAGGCGCTCAGCGTCCTCACCGTCGACTCGCCGGTGCCCGCCGAGATCCTCGAGCACGTCGGCCGGGCGATCGACGCCTCCTCGCTCCGCGAGATCGACATCACGCTCTGATGGCCGTCCGGACGCTCCAGCTCGCGGTGATCCGCGGGGACGGCATCGGACCAGAGGTGGTCGACGAGGCCCTCAAGGTCCTGCACGCCGTGACCCCGGACGACCTCGTCATCGAGGAGACCCCGTTCTCCCTCGGTGCGACGCGCTACCTCGAGACCGGTGACATCCTCACCGAGGACGACATGTCCGCCATCGCCTCGCACGACGCGATCCTGCTCGGAGCGGTCGGCGGGGATCCCCGCGACCCCCGGCTCGCCGGCGGGATCATCGAGCGTGGGCTCCTGCTGAAGCTGCGCTTCGCGTTCGACCACTACGTCAACCTGCGACCGACCAAGGTCCACGACGCCGTCACGACGCCGCTCGCCGACCCGGGCGCGGTGGACTTCGTCGTCGTGCGCGAGGGCACCGAGGGGCCGTACGTCGGCAACGGCGGCGCCATCCGCACGGGCACGCCGCAGGAGATCGCGACCGAGGTCTCGCTGAACACCGCGTTCGGTGTCGAGCGGGTCGTCCGCTACGCCTTCGACCTGGCGAACCGTCGGGCACGGAAGCACCTCACGCTCGTGCACAAGAGCAACGTCCTGGTGCACGCCGGGGCCCTGTGGCAGCGCACGGTCGCGGCCGTCGGGGCGGAGTTCCCGGACGTCACGGTGGACTACCAGCACGTCGATGCGGTCACCATCCACATGGTGCGGGATCCTGCTAGGTTCGACGTCATCGTCACCGACAACCTCTTCGGCGACATCATCACCGACCTGGCCGGCGCGATCAGCGGCGGCATCGGTCTGGCGGCCTCGGGCAACATCAACCCGGACGGCACCTTCCCCAGCATGTTCGAGCCGGTCCACGGCTCCGCGCCGGACATCGCGGGTCAGCAGAAGGCCGATCCCACGGCCGCCATCCTCTCCGTCGCACTGCTGCTCGACCACATCGGTCGCAGCGACCTCGCGACGGCGGTGACGCGGGCCGTCGAGGCGGACCTGGCAGACCGGGGCACCACGCAGCGTCGCACGGCCGAGATCGGCGACGCCATCGCCGCCGCGGCCACGGCACGCACCACCACCGCCTGAGAAGGAGCCCTCCCCATGAGCACCGACACCGCCTTCGGACTCGAGTTCGCCACCACCCCGTCGGCGGACCGCCGCGCCGCCGCCGAGCGCGAGGAGATCCTCGCCGACCCGGGCTTCGGCAAGCACTTCACGGACCACATGGCCACCGTCGAGTGGACGCTCGACGGTGGTTGGCACGGTGCCTCGGTCCACCCCTACGGCCCGCTCTCGCTCGACCCCAGCGCCAGCGTGCTGCACTACGCGCAGGAGATCTTCGAGGGGCTCAAGGCGTACCGGCACGCGGACGGGTCGGTGTGGTCCTTCCGCCCGGACGCCAACGCCCGTCGGTTCCAGCGGTCGGCCCGTCGGCTGGCGCTGCCGGAACTGCCGGTCGAGGCCTTCGTCGAGTCGATCCGGCAGCTCGTGCAGACCGACGTCGACTGGGTGCCGTCCGCACCCGAGACGAGCCTGTACCTCCGGCCGTTCATGATCGCGACCGAGTCGTTCCTGGGGGTGCGTGCGGCGCAGGCGGTGGGGTACCACTGCATCGCGAGCCCGGCCGGGGCGTACTTCACCTCGGGCCCGAAGCCGGTCTCGATCTGGCTGTCGACCCAGTACGCCCGCGCCGGCAAGGGCGGGACCGGTGCCGCCAAGACCGGTGGCAACTACGCGTCGTCGCTGCTGCCCCAGCAGGAGGCGTACGAGCACGGGTGCCAGCAGGTCATGTTCCTCGACTCGGTCGAGGGCAAGTACCTCGAAGAGCTCGGTGGCATGAACGTCGTGCTCGTGAAGTCCGACGGCACGCTCGTCACGCCGGACTCCGACTCCATCCTCGAGGGCATCACGCGCGACTCGATCCTGCAGTTGGCAGAGGACCGCGGGCTCACGGTCGAGAAGCGTCGCGTGACCCTCGACGAATGGCGTGACGGTGTGGCCGACGGCTCCATCACCGAGGCGTTCGCCTGCGGGACGGCCGCCGTCGTGACCCCGATCGCGGAGCTCCGCGGCGAGGGCTTCACGATCGGTTCGCCGACCGAGGGCGCCGGGGAACTCACGATGTCCCTGCGCGACGAGCTCACCGACATCCAGTACGGCCGTCGTCCCGACCCGCACGGGTGGATGACGAAGCTGACCGACGCGTCCTGATCGACGCTCGGGCGTGGGTAGGGTCGAACGGTGAAGATCGCACGGTTCAGCAGCAAGGGTGAAGACCCCCGGTACGGCATCCTCGACGAGCGGCACCTGGTGGTGCTCGCCGGAGACCCGATGTACCAGGGGTTCGAGACCACGGGGGAGCGCGTCGCACTCGCCGACGCCAAGCTCCTCGCCCCCGTCATCCCGCGGTCGAAGGTCATCGGGGTGGGGCTCAACTACCTCGAGCACGCCTCGGAGATGGACGAGCGCGCCGGCGACGACCCGGTGGTGTTCCTCAAGCCGAACACCTCGGTGATCGGTCCCGACGAACCCATCCGTCTGCCGGCGGACATCGGACGCGTCGACCACGAGGGCGAACTCGCCATCGTGATCGGATCGCTCGCCAAGAACGTCCGGCGCGAGGACTTCGCGAGCGTCGTGCTCGGGTACACGATCGCCAACGACGTGACCGCCCGCGACCTGCAGGCCCGCGACGGCCAGTGGACCCGTTCGAAGGGGTTCGACACCTTCTGCCCGCTCGGCCCCGTGATCGAGACCGAGATCGACCCGTCGGACATCCGCATCGAGACCCGCGTGGACGGCGACCTGCGCCAGGCGGGTTCGACGAACGAGATGGTCCACGACATCCCCTCGCTGGTCGAGTTCGTGTCGTCGATCTGGACCCTGCTGCCCGGCGACGTCATCCTGACCGGCACCCCGGCCGGCGTCGGCCAGATCCGCGACGGCGAGGTGGTCGAGGTCACGATCTCGGGCATCGGCACGCTCAAGAACCCGGTGATCGCGCGCCACTGACCCGGCTCGTCACCACGACGGCCCGTTCCCCCTCGGGGGAGCGGGCCGTTCCGCGTTCGGGGCCGTTCCGCGCGACACGCCCGGGATGCAGCCTGGCTTGGCGCAGCCGTTCGTCCCTGCGTAAAGTAATCACTCGTTGCCACGGCGGCGGAGAACGGAACGGCTGAGACGGTCACTGGGTTTACCCGGGGATCTTGTCCGCCACGGTTCTTCCCCGGGTAGCGGATTCACCAGCCTCTCTGGCGGAGCATCTTCGGGTGTCGAGCGGGGGAGTGCGTCTGGTCCTTGAGAACTCAACAGCGTGCACATTGTCAATGCCAATTTATTGATTGACCTCGTGCCTGGCCTTCCTTCGGGTTGGTCGGGTTTGAGACAATTCCTTTTGGATTGAAGATTGTCAGTAGACAGTCAACAGTCAGAATCAACTCGGTCTGATGCCTTTCGGGGTGTTGGGTCTGTATTTTTTTACGGAGAGTTTGATCCTGGCTCAGGACGAACGCTGGCGGCGTGCTTAACACATGCAAGTCGAACGATGATGCCCAGCTTGCTGGGTGGATTAGTGGCGAACGGGTGAGTAACACGTGAGTAACCTGCCCCTGACTCTGGGATAAGCGTTGGAAACGACGTCTAATACTGGATATGATCACTGGCCGCATGGTCTGGTGGTGGAAAGATTTTTTGGTTGGGGATGGACTCGCGGCCTATCAGCTTGTTGGTGAGGTAATGGCTCACCAAGGCGACGACGGGTAGCCGGCCTGAGAGGGTGACCGGCCACACTGGGACTGAGACACGGCCCAGACTCCTACGGGAGGCAGCAGTGGGGAATATTGCACAATGGGCGAAAGCCTGATGCAGCAACGCCGCGTGAGGGATGACGGCCTTCGGGTTGTAAACCTCTTTTAGTAGGGAAGAAGCGAAAGTGACGGTACCTGCAGAAAAAGCACCGGCTAACTACGTGCCAGCAGCCGCGGTAATACGTAGGGTGCAAGCGTTGTCCGGAATTATTGGGCGTAAAGAGCTCGTAGGCGGTTTGTCGCGTCTGCTGTGAAATCCCGAGGCTCAACCTCGGGCTTGCAGTGGGTACGGGCAGACTAGAGTGCGGTAGGGGAGATTGGAATTCCTGGTGTAGCGGTGGAATGCGCAGATATCAGGAGGAACACCGATGGCGAAGGCAGATCTCTGGGCCGTAACTGACGCTGAGGAGCGAAAGCATGGGGAGCGAACAGGATTAGATACCCTGGTAGTCCATGCCGTAAACGTTGGGCGCTAGATGTAGGGACCTTTCCACGGTTTCTGTGTCGTAGCTAACGCATTAAGCGCCCCGCCTGGGGAGTACGGCCGCAAGGCTAAAACTCAAAGGAATTGACGGGGGCCCGCACAAGCGGCGGAGCATGCGGATTAATTCGATGCAACGCGAAGAACCTTACCAAGGCTTGACATACACCGGAAACGGCCAGAGATGGTCGCCCCCTTGTGGTCGGTGTACAGGTGGTGCATGGTTGTCGTCAGCTCGTGTCGTGAGATGTTGGGTTAAGTCCCGCAACGAGCGCAACCCTCGTTCTATGTTGCCAGCGGGTTATGCCGGGGACTCATAGGAGACTGCCGGGGTCAACTCGGAGGAAGGTGGGGATGACGTCAAATCATCATGCCCCTTATGTCTTGGGCTTCACGCATGCTACAATGGCCGGTACAAAGGGCTGCGATACCGTAAGGTGGAGCGAATCCCAAAAAGCCGGTCTCAGTTCGGATTGAGGTCTGCAACTCGACCTCATGAAGTCGGAGTCGCTAGTAATCGCAGATCAGCAACGCTGCGGTGAATACGTTCCCGGGCCTTGTACACACCGCCCGTCAAGTCATGAAAGTCGGTAACACCCGAAGCCGGTGGCCTAACCCTTGTGGAAGGAGCCGTCGAAGGTGGGATCGGTGATTAGGACTAAGTCGTAACAAGGTAGCCGTACCGGAAGGTGCGGCTGGATCACCTCCTTTCTAAGGAGCATCTGGCCTCGTGTGCCCTTCGGGGTGGGCGTGGTCCAGGCGCCGAGTAACCCGAACGTGGTTGCCGGTAGCTCATGGGTGGAACATTGACAGTGCAGTTGGGAGTGATGCTTCCGACCTCAGTACGCTCTGCTTGCAGGGTTGGGACGGGTCGGGGTGGAGTTGCCTGCTGGTGCACGTTGTTGGGTCCTGAGGGACCAGGCTTCCTGCTGACATGAGAGTGTCTGGTGGGGGTTGGGCCTACGGGTCCTTCGTTGGGCCGCATGAAGCACTGTCATTGGACGGTGGGGAGTGTGGTGCCGATCGTATGTTGAGAACTACACAGTGGACGCGAGCATCTTTGATTCGCGTCATCCAATCGACCGGGCACTTTTGGTGTTCGTGTTGTGGGTGATGACGGATCGCAATTTTAATCTTTGTGGTCAAGTTTCTAAGAGCAAACGGTGGATGCCTTGGCATCTGGAGCCGAAGAAGGACGTAGAAATCTGCGATAAGCCTCGGGGAGCTGATAATCGAGCCCTGATCCGAGGATTTCCGAATGGGGAAACCCCGCTGGGCGCTTTTGTGACCTGGTGACTCCCGCCTGAATATATAGGGCGGGTAGAGGGAACGTGGGGAAGTGAAACATCTCAGTACCCACAGGAAGAGAAAACAACATGTGATTCCGTGAGTAGTGGCGAGCGAAAGCGGATGAGGCTAAACCGATCATGTGTGATAGCCGGCGGGCGTTGCATGGTCGGGGTTGTGGGACACGTCACTCAGTTCTGCCGGACTGGGGCGGTTACAGCGCATCATAGTCGAACCGGTTTGAAAGCCGGGCCGTAGTGGGTGCCAGCCCCGTAGACGAAATGGTGTTATGGCCGGATGTGTATCCCAAGTAGCACGGGGCCCGAGAAATCCCGTGTGAATCTGTCAGGACCACCTGATAAGCCTAAATACTCCCAGATGACCGATAGCGGACAAGTACCGTGAGGGAAAGGTGAAAAGTACCCCGGGAGGGGAGTGAAATAGTACCTGAAACCGTTTGCTTACAAACCGTCGGAGCCTCCTTAGTAGGGGTGACGGCGTGCCTTTTGAAGAATGAGCCTGCGAGTTAGTGATATGTGGCGAGGTTAACCCGTGTGGGGCAGCCGTAGCGAAAGCGAGTCTGAATAGGGCGTTTGAGTCGCATGTTCTAGACCCGAAGCGAAGTGATCTATCCATGGCCAGGTTGAAGCGACGGTAAGACGTCGTGGAGGACCGAACCCACTTCAGTTGAAAATGGAGGGGATGAGCTGTGGATAGGGGTGAAAGGCCAATCAAACTTCGTGATAGCTGGTTCTCTCCGAAATGCATTTAGGTGCAGCGTTGCGTGTTTCTCGCCGGAGGTAGAGCTACTGGATGGCCGATGGGCCTCAACAGGTTACTGACGTCAGCCAAACTCCGAATGCCGGTGAGTGAGAGCGCAGCAGTGAGACGGTGGGGGATAAGCTTCATCGTCGAGAGGGAAACAACCCAGACTACCAACTAAGGTCCCTAAGCGTGTGCTAAGTGGGAAAGGATGTGGAGTTGCATAGACAACCAGGAGGTTGGCTTAGAAGCAGCCACCCTTGAAAGAGTGCGTAATAGCTCACTGGTCAAGTGATTCCGCGCCGACAATGTAACGGGGCTCAAGCACACCACCGAAGTTGTAGATTTCGCACACTAGACAAGCCTTCGTGGTTCAGTCGTGCGGAGTGGTAGGAGAGCGTCGTGTGGCGAGTGAAGCGGCGGAGTGATCCAGCCGTGGACGCTACACGAGTGAGAATGCAGGCATGAGTAGCGAAAGACGGGTGAGAAACCCGTCCTCCGAAAGACCAAGGGTTCCAGGGCCAGGTTAATCCGCCCTGGGTAAGTCGGGACCTAAGGCGAGGCCGACAGGCGTAGTCGATGGACAACGGGTTGATATTCCCGTACCGGCGAACAACCGCCCAAGCTAATCCAGTGGTGCTAAGAGTCCTAACCCGGACGTCCGGATCCCTTCGGGGTGATGGTGGCCGGTCTAACGCTCGACCCCATGCTGGTGCGGTTAGCGTATGAACAGGTGTGACGCAGGAAGGTAGCTGAGCCAGGCGATGGTATCCGTAAGGTGAACCTGGTGTAAGGATGTAGGGCTGACGATAGGCAAATCCGTCGTCTGTGTGCCTGAGATCCGACGCGTACCCGTAAGGGGAAATCAGTGATCCTATGCTGCCGAGAAAAGCATCGACGCGAGGTTGCAGCCGCCCGTACCCGAAACCGACTCAGGTGGTCAGGTAGAGAATACCAAGGAGATCGAGAGAATCGTGGTTAAGGAACTCGGCAAAATGCCCCCGTAACTTCGGGAGAAGGGGGGCCGGACACGTGACCGGATTTACTCCGTGAGCGTTGAAGGCCGCAGAGACCAGTGGGAAGCGACTGTTTACTAAAAACACAGGTCCGTGCGAAGTCGCAAGACGATGTATACGGACTGACGCCTGCCCGGTGCTGGAAGGTTAAGAGGAAGGGTTAGCCTTTGGGCGAAGCTCTGAATTTAAGCCCCAGTAAACGGCGGTGGTAACTATAACCATCCTAAGGTAGCGAAATTCCTTGTCGGGTAAGTTCCGACCTGCACGAATGGCGTAACGACTTCCCAGCTGTCTCAACCGCGAACTCGGCGAAATTGCACTACGAGTAAAGATGCTCGTTACGCGCAGCAGGACGGAAAGACCCCGTGACCTTTACTACAGTTTGGTATTGGTGTTCGGTGTGGCTTGTGTAGGATAGGTGGGAGACTGTGAAGCGGGCACGCTAGTGTTCGTGGAGTCATTGTTGAAATACCACTCTGGTCACTCTGGATGTCTAACGTAGGACCCTGATCGGGTTCATGGACAGTGCCTGATGGGTAGTTTAACTGGGGCGGTTGCCTCCCAAAGAGTAACGGAGGCGCCCAAAGGTTCCCTCAACCTGGTTGGCAATCAGGTGGCGAGTGTAAGTGCACAAGGGAGCTTGACTGTGAGACTGACAGGTCGAGCAGGGACGAAAGTCGGGACTAGTGATCCGGCAGTGGCTTGTGGAAGCGCTGTCGCTCAACGGATAAAAGGTACCTCGGGGATAACAGGCTGATCTTGCCCAAGAGTCCATATCGACGGCATGGTTTGGCACCTCGATGTCGGCTCGTCGCATCCTGGGGCTGGAGTAGGTCCCAAGGGTTGGGCTGTTCGCCCATTAAAGCGGTACGCGAGCTGGGTTTAGAACGTCGTGAGACAGTTCGGTCCCTATCCGCTGCGCGCGTTGGAAATTTGAGAAGATCTATCCCTAGTACGAGAGGACCGGGATGGACGAACCTCTGGTGTGTCAGTTGTTCTGCCAAGGGCACCGCTGATTAGCTACGTTCGGACCGGATAACCGCTGAAAGCATCTAAGCGGGAAGCCGTCTTCGAGATGAGATTTCCATGCACCTTGAGTGTGAGAGGCTCCCAGCAGACTACTGGGTTGATAGGCCGGATGTGGAAGCGGGGACTAACGACCCGTGGAGCTGACCGGTACTAATAAGCCGAAGACTTGATAACACACTGATTTCCGTGCACCTGGTGCACGGGCTCGCGTCCACTTTGTGGTTCCCGACAGACGATCGGGAATCAAACTGAATAAATAGCTCAGCTACAGCTGGGACATGTTTGAGACCGTGGTTCATGGTCGACAGTGTTCCGGTGGTCATAGCGAGAGGGAAACGCCCGGTCACATTCCGAACCCGGAAGCTAAGCCTCTCAGCGCCGATGGTACTGCAAGGGGGACCTTGTGGGAGAGTAGGACGCCGCCGGACTTAACGTAGCAACACCAGGGAACCCCTGACCCATAAGGTCAGGGGTTTTCTGCGTTCACGGGTCGCTCGAGCAGGGCGTGACGGTAGCATTGGCGGGTCATGACTGCGCCATTCACCACTGCTTCCGGGTCCGAGATCCGCGTCCGTTTCTGCCCGAGCCCGACGGGGACCCCGCACGTGGGGCTCATCCGCACGGCGCTCTTCAACTGGGCGTACGCACGCCACACCGGCGGCAAGCTCGTGTTCCGCATCGAGGACACCGACCCCGCGCGGGACAGCGAAGAGTCCTACGCGCAGATCCTCGACGGCCTGCGCTGGCTCCGGCTGGACTGGGACGAGGGCGTCGACGCCGGCGGTGAGCACGGACCGTACCGGCAGTCGGAGCGGACCGCGATCTACGACGACGTCATCGCGAAGCTCAAGGCGTCCGGGCACATCTACGAGTCCTTCGTCACGCCCGAGGAGATGGAGGCCCGCAACAAGGCCGCCGGGCGCGATCCGAAGCAGGGTTACGACAACCACGAGCGGGACCTGTCCGACGACGAGCGTCAGGCGTTCCGCGACCAGGGCCGCGAGCCGGCGCTGCGACTCCGGGTCCCGGACCGTGACCTGAGCTTCGACGACCTCGTCCGTGGCGAGATCACCTTCAAGCAGGGGACGTTCCCGGACTTCGTGGTCGTCCGGCCGAACGGCAAGCCGCTGTACACGTTCACGAACCCGGTGGACGACGCCCTGATGGGCATCACGCACGTCCTGCGCGGCGAGGACCTGCTGTCGTCGACCCCGCGGCAGATCGCCCTGTACGAGGCGCTGTACGAGATCGGGCTCGCACCGGCGATCCCGGTGTTCGGCCACCTGCCGTACGTCATGGGCGAGGGCAACAAGAAGCTCTCGAAGCGCGACCCCGAGGCGAACCTGTTCCACCACCGCGACGCCGGCATGATCCCCGAGGGGCTCGTCAACTACCTGGCGCTGCTCGGGTGGTCGATCGGTGCCGACCGCGACGTCTTCTCGATCGACGAGATGGTGGCGGCGTTCGACGTCACCGACGTCAACCCGAACCCGGCGCGCTTCGACCACAAGAAGGCCGAGGCGATCAACGGCGACCACATCCGGTTGCTCGAGCCGTCGGACTTCCGCTCCCGGCTCCTGCCGTACCTGACCGACCTCGTGGCCGACCCGCCGACCGCGGAGCAGACCGAGGTCCTGACGAAGGCGGCGCCGCTCGTCCAGGAGCGCATGCAGCTGCTCGGTGAGGCCCCGGCGATGCTCGGGTTCCTGTTCACCGCCGACGCCGACCTGGTGGTCGAGGACGACGCACTGGCATCGCTCAAGGGCGACACCGGCGCCGTGCTCACGGCCGGCATCGCGGCGCTCGAGCAGCTCGACGACTGGCGGACCGAGGCGATCGAGGGTGCCCTCCGCACGGCGCTCATCGACGACCTCGGGCTGAAGCCCCGGGTCGCCTTCGGTCCGCTGCGCGTGGGGGTGTCCGGACGCCGGATCAGCCCGCCGCTCTTCGAGTCGATGGAGATCCTCGGCAAGGAGTCCACCCTGACGCGGCTCCGCGCCCTCGCGGCCCGCTGAGCGGCGAACCATGAGCACCGCGGGAAGCGCTGCAGGACCCTCGGACGCGCCGAGTACCCCGGTCGTCCACGACGTCGCGGTCATCGGCGCCGGGCCGGCCGGCTTGAGCGCTGCGCTCAACCTGGTGCGGGCGAAGCGCACGGTGCTCCTCGTCGACGCCAACCGGCCACGCAACGCCGCGACCCTGCGGTCGCACGGCTTCCTGACGCGGGACGGGATATCCCCGCTCGAGCTCCGGAAGCTCGGTCGCGCCGAGGTCGAGGAGTACCCCGAGGCGACGATCGTGCAGGCCGTGGTCGACCTGGTGGCCCCCGACGCCGACGGCTGGCGGCTGCACGGGACCTGGCGCGGTGCGGAGGTGGACGCGCGGGCGCGGACCGTCGTCGTCGCCACGGGACTGCGCGAGGAGTTCCCGGCACTGCCGATGCTCCGTGCGTTCTACGGCACCGCGGTGCACAGCTGCGTCGAGTGCGATGCGTACGAGAAGGCGGGGGAGCCGCTCGCGTTCATCTGCGAGACCGACGACGTCGTGGACCGGGCACTGCTCATCGCGGCTTGGGCCGACGACCTCATCGTCTACACGAACGGTGTCGCGCCGCTCGACGACGCGGGACGAGCCCGGCTGGCGCGTGCCGGTGTCGCGGTCGACGAGCGGGTGATCGAGGACCTCGAGGGCGACCGGACCGGCATGACCGGGGTCCGGCTCGTCGACGGTCACGTGGAGCCGCGGACGGGCGGGTTCGTCCGACCGACGTGGCACGCCGACCTCGACTGGCTGCGCACCGACACGCCCGGCGCGCCGACCGCCCCGGAGCGCGATGCCCACGGACTCCTCGTCGTCGACCGGGTCGGCCGGACGACGGTTCCCGGCCTGTACGCCGTGGGGGACGTGACCCCTCCCGGGCCGGAGCAGCTCATCGTCGCCGCCGGGCACGGTGCCACGACGGCCGCGGCAGTGCACCGAGACCTCGTGGGTGGTCTCGTGGACCTCCGGGATGCTGTACAGTAGTTGATCGTGCCCCGGACAACGGGGACAGAAGGCCAGCAGGTCTTTTGGGGTATGGTGTAATTGGCAACACAGCGGTTTCTGGTACCGTCGTTCTTGGTTCGAGTCCAGGTACCCCAGCACTCGAAGAACAGCCCCCGGGATCCCCGGGGGCTGTTCTCGTCTCCGGATTCGTGCGCCGCCATCGCCTCCATCGGAGATCCACAGGCTCCGGACTGCGCATTCCGAGGTTGCGCGGAACCGCACGATGCTCCGCGCCCGCCCGGGCCGCCCCGGGCCCTGGACCGTCCCCGTACGGGGGCCGAGCACGCTGGCGGAGGTGCACCGGGCCTCCAGGTCGGGTTGCGTGACCCCGCACCCCGCGCGACACGGCTCGTGGGCCGTACCGCGTCGGACGTACCGTCGCAGGACCGGCGCGGGACCCGCGGCGGCCCGCCGACGAGCATCCGAGGTGTCATCGTGACCTCCGCCGACCCGCTGACGACAACCGAGCACTGGACCCACCGAGCCGCGATCCCGCTGGCCGACGACCACTCCGTGCTGGACCGCTGGGACCGTGTGGTCGCGCTCCACGGCGACGCCGCTGCGCTCGCAGGTGACGGCCGTCCCTACACGTTCACCGAGGCGGACCGGGCGGCGCGCGACCTCGCGTCGGCGCTCGGGGCCGAGCTCCGACCCGACGACCACAGTGGTGCGGGTGTCGGCGCCGTGGCCGGTGGCGCGTCGAAGCCGGTCGGCGTCATGGCCGGCCAGACCACCGAGGCCGTCGTCGCGATCCTGGCGCTCGTCCGCGCGGGGCGCACCGTGGTGGTGCTCGACGAGCACTTGCCAGCGGTCCGCCTCGGGCACGTCGCGCAGCTCGCCGGGGTCGACGAGATCGTGGCGGACGCCGCGCGCGCCGACCTGGCGGCGACCGTCGTCGCCGACCGGGACGGCCGGGTGCACGCACTCGACGAGCTGCTCGAACGCCGCGGCGAGACAGCGGGCAGCGAGACTGCCGGCGGCGAGACAGCGGGCAGCGTGACAACCGGCGGCGAGACCGCGGGCAGCGAAACGGAGACGCACACACCGGCCGACGCGCCCGGCGCCCGTCCGGGCGGCCACGACGCGTTCGCGATCGTGTTCACCTCCGGCTCGACGGGCATGCCGAAGGGCGTCGTCCTGACGCACCGGCAGCAGCTCGCGAACGCCGAGCAAGACGCCGTCGCCCTCGGCACCGGACCCGGTGACCGCCTCGGCGTGGTCCTGCCGCTGTCGTTCGCCGCCGGGCTGCTGTTCTCGTTCGACACCCTGCTGAGCGGCGGCAGCGTCGTGCTCCTCGAACCCCGCGAGCTCGGGGTCGAACGCCTGCTCGCACGGTTCGCCGACAACGGTGTGAACGTCCTCGTCTGCACCCCGCACCTGCTGCGCTCGATCGTCGGCTCGCAGACGGCTCCCGGGGCGCAGGCGTCCGGGGCGGGCCCCGCGCTCGGCGGCCTCCGCTTCCTGATGACCACCGGCGAGGCGGTGACCGGTGCCGACATCGCCGCCGCCCGACCGCACCTCGACCCGACGACGCTGCTGCTGAACGCCTTCGGGTCGAGCGAGACCGGCTGCGTGGCGTACTGCCCCGTGGAGCCCGGTACCCCGGTGCCCGAGGGCGTCGTTCCCGCGGGGTGGCCGCTGCCCGGCAAACAGGTGCTCGTGCTGCGCGAGGACGGCAGCCCCGCCGACCCGGGGGAGACCGGCGAACTCGTCATCGTCTCCCAGGGCCTGACCGCCGGGTACTGGGGTGCCCCGGAGAAGACCGCCGAGCGCGCCGGACGCACCGACGACGGCACGCCGACCTGGCACCAGGGCGACCTCGCCCGGATCGAGCCCGACGGCCGGCTCGTGCTGCTCGGACGCTCCGACGACGCCGTCAAGGTCCGCGGGTACCTCGTGGAACCGAGCGAGGTCGAGGCGGCGCTCCGCGCGATCCCCGAGGTGCACGACGCCGTCGTCACCGCGCAGGTCGACCCGCCCGCCGTCACCCGTCTCGTCGCGTACGTCGTCGGCCGTCCGGGCCAGCGCACGCCCGCGCCCGCGGCCCTGCGCCTGGCCCTGCGGGACCGCCTGCCGGAGTACATGGTGCCGGCGTCGATCGTGCCGATGACCGAGCTGCCGCGGAACGAACGCGGCAAGGTCGACCGGGCCGAGCTGCCGGGTGCACCGAGCATCGAGACCGAGATGGTCGAGGGCGAGTACGACCAGTGGGAGCTCGTGGTCGGGCAGATCTGGGCCGAGGTGCTGGGCCTGCGCGGCGTCCACCTCGACGAGGACTTCTCGGCCCTCGGCGGCGACTCGTTGTCGGCGGAGGAGATGCTCGCGCTCGTGCAGAGCCGTCTCGGCATCGACCTGCGCTCGTCGGACGTCCTGCAGCACCCCACGCTCCGGGCGTTCGCCCGCCGGGTGCGGAGCGGCACGACGGCGCTGCCGAGCCACCCCGACGTCGTCAAGGTGTCCGGCGCGCGCGAGTCCGGCCGTCCGCCGGTGTTCTGCTTCGCCGGCGGTGGAGCGCTCGCCCTGACGTTCCTGCCGTTGTCCCGCTACCTGCCCGAGCACGACGTGTACGCGTTCCAGCAGCACGGCCTCGAGCGTCGGGGCATGCCGGACTGGAGCATCCAGGCCGGCGCCCGCCGGTACGTCGCCCTGATGCGCATCGTGCAGCCACGCGGACCGTACCTGCTGGTCGGCCACTCGCTCGGCGGGCTGATCGCGCTCGAGATCGCCCGGCTGCTCACCGAGAGCGGCGAGCAGGTCGAGCACGTCGCGTTGCTGGACACCTACCTGCCGCGGACCGGGGCCGAGGGGGTCCGGCAGCAGTTCGGGCGGCTCGAGCCCCGCGAACACCGCAACCCCGCCGTCCGTGTCGTCAGCCAGCGCCTCACCGGGGCCGTCCGACGGGTCATGCCGTCCGGCATGTCGTGGGGCGAGCACGTCGCGAAGCGCGCGCGGGCCTACAGCGCTGGTGTGCTGCGGCACGGCGGGCAGAAGGACTTCGACGCCTTCTTCGACCAGGCCGAGCTCGTCACCCGGCGGCACCACCCGACGCCGTTCCACGGACGGGCGACGTACGTACTCGCCGATGCGAACCCGGACGCGACCGGCTGGTCCGCGCTGCTGCGCGGGCGGACCGAGACCGTGCGGATCGCGGCCGAGCACAGCTCGCTGCTGCGGGAACCGCACGTGGCCGACCTCGCGACGGCGCTGCGTGCGGCGTTCGCGACCGAGGGCGCGGCCCGGAACTGAGCCGGGTGACGGACGGGAGGCGCGGTGCCAGCTGGCACACCTCCCTCGCAGGCTCGGTCGGCGCGTCCCGCGCAACGTCCCGCGCAACGCCCCGCGCAACGCCCCGCGCAACGCTTCGCGTTGCCGCTCTGCGGGGCGCGCCCGTCCGCCTGCCCCTGCGTCCACGGTACGTGGCCGGCACGCGGTGTTGCGGGTTTCCGTATCCGCAGCCGAGTGTCCGCAATGGACCGCACCGCGCATTGACCGCCTGCCAGCCCGCGACGATGGTTGGACACGCGGGGGAGAGTACCCACTCACCTGCGAAGCCGGCGGCGTCGTACCCGCGTCCCGCTGCTCGACCGACGACGGTCACCGTCGTCGATGCGTCATCCGAGGACGCGCCGCTCGTCACACGAGCCACAACCCGACAGCAACCCTGACCCGACAGGACCGCGCCCATGCCCGCACGTACCGTTCGCCCTGCAGACCCGAGGGTCTCCGTCGTCATCCCGGCGCGGAACGAGGCCCGAAACCTCGAGATCATCCTGCCGAAGCTCCCGCCGGTGTACGAGGTGATCCTGGTCGACGGCAACTCCGTCGACGACACCATCGCCACCGCGCAGCGTGTGATGCCCGACATCCGCGTCGTGCACCAGACCCGCAAGGGCAAGGGCAACGCCCTCGCCTGCGGGTTCGAGGCCGTCACCGGCGACGTCGTCGTCATGTTCGACGCCGACTGCTCCGCCGACCCGGACGAGATCCCGCGCTTCGTGCAGGCGCTCGTCGAGGGCGCCGACGTCGCGAAGGGCACCCGCTACTCGCTCGGCGGCGGCAGCGACGACATCACGATCGTCCGCAACATGGGCAACCGTGGCCTGAACATGCTCTGCAACATCATCCTCGGCACCCGCTACAGCGACCTCTGCTACGGCTACAACGCCTTCTGGGCGGACGTCCTGCCGGAGATCGGCCTGCTGTCCTCCGAGCTGCCGAAGCCGTCCGACGGCTCGATGCTCTGGGGCGACGGGTTCGAGATCGAGACCGTGCTCACCTGCCGCTGGTCGGCCGCCGAGCTCGCGATCACCGAGGTCCCCAGCCACGAGAAGCTCCGCGTGCACGGCTCGAGCAACCTGAACGCCGTGACCGACGGCATCCGGGTGCTGAAGTCGATCATGCACGAGCGTCGTCGCGCAGCGATCGGCCGTTCCGAGGTCCGTCGCGCCGCGATGAGCGTCGTGCCGCCGGCCGAGCAGCTGGCCGCCGCACCGCACGCCGCCGCACCGCACGCCGCCGCACCGCACGTCGCGTCGGCCGCAGCGCACGCCTCGGTCCACGCCGCCGGGCACGCCCCGCACGGCGCCCCCGTCGCCGCCGTGGCCAGCCTCGAGGAGGAAGTCGCGTGACGACCGTCGCGGTCGTCATCTGCGCCTACACCCAGCAGCGCTGGGGCGACCTGCAGGACAGCGTCGAGTCCGCCAAGCGCCAGCCCGAGGCCCCCGAGGTCGTCGTCGTGATCGACCACGAACCCGAGCTCCTCGCCCGCGCCGCGGCGCGCTGGCCCGAGCTCCGCGTCGTCCCGAACACCGAGGACCGCGGCCTGTCCGGCGCCCGCAACACGGGCGTCGCCCTCACCGACGCCGACGTCGTCGCGTTCCTGGACGACGACGCGACGGCCGACCCGGACTGGCTCGGCCACATGCTCACCGCCCTCGAGGACCCGGACGTCGTCGGCGTCGGCGGCCGGGCCACACCGTCCTGGCCCACCGCCACCGGTGCCGGCCCGTACGCCGACGAGCTCCTCTGGATCGTCGGCTGCTCCTACCGCGGCCTGCCCGAGACCCCCGGCGACGTGCGCAACGTCATCGGCTCGAGCATGGCGTTCCGCCGTGACGCGATCATGCTCGCCGGCGGGTTCCGCTCCGGCATCGGCCGCGTCGGCAACCAGCCGCTCGGCTGCGAGGAGACCGAACTCTGCATCCGCATCGCCCAGGCCCGTCCGGGTGCGCGCATCCGCCACGAACCGCGCTCGAACGTCTCGCACCGGGTCTCCCCGGACCGCGTGACGATGCGCTACCTGCGCCGGCGCAGCTACTACGAGGGCATCTCGAAGGCCGTCCTGAGCCGACGCGTCGGCACGGGTGACTCGCTCGCCAGCGAGTCGACGTACCTGACGAAGGTCATCCCCGGAGCGGTGCTGCGCGAACTGCGCCACATCGGTCGTGGCGGTGCCCTGCGTGCCTTCGCGATCGTGCTCTCCGTCGCGTCGACCGTCACGGGCTACGCCGTCGGGCGTGTCCTCGGTGGCGTCGTCGTCCGCACCCCGGCACCCGTCCCGGTCGCACAACCAGTGGGCACGCGGTGACCCGCGCGACCCTGGCGATGGTCATCTCGCCGATCGTGACCGGGCCGCTGTCCCCGACGTGGGACGGCGCCCTGTGGGTCGGCGAGGTGGACCGCGCCGACGTGCACGCGTCCAGCCACCGCGACGTGGTCGCACTCGAGGGCGCCGCGGGCTACCGGCGCGCTCGACTGCTCGTCCGCGACCACGGCGAGCCGCTCGGCTTCGTCGAGGCGGACATCACCGAGCGTCGCCGCATCGGCGGGACGATCGACGTCCGCACCCTCCAGCGCGCGATCCGGCCGATGCCGGTGCCCGAGCGTCGGCCGGCAGCAGGTCTGGTGCTGCCGTCCGTCACCGTGGTGCTCTGCACGGACGGGGCCGCTGGCACCACCATGCGGTCGGTGCTCGCCAACGAGTACCCCGACTTCGACGTCGTGGTCGTCTCGCACGGCGCCGACGACAGCGGCACCGCGACGGTCGAGATCGGCGGTCGGCACGTCACCACGATCGCCGCGCCGACCGGTGGCCTCGCGGCCGCCCGCAACGCCGGACTCCTCGCCGCGAGCGGCGAGGTCGTCGCGTTCGTCGCCGAGGGCGCCGTCGTGGACGGCGACTGGGTCGCCGCGTTGGCCGCCGCGTTCGCCGCGGACCCCGACGTCGCCTGCGTCACCGGGCTCGTCCCCAGCGCCGAACTGCGCACCCCCGCGCAGCGCTGGCACGACGACCGCACCGCGGCCGGCCGAACCGTTCGCCGTCGGGTGTTCCGCCTCGACGACACCGACGACGCGCCCCCGCACCACCCCTTCGCCGCCGCTGCCTACGGCACCGGTGACAACCTCGCCGTGCACCGCGCGACCGCGCTCCGGATCGGCGGCTTCGACACCGCCTTCGGACCGGGCACACGCGTCGGTGCCGGCGACGACCTCGACCTCTTCACACGACTGCTGTTCGCCGGATCCGCGATCGCCGTCGAACCGGCCGCCATCGCGTGGCAGCGATCGGCGGACGACGTCGCGTCGCTCCGCGCCGCTGCAGCCGCGCACGGCCACGGACTCGGAGCCTGGATGACCAAGAACGCCATCGACCGCGAGTCGCTCACCGCATCGGTGGACGCAGCGCCCGAGGCGCTCAGCGCCTTCGCACGACTCGGCCTCGAGCAGGGCGACCGTGCGACGGACATCGCCGGCGACCAGACCGGTGACGCGGATCGCGTGCCCGACGCGGTCGACGCCGAGTTCGCCGCCACCCAGCGGCGGCTGCGCGGGGTCGAGCAGCGCTCGGTCCTGACGGCGCCGTTCCTGGCGCTCGTCGAACGCCTGCGTGGCGGCGGCACGATCGACCGCAACGACCGTGGTCGCCACGAGCTCCGGCACGGCCTGGCCTCGGCCGGTCCCGCCCGCCCGCTCGCGGTGGACGCGATGAGCCCGATCGCACGACTCACCGCAGCGGCGATCGTCGTCCTGACACTCCTCGTCGCCGGGGTCGCCGCGATCGCCGGGCTCCCGGTGCTGCGGGGGAGCGCGATCGGCGTGTACCTGTTCGCGCTGCTCGGCGTCGCACCCCTCCTGCTCGTCCGCCCGATGCCGCTGGCACGCTTCAGCGTCTTCGCGGTCACGGCATCGCTCGTCGGCACGATCGGCATCGGCTACACGATGGCGACGTTCCAGCTCTGGAACCCGACGGTGCCGTTCGTCGGGGTCGTCGTGCTCACCGCCGTCGCCCTCGCGATCGCCGTGCCGCGTGACGTCGCCGAACTGCAGCGCGCCCGCCTCGAGCCGGCCGCCGAGGGCGCCACGGCCCGTCGCTGGACCACCACCAACACCGTCACCGCCGGCTCGGTCGTCGGGCTGCTCGTCATCGTCGTCGTCGCGCTCACGCACATCGGCGACCCGGTGCCGGACGGGCTGTTCGGGTCGCTCGGCCCGGGCCTGGTCATCGGACTGGCGATCGTCGTCGCCGCTGCCGTCGTCGCCCTGGTGCGCGGTCGCGGACTCGCGATCCCGGTCGTCGTGCTCGGCGGGTCGATCCAGCTCGCACAGGCCATCACCTACGGCATGCCCACCGTGATGGCGGCCGCCCGCCACATCGGCGTGCTCGAGTACATCCGCCGCTGGGGTTCGACGAACCCGGCCGCCGACATCTTCCAGACGTGGTCCGGCCTGTTCGCCGGCGGCGCCTGGGTCGCGGACGTCGGCGGGATCGACAACGCGATGACCATCGCCGCGTGGGTCCCCGTCCTGCTGGCCTTCAGCACGACGATCGCCGTCGGGGTCCTGGCCGCCAACTGGCTGCCGGGCAACCGTCGCCCCTGGATCGCCGCGTTCCTGACCGCGATGACCGGCTCGCTCAACACGACGTACTTCTCGCCGCAGTCGGTGGGCATCCTGATGTCCCTGGTGATCCTCGTGCTGGCCGTCGGCCCGCTGCGACGCACCGCGGTGACCGCCGTCGACGGCGTCCGCTCGACGATCCTGCGGGCCCGCCGCGTCGGCCTGTCGCGGATCATCGCCATCACGCTGATCGGCATCGTGCTGGTCGTCACCCACCAGATCTCGCCGTACCTGACGGTCGCCGCACTCGTGACGCTCATCGTGTTCCGACTGCTCCGCCCCTGGTGGCTCCCCGTCGTGGTGCTCGTCCCCGCCGTCGGCTTCGCCCTGCTGAACGACGACATCCTCGGCAAGTTCCTGTCCCTGGGAGCCGTCGGCAAGGTGCTCGACAACGTGCAGCCGCCGTCGCACGACATGACGGTCCTGCCGAAGCCGCTCGTCACACGGCTCGCGTTCGACATCCCCGCGGCAGCCCTCGTGGTCCTCGGCCTCGTCGCCGTGATCACCGTGCTGATGCGCCGCGACCGCGTGCACTGGGGACTGCTGGCCACGGCGGCGAGCCCGATCTCGCTGCTCGTCGCGACGAACTACGGCCAGGAGGGCATCTTCCGCGTCGTGCTGTTCGCGACACCGTGGATCGCGATCCTGGCGGCGGGGCTCCCGATGCCCAGCGGCCGGCTGGCTCCCGTCGGTCGACTCGTCACCCGTGCGGTGCGACCCACGGCGGTCAAGGTCGTCATCGCTGCGGTCGCGGTCGCCGCGATGGTCGGGATCGGCGCGTTCGGTCAGACCGCCCTCGACTGGAACCGCGTCCCGACGCGCAGCCAGTCGGCGGCGACGCAGTTCTACGACGCGACCGCGCCGAAGGGCTCCATGATGCTGCTGACCGGTTCGGCGAACGCCGTCCCGAGCAACACCGGCGCACGCTACTTCGACGTCGGGGCGCTGTCCCGTGAGGTCCTCGGGGCGTACCCGGAGCCGGAGGGCTACGACGCCGAGGCCGACGTGTCCACGATGACCCGCCAGCTCGTCCTGGACTGGCCGGCGACGAAGTACTACGCACTGGTCGCCGAGCCCTTCGGCGCCTACGACGAGCGGTACGGGTACCAGACCGACGCCGACTACCAGGAGCTCGCGGCCGCGATGGCCGACTCGCCCTACTGGCAGCGCGTCTTCGGATCCGGCACCACCGCCGTCTACGAACTGACCCCGGCAGGACTCGCACATGCCACGAACTGAACACCGCACGACCCGGGCCCCCCGGCGGACGTGGCGCACGCGCGCCGCGTCCGCCGCGGCGGTCCTGGGGGTCCTTGCGGTCGTCGCCGTCATCGCCGGACCCGGCGGTGCGATGTCCGCCGACGCACGAGGCCGGAAGACACCGCCGCCGAGCGCCCCGACCAGCACGCCCACGCCCACGCCCACGCCCACGCCGAGCAGCACACCGACGGGTGGCACGGCCGCCGCGAACGCCGACTGCAGCGCCGGTCGGGTCCTCACGATGGTGGCGCACGCCGACGACGACCTGCTGTTCTCCGGTACCGAGCTCCGCGCCGACATCGACGCCGCCAAGTGCGTCCGCTCGGTCATCGTCACCGCCGGTGACGCCGGCAAGCCCGCCTGGTACTGGCAGGCCCGTGAGAACGGGTTGATGGCGTCGTACGCGTCGATCGCCGGTGTCTCCTCGAACTGGACAGCCGGGCAGATCTCGGTCGCCGGCCACACGCTCCGCACGGCGACCCTGGCGACGGCCCCGCGGCTCAGCCTGGTGTTCCTCGAGCTGCCGGACGGCAACATCGACGGCTCCGGCTTCGCGGCCACGGGCGGCGAGAGCCTGGAGAAGCTCTACGAGGGCCAGATCAGCACGATCCACACCGTCACCGGGGCAGCCCAACCGACCTCCTTCTCGCTGACCGACCTCCGCGCGACGTTCTCCGGGCTCGTCACCGGGTACGCGCCGACCGAGATCCACACGCTCGACCACGGCGGCACGTACGGCGACGGCGACCACAGCGACCACCACACCGTCGCGTACCTCGCCGACCAGGCGCAGTCCGCGTACACGGCGACGCACACGTTCACGGGCTACCTCGGGTACCCGATCGCGGACCGCCCGTCGAACCTGAGTTCCGCGCAGACGGCCGCGAAGGCCGCCGCCTTCTTCGCGTACGCCGCGTACGACGGTGAGACCTGCGGTTCCACCTCCGCCTGCGCGTCGCGCCCGGAGGGCTCCTGGCTGAGCCGGCAGTACGCCGTCGGCTCGTCGGCCCAGCCCCCGACGGACCCGCCGACCTCGCAGGGCACCGACGTCACCGCCGGCGCGACCGTCACCGCGAGCGCGGAGAACCCGGCCGACGGCCAGACCGCCGTGAAGGCCGTCGACGGCGTCGTGAGCGGCTACCCGGACGCCCCGACGGCCGAGTGGGCGGCGCCCGGTGGCCGGGCGGGCACGTGGATCCAGCTGAACTGGTCCGCCGGCACGACCCTGCACGAGATCGACCTGGCCGACCGGCCGAACAGCGACGACCAGGTGACCGGCGGCACGCTGACGTTCTCCGACGGCACCAGCGTCGCCGTCCCGTCGCTCGACAACGGGGGAGTCGTGCAGCGCGTCGCGTTCAGCGCCCGACAGGTCACCTGGGTGCGGTTCACGGTCGGTTCCGTGAGCGGCACGACCAGGAACGTCGGCCTCGCCGAGATCCGGGCGTTCCGGCCGGCGGACACCACGCCGACGCCGACGCCGACGCCGACACCGACACCGACGCCCACGCCCACGCCGACGCCGACCCCCACCCCGACGCCGACGCTGTCGGACGTCACCGGTTCGGCCACCCCGACCGCCGCGTGGGACGACCAGTCCACCGGGCAGACCGTCGCGAAGGCCGTCGACGGCGTCGTGTCGGGCTACCCCGACAACCCGACGGCCGAGTGGGTCGCCCCGTGGGGCCGGACGGGGGTGTGGATCCAGCTGGACTGGGCCGCCTCGCAGCACCTCGGTCGGATCGTCCTGCACGACCGCCCGAACAGCTCGGACCAGGTCACCAGCGGCACCCTGACGTTCTCGGACGGCAGCCAGGTCGCGGTCGGCACCCTGCCGAACGGCGGCGACGCCCTGACGGTCGACTTCACCCCGCGTGACGTCACCTGGGTGCGGTTCACGGTGACGGGCGTCTCGAACAGTACGGGCAACGTGGGACTCTCCGAGATCCGCGCGTGGACGACCGGGTGACCGACGAGCAGGGTGACGGCCAGGAGGCCCGCCCCACGTGGTCGGAACACGTCGCCGACGACGCGGCATCCGCCCACGGCGCCCCACCGGCACACGGTCGTGGCCTGTCCCGGCACCGGCCGCCGCGGCGCCCCGGCACCCGCCGGACCGCGCTCGCGGCCGGCGCCCTGCTCGTGGCTGCCGGCATCGTCGCCGGCACCACGACCGCGACCACCACGGCGAACGGTGACGACGTGACCCGCGACGACCCGAGCGGCGTCTCGATGCCGAGCTCCGAGCCCGAGGGGTGGACCCGGGTGTTCGGCGAGGACTTCGCCGACGCCGCCACGAACCGGACCTTCGAGTCCCGGTACTCGGACCGGTTCGTCGCCTACCACGGGTTCGCCGACACCGCGGGCACAGGGCGCTACCAGGCGTCGACCCTGTCGACGCACGACGGCGTGCTCGACGTGCGTCTGCGCACCACGCGCGCCGGGGTGCCGCTGGCGGGCGGTGTCGTGCCGCTCGTCGACGGCGAGTGGGGCGGGCAGACCGCCGGCCGGTACAGCATCCGGATGCGCAGCGACGAGGTCGACGGGTACGGCGTCGCCGTGCTGCTCTGGAGCGACGAGAACCTGTGGTCGGACGGTGAGATCGACTTCCCCGAGGGAGCGCTCGGCGCGCCAGCGTGGCTCAACGTGCACTGCCTGGCCGACCCCGCCGAGAAGTGCATCCACCAGCAGACCGAGGCGTCGCTGAAGGACTGGCACACCTACACGATCGAGTGGACCGCCGACCGGATGTCGTTCCTGGTCGACGACGAGGTCGTCGGCACCACGACGGAGAACATCCCGACCGCTCGGATGCACCTGGTGGTGCAGGCCGGGTCGAACGCCGGGAACCCGCCGGCGGACGCCGCCGGGTCGCTCCTCATCGACTGGATGACGATCGACGTGCCGGCGGACGGTGCCGAGCCGAGCGCGTCGCTGCCGGACGACACCGCGACGACGGTCCCGAACGACTGAGCGGTGCCGACGTCGTCGTCGGCTCAGTCGTCGTGGGTCGTCAGTGCTCCGCGTGCGCCTCGAGCGCCCGGAGCAGCGCCGCGACGTGCCGCTCCCGGCCGTACCGGTCCCGCACCCAGGCGCGGCACCGGTCCGCCAGACCGGGTTCCGTCTCGGCCGCGTGCAGCGCCTCGAGGACCTTGTCGGCCAGCGCGGCGGTCTCGGTGGGGTCGACGGTGAACCGCGTCCACTCCCCGCTGAGGATCTCGGCGGTGCCGCCCGACGCGGCCGCGACGACGGGGCGTCCGGTGGACATCGCCTCGACGACCACGCGGCCGAACCCCTCGGGCTCGACGGAGGGTGCCACCACGACGTCGGCGGCGTGCAGCAGGGGGACGACGTCGTCGCGCTCGGGCACCACGACCACGGACCCCTCGGGCAGCGTGGCGATCGCGCGGTGCACGGCGGGGGCGTCCTGTGGGTACAGCGCACCCGCCAGGACGAGCACCGGAGCCGGGGCGGGCGGTGTTCCGGGCCCCACGAGGACGCGGGCCGACGCGTGGAAGCGACCCCACGCCTCCAGGAGGGCCAGGACGCCCTTCGACCGCGTGAGCCGTCCGTAGTAGAGCACCACGGGGCGGTCCTGGTCGAGGCCGAGCGCAGCGCGTGCTCGGCGCGTGCTGCCCGGCGTGGCGGCGGGGAACGCCGCGGTGTCGACGCCGTTCGGGACCACGTCGACGCGGTCCGGCGGGGCACCGACGGCGGTCCAGGCACGGGCCATCGCCGCCGAGACCGCGAGGTACCGGGTCCGGCCGCCGGCGAACGGGCCGAGCCGACGGTAGTTCGGGGCGTGGTGCAGGTGCACGGCCAGGGGGACGCCGGACACGAAGGACACGACGCGGCCCCACGGCAGGAACTCCGGACGGTTCAGCCACAGGACGTCCGGGCGCGACCGGCGGAGGCGCAGGCCCTCACGGACGAAGCGGAACACGTCCGCCGGGGCGGTCCGGATGCCGAAGCGGTAGTCACGGGCGTGGCGCAGTCGGACACCGAGCCGGTCGAACACCGCACGGCCCTCGTCCGGGTCGCCGTCCGGACCGGCGCGGTGCCACACCTCGACGCCGTGGCCGGCCGCGACGAGCTCGCCGACGTCCTCGACGACGCAGCGTTCGACACCGCCGGTGATGGCGAGTCCGTTGGTGGCGACGACGACACGCAGCGGACGGGGGGTGGAACGGGTCATGCGGATCCTCCGCGAGCGAGTTTCAGGCGGCGGAAGAACCAGGGCAGGCAGGCCGCGACGCCGACGATGCGCACGATGTTCCACGCCAGGTCCTGCGGCGGGAGGAGCGAGGCCGCGGCGACGACGATCGCGATCGCGATGGCGAGCAGCACACGGCGTCGGGGGCCGCGCCACGCACGGCGGTCCGGCAGGGAGGCCTGCTGCAGTGCGGCGAGGATGGCGTAGGCGATGACCGTGGCGATGCCCGCGCCGACGATGCCGGTCAGGGGCACCAGGACCAGGTTCGCCGCGATGTTGACGACGCCGGCGATGGCACCGATGACGCCGACCGTCACGCCGCGGCGCTCGACCAGCAGGAGCCGGCCGGTCGCACCGCTCGCGACCACCGGGAACGCGGTCAGGGCGACCACGAAGACGACGACGGTGAGGGACTCGACCCGGTACGACGCCGGGGCCAGGATCGGCAGCGCCACCGGTGACACGAGGGTGACGGCGACGAGCACGGGGGCGAGGAGCATGTAGAGCTCGTCCCGGGCGTGCATGGCGAGCCGGCGGCGGGCCACGGCGTCGCGGAGGGCGGCGAAGTGCGGCGCCCAGGCCTGGTTCGTGAAGGTCAGCAGCAGGATGACCGCGGAGCCGACGACGTAGGCGATCTGGTAGCGGGCCACCTCGTCGGCACCGAGCAGGCGCTGCACGACGAGCCGGTCACCGGCGTTCAGGACGAAGTACGACAGGCTGCCGAGCGCGATCGGGACGCCGAGCTTGAAGGCCCGGATCGTGGTGCGGTGGTCGAACAGACCGCGGAGGCGCGGCTTCGTGGCGATGATGCCGATGACCATCGCGGCACCCTGCGCCACGACCCCGCCCCACGCGTACGTGGTCGCGTCGGCGTGCACGGCGGCGAGGAGCCCGAGGCCGATGATCGACCCGCCGACGGACGACAGCAGGCTCGTCACGGCGAACACGCGGATGCGGTCCTGGGCGACGAGCAGCGCGAGGGACAGCTGCACGATCGCGGCGGGCCCGGTCCAGAGCACGGCGACCAGCAGCAGGGGGTGCTGGTCGACGAAGCCCGCGGCGTCGCCCCAGAGCGGGATCGACACCAGGGCGAACACGGTGACGGTGACCGCGGTGACCATGCCGACGAACATCAGGCCGCGGGCACGCCGGTCGTCGCCGTCCTCGGCGCGCTGCAGCACCGACGCCTGGTCGATGCCGCAGACGGCCACGACCACCAGGGCCTGGTACAGCGCGATCGCCGAGGCCAGCACGCCGAACTCGGCCGGTGGCATCAGGTGCGCGAGCACGGGGGAGATCAGCGAGCTCACGACGAGCTGCATCGACCAGACGACCACGTAGAGCAGACCGCGGCCGAACAGGACGGACGAGCCGCGTGCGACGGCGATCGAGTCCGTGTCGGTGGACAGTGCGCCGGGGGCCGCCGGCTGCACGGACGCCTCGAGCTCGTCGTCGTCGGGCTGTGCAGCCAGCGCAGCCGCCTCGGCCGCACGCGCTTCGCGTCGGGTCTGGGGGACGGTCACTGTGCCACCACCACCGGCTGGTCGTCGGCGGACGTGCGGAGCCCGAAGGTCGCGTCGACCACGTCGAGCAGGTCGGTGCTCCGGGACGTCGAGAACTTCCGGGCGAACACGTACGGGGTCGACTGGTCAGCAGCCGTGCGACGCTCCAGCACCCGGCCGGCGTCCTCGATCCCGAGCCACGGCGGGCTCTTCTGCTTCGTGCCGTCCCACCCGATCCACCACAGCGGCTGCACCGCGTGGGCGTCCGCGAAGTCCGGGGTGAACGCCGGGGTTAGCAGGACCGACGGCACGAAGGTCTCGTCGCCGATCCACACCCGCTCCCAGAACGCCACCAGGTCGGGGCGCCCGTCGAACACGTCGACGACCCCCTGCGCGTGGTGGCGGGCCAGGACCTTGAGCTGTGAGCCGCCGCCGAACACGACGTCGCGCGGCACCCGGCGGGGGACCGGCAGGCGCAGCATGTGCTTCCGCCACGCCCAGTGCCGGAACCGCACGCGCGACCGACCGCCGTCGCGACCCCACGCGGGGTGCGGGAGCGGCTTCGCCTCGACGAACGACCGCCCGGGGTTCGCGGTCAGGAGCGCCGAGATCTCGTCGGCGTCGGCCAGCGGGTAGTCGCTGCCGGTCAGCAGCGCCACGTGCGTGGCGTCGGTCTGCGCCAGGGCAGCACGGTAGCCGGCGACCTCGGCCGCGACGTTCTCCCACTTCGCCCACCCGGTGCGCATCCGCGGCAGCACGTGCACGCGTTCGGGCAGACCGGCGGTCATCGCCTCGAAGACGTCGTCGTCGGTGCTCGCGTCGCAGTGCAGGAACACCGGGAACGGGTCGAGCGCCGCCACGAGCCGACGGACGTGCGTCGGGTCCTCGTGGGCGAGGACGATGCACGCGAGTGGCGTGGGAGTGATGGCCATGTCCGCGACGCTAAGCGGGCCCGGCAGCACCGACAAGGGAGGTCGGGACCACCTGCGGGGGAACGGCGGTTTCCCGCAGGCGCCTCCCGATCGAGGGGGTGCGAGGGGGATCGCGCGAGGGGGATCGCGTCAGTGGGCGCGGCGGAACTTCGGGCAGTCGCAGAGCGCGCAGTCCGTGCCCGGACGGTAGTGCTCGTGTGCCGCCTGGGCGTGCCCGCACGTGCCGCACGCGGCGTCGTCGGCATCGAGGTGCACCACGACGAGGTCGGACGCGTCGGGGTCCGGAACCAGGTGCAACGTCGGGCGCGGACGCCTGGTCAGGCCGAGCCGGTCCATCGTTCGGGCCAGCGGCATGCGTCCTCCTCGTGTCCGGCGGGGACCGGGGTCGCACCGGCGGGTCGACCGGCGTCTCCCGCGAGTCTAGTGGCGGCAAACCGCAGCCTCCCCGCATCCTCCGAGCATCGCGGTTGACCCCCTGTCGACGCGCGCGGAGCATTGCCACGTCCACCCGACCAGACCGGCCCGACGGGACGAACATGACCGACCACACCACCACCGCGGAACGAGCCCTCACGCTCGACCCCGCGATGCCCTCGCCCGACGCCCCCACCTGGGTCGGAGCTGCCTGGGTCGGCGCCGTCGACCGGTCCGCGGCGCTCGCCGCCGACACCGTGCACCTCGCCGGCGCCGACGGCTTCCGCCGCGCCCGCCTCATGGTGCGCGACGGCCGCGACGTCGCCGGGTTCGTCGACGTGCGCGTCGACGACCGCGGGGCGGTGGACCCGGCCGAGCTGGGACCGGCCCTGCGTCGGTTGCCGGCCCCGGGCCTCCCGGTCGACGCCCCCGCGGACGGCGCACGCGTCTCCGTCGTCATCGGTACCCGCGAGCGCCCCGTGGCGCTCGCGCGCGCCATGCGCTCCGTCCTCGACTCGGCCTACGACGACTTCGAACTGTTCGTCGTCGACAACGCGCCCGTCACCACCGGGACCCGCGACGTCGTGGCCGCGATCGCCGACCCCCGCGTGCACTACGTCCTCGAGGCACGCGCCGGCGTCTCCCGCGCCCGCAACGCCGGCCTCGCCCGCGCCACCGGCGGCATCGTCGCGTTCATCGACGACGACGTCGTCGTCGACCGCCACTGGATGGCCGCCATCGCCGCCGCTTACGAGCGCGACGCCGACGTCTGGTGCGTCACCGGACTCGTCCCGAGCGGCGAGCTCCGCACCCCCACGCAGCGCTTCTTCGACGAGCGGGTCACCTGGGCGCGGAACCTCGAGCGCCGGGTGTACCGCACGTCCGTCCCGCCCGTCGACGAGCCCCTGTTCCCCTTCACCGTCGGCGCGTTCGGCACGGGCGCGAACATGTCCGTGCGCCGCGACGCCGTCCGGCAGCTCGGTGGCTTCGACGTCGCCCTCGGCCCCGGCACCCGTGCCCGAGCCGGTGAGGACCCCGACCTGTTCACCCGCGTCCTGCTCGCCGGTGGAGCGCTCGCCGTGGAACCCTCGGCCGTCGTCTGGCACGAGCACCGCAAGGACCGTGCCGCGTTGCGCTCGCAGGCGATCGGCTACGGCACCGGGCTCGGCGCCTGGGTGACGAAGCTCGTGCTGCGGCCCTCCACGGCGTTCGCGGTGCTGCGGCGTGCGGCCGGCGCGCTCCGCCGGCTCGGTGCGCTCGGGCAGGGTGCCGACGAGCGCCCCGTCGACGCGAGCGGCGGCTGGCCCGTCGACGCCGAGTTCACCGAGGCGACGCGCGGGCTCAAGCGCGCCGAGCTGACGGCCGCGCTGGGCGGGCCGTGGCGGTACGTGGCCGGGCGGCTGACCGCGCGCTGAGGCGCGGGCGCCGGCCCCGGCGAACAGGGTCGCTGCACCCGGTTTGCGACAAGACGGTCGTCGTACGACACGTGTCTTGTCGCTCGTTGCGTGCGCAACGGTTGCGGGCGCATGGGGGCGACATCCTCGACGTCGTACGACAACGCGAGTGTCGTACCGCGTCGGTCGGACCCGACAACGGACGGACGGGAGGCCCGTGGCGACACTGCCACGGGCCTCCCGTCCGTCGGGTGGTGCGACTACGGCCGGAAGCGGCCGGCCTCGACGTCGCGCCAGCGGCGTCGACTGCGGAACCAGGCGGCCGGGCCGGCGGGGAACCCGCGCAGCTCGTGGTACGCCAGGGTCTTCGGGATGCGCGTGGTCGAGGCGTCGTTCGTGACCTCGGTCGCGGCGTCCCGGCGTCCGGCCAGGCGGGAGAGCATCTGCTTCGACTTGACCTTCGCGGCGAGCGGCATCAGGCGGGCGAGGACGGCGACGTGCCGCTTGTCCTTCGCGGCGAGCGCGAACATCAGCGCGGTGAAGCCGACGCCGTTGCCGTGCAGCTGCTTGTGCAGGTCCTCGATGGTCTGGCGGTGCCGGTGGTGCACGACCGCGCGGGGCTCGAAGCCGATCTTCCCACCGCGCCACAGCGTCTCGATGAACATCGCCAGGTCCTCGCCACCACGGGCGGGGGAGCCGGCGCCGAGGGTGTGGTCGAAGCCGCCGACGGCCTCGACCAGGGTGCGACGGTAGGCCATGTTCGCGCCGGCGCCGTACGCGCCGATGCCGTAGACGGCGAAGTGCTTGAGGACTTCGCCGGACGGGGTGACCGCCGAGACGCGGGCGTGCCGCATGGTGCCCTGCACGTCGTCCGGGACGATCGTCACGGGCGAGAAGGTGCGCTCGGCGCTGAACCCGCCGTAGTACGCCTCGTACCAGATCTGCGCCGGGGTGGTGAGCTCGCTCGGCAGGATCACGCCGGTGACGGCGTCCAGGCCGGGCTCGCTGACGAACCGGGACCCGATGGCGCGCAGCCACTGCGGGTCGACGCGCACGTCGTCGTCGGTGAAGGCGATGACGTCGCCGGTCGCCGCGGCGACACCGGCGTTCCGTCCGGCGGACAGGCCGGGGCGGCGTTCCTCGACGAGGCGCACGTTCCGCCCGGCGAGCATCGCGGGCAGGGCGTCGCCGGCGGGGACGCGGACGCGGTTGTCGACGAGGATGACCTCGTGCCGCGGGTAGTCGAGGTGCTCGAGGACGTCGAGCAGTTTGCCGAGGTCCTCGACGCGGTCGACGATCGTGGACACGACGACCGAGATGGTCGGCAGGTCGTCGTCGGACACCGCGGGGACGTCGGCCAGGACGGTCTCCTGCAGCGCCTCGAGGGCGCGGGCCGCGTCTGCGGGGTCGTCGGTGAGCCGTACGTCGAGGGTGCCGGTGGGGTGGCCGCCGCGGTAGCCGATCACCATGGCGGACTCGCCGGTCTCGTCGGCGACGAGACGGGGGAGCGGGGCGTCGAGGTCGACGCCGATGACACGGCGCGGTGCGGGCACGGTGTCGGCGGGGTGGAGGGTGGCCATGTCGTGGACGCTACGTGGGGCCGTGGGTGCGGACAACGGTGCGGGACACCGGTGGCGGGGTTCATGCGGAGTTCCGCAGTGGCGCGCCGGGGTCCCTCGAACGAGGGTGAGCGCTCACCCAGGAAGTCTCCGGGACTTCCAAGGTCACGCTCAGGTCACGGAACCGATGCAACCGGTTGCGGAACCCCTGCGGCGGGCGTAGCTTCCTCCACCAGCAGGCAGCGGCGCCTGCTCCAGGGCAGTGTCGTCGAACCCGATCGATGCCCCCTGGTGATCTCAATGAGGAGACAACGCTGTGAAGACAACACGCTCCAGGGTGCGGTTCGCATCCGTTGCCGGGGTCGCCGTCATCGGCCTCGTGCTCACCGGCTGCTCGAGCGGGAGCTCCGGCGCCGGTTCGGACGACGCCAAGAGCGGCCAGGACAGCCGCGGACCCATCACGTACGTGCAGGGCAAGGACAACTCCAACGTCGTCCGCCCGCTGATCGCGAAGTGGAACAAGGCCCACCCCGACGAGAAGGTCACCTTCAAGGAGCAGTCCGACCAGGCCGACCAGCAGCACGACGACCTCGTGCAGCACTTCCAGGCCAAGGACGCGAACTACGACGTCGTCGACGTGGACGTCGTCTGGACCGCCGAGTTCGCCGCGAAGAGCTGGCTGACGCCGCTGACCGGTGACATGAAGATCGACACCTCGAACCTGCTGCCCGCCACGGTGAAGACCGCGACCTACAACGACACCCTCTACGCCGCCCCGCAGACCTCGGACGGCGCACTGCTCTACTACCGCAAGGACCTCGTCAAGACGCCACCGACCACGTGGAAGGAGATGATGGCCGACTGCCAGATCGCGAAGGACAAGGGCATCGGCTGCTACGCCGGGCAGTTCGCGAAGTACGAGGGCCTGACGGTGAACGCCTCCGAGGCGATCAACGGCTCCGGTGGTTCGGTGCTCGGCAAGAGCGGGGACCCGGACGTCGACACCTCGGACGCCAAGGCCGGCCTGCAGAACCTGGTCGACGCGTTCAAGGACGGGAACATCCCGGCCGAGGCGATCACGTACCAAGAGGAACAGGGCCGCACGGCGTTCGAAGCCGGCAAGCTGCTGTTCCTGCGCAACTGGCCGTACGTCTACAACCTGGCGAAGACCGACGGTTCGAGCAAGGTCAAGGACACGTTCGGCGTCGCCCCCATCCCGGGTGCGGACGGCACCGGCGCCTCGACGCTCGGCGGGCACAACGCCGCGATCAGCGTGTACTCGAAGCACAAGGCGACGGCGCACGACTTCCTCGAGTTCCTCATCTCGAACGACACGCAGAAGTTCTTCGCGACGCAGGGTTCGCTCGCCCCGGTCGTCGGTGACCTCTACACCGACTCCGAGCTGACGGCGAAGCTGCCCTACCTGCCGACGCTGCTCAAGTCGATCGAGTCGGCGGAGCCGCGCCCGGTCACGCCGTTCTACCCGGCGGTGACCAAGGCGATCCAGGACAACACCTACGCGGCGCTCAAGGGATCGAAGTCGGTCGACGAAGCCATGAAGGACATGCAGGACGCCCTCAAGGCGGCGACCAGCAGCTAGCGACTCGCGGCGCACGCCGCATCGGACTGGAGGCACGGTGCCATCCCGGCTCGTGCCTCCAGTCCGCCCCTACTTGCGTTCCGACACCCCCGGCAAGGAGGCCGACACGTGTCAGCAGCAACCGAGATCCCCGCAGCCATCCCAGGCCCGACAGGCACGGAACCGAAGCGCCAACGGCGCAAGGGCGGACTCAACGCCGAGCACGGCCGGTGGGCCGTGTACCTCATCGGCCCGACGATCCTGCTCCTCGCGATCGTCATCGGCTACCCGGTCGTCAGCGCGATCATCCAGTCGTTCCAGCTCGACCAGGGCCTCGACAAGGCCACCGGCCTGTTCGTGCAGGGCGGCTTCGCCGGCATCACGAACTACGCGCACTGGCTCGGCCAGCAGTGCGGCAACGTCACCTGCCCGCCCGGCAGCCTCGGCTCCCAGTTCTGGGTGTCGATGGGCAACACGTTCTTCTTCACGGTCGTCACCGTGGCGTTCGAGACGGCCATCGGCGTGTGGATGGCGATCATCATGAACCGCAACTTCAAGGGCCGCGCGCTCGTCCGTGCCGCGATCCTGGTGCCGTGGGCGATCCCGACGGCCGTCACCGCGAAGCTCTGGTACTTCATCTTCGACGCGAACGGCGTCCTGAACCACGTCCTCGGGCAGCAGATCCTGTGGACGAGCGGCGAGTGGGCGTCCCGGTGGGCGGTCATCATCGCCGACACCTGGAAGACCACGCCGTTCATGGCACTGCTCATCCTGGCCGGGCTGCAGCTGATCCCGGAGGAGGTCTACGAGGCCGGCAAGATGGACGGCGCGTCGACGTTCCAGCGCTTCGTGCTCATCACCCTGCCGCTCATCAAGCCCGCGCTGATGGTCGCGATCCTGTTCCGCGTGCTCGACGCGCTGCGCATGTACGACCTGCCCGCGATCCTCACCGGCGGCGGCGGTGGTTCCGGCAACGCCACCACGACCCTGTCGATCCTGGTCGTCGAACAGATCCGGCAGGGCTTCAACTCCGCGTCGGCCCTGTCGACCATCACCTTCCTGGTGATCTTCATCGTGGCGTTCGTCTTCGTCCGGTTCCTCGGCGCCAACGTCGTGCAGACGCAGGCCGCCCAGCAGAAGGGTGAACTCAAGTGACCCTCGCAGCAGACCGCCCCCGGTCCACCGCAGCAGCACGCGACCGCGCCGTCGACCGCGCCGACGTCCGGGTCCGCCGCGACACCGGCCCCCGGATCCGCACGGCCGTGCAGGCGATCGTCATCGCCGTGTGGTGCCTCCTGCCGTTCTACTGGATGGTGGTGACGAGCTTCCGCGACGTCGGGTTCACGTTCGACGCCACCCCGTGGCCGACGCACGTGACGCTCGACAACTACGCGACGGCGTTCTCCACGTCGCTCGGCAACCACCTCGGGCGGGCGCTCGCCAACAGCCTGCTCATCGGCGGCGTCGTGACGATCATCGCCCTGCTCGTCGGCACCACGGCGGCGTACGCCCTCGCCCGCCTTGAGTTCGGCGGCAAGTCGCTCATCGCCGGCGCGATCCTGGCGGCGTCGATGTTCCCGGGCGTCGCGCTCATCTCCCCGCTGTTCCAGCTCTTCACGGACATCGGGTGGATGGGGACCTACCAGGCGCTCATCCTGCCGAGCATCTCGTTCGTGCTGCCACTGACGGTCTACACGCTCGCGTCGTTCTTCCGCGAGATGCCGTGGGACCTCGAGGAAGCAGCGCGCATCGACGGCTGCACCCGCGTGCAGGCGTTCCGGCGGATCATCCTGCCGCTCGCCGCCCCCGCGGTGTTCACGACGGCGATCCTGGCGTTCATCTCCAGCTGGAACGAGTACCTGATCTCCTCGCAGCTCTCGAGCGACGCGACGCAGCCGGTGACCGTGGCGATCGCCTCGTTCGCCGGGTCGCAGCCGCACCAGGAGCCGTACACGGCGGTCATGGCAGCGGGCACGATCGTCACGATCCCGCTCGTCATCCTGGTCCTCGTCTTCCAGCGACGCATCGTGGCCGGCCTCACCGCCGGTGGCGTGAAGGGCTGACGACCATGGCACAGCGCGGACCCACCCGGCCCACGGCCCGGATCGAAGAGGCGATCGGCTTCGTCGGCATGTTCGGCATCCTGTTCCTCGGCGCCACGGTGTTCTGCGAGGTCACCGGTCGACCGGCACTCGGCTGGGCACTCACCCTGCTGGTGTGCGTGCTCGGGGTCGTGGCGCTCGACCGGTGGCGGGTGCGGGTTCTCCGCCGCCACGCGGTCGTCGACGGGGCCACCGACGGCATCGGTGCCGCTCCTGCCGTCGCCCCGGTCCGCACCGCTCGCGGCGACGACACCCGTCGTCAGCCACGGCCCTCGGCGGACGGTCGGGTGCACCAGCACAGCGGGTGGGACGAGCTCGCACCAGCGGGTCGTCGTGCACCGCACCGGGCGCGCCGGACCGCAGCGGCCGTCGCGCACACCGCCCCCGGCACTGCAGCCGACCGTCCGGCGGGCGTGACACACGGTACGGACGGCTGACGGGCCTCCCGGGTCGCATCGATGGGGATCCAGGAGATCGCGACCGTCACGGGACTGTCGAAGTCCACGGTGTCGCGAGCGCTGCGCGGGATGGAGAACGTGGCGGAGACCACGATCGACGAGGTCCGTCGTGTCGCCGACGAGCTCGGGTACGTCCCGAGCTCGGCGGCGGCCGGCCTCGCCACCGGGCGGCAGCGCGCCGTGGGCGTCGTCGTCCCGGTGATCGACCGGTGGTTCTACGTCAAGGCACTCGGCGGCGTCGACGCGGAACTCCGGCGGGCCGGGTACGACCTCGTGCTCTACAACCTGGGCGGGCCGGGCGGCGACCGCGACCGGGCGTTCCGACGCTCGATGCTGCGGCACCGTGTCGACGCCCTCGTCCTGCTGTCCCTGGTGCTCGACGCGACCGAGCGTGCCGAGCTCGAACTCACCCGGCACCCGATGATCGTCATCGGCGGACTTGCACCGGGCCTGCGGAACATCGGGGTCGACGACCGAGCCGTCACCCGGATCGCGGTCGACCACCTGTGCGGACTCGGACACCGACGGGTCGCCTACGTCGGCGGGCAGGACGAGGCCGGCATGAACGTCGCGGTGCCGCACCTGCGGCGGGACGGGTTCGTCGACGCGATGCGGGCTGCCGGACACGCGGTGCCGGACCGGTGGCTGCTCGACGGGCGGTTCTCGTTCGCTGGCGGGCTGGCGGCGGGGAACGCGCTGTTCGGCGGGAGCGCCGGTGCCGGTGCCGGCACCGGCGCTGGGGCCGGGCCCGATCGCCCGACTGCCGTGTTGTGCGCATCGGACGAGATGGCGCTCGGGGTGCTCCTCGCCGCCGGGCAGGCGGGGCTGTCGGTGCCGGGGGACGTCTCCGTGATCGGGATCGACGGCCACGAGTACGGCGCCACCGTGGGCCTGACGACCGTGGCACAGGACCCGGAGGCGCAGGGGCGGGCAGCGGCGCGGGCAGTGCTCGCCGAGGTCGACGGCGGCGCTGCCGGAGCGATCGTCGCGGCGCCGGCGCACCTGGTGGTGCGGGGGACGACGGCGCCGCCGCCGGGGTGAGGCGGGGCGGGGCGTGGGCGGGATCGACTCGGAACGACGATCCCGATGTCGCACGACAACGGGAACGTCGTTCCGAGTCGGCCCCGGCCCGAGCCCGCCGGGCCACCCGCGGGTAGCGTCGCCCGCATGGAGGTCACGAAGCTCGAACACGCCTGCCAGATCCTGTCGGACGGCGACGTCCGCCTGGTGCTCGACCCGGGCAACTTCACCCGCCCCGTCGACGCGACCGGGGTCGTCGCGGTCGTCGTCACCCACGAACACCCCGACCACGTCACGCCCGAGCAGCTGCACCGGATCCTCGCCGCCAACCCCGACGCCGTCGTGTTCGGCCCCGAGGGCGTCCGTGCGGCGCTCGCCGACTCCGGCATCGCGGTCGAGGTCGTCACCGACGGCGACCACCGCACCGTCGGCCCGTTCGAACTCGACTTCCACGGCACGCGGCACCAGCTCATCCACTCCTCGGTGCCGATCGTCGACAACACCGGCGTGCTCGTGAACGGCACGCTCTTCCATCCCGGCGACTCGTACACCGACCCGGGCGTCCCCGTCGAGGTCCTCGCCGCGCCGGTCGGTGCCCCGTGGCTCAAGGTCGCCGAGATGATGGACTACGTCGCCGCGCTCGCCCCGGCCCGCGCCTACCCGATCCACGAGGCCACGCTCTCCGACGTCGGCTACGGCATGCACACCGGTCGGCTGCGCGAGGCGCTCGCGCCGAGCGGCGTGCTCGAGGTCCTGCGGCCGGGGGAGTCGCTCACGATCTGACCGCGCCGGGCGCGACCGTTCCTGCTCACGAAGTGCGGCTCCGGACGTGCGCGCGGTCGAACGGGAGGCCCGTGGCGGGCCCGCCCCGCGCCTCCCGTCCGCTGGGCGGTCGCGTCCACGGCCGCTCGCCGTATGCCGGGCGCGGCATGGCGGCACACCCGGGCGACACGCCTCGTTTTGGCGCGATGCGCGGCTTGTGCAATACTTGTCGAGTTGTCGGAACGGCCCCATCGTATAGCGGCCTAGTACGCTGCCCTCTCACGGCGGTAACGCGGGTTCGAATCCCGCTGGGGTCACCACAGGTGACATGCTCCGAGTCCGACAACAGCCGCGGCCCCATCGTATAGCGGCCTAGTACGCTGCCCTCTCACGGCGGTAACGCGGGTTCGAATCCCGCTGGGGTCACCAGTACCACGAAACCCCCGACGAGCTCCGGCTCGCCGGGGGTTTCGTCGTCGTGTGCCAGGCTGATCCCGTGTCCAGTGCCGTCCAGCTCATCCGGTCCGCAGCGCTCAGCGACGTCGCGGAGTACGCCTACGCGTCCACCGTGGCGGCCGGGACACGGCTCGTGTTCCTCGCGGGCGCGTGTCCGCTCGACGAGCACGGTGCGACGGTCGCCGTCGGTGACGTGGCCGGGCAGGCCGCGCAGTGCATCGCGAACCTGCGGACGGCGCTCGCAGCCGCCGGCGCGGGGGTCGACGACCTCGTCCAGACGCGGGTGCTCGTCGCGACGACCGAGCAGCAGGACCTCGTCGCCGCCTGGGACGTCGTCCGCGCCGCCATGGGAGACCACGACGTGCCGAGCACACTGCTCGGCGTGACCGTCCTCGGCTACGACGACCAGCTCGTCGAGGTCGAGGCGATCGCCGCCGTCGCCGACTGAGCAGTACGCTGGACGGGTCGTCAGACCCGGCAGTGGGGCCTGCCGGACCCAACCGCGCACGAAGCGCCAACGGTCCCTATCCCGAGAACACCGCACGCGCGGAGACGATCCGGCGTGCTCGGCGATAGGAGTACCGATGACCGATGCGCGACCGCCGCACCTCCGCTGGCGCTTCCTCGCCCTCGTCGCGCTCGGCGGGGCGATCGGGACCGCGATCCGCGCACTGCTCGCCGAGGCGTTCCCCGGCCACGACGGCATCAGCTGGGTGATCCTCGCGATCAACGTCGTCGGCGCCTTCTGTCTCGGGCTCCTGCTCGAGGCGCTCGCGATGCGTGGGCCCGACGTCGAGGGGCGCCGCACGCTCCGGCTGTTCGTCGGCACCGGCGTGCTCGGCGGCTTCACGACGTACAGCACGCTCGCCGACGACACCGCGCAGCTGATCGACGTCGGCCGGTGGGGTGCGGGCAGCGGGTACGCACTGCTGTCCGTCGTCCTCGGGCTCGGCGCCGTCGCCCTCGGGATCTGGATTGCCGGGCGGCTCCGACCACCGTCGACCGGCCTGGACGGAGGCGCGTCGTGAACCCGCTCGACCTGCTGCTCGTCGCCGTCGGCGGGGGAGTCGGAGCAGCGCTCCGGTTCCTGCTCGACGGACTCGTCAAGACGCGGACGTCCCGTTCGCGGACTGCCGGCTTCCCGCTCGGGACCGTGCTCATCAACGTGTCCGGATCGCTCGTCCTCGGCCTGCTCACCGGCCTCGGGCAGGCCGGGACGATCCCGCTCCCGGCGGTCGCGGTGCTCGGGACGGGCATGATGGGTGGGTACACGACGTTCTCGACGGCGAGCGTCGAGACCGTCCAGCTCCTCCGATCCGGCAAGCCCCGGCTCGCCGTCCTGCACGGCCTCGGGATGCTCGTCGTCTCGGTCGGCGCAGCTGCGCTCGGCCTCTGGATCGGAAGGAACTCATGACCTCGGAACGCCCCGGCGAACTCGTCCTCGTCCGTCACGGAGAGACGGAGTGGTCGAAGAGCGGGCAGCACACCGGCCGCACCGACATCCCGCTGACGGACAACGGTGTCGAGCAGGCGAAGCGCGCCGGCCGGTACCTGGCCGACCGCTCGTTCGCGCTGGCCCTGTCGAGTCCGCTGCAGCGTGCGCGCGACACCGCGCACCTGATCGGCGTCGACCCCGAGCTCGACGAGGACCTGTACGAGTGGGACTACGGCGCGTACGAGGGTCTCACCACCCCGCAGATCAAGGTGCTGCGCCACGGGCCGTGGGACCTCTGGACCGACGGAGTGCCCGCCGGTGACACCCCCGGTGAGAACGCCGCCGAGGTCCGGGTCCGCGTCGAGCGCATCCTGAACCGCGCTCGTCCGGTGCTCGCCGAGGGGCAGGACGTCGTGTTCATCGCCCACGGCCACGTGCTGCGTGCCCTCGGCGCCGCGTGGATCCGGCTCGCGCCGCAGGACGGTGCCGTGCTGAAGCTCGGCACCGCATCGGTCAGCGTCCTCGGCTACGAGCACGGCCGCCCGGTCATCGACGCCTGGAACATCCAGCCCCGCGACTGACGCGTCCGTTCTCCCCCCGAACGCGCGCGATGGTCGGTGGAATCGGGCGTACCTGGTCAGAAGGAATGGTCAGGTATGCCCGGAACGACCAGGTACGGCACGGGTCTCCAGGTACTCAGACGGTACGGATCGCGCTCGTGGCGCCGAGGGCACGGCCGCGGCGCCGCTCGATCGCACGCCCCACGAACAACAGCCCGACGCTGACGAGCGCACCGAGGGTGGTCTGCGCCACCCGGTCGAGTGCGAGCAGTTCTGGAGCCTCGGGCAGGCTCAGCCACGACACGGCGAGGGCGAGCGGGGTCAGGAACAGCAGACAGACGGCGTAGTTCCGGGCGACGAAGATCTCCGCGAAGAACTGCCCCACGACGGCGATGACGACGATCCACCACGCCGAAGGCTCGAGCAGCAGGATCCCGACGGCGATCACGGTGCCACCGATCGTGCCGATGAACCGCTGGAACGCCCGGATCACGGTGTGCCGCTGGCGGAGTGCGGGCAGGGTCGACACCACCGCGATGACGGCCCAGTACGGGTGCCCGAGCCAGGGGATGGTCGACGCCACCGCACCGGCGACGAGCGACCCCACGACGTTGAGCGCCACGGTCTCCCACAGCGCGGCCGTGTGGAGGATGCCGAAGCCGCGCTCCTTGAGCGGTGCCAGTGGCCGGAACCGGTGCGGGGCGTGCGGGTGCCACACGTGCCGGATGACGAACCCGGACATCGCGACGAGCCACGCCCACACGACCGAGCAGACGATGATCGTCGCGACGAGCGGGACGTCCGCGGGCTGCAGCGGCACGAGGGCGGAGACCACGAACGCGAACACGGGGAAGATCGGCTGCGCGGGGATCGTCCGCAGGCTCGACAGGGTGCAGACCGCGATGACGAGCACCACGACGAGCCCGGTCGCCTGCAACCAGAGCGGGGAGCCGAGCAGGGCGGCACCGATGCCCGCGAACATGCACAGGGTCTGCAGCGCACCCGCGACGCCGGTGGTGACGGCGCGCTGCCGGTACGGCTCGGTGGCCCCGAAGATCGCGGTGAAGCCGGCGAACATCGCGAACGCGGCGTAGCCCGGCATCCCGAGGGCGATGAGCAGCGCCAGTGGTGCACCGCCCGCGATCGCTGCGCGTGCCGCGCCCTCGAGGTTGATCGTCCGGGTCGAGTGCGCAGGTGTCGTCATGTCCCGACCATCTTCCCACCGCGACGGGTGTCGCGGAGTCGCCACGGGCCTCCCGGTCGACCGTCGCACCACGTGGCGGCCGTGGCCCGCGTTGGTATACCAACCTGGTAGAGTCGGCGGATCGCGCCGCGTCAGCGGTGACCGCAGCGCCGCACCAGCGGCGCCGGACGACGAGAACGAGGGAGTCGAGCTCATGGGTAGGACGCTCGCCGAGAAGGTGTGGGACGACCACGTCGTGGTCAAGGGTGAGGACGGCAACCCGGACCTCCTCTACATCGACCTCCACCTCGTGCACGAGGTCACGAGCCCGCAGGCGTTCGACGGCCTCCGCCAGGCCGGCCGTCCGGTGCGCCGGCTGGACCTGACGATCGCGACCGAGGACCACAACACCCCGACGCTCGCCATCGACCGCCCCATCGCGGACCCGACGAGCCGGATCCAGATCGAGACCCTGCGCCGCAACTGCGAGGAGTTCGGGGTCCGCCTGCACTCGCTCGGCGACAAGGAGCAGGGGATCGTGCACGTGGTCGGCCCGCAACTCGGCCTGACGATGCCCGGCATCACCGTCGTCTGCGGCGACTCGCACACCAGCACCCACGGGGCGTTCGGTGCGATGGCGTTCGGCATCGGCACCTCCGAGGTCGAGCACGTCCTGGCGACGCAGACCCTGCCGCTGAAGCCCTTCAAGACGATGGCGATCACGGTCGAGGGCACGCTGCGTCCGGGTGTGACCGCGAAGGACATCATCCTGGCCGTCATCGCGAAGATCGGCACCGGCGGCGGACAGGGCTACGTGCTCGAGTACCGCGGCTCCGCGATCCGCGCGCTCTCGATGGAGGGCCGGATGACGATCTGCAACATGTCGATCGAGGCCGGAGCCCGCGCCGGCATGGTCGCCCCCGACCAGATCACCTACGACTACGTCCAGGGCCGCGACCACGCCCCGACCGGTTCCGACTGGGACGACGCCGTCGCGTACTGGGACACCCTGGCGACCGACGACGACGCCGTGTTCGACGCCGAGGTCTTCATCGACGCCGACGACCTCGAGCCGTTCGTCACCTGGGGCACGAACCCCGGCCAGGGCGTCTCGCTGTCGGAGAACGTGCCTTCGCCTCTCGACTTCGAAGACCCGAACGACCAGGCCGCTGCGCAGCGGGCCCTCGACTACATGGACATCGCCGCCGGCACCCCGATGAAGGACATCGCCGTCGACGCGGTGTTCATGGGCTCGTGCACGAACTCCCGGATCGAGGACCTGCGGGCCTTCGCGTCGATCATCCAGGGCCGCAAGAAGGCCGACGGCGTCCGGGTCATGGTCGTGCCGGGGTCCGCTCGGGTCCGGCTCGAGGCCGAGGCCGAGGGGCTCGACGTCGTGATCAAGGAGTTCGGCGCCGAGTGGCGGTTCGCCGGGTGCTCGATGTGCCTCGGCATGAACCCCGACCAGCTCGCCCCGGGGGAGCGCTGCGCGAGTACCTCGAACCGCAACTTCGAGGGGCGCCAGGGCAAGGGTGGGCGCACCCACCTGGTGTCGCCGCTCGTCGCCGCCGCCACCGCGATCCGCGGCACGCTGTCCAGCCCGTGGGACCTGGCGACAGACGACGCACTGGCGAACGTGACCGACACAGCGAACACCACCGAGGGGACCTTCTGATGGACAAGATCACCACCGTCACCGGCATCGCCGCCCCGCTCAAGCGGTCGAACGTCGACACCGACCAGATCATCCCCGCGGTCTACCTCAAGCGCGTCACGAAGACCGGCTTCGAGGACGCCCTGTTCTCCGGCTGGCGCCAGGACCCCGACTTCGTGCTGAACCAGCCCGAGTACCAGGGCGCGAAGGTCCTGGTGGCAGGCCCGGACTTCGGCACCGGCTCGTCCCGCGAGCACGCGGTCTGGGCACTGCGTGACTTCGGCTTCGCGGTCGTCATCTCGCCTCGCTTCGCCGACATCTTCAAGGGCAACGCGGGCAAGCAGGGCCTGGTCACCGCGATCGTGACCGAATCGGAAGTCGAGCGGCTCTGGGCCGAGATCGAGCGCAACCCGGGGGTGTCGGCGACCGTGGACCTGGTGGCGCAGCGCGTGTCGCTCGGGGATGTGGACGTCCCCTTCGAGATCGACGCTTACACTCGTTGGCGGTTGATGGAAGGGCTCGACGACATCGGGCTCACCCTCCGTGACGAGACCTCGATCACGGAGTTCGAATCCCGCCGCTCCAGTTGGCGGCCGAAGACATTGCCGGTGAAGTAGTGAACTCTCTCGTACAGGACGCAGCGGCCGCAGGGGCGCGCGTGGGCCTCAAGTCGGACGAGATCGTCATCCGCGGGGGCAAGCCGCTCGTGGGGCGCATCGAGGTCCGCGGGGCGAAGAACCTCGCGACCAAGGCCATGGTGGCGTCGCTGCTCGGTGACACCCCGTCGATCCTCAAGGACGTCCCGGACATCTCCGACGTCAAGGTCGTCCGTGGGCTGCTCGAGGTGCACGGCGTGCGCATCACCGATCCTGCACGAGGCGAGCTCATCCTCGACCCGGCCAACGTCGAGTCGGCGCACTTCGCCGAGATCGACGCCCACGCCGGCTCGAGCCGCATCCCGATCCTGTTCTGCGGCCCGCTGCTGCACAAGCTCGGCGAGGCGTTCATCCCCGACCTCGGTGGCTGCCGCATCGGCGACCGTCCGATCGACTTCCACCTCGACGCGCTCCGAGCCATGGGTGCCGTCGTCGACAAGCAGGTCAACGGCATCCACCTGACGGCTCCGGACGGGCTGAAGGGCGCGTCCATCGAGCTGCCGTACCCGAGCGTCGGCGCGACCGAGCAGGTCCTGTTGTCGTCCGTCCTGGCGACCGGCGTCACGGAGCTGCGGAACGCGGCGATCGAGCCCGAGATCATGGACCTCATCGCGATCCTGCAGAAGATGGGCGCGATCGTGTCCGTCGAGCCGAACCGCGTGATCTTCATCGAGGGAGTCGAGTCGCTGCGCGGCTACACGCACCGTGCGATCAACGACCGCAACGAGGCAGCCAGCTGGGCCTCCGCCGCGCTCGCCACCGACGGCGACATCTTCGTCGAGGGGGCGAACCAGCAGGAGCTCATGACGTTCCTCAACGTCTTCCGCAAGGTCGGCGGCGGTTTCGACGTGCAAGAGGACGGCATCCGGTTCTACCGCGAGCGCGACACCCTCAAGCCCGTCGTCATCGAGACCGACGTGCACCCCGGCTTCATGACCGACTGGCAGCAGCCGCTCGTCGTGGCGCTGACCCAGGCCGAGGGGCAGAGCATCGTGCACGAGACCGTGTACGAGAACCGCTTCGGCTTCACCGACGCGCTGAACGAGATGGGCGCCGACATCGTCGTCCACAAGGAAGGGCTGCCCGGGCACGACCGCCGTGTCGCCCGTCGCCCGTTCGAGCAGGCCGCGGTCATCACCGGTCCGACGACGCTGCACGCGGCGAACGTCCGGGTCCCCGACCTCCGCGGTGGCTTCAGCCACCTCATCGCGGCGCTGACCGCCGACGGCGAGTCCCACATCACCAACGTCGGCATCATCAGCCGCGGCTACGAGCACTTCATCCCGAAGCTGCGGAAGCTGGGCGCCGACTTCGACTTCGCGGGTTAGTCGCGGTGTCGGTTCCGCAGCCGGGTGACGGTCCGTCGCGTCCGGGTGACGGCCCGTCGCGCCAGGGCGATGGCCGGGAGGCCCGTGGTGCGTCCGCCGTGCAGGTCGCGACCGGCCTGCCGGTGCGTGGACGGCGCTGGAAGCGTGGGGAGCTCAACCCCGCGTTCCGCATCGTGGCGTCGGTCGTCATCCCGACGTTCCGGTTCTCGTCGAACTACCACTGGTACGGCCCGAACCGCCTGCCGGCGGACGGTGCCTTCGTGCTCGCCCCGAACCACTTCACGAACATCGATCCGCTGGTCGTGGGCACCGCCGTCTACATCAGTCGGCGGGCCCCACGGTTCCTGGCCAAGGCGTCGCTGTTCAAGGTGCCCGTCTTCGGCAAGCTCATGTCCGGCATGGGCCAGATCCCGGTCGAGCGCTCCGGCCGCACCCGGTTGAGCGACCCGCTCGGCGGCGGGCGGTCGCTCATCGAGCAGGGTGGGGCGATCATCGTCTACCCCGAGGGCACGCTCACCCGCGACCCCGACCTGTGGCCGATGCGCGGCAAGACCGGTGCCGTCCGCATCGCGCTCGAGAACGACGTGCCGTTGATCCCGATGGCCCACTGGGGCACGCAGGGCATCATGGCGCGCTACTCCAACAAGCTCCGCCTGTTCCCGCGGTCGCGCGTGGACGTCATCGTCGGCGACCCCGTCGACCTGTCCGCCTACCGTGGCCGGCCGATCGACCAGCAGATGCTGATCGAGGCAACCGAGCTGCTCATGCAGCGCATCACGTCGCTGCTCGAGCAGCTCCGTGGCGAGCAGGCCCCGAAGACCCGCTGGGACCCGGCGGCGAACAACCAGAAGGAGACCGGCCGGTTTGAGTGACCTCCGCCCGCACGACGATCGTCCCGACCCCGTCGCCGCAGCGCCGGGTGCCTTCGACACCGCCGCGATCCGGGTGGTGATGCAGTCGACCGACAAGCCCCGCGTGGCGGTCATCGGTGCCGGCAGCTGGGGCACCACGTTCGCGAAGGTGCTCGCCGAGGGCGGTGCCTCCACGGTGGTGTGGGCCCGCCGTCCCGAGGTCGCCCGCGAGATCACCGAGACGAAGCGGAACTCCGACTACCTGCCCGGCATCAACCTGCCCCGCACCCTCACGGCGTCGACGTCGCTCGAGCAGGTGCTCGACGGCGCCACCCAGGTGTACGTGTCGGTGCCGTCGCAGACCCTGCGCTCGAACCTCGACGCGATCCGTGAGCTCCTGCCCGCCGGTGTTCCCGTCGTCAGCCTGATGAAGGGCGTCGAGAAGAGCACCGGCCTGCGGATGAGCGAGGTCCTGCTCCAGGGGCTCGGCATCGACCAAGACCGCATCGCCGTCGCGAGCGGACCGAACCTGGCGCTCGAGATCGCCCGCCGGCAGCCGACCGCCGCCGTGGTGTCGTCGTCGAGCGTGGAGACCGCGACCGCCGTGGCAGCCGTCGCGACGAACCCGTACTTCCGGTCGTTCATCAACACCGACGTCATCGGCACCGAGTTCGGCGGCGTGCTGAAGAACCTCATCGCCGTGGCGATCGGCATCGTCGACGGCGTCGGCTACGGCGAGAACACCAAGGCGTCGATCATCACCCGCGGCCTCGCCGAGATGACCGAGTTCGCGGTGTCGCTCGGCGCGCAGCCGTCGACCCTGTCGGGGCTCGCGGGCCTCGGTGACCTCATCGCGACCTGCCAGTCGCCGTTGTCCCGGAACAACACCGCCGGGCGCCTGCTCGGGCAGGGGTACCGGTTCGACGAGGTCGTGCGGCAGATGAACCAGACCGCCGAGGGCCTGGCGTCCGTCGCACCGATCCTCGAGCTCGCCGCCGCGAACGGCGTCGACATGCCCATCGTCAGCCAGGTCGGCGAGGTCCTCGCCGGTAGGCTCGATCCGCGCAACATCGCGCCGCACCTCACCGAGACCGACGAGCCCCAGGGCGAGTGACCGGTCCCGCACCGAGTCACGAAGGGACTCCCGTGCCCACGATCCCCGAGGGAACCGACGTTCCCACGACCACCGTCGCCGTCCTGTTCGGCGGGCGCTCGAGCGAGCACGAGATCAGCTGCGTCACCGCCGGCGGCATCATGGACGTCGTCGACCGCACCGAGTACGAGATCGTCCCGATCGGAATCACGAAGGACGGCGCGTTCACGCTGCAGTCCGACGACCCCTCGCAGTGGGCGATCCGCGACGGCTCCCTGCCGACCGTTCCCGACAACGGCACGCGTGTGGCGTTCCCGACCTCGCCGGCGACGAACGAACTCGTCGTCTCGCACCCGGACGGCTCGGTCACGACCGTCGCCGTCGAGGTGGTGTTCCCGATCCTGCACGGTCCGTTCGGCGAGGACGGCACGATCCAGGGCCTGCTCGAGATCGCCGGTCTGCCGTACGTCGGTGACGGCGTGCTCGCCAGTGCCCTGGCGATGGACAAGCACGTCGCGAAGGCCGTCCTCGAGCACGCCGGACTGCGGGTCGCTCCCTGGACGACCGTGCTCCGCCGCGAGTGGGCGGCCGACCCGGTCGACGTCGCCGAGACGATCGCGGCGCACGGCTGGCCGCTGTTCGTGAAGCCGGCACGCGCCGGGTCGAGCATGGGCGTCTCGCGCGTCGACGGGCCCGACGAGCTCGGCGCCGCGATGGACCTGGCGTTCGAGCACGACTCCAAGGTGATCGTCGAACCCCGGGTCGTCGGCCGCGAGGTCGAGGTCGCCGTGCTCGAGGGCCGTGACGGTGTGCCGCGCACGAGCCTGCCCGGTGAGATCGTCGTGGCCGAGGACGGCTTCTACGACTTCGCGTCGAAGTACCTCGGTGGCGACGAGTCGCTGCTGTGCCCGGCGCCGCTCACCGAGGCGCAGACCGACGAGATCCGGTCGATCGGTGCCCGTGCGTTCGACGCCATCGGTGGCTCGGGGCTGGCCCGGGTCGACTGCTTCCTGACCGACGACGGCTTCGTCGTGAACGAGGTCAACACGATGCCCGGGTTCACCCCGCTGTCGATGTACCCGCGCTGCTGGGCGGCCTCGGGTGTGTCCTACGGCGAGCTGGTCACCGAGCTGATCGAGCTGGGGCGCGCCGCCGTCCGCTGACCGCCGGCGGGCGTCAGCCCTGCACGTCGGACGGGTCCAGGCACTTGTGCCCGTCCTTCGGCAGCGTCGACACCGCCGTCGCGATGTCCTGCAGCACCGCGCTGCCGGTCTTCGACGTGTCCACGACCACCTGCACCGCGGGGGAACGTCCGAACGTCGTGTAGACGATCTGCTTCCCGCGGTCGTCGCGGATCCAGTCGACCGACCCGAGGGAGAAGCACGGCAGGTCGGACACGGTCGGCACGGCCACGCCGCAGTGGTACAGCGCGGCCTCCGGGTCGCCCCAGGCCGCGGTGGACTGCGCGTTCGTGTTCCGCAGGTCGTACGTCGAATCCACGGTCGCGGGCAACCGCACCTGTGCCGCCGCGCACGCCGCTGCGTTCGCGGAAGGTGCCGCGCTCATGCCGACGGCGTTCGTGCACCCGGTCAGCCCTGCCGCGAGGGCGATCACGACCCCCGCGATCGCGAGGGTGCGAGGGGTGCGGCGCGCGGTGTCCATCGCGGTCCAGGCTACCGTTCTCGTGTGGACGCGACGTACGACGCCTGGGCCGGACCGACCGTGGGGGAGCTCGGTGAGCTGGCCGTCCTCGACCGCATCACGAGCCGGCTGCCTGCGGGCTCGCCGCTCCTCGGGCCCGGGGACGACTGTGCCGTCGTCGCCGCCCCCGACGGCCGGTTCGTCGTGACGACGGACATGATGGTGCACGGCCCGGACTTCCGGTGGGCGTGGTCCTCGCCCGAGGACGTCGGCTGGAAGGCCGCTGCCACGAACCTGTCGGACGTCGCGGCGATGGGTGCGGTGCCGAGCGGCCTCGTCATCGCCCTCGCCGCACCGCAGGACACCCCCGTGGCGGTGCTCGAGGGCATCGCGGACGGCTTCCGCCTCGCTGTCGACGCGCTCGCGCCCGGCTGCGGTGTGGTCGGCGGCGACCTCTCCACCTCGGCGACCTTCACGGTGGCGGTGACGGCGTTCGGCGACCTCGGTGGTCGCGCCCCGGTGCTCCGGTCAGGAGCTCGTGTGGGCGACGTCGTGGCGGTGTCCGGCGAACTCGGCCGCGCTGCCCGCGGGCTCGCACGGCTCTTCCGTGACGGCGTGGACGCGCAGGGCGAGCCGGACCGTGCAGCGACGGTGGCGAGCGGTGCGGACGCCGATCCCGACGTCGACCGCCAGCGCCGACCCGTGCCGCCGATCGGCGACGGGCCCCGCGCCGCTGTCGCCGGGGCGACGGCGATGCTGGACCTGTCCGACGGCCTGGCGATCGACGCCGGGCGGCTCGCCCGTGCGAGCCGGGTGACCCTCGAACTCGACGCCGACGCCCCGCTCGACGAGGTCGCCCTGCACGGCGGCGAAGACCACGGCCTGCTCGCGACCTTCCCTGCCGAAGCTGCGCTGCCGGGTGGCTTCCGCCGCATCGGTGTCGTGCGCGACCGCGGTGACGCGGACCTGCTGCGCGCCGGGGCCCCGGTGCCGACGACCGGCTGGGACCCCTACGCCGACTGGGACGGCGCCGCTGGCTGACCCACCCGGCCAGACGGCGGACGGAGGCGACGTGGCGGAGCCGAGCCGGGCCTCCCGGTCAGTGCGCGCGCATCTGTCGACGGAACACGCGTCGATCACCTGGTGTCCTGTCGGAAGATGCGCACGCATCCGATGCGAGCGCATCTTGCGACACGGCACGCGTCGATCGACTCGTGGATCGTCGCGAAACGCGCCCACCCAGCGACGCACACCCACCCACGCCCACGCGGCTCAGCCGGCGGCGGCGACGGCCTCCCACGCCACGGTCTCGCCGTAGCTGCGCTTGCTGAACGGGTCGAGCCCCGCGGGCCACGTCGGTTCGGGGGAACGCTTGCTCCGCTCGACGACGACCACGGCACCGGCGGTCAACCGCGGCACGAGCGTCTCGAGCACCTCGGCGATCTCGTGCTCGGTCACGTCGTACGGCGGGTCGATGAAGACCAGGTCGAACGTGCGCACCGTCCCGCGCAGGTACCCGAGCACCGGCTGCGGCTGCACGTCGATCCGCATCCCGGGGATCCGCAGCTGCACGGCCTTCGCGTTCGCCCGGCACGCCTGCGCCGCGGCCGACGCGCGGTCGACCAGCACGACCTCGACCGCACCGCGCGACGCCGCTTCGAGCCCGAGGGCACCGGTGCCGGCGTAGAGGTCCGCGACGGAGGTGTCGTCGACGAGCCCACGGGCCTCGAGCGACGAGAACAGCGCCTCGCGCACCCGGTCGCTCGTCGGCCGGGTGCCGGACTTCGGCACACGGAGCGTCGTGTTGCCGGCGGCGCCGGCGATGATGCGGGTCATGCAGCCACCGTATCGGCCGGCGGCGTCGTCCACAGGCCGGACGGGAGGCACGTGGCACGTCGGTCGTGCCCGGTACCGTGGTGTCCGTGGTCACCACCGGAACCCCCGCTGCGCCGGCCGCGCCCGACCTCGGTCCGGCGCCCCTCGACGCGCGGCTCGCGAACGTGCTCGGTGGTCGGACCGCGTCCGCGATCCAGAAGGCGTTCGGCCACCGCACGGTGGGGGAGTTCCTCGAGCACGCACCCCGGCGTTACGCCGAGCGCGGGGCCCTGACGGCGCTCGACTCCCTGGCGATCGGTGAGCCGGTCACCATCGTGGCCGAGGTGGTCGACGTCCGCGAACGCACGATGCGTGCCCGCCGCGGATCGATCCTCGAAGCCAAGATCGGCGACGGCAAGGGGCTGCTCACCCTGACGTTCTTCAACCAGGGCTGGCGCACCAAGGACCTGGTGCCCGGTGCCCGCGGTATCTTCTCCGGCAAGGTCAGCGACTACCGCGGTGCCCGCCAGCTCGCCCACCCGGACTACGAGCTCTTCGACCCCGACGACCCCCGCGCCACGGCCGACCCCGGTTCGGACGAAGCGATCCGGTGGTCGCGGCAGCCGATCCCGATCTACCCGGCGACGGCGTCGCTCACCTCGTGGCAGATCGCGAAGTCGATGGGCATCGTGCTCGACACCCTGCCGGACCTGCCCGACCCGGTGCCGGCCTCGGCGCGCAGCCGGCTCGACCTCGTCCCGTTCCGCCGGGCGCTCGAGCTGCTCCACCGCCCCGAGAAGGTCGCGGACTTCAAGCGCGCGCAGGACGCCCTGCGCTACCGCGAGGCGTTCGTGCTGCAGACCGCCCTGGTGCAGCGCCGGATCCGCGCCCGACGCACCGCGGCGACCCCGCGGGTGGCGGTTCCCGGTGGCATCCTCGAGCGCTTCGACGCCACCCTGCCGTTCACCCTGACCGACGACCAGCGTGCCGTCGGTGCCGAGATCGACACCGACATCGCCCGCACCTGGCCGATGCACCGGCTGGTGCAGGGCGAGGTCGGCTCCGGCAAGACCCTCGTGGCCATCCGCGCCATGCTCACGGTGGCGGAGTCCGGTGGGCAGTCCGCCCTCATCGCCCCGACCGAGGTGCTGGCCGCGCAACACCTGCGGTCCATCGTGAAGTTCCTCGGACCGGACCTGGCGGCCGAGCTCCGTCCGGTGATCCTGACCGGGTCGCAGTCCACCGACGAACGCCGACGGGCCCTGCTCGCCGCGGCGTCGGGGAGCTCCCGGCTGGTCGTCGGCACGCACGCGCTGCTCGGCGACCGCGTCGACTTCGCCGAGCTCGGGCTCGTGGTCGTCGACGAGCAGCACCGCTTCGGCGTCGAGCAGCGTGAAGCGCTCCGGACCAAGGGCGCCACCCCGCCGCACGTCCTGGTGCTCACCGCCACCCCGATCCCACGCACCGTCGCGATGACGGTGTTCGGCGACCTCGAGGTCTCGACGATCACCGGGCTGCCCTCCGGCCGTGCCGGCGTCGAGACCTTCACGGTCCCGCTGGCGGAGCACCCCGGGTGGGAGTCCCGCATCTGGTCGCGGATGGCGGAGGAACTCGACAAGGGGCGCCAGGCCTTCGTGGTCTGCCCCGCGATCGACGACGCCCACGCCGAGGACGACGGCGAACCCGCACCCGCCGAATCCGAGGACGACGCCCCGAAGCGCGCCCCGGCGACCGTGCTCGCGACCGCCGAGCGGATGCGCACGATGCCCGTGCTCGACGGCCGGCGGATCGCGGTGCTGCACGGCCGGATGACGGCGGAGGAGAAGGACCGCGTGATGACGTCCTTCGCCGCCGGCGACCTGGACGTCCTCGTCGCGACGACCGTGATCGAGGTCGGTGTCGACGTGCCGAACGCCGCGATGATGGCCGTGCTCGACGCCGATCGCTTCGGTGTCTCCCAACTGCACCAGCTGCGCGGCCGCATCGGCCGCGGGCAGTGGGCGGGCGTCTGCCTGCTCGTCACCACCGCCGAGCTCGAGACCACCTCGCGCGAGCGCGTCGATGCGGTGTCCGCCTCGGACGACGGCTTCGAGCTCGCCCGGGTCGACCTCGAGCTCCGGCGCGAGGGCGACGTGCTCGGCGAGCGGCAGTCGGGCGGCCGGTCGTCGCTCAACCTGCTGCGCGTGGTCGAGCACGCCGACCTCATCGTGGACGCACGTGGCGAAGCCGAACGGGTCCTCGAACCCGATCCCGAGCTCGACGGGTCCCCGGCCCTGCGCGAGGCACTGGCGCGCCGCCTCGACGAGTCCGACGCGGCGTTCCTCGGCAAGAACTGACCCCGGGCCGGACGCCCCGGCCCGGACCGGTATCGTCGCTGCCATGGCGCAGATCGCGGTGGTCCCCGGTTCCTTCGACCCCGTCACGCTCGGGCACCTCGACGTCATCGGACGAGCTGCCGGGCTGTTCGACGAGGTGCACGTGCTCGTGGTGCACAACCCGGACAAGAAGCCCGCGATGTTCGAGGCGGTCGACCGCGTCCGGCTCATCGAGGAGTCACTGGCCGAGGTCGGGACTCCGGGAACGGTCCGGGTCGGGGAGTGGACCTCCGGGCTCCTCGTCGACTACTGCCGGCAGGTCGGGGCGAAGGTGCTCGTCAAGGGGGTGCGGTCGGGCGAGGACGTCGCGTACGAGACCCCGATGGCGATCATGAACCGGCACCTCGCCGACGTCGAGACCGTGTTCCTGCTGCCCGACGCCTCGCGCTCCCACGTGTCGAGCTCGCTCATCCGCCAGGTGTCGACGCTCGGCGGTGACGTCACCCCCTACGTGCCGAAGGCCGTGGCGGCGGCCCTCGCCGCCCGCTGAGCCGCACGCCGAGCCGCACGCCGAGCCGGAGGCACGGCCGCCCGACGCGCGGACACACCCCCGCCTGCCTCGACTCTCGGCTGCGTTCACGCTAGGGTTGACGATCGTGTCTTCCCACGTGAACAGCCCCTACGCCCTGCGCGTGCGCGACCTGGCGCACCGTCCGGGCGAGATGCGCGAGCACTCGCTCGACATCGTGGTGCCGGACGCGCTGGGAGCCGGTGTGATCGCGGTGCGCGAAGGTGCTCCGCTGCGCATCGACCTGCGGCTCGAGGGCCTGCACGAGGGTGTCCTCGTGTCCGGTCACGCCTCAGCCGACGCGACGGGGGAGTGCTCGCGCTGCCTCATCGACATCAGTGAACCCGTCGAGGTCGATTTCGCCGAGCTGTTCGCGTATGATGCCTCGGAGGATTTCGACTTCTTCGTTCGCGATGACCACGTGGACTGCGAACAGGTCGTTCGAGATGCGGTGGTGCTGGCGCTGCCGTTCCAGCCGGTCTGCCGACCGGACTGCCCAGGCCTCGACCCGGTGACGGGCGAGCGACTGGCCGACCTCGATGAGCAGCCCGTTCACGAGACCCTGGACCCGCGCTGGGCAGCCCTGACCGGCATCCAGCTCGAAGCAGCCGAGCGTGCCGCCCACGGCGACACCACCGACACGAAGACCACCGAGGGCGAGGAGCGGGCCGAGGCCGAGTAGGCCCCGACACCGCCAGCCCCCGTACCGACCACCGACCAACCGAAAGAGATTCACCATGGCCGTTCCCAAGCGCAAGCAGTCCCGTGCGAACACGCACGCCCGTCGTTCGCAGTGGAAGGCCACGCCGATCCAGCTCGTCAAGACGATCGAGAACGGTCAGGTCACCTACAGCCTCCCGCACCGCGCGAAGGTCGTCGAGGACTCGGCCGGCACCCCCCTGTACATGGAGTACAAGGGCCGCAAGGTCGCCGACGTCTGATCGGACCGAACGCATGACGACGACGTCCGGCGCCACGGGGTCCCGCCCCGTGGGGCCGGACGTCGTTCGTCTGCAGGGCCAGCTCGGGGTCGACATCGACCTCGAGCTGCTCCAGCTCGCCCTGACGCACCGCTCGTACGCCTACGAGCACGGGGGCATCAAGCACAACGAGCGCCTCGAGTTCCTCGGCGACTCGATCCTCGGCCAGGCCGTGACCGTGAAGCTCTACCGGTCCTTCCCCGAGCTCGACGAGGGTGACCTCGCGAAGCGTCGCGCCAGCCTGGTGTCGACGGTCGCCCTGGCCGAGATCGCCCGGATGATCGGGCTCGGCCAGTACCTGCGCCTCGGCAAGGGCGAGGAACAGACCGGCGGCCGCGACAAGTCGTCGATCCTCGCCGACACCGTCGAGGCCGTCATCGGCGCCACCTACCTGTCCGCGGGCCCCGACCCGGCGACCGACCTGGTGCTCCGCCTGGTCGAGCCGCTGATGATCGACCCGGACCGCTTCGGCGCCGCCATGGACCCGAAGACGAGCCTGCAGGAGCTCGCGGCGAGCCTCTCGCTCGGCAACCCGGCCTACCGCGTCACCGAGACCGGCCCGGACCACGACAAGACCTTCAGCGCGACCGTCGTCCTGCAGGGCGAGGACATCGCGGTCGGCACCGGCTCCAGCAAGAAGGCCGCCGAGATGTCCGCGGCGCTCGACGCCTGGACCCGGCTGTCCGGCCGAGCGGCCTGACCGCGTGCCCGAACTCCCCGAGGTCGAGGTCGTCCGCGCCGGCCTCGAACCCGCGGTCAGCGGCGCTCGGGTGCTGCACGTCGACGTCGTCGACGAGCGAGCGCTCACCCGGCACGACGGCCCGGCCGAGGACTTCGCCGAGCGCCTGACCGGTCGCACCATCGCCGCAGCGGTCCGTCGGGGCAAGTTCCTCTGGATGCCGTTGCAGCCCGAGCACGAGGGCGACCGACCCGAAGCGCTCGTCGCCCACCTCGGCATGAGCGGCCAGATCCTGCTCGGCCGCGGTCGACCGGCGGCGAAGCACCGTCGCATCCTCATCGACGTGCAACCCGTCGGCACGGACCGCGACGGCACCACCGAACCCGCGGTCGAGCTCGAGTTCGTCGACCAGCGCACCTTCGGCTCGATGGCGATCGACGCGATGGTGCCGACGGTGGACGGCGCCCCCGCGGGGTTCGCCGGGCACGTCGACGTGGCGGACCCCGATGCCGTGTGGCGCCGGAGCGTGCCGCAGCAGGTGTCGCACATCGCCCGTGACCCGCTCGACCCCGCGTTCGACGACGACCGCTTCACCGCCGTCGCCCGGAAGCGTTCGAGCGGCATCAAGCGGATCCTGCTCGACCAGGGCGTCGTGAGCGGCATCGGGAACATCTACGCCGACGAGTCCCTCTGGGCCGCGAAGCTGCACTACGACCGACCGGCCGAGCGGCTGACCCGTGCCGACCTCGCACGCCTGCTGCACGAGGTGCGCAGTGTCCTCCGGCGCGCACTCGAGGACGGCGGGACGAGCTTCGATGCCCAGTACGTCAACGTCAACGGGCAGTCCGGGTACTTCTCGCAGCGGCTGAACGTCTACGGCCAGCAGGGGAAGCCCTGCCCCCGCTGCGGCACGACGATCGTGCGCGAGGCCTTCATGAACCGTTCGAGCCACATCTGCCCCGTGTGCCAACCGCGTCCCCGCGCCCGCACGCGTTAGCCTGACGCCCAGCAGCACAGCCCAGCAGCGGCCCCGCCGCAGCACGCGTGAGCACACCCGGAGACCGCATGTACTTGAAGAGCCTGACCATCAAGGGGTTCAAGTCCTTCGCGCAGCCGACGACGTTCGCGTTCGAGCCGGGCGTCACGTGCATCGTCGGCCCGAACGGCTCGGGCAAGTCCAACGTCGTCGACGCCCTGGCCTGGGTGATGGGGGAGCAGGGGGCGAAGACCCTGCGCGGCGGCAAGATGGAGGACGTCATCTTCGCAGGCACCTCGACCCGCGGGCCGCTCGGCCGCGCCCAGGTGCTGCTGACGATCGACAACACCGACGGGCTGCTGCCGATCGACTACTCCGAGGTGACCATCGCGCGCACGCTGTTCCGCAACGGCGGCAGCGAGTACGCCATCAACGGCGAGAACTGCCGGCTGCTCGACGTGCAGGAGCTCCTGAGTGACACCGGCCTCGGCCGCGAGATGCACGTCATCGTCGGGCAGGGGCAGCTCGACAAGGTCCTGCACGCCACCCCGGAGGACCGCCGCGGCTTCATCGAGGAAGCCGCCGGCATCCTGAAGCACCGTCGCCGCAAGGAGAAGACCCTCCGGAAGCTCGACGCGATGCAGACGAACCTGACCCGCCTGTCCGACCTCGCGGGCGAGATCCGACGCCAGCTGAAGCCGCTCGGCCGCCAGGCCGAGGTCGCCCGCAAGGCCCAGTCCGTCGCCGCCGTCGCGCGGGACGCCAAGGCCCGCATCCTCGCCGACGACGTCGTCCGGCTGCGCCGCGAACTGCACGACCACCAAGAGGTCGAGGCAGGCCGCAAGTCCGAGCGAATCGTCCTGACCGAGCGACTCGACCAGACCCGGGTCCGCCAGCAGCACGTCGAGCAGAGCATGGTCGGCGACGACGTCGATCGTGCCCGGACCGTGGTGCACCGCCTGGAGAGCGTGCAGGAGCGCCTGCGCGGGCTGTCCAGCCTGGCGAACCAGCGGCTGATGTTCCTGGCGCAGCAGGCTGACACCCCGCAGCAGGGCCCCTCGATCACCCCGGAGCGCGTCGCCGGTGTCCGTGCCGAGGCCGATCGACTCGCCGCCCGCGCCGACGAGATGCAGGGCGGTTCCGCCGAGACCGCCCGCGCGGTGCAGGCCGCCCGTGACGCCCTCGACGCCCTCGACGAACGCATCGCCGCGCAGGCCGCCCGGGTCTCGCAGCACGACCTCGAGGCGCAGCGGCTGGCGAACGCCGTCGACGTGGCCCGGTCGAAGCGCGGGTCCACGGTGGCGGACCGTGAGCGTCGACAGCGAGCCCTCGCCGAGGCGGGCGAACGCGCCGAGCGTGCGACGGCTGCCCTCGCCGAACTCGGCACCGATCCGTCCGAGGGCGTCGACGACGAAGCCCTCGCCGCCACGCTCCAGGCCGCCCGCGAGCAGCTGGAGACCGCGCAGGCCGCCCGCGACGAGCAGCGCGACCGGCTGCACGCCCTCGAGCGCGAGCGGGACGCCCTCGACGCGCGGGTCGCGGCGCTCGGCATGTCGATCGACGTCCGCGACGGTTCGCAGGCGCTCATCGACGCCGGACGCGCGGGGATCGTCGGGCGTCTGGCCGACGCGCTCACGGTGACGCCCGGGTTCGAGGGCGCCGTCGCCGTCGCGCTCGACGGGCTCGCCGACGCCGTCCTCGCCGACGACCGGTCGGTCGCGCTCGACGCCGTCGACCACGCCCGCTCCGCGGACATCGGTCGCATCGACGTCGTCGTCGCGGACGCCGAGGTCGTCCCCACGGACCTGCCGGACACGCTGCCGGCCGGCGTCCGCCGGGCCCTCGACCTGGTGCAGGGCCCGCCGGCGATCGCCGCGATCCTGCGGAACACCCTGATCGCGGACACTGCCGACGACCAGGGCGCGAACGCGCGCACTCTCGACCTGGAGGCCGTGCTCGCCGCCGCCCCGCAGGCGACGGTCGTCACCCGCTCCGGTGACCTCGTGCGCGCCGTCCGCGTCACCGGCGGCGGGGAGCGCGTGACCTCGCGGATCGAGCTCGTCGCGGAGCGCGACGACGCCGTGACGCGACGCGACGCCATCAGGGCGGACGCCGAGGACGCAGCCACGGGCCTCCAGGCAGCACGCACCGCCGTCGAGGACGCACGCCGCCGTGCGGACGAGGCCGACGCTGCGTCCCGCGCGCACGCGAAGGCGACGGCCGAGTACGACCGGGCCAGCGCCTCGACGCGGGCGAAGGCCGAGAACGCGGCGGCCGAGGTGGAGCGCCTGCGTGCTGCCCTCGCCGAGACCGACGGCGCCGTCGAGGTCGTCGACGCCGCCCTGGCGGAGGCGGAGACGGCGCTCCGCGCGTTCACCGAGCAGGAGCGTCCCGTCGTCGACGCCTCCGAGCGTCCGGGCCTGCAGGACGCACTCGAGGCCGCACGCGCCGCCGAGGTCGAGCAGCGCATCCAGGTGCAGACCGTGCGCGAGCGCGTCCGCGCCGAACGGCACCGTGCCGACCAGCTCGAACGCCAGCTCGAGGCCGAGCGCGCGGCGGCGGAGGAAGCAGCGCGTCGTGCGGTGATCCGCCGCGGGCAGATCGAGACCGCCGAAGCCGTCCTCGCCGACCTGCCGGGCGTGCTGGGCGCCGTCGACCGGTCGCTGGCCGAGGCGCGCGTGCAGCTCGCGACCGAGGAGTCCGAACGGTCGAAGCGCAACACCGAACTGCAGGCGATCCGGAACGAGGAGCGCGAGCTCCGCGACCGGCTGCAGACGATCACCGACGGTGTGCACTCGCTCGAGATGGAGATCTACGAGAAGAAGCTGCACGTGTCGGGCGTGCTCGACCGGGCGCTGAGCGACCTCGGGCTGACCGAGCCCGTGCTCGTCACCGAGTACGGGCCGACCGTGCCGGTGCCGGTCGACGTGCTGGTGGACCCGCGGGTGCTCGCACGGAAGCACCGCGACGCCGAGCGCGCGGCGGCTGCCGCGGCGGGCATCGACGAGCCGGCGGACGGTGACACGGCGCCGGTCAACGAGGCCGCGACAGACACCGTCATCTCCCCGGGCGACGACGACACGGCGGACCTCGACACCAGCCCCGGCGACGACACCGTGGCGCTCGTCGACGCCGAATCGACGTTGCCCGGCGGCCCCGCCCTGCCCGAGTTCGACGTCACCGACGAGGTCGACCCCGACGACGTCGAGACCGTGCCGTACGTCCGCGCCGAGCAGGAGCGCCGCCTGCAGGCCGCCGAACGCGACCTCGGCCGGCTCGGCAAGGTGAACCCGCTCGCGCTCGAGGAGTTCCAGGCGCTGGAGCAGCGGCACGCGTTCCTCGCCGAGCAGCTCGAGGACCTGCAGAAGACCCGCGCCGACCTGATGACGATCATCGACGAGCTCGACACGAAGATGCAGACGATCTTCGAGTCGGCGTTCAACGACACCAAGGACGCCTTCGACGTCATCTTCCCGATCCTGTTCCCGGGCGGCTCCGGCTCGATCAACCTCACCGACCCGACCGACCTGCTCGGCACCGGGATCGACGTGCAGGTGAAGCCCGCCGGCAAGAAGATCGACCGCCTGACGCTGCTGTCCGGCGGCGAGCGGTCCCTTGCCGCAGTGGCGCTGCTCGTCGCGATCTTCACCGCGCGGCCGTCGCCGTTCTACATCATGGACGAGGTCGAGGCCGCCCTCGACGACGCGAACCTCGGCCGCCTGCTGACGGTGTTCGAGCGGCTCCGCGAGTCCTCGCAGCTCATCGTCATCACGCACCAGAAGCGCACGATGGAGATCGCCGACGCCCTGTACGGGGTGTCGATGCGGCAGGACGGCGTGTCCGCCGTCGTCGGGCAGCGGGTGCAGAAGCGCGAGCCCGCCGACGCGGTCGCGTAGCCGTCTGGCTGGCTGGCGGGCCGGTTGGCTGAGACTCGCGCTGAGCGACAGTTCACGCGCTCCGGAGCGCGTGAACTGTCGCCCAGGCCGAGACTCGGCGCGCGCGGCCCGAGACTCGGGGACGGACAGACGGGAGTCACGGTGCCAGCTGGCACCGTGCCTCCCGTCCGTGTTGCCGCCCGTCCAGGGCGTGACGCTTACTCCGCGTCGGCCGCGACCGACTCCTTCGGCTCGCCCGTCGGGGTGAGCCCGCGCTCCTGGCGCTTCTTCGAGACGACCAGCGAGGCGGTCGTCGCGACCGCGATGGTCAGCAGGATGAAGCCCAGCGAGAACCAGATCGGGATCTCGGGCGCCCACTCGATGTGCTCGCCACCGTTGATGAACGGCAGCTCGTTGACGTGCATGGCGTGGAAGACGAGCTTCACACCGATGAAGCCGAGGATGACCGCGAGGCCCTGACCCAGGTAGATCAGACGCTCGAGCAGTCCGGCGATCAGGAAGTACAGCTGCCGCAGGCCAAGCAGCGAGAACGCGTTCGCGGTGAACACGATGAAGGCGTCCTGGGTCAGCCCGAAGATCGCGGGGATCGAGTCGAGCGCGAACAGCACGTCGGTCAGACCGATCGCGACCATGACGAGCAGCATCGGGGTGAACAGGCGCTTGCCGTCGACCTTGGTGGTCAGGCGGTCGCCGTCGTAGTGGTCCGACGTCGGGATGATGCGCTTCAGGATGCGGATCAGGCGGGAGTCGCCCTCGTCGCCACCGTGGTCGTTGCCGCTGCGCGCCTGCGACCACGCGAGCCAGAACAGCAGCGCACCGAACAGGTAGAACACCCACGAGAAGTTCTCGATGATCGTGACGCCGAGGGCGATGAAGATGCCTCGGGCGACGAGGGCGATCGCGACGCCGACCAGCAGGACCTTCTGCTGGAACTCCTTCGGCACGGCGAAGCTCGTCATGATGATGAGGAAGACGAACAGGTTGTCGACCGACAACGCCTTCTCGGTGAGCCACCCGGCGAAGTACTCACCGCCGGCCTGTCCGCCGCCGAAGACCAGGATGCCGAAGCCGAACAGGATCGCGAGTCCGATGTAGAACACGGACCAGAACGCGGATTCGCGGATGTGCGGCACGTGCGGGGTACGCACGTGCGAGTAGAAGTCGAACACCAGCAGGGCGAGGATGCCTGCGATGGTGAGGAGCCAGACGAAGAGTGGGACGTCCACGGTTTCCTTCAGGTAGGCGACGTACGAGTGCGTGTCGTGTGACGGCACGTGGGTACGCCGAGGCCTGAAGGTCTCTTCCGCCGTGTCGCACCGGAACCGGTGCTGCACGACCGGCGCCCCGGGTCCGGATCGTTCCGGGCCGTACTGACGGGGTCACCGAGAGGGAATACTCCCCTTCGTGAGACCGAGCATACCGGGCACAGCGGACATGCGCCGCGCTCTAAGCTGGGAGCATGGCGAGTTCCTGGTCACTGTCCTCACGGCTGCGCGGCCTCTTCCAGCGCAAGACGATCGACGAGACCACGTGGGAGGACCTCGAGACCGCGCTGATCGGCGCCGACTTCGGTCCGGACATCTCCGAGGCGATCATCGAGGACCTGCACGCGCGCGTCGACCGGTACGGCACGACCGACCCGGCCGACCTGCAGCGCATGCTGCGCGAGGTGCTCGAGGAACGGCTGTCGAAGCTCGACACCACGCTCAAGCTCAGCGCGCGGCCCGCCGTCGTGCTCGTCGTCGGGGTGAACGGGGTCGGCAAGACCACGACGATCGGCAAGTTCGCCAAGTTCCTGAAGACCTACGACCGCACGGTCCTCGTCGGAGCGGCCGACACCTTCCGTGCTGCCGCGGTCGAGCAGGTCGCGACCTGGGCCGAGCGCGCCGGCGTCGACGTCGTCCGCCCCTCGCAGCCCGGTCAGGACCCGGCCTCGGTGGCGTACCAGACCGTCGAGAAGGCGATCCGCGACAACACCGAGATCGTCGTCATCGACACCGCCGGCCGCCTGCACACGAAGGCGGGCCTGATGGACGAGCTGACGAAGATCAAGCGCGTCGTCGAGAAGCAGACCGAGATCAGCGAGGTGCTGCTCGTCCTCGACGCCACCACCGGGCAGAACGGCCTGGCCCAGGCGCAGGCGTTCATCGAGGGCGCCGGGGTCACCGGCCTCGTCATCACCAAGCTCGACGGCTCGGCGAAGGCCGGGTTCGTGCTCAGCGTGCAGGAGAAGACGGGCATCCCGATCAAGCTGATCGGGCAGGGTGAGGGCATCAACGACCTGACCGGTTTCACCCCGCACGTGTTCGTGCAGAACCTCGTCGGCTGATTCCGGGTACTGTCTCCGCAGTACAGGGATCGTCCAGGTACACCGGAAGGAGCCCCTCAATGCCAGCTCTCCTGATCATCGCGATCATCGTCGGCCTCGTCCTGCTCTTCAGCGGCATCTTCGTCGGTGCGCTGAAGTTCCTGCTGTGGGTCGGGATCGTCCTCATCATCCTGGCCGTCATCGGCTGGCTCCTCAGGAGCATCCGCGGTCGCGCATAGCGCTCGCATCGCCCTGAACGGGCGGATGGACGAACGGGAGGCACGGTGCCAGCTGGCACCGTGCCTCCCGTCTGTCCGTGCCCGAGTCTCGGGCCGCGCGCGCCGAGTCTCGGCCTGGGCGACACTTCTCGCGCTCCGGAGCGCGAGAACTGTCGCTGAGCGCGAAACTCGCGCAGCACCGCGCGAGACTCAGACCGCCTGGCGACCCGGCGCCGCGTCGAGCAGGTGCGACAGGTGCTCGGGAACCGAGCCGCCACGCGCGACCGTGGCGCGCGCCCACAGGCGTCCGGCGCGGTACGACGACCGGACGAGCGGGCCGGCGAGCACCCCGGCGAAGCCCATCTCCTCGGCGACCTCACGCAGCGCGACGAACTCCTCCGGCTTGACCCAGCGCGCCACCGGCAGGTGCCGCGGCGACGGGCGGAGGTACTGCGTCAACGTGATGATGTCCGTGCCGGCGTCGAACAAGCGCTGCAGGGCGTCCTCGATCTCGATGCGCTCCTCGCCCATGCCGAGGATCAGGTTCGACTTCGTGACGAGCCCGGCGTCGCGGCCCTGCGTGATGACGTCGAGGGAGCGCTCGAACGTGAACGCCGGTCGGATCCGCTTGAAGATCCGCGGCACGGTCTCGACGTTGTGGGCGAAGACCTCGGGGCGGGCGTCGAACACCTGGCCGAGCTGGTCCGGGCGGCCGTTGAAGTCCGGCACCAGGATCTCGACGCCGGTGCCGGGGGAGTGCTCGTGGATCTGGCGGATGGTCTCGGCGTAGAGCCAGGAGCCGCCGTCGGGCAGGTCGTCGCGGGCGACTCCGGTCACCGTGGCGTACTTCAGGCCCATCGACACGACCGAGTCGGCGACCCGGCGGGGCTCGTCGCGGTCGAGCGGCTCGGGCTTGCCGGTGTCGATCTGGCAGAAGTCGCACCGGCGGGTGCACTGCGAGCCGCCGATCAGGAACGTTGCCTCGCGGTCCTCCCAGCACTCGAAGATGTTCGGGCAGCCGGCCTCCTGGCAGACGGTGTGCAGCTGCTTGTCCTTGACCAGGGCGGACAGCTCGCGGAACTCCGGGCCCTGGGTGGCACGGGTCTTGATCCACCCGGGCTTCGTCTCGATCGGGGTCTCGGCGTTGCGGGCCTCGACGCGGAGCATCCGGCGGCCTTCGGGGGCGAGGGTCATACGAGGGTCTCCTGTCGTGCGGGCGCGGTACTGGACGCTGTGCTGGTGGCTGCGGTGTCGGGGGTGGTGATGCTGATCCGGCGGCCGGTGCGCATGCCGTGCTCGGCAGCGCGGATGCGGTCGACCACGGTGTCGGCGAGGTCGGCGACCGTGACGGAGCGCCCGGCGGCGGCGCTCAGTGTCGTCACGCCGGCGTCGGCGATACCGCACGGCACGATCGCGGCGTAGGCGTCGAGCGCGTTGTCGCAGTTGATCGCGATGCCGTGGGTCGTCACGCCCTCGGCGACGTGCAGGCCGATGGCGCCGAGCTTGGCGGGCGGTGCGCCGGTCGTCGGCGCCGACCCGGTCGTCGGCGCCGACCCGGTCGTCCAGGCGCCGCTCCGGCCGTCGATGCGCCGCGCGTCCACCCCGACGGTCGCCGCCGCGTCGATGATGACCTGCTCGAGGTCGCGCACCCACGCCACGACGTCGATCGGAACGGCCAGTCGGACGATCGGGTAGGCGACGAGCTGCCCGGGGCCGTGCCAGGTGATGCGTCCGCCGCGGTCCACGTCGATCACCGGGGCACCGTTCGTCGGCAGGTCGGCCGGCTCGGTGCGTCGGCCGGCGGTGTACACGGACGGGTGCTCGCACAGCACGAGGGCCCCGGGGGAGCGGCCGGCGACGACGTCGGCGTGGAGGTCCCGCTGCAGTGCGAGTCCCTCGGCGTAGTCGAGCAGCCCGGCAGGCCGCACGATCTCGAGTTCCGGCATGCGAGCGAGCCTACGACGGTTTCTGGACGGAGTACAACAACGCGCTCGACCTTGACCTGAACCGTGGTTGAGGGCTTCGGATGGCGGACATGGACATCCGCCAGGCACAGCTCGCCACCCGCTCGCTCGACGACACCGCCCGGTTCTGGGAGCGGCTCGGTTGCCCGGTCGACCGCACCGACGGAGTCGTCGAGGTCGTGGTGGGGTCGACGCGGCTCCTGTTCCGGGAACTGCCGGAGATGACCGGTGCGCTGCACCTCGCGATCACGATCCCGGCGGGCACCTTCGACGTGGCTGCCGCGTGGATCGCCGGGATCGCGACGGTCCTGGTCGACGCCGACGGCCGTGACGAGTTCGACGGACCGCCGAACTGGAACTCGCGATCGGTGTACTTCGAGGGTCCGGACCAGCAGCTGCTCGAGCTGATCGAGCGGCGGGACCTCGCCGCTGGTGCAGGTGCGGCCCGTGCCAGTGCCGGTGTGTCCACCGGCCCGCTGCCGCTCGTCTCCGTCAGCGAGGTCGGCATCGCCGTGCCCGACGTCCTCGGTGCCGTCGAGACACTGCGCCGCGCCGGACTGAAGCCCTACGCCAACCCACCAGGCGAGGGCTTCGCCGCGGTCGGCGACGTCGACGGTCTCGTCATCCTGGTGTCGCCGGAGCGGCGGTGGTTCCCGACCGCTGACCGCCTGCCGTCGACCGCGCCGGTGGTCCTCGACGTCGGGCTGGACACCCCGGTCGAGCTCACGCCTGGCGTGCTGCTGCGCTGACCGACCGGGACCCGCGCTCCGAGCCTTGTAGAATCGACGGATCATGGCGCAATTCGGTTCACTCTCCGATCGGCTGACCGAGACCTTCCGCAATCTGCGGAGCAAGGGTCGGCTGACTCCGTCCGACGTCGACGGCACCGTCCGCGAGATCCGGCGGGCGCTCCTCGACGCCGACGTCGCGCTCGAGGTCGTCAAGGCGTTCACCGCTTCCGTGCGCGAGCGTGCCCTCTCCGACGAGGTCAACCGCGCGCTGAACCCGGCGCAGCAGGTCGTCCAGATCGTCAACGAGGAACTCGTCGGCATCCTGGGCGGGCAGCAGCGTCGCCTCGAGTTCGCGAAGAAGCCGCCGACGGTCATCATGCTCGCGGGTCTGCAGGGTGCCGGTAAGACCACCCTCGCCGGCAAGCTCGGCAAGTGGCTCAAGAAGGACGGCCACACCCCCATGCTCGTCGCGGCGGACCTCCAGCGTCCGAACGCCGTGCAGCAGCTGCAGGTCGTCGGCGAACAGGCCGGCGTCCACGTCTTCGCGCCGGAGCCCGGCAACGGCGTCGGTGACCCGGTCAAGGTCGCCAAGAACGCCATCAAGGCCGCGGTCGACCAGCAGTACGACACCGTCATCGTGGACACCGCCGGTCGTCTCGGTGTCGATGCCGAGCTGATGAAGCAGGCCGCGAACATCCGCAAGGCCGTCGACCCCGACGAGGTCCTGTTCGTCATCGACGCGATGATCGGTCAGGACGCCGTCGTCACGGCCCGCGCGTTCCAGGAAGGCGTCGACTTCACCGGTGTCGTGCTGTCGAAGCTCGACGGCGACGCCCGCGGTGGTGCGGCGCTCTCGGTGGCCAGCGTCACGGGCCGCCCGATCATGTTCGCCTCCACGGGTGAGGGCCTCGACGACTTCGAGCCGTTCCACCCGGACCGCATGGCGAGCCGCATCCTCGACCTCGGCGACATCATGTCGCTCATCGAGCAGGCCCAGTCGGCCTTCGACGAGGACGAAGCCCGCGCGGTCGCCGAGAAGATCGCGTCCGACTCGTTCACGCTGAACGACTTCCTGCAGCAGATGCAGCAGCTCCGCAAGGCCGGCTCGATCAAGGGCATGCTCGGCATGCTCCCGGGTGCCAAGGGCATGCGCGAGGCGCTCGACAACTTCGACGAGCGCGAGATCGTCCGCACCGAGGCGATCATCCAGTCGATGACGCCGAAGGAGCGCGAACTCCCGAAGCTCCTCAACGGCTCGCGCCGACTCCGCATCGCCAAGGGTGCCGGCTCCACGGTCACCGAGGTCAACGCCCTCGTGAACCGGTTCGAGCAGGCCGCGAAGATGATGAAGACCGTCGCCCGTGGTGGCGTGCCGCAGATGCCGGGCATGGGGCCGATCCCGGGCATGCACGGCGGCAAGAAGCAGCAGCAGGGCGGCAAGAAGAAGTCGAAGGTCGGCAACCCGGCCAAGCGCGCAGCGATCGCCGCCGGTACCGCTGCCGCTCCGCAGCAGGCGCCGAAGGGCTCCGGCCTCGGCCTCGGCGGTGCCGCCAAGGGCGGCAAGGCGCCGACCGAGGAAGAGCTCGCGAGCCTGCAGAAGTTCCTGGGGCGCTAGTCGCGACCGCTGACGGACGGGAGGCCCGGTGCCAGCTGGCACCGGGCCTCCCGTCCGTCTGCGCGCACGTCGCGACGTTCCTTCCCAGAACGGGCGCGATGGCAAGCGGAATCGGGCGTACCGGGTCGGAAGTGACGACCCGGTACGCCCGATCCGACCAGCTCCGCGGAACGGCCCGGGGTCACAGCGACTCGCGGAACTCCGTGACCAGGTGGCGGACGACCTCGCGCAGGTCACCGCCGTGCTCCTGCGCGACCCGCAGCTGCCGCTGGTACGACGCCCCGTTCGCGATCATCGTGTCGAGGTGGTGCAACTCCTGCTGGCAGCCGAGCCGCTCGGCCACCGGGTCGAGCCGCTGCACCAGGTCGTGCACCTCGTCGGTCACGAGCCGCTCGTCGCCGGCGGCGTTCGTGATGATCTCGGCCTCCATGCCGTAGCGGGCGGCGCGCCACTTGTTCTCGCGGATGAACCACGGCTGCATCGTCGGCAGGGTCTCGCCGGCGTCGAGCCGGTCGGACATCGCGGTGACCAGGCACTGCACGAGCGCGGTGACGGCGCCGACCTCGTGCAGGGTCGAGATGCCGTCGGACACGCGGTTCTCGAGCGTGCCCCACTTCGGTGAGGGGCGGATGTCCCACCGCAGGTCCTTCACGCTGTCGATGACGCCGGTGTGCGTGAGGTCGCCCACGACCTCTTCGAAGTTCGCCCAGGCACCGAGCGCGGGCGGCAGGCCACCGGTCGGCAGCTGCTGGAACATGAGGGCCCGGTTCGAGGCGTACCCGGTGTCGATGCCGGCCCAGAACGGGCTCGACGCGGTGAAGGCCTGCAGGTGCGGGACGTACGCGAGCATCGCGCCGAGGATCGGCAGGGCCTTGTCGCGGTCGTCGATGCCGACGTGCACGTGCACACCCCAGATGAGCATCTGACGACCCCACCAGCGCGTCCGGTCGATCAGTGTCGTGTAGTGCTCACTGTCCGGGGTGATCTCCTGCTGGTCCCAGACGGCGAACGGATGCGTGCCGGAGCACATGACCTGGGCGTCGAGCGGTTCGGCGGCGTCGATGACCTCGCCGATGATGCCGGACAGCTCGCTCGTGGCGTCGCTGACCCGCGAGTGCACGCTGGAGACGACCTCGACGGTGTTCGTCAGGAGTTCCTCGGTCACCCGCTCGCGATCGCCGAGTCGTTCGTGCACGGCCGCGATCACGGCAGGGGCACGGGGCGTGAGGTCTCCGGTCGACAGATCGACCAGCGGGAGTTCCCACTCGACGCCGATGGTCGACGGAGGGGACTCGGTGAAGCGGATGTCCATGCTGTACATCCTGCCCGGAAGGTTGTCGGACACGCACAACGACGGCGGCTTCTGGTCGTGCGGATCCGATTCACAGTAGTTCCACACCGGGCGTACCGTTGATATGTACAGAGCAGGAAGAGGTACGCATGCAGTTGGTCGTGCGCGGCACGTCCGCACCACTCGTCGGTGAACTCGACGTCCCGGTCTCGAAGTACCATGCGCACCGCGCGCTGGTGCTCGCGTCGCTGGCGAAGGGGACGAGCATCGTCTCCGGCATCAGCGCCACCCGCCAGGTCGAGTGGACCGTCGGCACGCTCCGTGCCCTCGGCGTCGACGTGAAGCGTCGCGGGGACGAGTACCACGTCACCGGGCTCGGCGGCCGGTACGAGGCCACCGACGTCGTCGACCACGGGTCCCGCGGCGCCGACGGCATCCTGAACATGGGGTCCTCCGGCACCACGCTCTACTTCATGACGGGTCTTGCGTCGCTCGCCGACAAGCCGATGACGCTCGTCGGCATGAAGTACTTCCAGCGCCGGCCCATCAAGGCACTGCTGACCTCGCTGACCCAGATGGGTATCGAGCTCGAGGCGACGAACGACTGCCCGCCCGTCACCGTCCAGCCGAAGCGCCCCCGCGGCGGTGACGTCACGATCGCCGGCACCCTGTCGCAGTGGGTCTCCGGCCTGCTGCTGGTGGCCCCGTTCGCCGAGCAGGAGACCCGGATCCACATCACCGGCGGCCGGCTCAACGAGCAGCCCTACGTCGAACTGACCGTCCGGATGATGCGACAGTTCGGCCTGACGGTCGAGGTCTCCGACGACTGGCTCGAGTACCGGATCCCGGCGAACCAGCAGGCCACCCCGCACGACTACGTCATCCCGCCGGACATCGGCTCCGCCGCGTTCGGCATCGCCGCGGCCGGCATCCGCGAGTCGAACCTGCTCCTGCGCGGCATGACGGCCTTCACCACCGCCGAGACCGACCACCCGGAGAGCGAGTTCCTCGACCTCGCGACGGCGATGGGCGTCCCGATGCGGATCGACGAGGAGACCGGGTTCGTGCGCATCGAGCACGACGGCTCCCCGCTGCGACCGCTCGACATCGACTGCCAGCCGATCCCCGACCTGCTGCCGGTCCTGTCGACCATGGCCACGTTCGCCGAGGGCACCACCCGGCTCTGGAACGTCGCCCACATCCGGTTGAAGGAGTCCGACCGCGTCGCCGCGATGCTGCAGCTCAACCGCATGGGCGGCCGGGCCGAGCAGGGTGCGGACGAGCTCCGCGTCACCGGCGTCGGGGCCGAGGGGCTCCACGGCGCGCAGATGTCGTCGTTCAACGACCACCGCGTGCTCATGTCGCTCGCCGTCGCCGCCTCGAAGGCGCGCGGCACCTCGGGGCTGACCTACCCGCGGGCCTACCGGATCTCGTACCCGACGTTCCTCGAGGCGATGAACTCCGTCGGCCTCGACATGGAGGTCGGCGACGCCCTCGCCGCGCAGATCGCTCGCGACGACCGGGCCGACGCGGCCGAGGCCGCCGAGATCGCCGACGCCCGCACCGACCTCGGCGAGCGCACCGACGGCGAGCGCACCGACGGCGAGCGCACCGACGGGGAGCGCACCGACGGGGAGCACACTGACAACGAGCAGCAGCCGTTCGCGCCCACGACCCCGGAGCCGCTCGCGCTCGCCGGTGTCGACGCCGACCCCCTCGTGCTGAGCGAGAAGGTCCGCGCGCTCGCGACGACCGATCCCGACGGCCTCGCGGTCATCGAGGTCGGCGGCGCAGCACCCGTGAACACCACGTGGCGGGAACTGCAGGGCGAGGCCGACAAGGTCTCCGCGCTCCTGCTCGAGCTCGGGGTCCGCACGGGCGAGTCGGTCGCCATGCAGCTGCCGAACTGGCGCGAGTTCGTCTCCATCACCCTCGGGGCGATCCAGATCGGGGCCGTCGCGACGCCGATCATGCCGGTGTTCGGTCCGCGCGAGACGACGATGACGCTCGCCCGGTCCCGCGCCCGCGTGGTGTTCCTGCCGAACGTGTTCCGCAAGCGCCGGCCCGCGCTCGAGCTCCTCGACGTCATCGACGAGGCGAAGGCCCAGCAGCGCCGGCTGTCGGTCGAGCACGTCATCGTGCTCCGGTCCGAGGCGCGCGGCCAGGTCGACGCCCCGACCAACCAGCCGCCGCTGCCGGCCGACGCCCTGGACCGGGTGGCCACGAGCGACTGGCACTGGCGCTACTTCGACAACGCCCTCGACGCCGTGCACGTGGACGTCGACGAGATCACCTCGCGCGCGCCGGGCCCCGACGACGTCTGCCAGCTGCTGTTCACGAGCGGCACGACGGGGGAGCCGAAGGGCGTGCAGCACCCGCACCGCACCCTCGGTCTGGCCACGGCCATGCACGTCGCGCAGTCCGGTCTGACGAGCGCGGACCGGATCTACATCCCGTCGCCGCTCGCGCACCAGACCGGGTTCCTGTACGGCATGCTGCTGGCGTTCCGGCTCGGTGCGCCGCAGGTCATCCAGCCGGTGTGGGACGGCACCGTGGCGCTCGAGCAGGCGTTCGGCGTCGCGAAGGCGTCGTTCGTGCAGTGCGCGACCCCGTTCCTGACCGACCTCGTGGACCTGGTCGAAGCCGGTGCCGCCCAGCCCGAGTCGCTGCGGATCTTCGTGCCGACCGGTGCCGCCGTGCCGCGGGCCCTCGCCCAGCGGGCCGCGACGGTGCTCGGTACGGCCATCCTCGGCGCGTTCGGCACGAGCGAGACCTGCCTCGGCGCCCTGTCCAGCCCGAGCGACGACCCGGCGGCAGCGTACGGGCACGACGGTCGTGCGCTGCCGGGCATCCGGATCCGGATCGTCGACGACGAGGGCCACGAGCTCCCCGCCGACACCGAGGGCAACTTCGAGCTGCACTCGCCGACGATGTTCGACGGGTACCTCGACCGCCAGGACCTGACCGACGACGTCTTCACCGAGGACGGCTGGTACAAGACCGGCGACCTGGCGAAGGTCGACGCGAACGGCTTCCTGTCGATCACCGGCCGGATCAAGGACGTCATCAACCGCGGCGGCGAGAAGATCCCGGTCGTCGAGATCGAGAACCTGCTCTACCAGCACCCCCTGGTCACCGACGTGGCGATCGTCGCGATGCCGGACGCCCGACTCGGTGAGCGTGCCTGCGCGTTCGTCGTGCCGGCTGCCGGTGCCGAGCGGCTCGACTTCGCGGCGATGCAGCAGGCGCTCGACAAGGCGGGCGTGAGCAAGTACTACTGGCCGGAGCGGCTCGAGTACATCGACGAACTGCCGCGCAACGCCGTCGGCAAGGTCCAGAAGAACGTCCTGCGCGAGCAGGCGGCTGCGCTCGTCGCGACGAAGGAGAACTGAGAGATGACGATGGTCACGGAGCCGGACACCGAGACGGCCTTCCAGCAGCTCAAGGCCGAGGTCACCGAGTGGGTCCGGGGCCGTGGTGAGGAGTGGGCCGACGAGATCGAGCGCACCGGCCGGGTCACCCCGGAGCTGTTCCAGGAGCTCAAGGACAACGGGTGGCTCTCGCTCGCGGCGCCGACCGAGCTCGGCGGACGGGCCATCCCGTTCTCGCGCTACCTCGAGATCATGGAGATCGTCTCGCGTTCGCACGCGTCGATCCGGATGCTCGTGCACGTCATCAACGGCACCTGGCGCGCGATGGCCCCCTACGCGACGCCGGAGCAGATCGAGCAGGTCGTCAAGCCGAGCGTCGCGGGTGACAAGCTCGTCGCGTTCACCCTGACCGAGGCCACGGCCGGCACCGGCGCGGACATCCGCACCACCGTCCGCCGCGAGGGCGACACCTACGTCATGAACGGTGAGAAGCACCTCATCACGTTCGGCGTGCAGGCCGACTACTGGCTCATCGCGGCCCGCCTCGAGGGCACCAGCGGTCAGGACGGTACGGTCGCGTTCCTCATGCCGAACAACGGGCTGCCGGGTGCCGAGGTGATCGACGACTCCGACACCATGGGCATCCGCGGTACCGACCACGCCATCCTGCGCTTCACCGACGTGCCCGTGCCGGCCAGTGCGCTGCTCGGTGCCGAGGGCCAGGGGCTCGAGGTCGCGCTCGGCGGCTTCCTGCTGCCGAGTCGCGTGTCCGTCGCGATGAGCGCCGTCGGCCTGGCCGAGCGTGCGAACGAGCTCGCCGTCGAGTACGCGAACAAGCGGGAGACGTTCGGCAAGCAGCTCTCCAGCCGCCAGGCGATCCAGTTCTACCTGGCCGAGAACTACGCCGACATCGCCGCAGCCCGCGCCCTGGTGCTCGAGGCCGCCCGCGCCTACGAAGAGGACCGCCCCGACGCGGGCACGCTGTCCAGCGCCTCGAAGATGGTCGCGGTCGACATGCTCGCCCGCGTCACCGACAAGGCCCTGCAGGTGCACGGCGGCCAGGGCTACTGGAAGCGCAACGCGATCGAGCGCGTCTACCGCGACGCGCGCGCGCAGCGCTTCGAAGAGGGCACCAACGAGATCCAGAAGCTGGTCGTCGGCCGCGCCGTCGTCACCGGCAAGGCCGGGTTCTAGACCACCACCACCCACCGGACGGGAGGCCCGTGGCGGGCCCGCCACGGGCCTCCCGTCCCTCCCCACGCACGTAGAGGACCGCAGTGACCGACACCACCAACGCACCCATCGCACTGATCACGGGCGCTTCGCGCGGCATCGGCCGCCTGCTCGCGCAGAAGCTCGGCCAGCGCGGCGTGACCGTCGTGGTCACGTACAAGGGCAACGCCGACCTGGCCGAGGAGTCGCTCGCCGACGTCAAGGCCGCCGGCGGCGACGGGATCACCGCGCAGGTCGACATCGAGCAGCCGGAGTCGATCGACGCCCTGTTCGATCTGGTGCGCGACACCTACGGTCGCCTCGACTACTTCGTCGCGAACGCCGCTGCCAGCGCGTTCAAGCCGGTCAAGGAACTGAAGCTGCACCACCTGGACCGCAGCTACGCCACCAACGCCCGCTCGTTCGTGCTCGGGGCGCAGCGTGCCGCCGAGCTGATGGACCACGGTGGGCGCATCGTCGTCGTGACCTCGTACGGATCGCTCCGCGCGTTCCCGACCTACGCCGCGCTCGGCGCCGCGAAGGCCATGAGCGAGTCGTACATGAAGTACATGGCGGTCGAGTTCGGTCCGCGCCAGATCACCGTGAACGCCGTCAACGGTGGCCTGATCGACACCGACTCGCTCGAGTACTTCTACACGAAGGTCCCCGGCCAGGCGCCGATCGACTCGGTGTTCGAGAAGCTCCCGCTGCAGCGCCCCGGCACCGCCGACGACATGGCCGACGCGGTGGACTTCCTGCTGTCCGACAAGGCCGGCTACATCACCGGCCAGGTGCTGTCGGTCGACGGCGGCCTGACCGTGATCGCACCGCCGTTCTGGGCGGACACGACGTCGCCGCTGCGCGACGCGGTGCTCCCTCCGGCAGAGTAGGGGCATGAGCACCGTCGCCATGCCCGAGCTCGCCGTCGTCTCCTCGCCGTGGACACTCGGCCCCCTGACCCTGCCCAACCGGGTGGTCATGGGGTCGATGCACACCGGACTCGAGGTGCACGACGACGGTGGAGCCGGCATGGCGGCGTTCTACCGCGAACGTGCCGCCGGCGGCGCCGCCTGCATCATCACCGGCGGCATCGCGGTGAACGACGAGGCCCGGGGCGGCCCCGACTTCGCCGTGTTCGGTGTCGGGGGAGCGGACGAGCGGTTCCGCACGGCGGTCGACGCCGTGCACGAGGAGGGCTCCACGATCCTCGCGCAGCTGTTCCACGCCGGGCGGTACGCGCTCGCCGCGGGGATGGTCGACCGGCACGGGGACCCCCAGCGCGTGGTGGCACCGTCTGCCCTGCCCTGGGCGGCCGCGCGCGGCGTGGTGCCGACCGAGCTGACGCCGACCGAGATCGAGCGCACCATCGAGGACTTCGCCGCTGCGGCCCGGTCCGCGCGCGACATCGGGTTCGACGGCGTCGAGATCATGGCGTCCGAGGGGTACCTCATCAACCAGTTCCAGTCGCCGCTGACGAACCTGCGTGACGACGAGTGGGGCGGTTCGCCGGAGCGTCGACGGCGGTTCACGGTGTCGGTCGTCGAGGCCGTCCGTGCAGCGGTGCCCGACCTGGCCGTGACGATCCGGCTCTCCGGCGCCGACCTGATGCCCGGTTCGTCGACCGAGGACGACGTCGACGCCCTGGTGCAGGACCTGCTGCCGCTCGGGCTCGACGGCATCTCGGTCGGGATCGGCTGGCACGAGTCCCGCACCCCGACCGTGCAGGCCGCCGTGCCGCACGGTGCCTGGCTCGCCTACGCCGCGCGCATCGCCGGAGTCGTGCGCGCCTCGTCGTACCCCGACGTCCGGGTGATCGCGTCGAACCGGATGACCGACCTGCGCGACGGTGAGACCGTCCTCGCCGACGGAGCCATCGACGCCGTCGCGCTCGCCCGACCGTTCCTCGCCGACCCCGCGCTCGTGAACCGGTCGCTCGCGGGCCGGTTCGCCCTGGTGAACACGTGCATCGGCTGCAACCAGGCGTGCCTCGACCGCTCGATCATCGGAGCACCGGTGTCCTGCCTGGTGAACCCGCGCGCCGCCCGCGAGGTCGCGTTCCCGGCGCGTCCGACCAGCGACCCGAAGCGCGTCGACGTCGTCGGCGGGGGACCGGCCGGTCTCGCCGCAGCCGTCGACGCCGCCCGACGCGGCCACCACGTCACCGTGTGGGAGGCCGCCGACCGGCTCGGCGGCCAGTTCGGCCTCGCCGCGCTCGTGCCCGGCAAGGAGGACTACGCCGCCACCGTGCGGGCTGCCCGTGCCGAACTCGACGAGCGGGGAGCCACGGTGCACCTCGGCCGCCCGGCGACGCCCGCGGACCTCGCCGACAGCGACGCCGTGGTGCTCGCCGCCGGGGTGGTCCCGCGCGACGTCGACGTCCCCGGTGCAGACCTGCCGCACGTCCTGTCGTACGAGCGGGCGCTGCGCGGGGGCGTGCCGGCCGGCTCCGTCGCGATCATCGGTGGCGGCGGCATCGGCGTCGACACCGCAGCGTTCCTGACCGAGTCGCCGGACGAGTCGGTCCGCGCCACCGAGTTCGCGGCGCGCTGGGACCTCGACGTCTCCGAGGAGCTCGTCGGCGACGTGCCCCAGCGGCTGCCCGCGGCGTCGCGCCCGATCCGGCCGGGCTCCGACGTCACCGTGCTCCGCCGATCGGGCAAGTTCGGGCAGGGCGTCGGGATCACCTCGCGCTGGGTCGCCATCGGTCGCCTCCGTGACGCCGGGGTGCGCATGGTCGGTGGCGTGCAGGAGTACCTGCGCATCGAGCCCGGTGTCCTCTGGATCCGCGACGAGCACGGCGAGGAGCGTGCGATCCCGGCGGACACCGTCGTGGTCTGCGCCGGGCAGGAACGCGCGATCGACACCGACGGTGACGTGCCTGACGGACTCGTGACGGTCCTCCAGGCCGCCGGTGTGCCGTTCGCCGTCGTCGGCGGCGCACGCGACGCACGGAGCGTGGACGCGGTCCGCGCGACGTCCGAGGCCCTCGAAGCGGTCCGGCGACTCGCGCCGTAGCGCGTCGGCTCGCATCGCGGCCCGGAATCTGTAAGAATGAACGGTCGAATCGCCGCAGCTCGACCCTCTATCCAGCTGTGAGCGATCTCTCTCGAGCTTTCACCGTGTGTGCCCCCACGCCCGCGGTTCCAGTTCAACCACAACGTAAGCAAACAGGAGCAATTGTGGCTGTCAAGATCCGTCTGAAGCGTCTCGGTAAGATCCGTGCGCCCTACTACCGCATCGTCGTCGCCGACTCGCGCACCAAGCGCGATGGTCGTGTCCTCGAGGAGATCGGTCAGTACCACCCGACCGAGGAGCCCTCGGTCATCAAGATCGAGTCCGAGCGTGCGCTCTACTGGCTCGGCGTCGGCGCGCAGCCGACCGAGCAGGTCGCGGCCCTCCTCAAGCTGACCGGCGACTGGGCCAAGTTCAAGGGCGAGAAGGACACCGCGTCCAAGGTCAAGGTCGCCGAGCCGAAGCAGGCCTTCCAGGTCGACTCCTCGAAGAAGGCCGTCCTCAAGCCGAAGTCGGAGAAGACGGCTCCCGCCGCCAAGACCGACGACGCCGAGACCGCCGACGAGACGACCGAGGCGTAGTCCTTGCTCGAATCCGCGCTGACGCACCTCGTCAAGGGGATCGTCGATCACCCTGACGACGTGCGCGTCGCCAGCTCCACCTCCCCGCGGGGCGAGGTCCTCGAGGTGCGCGTGCACCCCGAGGACCTCGGCCGCGTGATCGGACGTGCCGGGCGGACCGCCAAGGCACTCCGCACCCTCGTCTCGGCCCTGGCCGACGGCAAGCGTGTGCGGGTCGACGTGGTCGACACCGATTCCTAGGGAGACGACCCAGCTCCGGGTGGGTCGAATCACGAAGGCACACGGGCTCAAGGGCGGCATCAAGCTCGAGCTCTACACCGACGACCCGGATCGTCGGTTCACCCCCGGTGCCACGTTCACGCTCCAGGTCCCCGACGACTCACCGTGGTCGGGCAAGACCCTCGAGCTGGACGAGCTCCGCTGGTACAACGGTCACCCCGTCGCGTTCTTCGCCGGGATCGACGACCGCACCGGCGCCGAGTCGCTCGCCCGGATCATCCTCTGGGTCGAGCAGGACGCCGACGCCGAGACCGGCGAGGACGACGCCTGGTACGACCACCAGCTGGTCGGGCTGAAGGTGCTGCGTGACGGCGTCGAGGTCGGTACCGTGGCGCGGGTGGACCACATGCCGGCGCAGGACCTGCTCGCGGTCGACACCCCGTCGCGCGGCGAGGTCCTCGTGCCGTTCGTCGCGGCGATCGTGCCCGCGGTCGACATCGCGTCCGGCACCGTCACGGTCACGCCGCCGCAGGGCCTGTTCGAGGACCCCGAGGACACATCGCGTCCCGAGACGGTCACGGACTAGCTGCCGTGCGGATCGACATCGTCACGATCTTCCCGGAGTTCTTCTCCGTGCTCGACGTGTCCCTGCTGGGCAAGGCCCGCTCCGGCGGTCTGCTCGACCTGCACGTGCACGACCTGCGGTCGTGGACCACCGACCGGCACCGCACCGTCGACGACACCCCGTACGGCGGTGGCGCCGGCATGGTGATGAAGCCGGAACCCTGGGCGCAGGCGCTCGAGGCGCTCTTCCGCCCCGACGGCTCGTCGACCCTGGTGGTCCCGACGCCGGCCGGCACGCCCTTCACGCAGTCGATCGCTCGGTCGCTCGCGTCGACGTCGGAGCACCTCGTGTTCGCCTGCGGGCGGTACGAGGGCATCGATGCCCGCGTCTTCGAGTGGGCGTCGTCACGCGCCACCGTCGTGGAGCTCTCGCTCGGCGACTACGTGCTGAACGGCGGCGAGGTCGCCGCGATGGCGATGATCGAGGCGGTCGGACGACTCGTGCCCGGCGTCGTCGGCAACCCCGAGTCGCTCGTCGAGGAGTCCCACGAGGACGGCCTGCTCGAGTACCCCTCCTACACCAAGCCCGCGTCGTGGCGCGGCCTCGACGTCCCCGACGTCCTGCTCAGCGGGCACCACGCCCGCGTCGGTGCGTGGCGGCACGAGCAGCAGCTGGAGCGGACGCGGCGCGTCCGTCCGGACCTGCTGCCCGACGCGTAGCGCCTTCCTGCTCCTGCTCCTGCCCCCCCCCGAGACTCGGGCTGAGCGACAGTTCTCGCGGTCGCGATCGCGAGAACTGTCGCTGGGCATGAGACTCGGCTCCGCCGTTTCGGACTGGAGGCGCGGGGCGGGCCCGCACCGCGCCTCCAGTCCGTCAGGCGGTCGGGTCGGCGCGCTGGGCGCGACGCAGCGTCAGGACCTCGGGTCCGTGCTCGGTGACCGCCACCGTGTGCTCGACGTGCGCAGCACGTGAGCCGTCGACGCTCCGGAGCGTCCAGCCGTCATCGTCCTGGTACAGCTCGTCGGTGCCCTGCATGAGCCACGGCTCGATCGCGACCACCAGGCCCGGCCGGAGCTTCAGGCCGCGACCCGGACGTCCGTCGTTCGGCACGTGCGGGTCGCCGTGCATCGTGTGACCGACACCGTGCCCGCCGAACTGCAGGTTGACGCCGTAGCCCGCCTGCTTCGCCACGTGCCCGATCGCGTGCGAGACGTCGCCGAGCTTGTTGCCCGGAGCAGCCTGCGCGATGCCGGCGGCCAGGGCGCGCTCGACGGTCGAGATGAGGGCCTGGTCCTCGTCGCGAGGCGTCCCGACCTGCACCGACACAGCGGAGTCCGCCACCCAGCCGTCGACGCTCGCGGCGAAGTCGAGGCTGACGAGGTCGCCGTCCTGCAGCACGTGGTCGAACGGCAGACCGTGCAGTGCGGCGTCGTTCACCGAGGTGCACAGGTTCTTGCCGAACGGCGACCTGCCGAACGAGGGGTGGTAGTCGACGTAGCAGCTCTCGGCACCCCGGTCGGCGATCATCCGCGCGGCGACGCGGTCGAGCTCGAGCAGGTTCACGCCGACGTCGACCGTGACGAGCAGTTCGTCGAGGACGTCGGCCACGAACCGACCGGCGACACGCAGGCCGTCGAGTTCCGTGGGGGTGCGCAGTTCGATCATGGGTCCATCCTCGCTGTTTTGCCCCCGGCGTTCCGTGTGGCAGTATGGACCGCTGTGCCCTGGCTGGACTCTGCCACGGGGGAGTCGCCGACACCGGGCACGCACCACCACTTCATCAGACATCGATCCGCGGCGACCCGTGTGCGTCCGCAGAGAGTAGAACAGCCATGAGCCAGCTCCTCGACAACGTCGACGCAGCATCGCTGCGGACCGACGTCCCGGACTTCCGCGCCGGTGACACCATCAAGGTGCACGTGAACATCGTGGAAGGCACGCGCTCGCGTGTCCAGGTCTTCCAGGGTGTCGTCATCGGTCGCCAGGGCCACGGCATCGGCGAGACCTTCAAGGTCCGCAAGGTGAGCTTCCAGGTCGGCGTCGAGCGCTGGTTCCCGGTGCACTCGCCGATCATCGACCACATCGAGATCGTCACCAAGGGTGACGTCCGTCGCGCGAAGCTCTACTACCTGCGCGAACTGCGCGGCAAGGCGGCCCGCCGCAAGATCAAGGAGAAGCGCGACGCCTGATCGCCTTCGCAGTGAGCGTCCGCGAGCCGGACGCCGCTGCTGGCCCCTCGCCGATGTACGGTTGTGCATCGACGGGGGGCTTTCCCTTTGCGCCCGCTGAACCCGGGCGGGCACGGTGTGAACGAGAGCGGAAATGACGGACACGACTGAGGAATCCGGGCGCAGGCCCCGGCCCGAGAAGCAGCGCAACGGGATCCTCACATTCCTCCGCGACCTCGTCATCATCTTCATCGCGGCGCTGCTCGTGTCGTTCTTGGTCAAGACGTTCCTGATCCGCTCGTTCTACATCCCGTCGGCGTCGATGGAGAACACGCTGCAGATCAACGACCGCGTGATCGTCAACGAACTCGTCCCGGGTGTCGTGGCGCTGAAACGCGGCGACGTCGTCGTGTTCAAGGACCCGGGTGGATGGCTCGCCGGGTCCGAGGTGCCGAGCGTCACGCCGGACACCCAGCCCGCCAAGGCGATCGACTGGGTCCTGACGCAGATCGGCCTCGGGACGGGTGACAGTGACGACCACCTCATCAAGCGCGTGATCGGTCTGCCGGGGGACAAGGTCTCCTGCTGCAACGACCTCGGGCAGATGTCCGTGAACGGCGTCCCGATCAAGGAGCCGTACCTCAAGCTGCCGGCCGGCGCTCCCGCCTCGGCGACCGACTTCTCCGTCACCGTGCCGAAGGGCACCATCTGGGTGATGGGCGACAACCGCAACGACTCCAAGGACTCCCGCTACAACGGGGACACGCCATCGAAGGGGTTCGTGCCGTTGTCCGACGTGACCGGCCGGGCCTTCGTGATCTCCTGGCCGACGAGCCGCTGGACGTGGCTCGACGACCACCCCGAGGTGTTCGCCGGGGTGGAGGAGCGCGACCAGTGACCGCCGTCCGCCCCTCCCTCCGCGTCGAGAAGCGGCTGCTGGCCGAAGGCCGTGTCACGGTCATCGGGATGGACGAGGTCGGACGCGGTGCGATCGCCGGTCCCGTCGGCGTGGGCGTCGCGGCCGTGACGATCGACGTCGGGCGGGTCCCGCAAGGTCTGGCCGACTCGAAGCTGCTGTCCGCCACCCGCCGGACGGACCTGGTCCCCGTCGTCACCCGGTGGGCGCGCACCGCCGTCGGCATGGCGTCCGCCGAGTACGTCGACCGGCAGGGGATCGTCCCGGCGCTCGGAGCTGCAGGGGCGCAGGCGCTCGAGTCCCTGGTCGCCGGTGGCCTGTCGCTCGACGGCGCAGTGGTCGTGCTGGACGGTTCGTTCGACTGGCTGACCCGTGCCGTCCCCGCGTCGCTCCGTCCGACGACGGACCCGCTCGAGGTCGTCGTGCAGGTCAAGGCCGACCGGGACTGCGCCTCGGTCGCCGCGGCGTCGATCGTGGCGAAGGTCGCGCGGGACGCCATGATGATCGCAGCCCACGACGAGGCGCCCCACTACGCCTGGGCGTCGAACAAGGGCTACGGCTCGACCGCGCACTACGACGCCATCCGCGCGGTCGGGGCGCACGCACTGCACCGGAAGTCGTGGTTGCACCAGGCGTCGAGCGTGTCACTGGACGGCTTCGACGCGCTCGTCAGCTGACGCGCTGCGGTCGCCCGTGCCCGGCGGTGGCCCGTCCGCTCTGCCCCGGCGGCGGCTCGTGAGGTTCCGAAATCTCGGCATCTCGGCGCACGCCCGGTGCCGCCGCAGACCCTCGGCAGCGCGCACGCGGCGTGTTGTGGAACCTCGGTGAGCTCGTAGAGGAGCGGCCGGCCTCGGGTGCGTTCGGCCCTCACGTTCGCGGCGCTGGGGCGCATGGCTGAGGGGTGGTCGCGCACTGGTGCGGCTGCCGCCGTAGACTGTGGGCGCAATGGATGAGGACGAATTCGACGACTACGACCGCGAGGTCGAGCTGGCCCTGTACCGCGAGTACCGCGACGTCGTGTCGCAGTTCCGCTACGTGGTCGAGACCGAGCGGCGTTTCTACCTGGCGAACGAGGTCGAACTCGTGCGCCGGGACACCGAACACGATTTCTACTTCGAACTGACGATGAACGACGTCTGGGTGTGGGACGTCTACCGTTCCGACCGGTTCGTGAAGGGCGTCCGCGTCCTCACGTTCAAGGACGTGAATGTCGAAGAACTGACATCGCGAGAACTCGAACTGCCGAAGGAACTCGCACTCGACGAGTGATCGTCAATTCCGGTGCATTCGGTGAATCGCCGGTGATCAGTGACGTGCCGGAATTCCACGCGCTATTCTGGTCGGGATTTCCCGTCCAATGAACAGGAGCCGCGCATGGCACAGAAGGTCACCGTCCAGCTCGTCGACGACCTCGACGATTCCCCCATCACCACCGGTGAAGGTCGCACGGTCGAATTCGGTTTCGACGGCTCGTCGTACGAGATCGACCTGACGAACGACAACGTCGACAAGTTCCGCGAAGCGATCTCCGACTACATCGCCGCAGCGCGCAAGGTCTCCGGTCGTCGCACCGGCAGCACAGCCCCGAAGTCGGCCCCCAAGCGTGGCAACTCCGAAGAGCTCGGCAAGATCCGCGAGTGGGCGAAGGAGAACGGCTACGAGGTCTCGACCCGTGGTCGTATCTCGACCCAGGTGCAGGAAGCGTACGCAGCCGCACACTGAGCCGCTGTCGACGAAGGACCCGGGTGATCGTGATCACCCGGGTCCTTCGTCATTCCTCCCCAAGGGCGATCGTCGTCGTCTGATTCCACAGAGCCGTCGTCGGCGCCCACCCACGCTGCCGTTCCCGCGATCGTTGCCGTGGAGGCAATGACATGGAACAGAAGCTGCACGATCGCCCCGGACGAACACTCCGGAACGGCCGCCTGGGGCGGTTCGGCGAGGACCAGGCCGTGGCGTGGTTGCACGAACGGGGATTCCGGGTCCTCGAGCGGAATTGGCGGTGTGCCCGGGGCGAGATCGACATCGTCGCGTGGGATTCCTGCACGCTTGCTTTCATCGAGGTGAAGACGCGATCGGGTACGACGACGGGGCATCCGTTCGAGGCGATCACGGCGACGAAGCTCAAGCGGATGCGACGACTCGTGGCCGAGTGGTTCGACGCCCATCCGGAGGTGTCGGCACGCGCGATCCGCATCGACGTCGTCGCGGTCCACGTCGACGGTCCCCGGACGGCCGTGCACCACGTGGCGGGTGTGCTGTGACCGGCATCGGGCGTGCTGCGGCCGTCGCCCTGCTCGGCGTGACCGGGCGCCGGATCGAGGTCGAGGCCCACCTGACCAGCCAGCTGCCCGCCTTCAGCATCATCGGACTGCCGGACACCTCGCTCGGCGAGGCGCGTGAGCGGGTCCGTGCCGCCGCTGCGAACGCCGGGTGTCCGTTGCCGGCTCGCCGGATCACGGTGAACCTGACGCCCGCGGCGATCCCGAAACGGGGTTCCGGGTTCGACCTGGCGATCGCGATGGCCGTGCTCGCCGGCGCCGGACTCGCACCCGACGTCAGTGAGCGGATCGTCTACATCGGGGAGCTCGGTCTGGATGGTCGGGTCCGGCCGGTCGCGGGGGTCATCCCGATGCTGCTCGCGGCCCGCGACGCCGGGGCCGACCGGGTCGTGCTGCCGATCGGCAACCTGCCCGAGGCCCGCGTGGTCGACGGCGTGCGCACCACCGGGGTCGACTCCCTCCGTGCGGCCGCGATCGACGCCGGCGCGCTGTTGCCGCCGGTCGAGGTCGACGCGGTGCTGCCGGTGCCGGTGCCCTCGGTCCAACGCCCGGTGGCCGAACTGTCGGACGTCGTCGGGAACCCGATCGGGGTCCGTGCCGTCGTCGCCGCGGCGGCCGGAGGACACCACGCGCTCCTGCTCGGTCCGCCCGGTGCCGGCAAGACGATGCTCGCCGAGCGCCTGCCCGGACTCCTGCCCGACCTCGACGACGCGACCGCGCTCGAGGTCGCCGCCGTCCGGTCCGTCGCCGGACTCGGACCGGCGTCGTGGAGCACGAAGCCCCCGTGGGAGGCCCCGCACCACTCCGCGTCGGCGATCTCCCTGATCGGCGGCGGCTCCGGTGTGCTGCGACCCGGAGCAGTGTCGCGTGCGACCGGCGGCATCCTGTTCCTCGACGACACGAGGGAGCGCAAAAGGCGACATCCCACAGATGGAAGGCCCACCTCATGTCGAGTCCCCGCACCAACCGCGACTACCCCAAGACCCCCCGATCCACGACCGGGCTCCTGGCCTGGGGGATCACCGCCTTCGCCCTCGCGGGTGCGGTCGCCGGGTTCGCCCTTGCCGCGCACATCTACGAGCCGCCGTCGGGCCTGCCCGCGATCGAGCGGTGCGTGAACGACGACTACAACGACGGCAGCCAGGACCGATGCTGGACCGAAACCACAGACAGCAAGGTCCTCGTCATCGACAGCAACGACAAGGTGGTCAGTGACGCTCGCTAGGCTCCGGGGCATGAAGCGCGCCGTCCTCTACTGCCGCGTCTCGCGGTCCACCGAGGAGTCCGTCTCGATCGACCGCCAGGAACACGAGCTCCGGACGGTCGCCGAGGCTGCCGGGTGGCCCGTGGTTGCCGTTTTTACGGATGACGGGCTATCGGGACGCAAGGATCGCGCGAAGGCGGACCGGGCGCTCGCCATGCTCGAGGACGGCGAGGCAGACGTGCTGCTCGTGTGGGAGATGTCGCGGTGGTCGCGCATGGGCTTGTCCGCCGTGGCGAAGCTGGTCGGCGTGCTTGGAGCTCGGGACGGGGCACTGTTCGTCGCCCACAAGGAGGGCTTGCGGTCCGACCAGCCCGCGTTCGGGATCATGGCGGCCGTCATCGCGGAAGTCGCTGCGATGGAAGCCGAGGGCACGCGGGACCGCATCAAGTCGATGCGGTCCCACGTGCTCGGCCAGACCGAACCCGGCGAGATGCGATGGCTCGGCGGCTCTGCGCCCTTCGGCTACCGGGCCGAGGCCCGACCCGGTGGTGGCAAGCGGCTCGTGATCGACGAGGACGAAGCCCCGGCCGCACGGACCGCGGCACGCATGTTCACCACCGGTTCGAGTCTCACCGAGGTGACCACCTGGCTTCAGGGACAGGGAGTGGCGACACCGCAGTCCCCGGCACGCCGGGCACGCCAGACCGGGCAACCGGTCGACGGGCTCGACGCCGGCATGTGGCGCCTGACCACAGTCCGCAAGCTGTTCCTGTCGCCCACGCTCCTGGGGCGGACTACGCGGAGGGTTCAAGTCGGGCAGCGAGCCGACGGCAGTCCGATCGAGGAGTACCGCGTGGTCACCGACGCCGCCGGACTGCCGATCCAACGGTGGGAGCCGGTGATCGACCCCGGCACCTGGGCCGCCATCCAAGCGTCGATCGTCAAGCGTGGACCCAACTCGCCCAAGAAGGCGGCCAGCTGGCTCAGCGGACTGCTGTTCTGCGGGCTGTGCGGCTCGGTGCTCTACGCGAACCACCGGAAGGACAGGGCCCTCGGCACGTTCCGCTGCGCCAACAAGGCCGTGCCGTCGCAGAAGTGCCCCGGGGTCTCGATCGCACGAGGTGCACTCGAGGCGTACATGGAAGGCCTGATCCTCGACGCCATCGGGGGACTCGACGAGCTCCGCGTGAGCGAGCGAGTCGAGGGTGCAGACGCCAGCGAGCTCGAGGCCGTGGCCCACGCGATCGGGGATCTTCAGGCAGCGCTCGCCGAGGACGGCGCCGACTACGCCGTGCTGCTGCCCAAGCTCGACGCCAGCAAGGCCCGACGCCGCGAGCTCCTCGAGGCGCCCGGACGAGTCGTGCGGACGCGAGTCGCCACAGGCCGAACCCTGGCCGAGGCCTGGACCGTTGGCGGCGTTCGAGAGCGCCAAGTCCTCATCGCCGGCATGCTCCACGGAGTCGAGGTGGCCCGTCCGCTCGGCTCACGTCGACCGATCGAGGAGCGGCTAACGGTGTTCTGGCACGACCCGATCGCCGAGGACGACGACTGACGGGAGGAGGCCGGCCAGAACCCCCTTGCGCTGCTGCCGCACGGGGGCGTAGGCTGGATATGATGAGTTCTACGCCCTAGGACTTGCCTCGCTAATCCTAGGTCCTGAGACGGGCGCACAGCGTCGGGCTAGTCCGCGGCGAGCGCGGCCTCGAGATGGGCAGCGGCGGCACGCATGGTCCTCATGATCGCCGTGTGCTCGGCCTCGGCCTCCACATACGCGGCCCGCACTGCCTGCCGTCGCGTATCCGAGAACGCCGTGAACGTCGGGTCATTGACCTGGCCCTTCGCCCGCTCGGTTGTGTCCTCGCGGGGCGCGGGAGAATGGCCAGTGGTCCACTGCGCCTCGCGGGCCTCCCTCAGGGAATGCTCGAGCCTGAGGAAGGTCGCGGCCACGGTGTCGGCCACGGTCATCGCATCCGCCACGGGGTGACTCGGTCAGCCCAGCCACGCTCAAGCATCAGGCGGTACCGGAACTCCGCCGGGCTCAGCGGTTCGGGGTTGGTCGACCAGACCATCTCGGCGGGGTCGGGCTCGGTGTTGTCGTCGGTCATGCTTGCTCCTCCAGAGCTCGGTTGGCCGCTCGGCGTGCTCGCTTCGCGGCGTTGTCAGCCTCGCGTGTCGCGGGGTCGGCCCGACGGGCGCGGGCGTACTCCCGCTGCGCGATCAGGCAGGGCTCACAGCGGCAGCCATGGCTGTACTTCGACTTCGTGCCGTGCTGGGCCGTCGCCCGGGTGCCGTGGCGCTGCGCGTCAGCCGCGTTCTCGGCGTAGGTGCCGTACGCCAGGTTCGCCGCCACGTTGTGGAGCGGGTCACCGTCCAGGTGCCGCACCAGCGGATAGCCTCTGGGGTTGGTGTGAAACGCCTCGGCTACCAGCTGGTGAACTTTCCGGTACCGGCCTTCGATCGAGACGCGGAGGTAGTCTCCGTCACTGTCCAGCCACTGCTTCAGATCCTGTGGCGGGTGGTAGGTCGGCAGTACCGAGCCGGTGAAGCGGACGCGGCCCTCACTGCTGACAACGTATCCGCGGGCATCCGCAACCGGCCTCCAGACTTCCAAGGGAAGATCCGGCGAAGGCTGCACGGGCGGGTTGTCCCGCATCCGCCGGACAAGGGACGCAGCCCAGCGCGCATGATTGCACGGCTCACACGCGCGCTCGCCGCGGTCCAGGTGGGCCTGGTACCCGGTGGCGCCCATCGTCCCGCATCGGGGGTCCCAGGTCGGGTCGGGCCGGTCGTCGGCCTTGAGCTCCGCGCTCACAGCTCGACCTCGTAATCCCGGGCGGCTCGACGCGGGCGGCGGGACTGGGCCTCGGCCTGCTGGAGGAGTCGGACGATGCGGGCCCGAGTCTTGGGCCTTACGGCTTGGTCCAGTCGGAGGCGAAGATCGGCGGCAGACGGGGTTCGGTTGGGGTTCGGCACGGTCAGATTCCTTCGTTCGTGGGGGTGTTCGGGGACTCAGCAAGGCGCTGGGCATCGCAGGGGTTGCAGTAGATGCCGACACCGTCGAGCGAGGCCGGCCTGATCGGGAAACTGTCCACCGGGTGGACTTCGCCACACCGCTTACAGGCCTTGGCTCCTGACGGCCATTTGGCGAGCTGCGCATCGCGGACCTCCTCTGGCGAGCGCGCAGCGAACCGCTGCCGTCGCTGGGCGCGGCGTCGATGATCCATCTCCCGCCGGTGGTCGATCCGCTTCCGGATCACGTCAGCGTGCCAGTCGGACGGCGCCGTCTCGAGGAGCTCGGTGAGCTGTCCGATCGCCGACGGCAGGGAGTTCCGATATGCCGCCACCCGGCGATCGTTCTCCTTCTTGCGGCGCCAGGCCTTCCGCTCAGCGCGCGTTGGCGTCGGGTAGTTAGGGGCGCTCATCGGAGGTTCCCAGCGATGCCGAGGATGAGCAGGCCGAGGCTGAGTGCACCCGCGGCAGCCAAATTGAGGGTGATGCCGGAGCGGATATCGGCGAAGAGATGCTTCATTTGGTCGGTCCAAACGTAGAGAAAGCCCCTACCCAAGCCGCCCGTCTCTACTCAGGCAGCCCGGATAGGGGCGGTTGGTTCGGCGCCAGTCTGCGGGTAGAGAACCGCTGACGCCTTACGGGCCACCCGCAGGTGGGCCGTTGGTACTGGGGGAGCTGGATTCAGCTCGGGGAGTTGGCCTGCTCGCGGAGTGTGAGATTGCGGGCCTTGTTGCGCTGGCGATAGCGCGCCATCTGTTCACGGCGGGCCTTTCGGCCGGCGGGAGTCTTCCGATAGTCACGGACGCGGGCGCGGACACAGACCGCGCAGCGCGACGTGTGCCCATTCCGAGTCATCGCGTCGAGCGGGTACTCGTCCAGCGACTTCAGCTCGTTGCAGCCGGGGCAGACCTTTGAGTCAGTCATTCGGTTGCTCCCTTCCGGATCGAGGCCTTGATGCTGGCCACATGCGATGACGTGCCCACCTTCCGGGTCGACGCGGCTGCGGCATCCTTTGAGATCCGGCGAAGCGTCGACAGCAGGGAGACATATGCCGCGAGCGTGCGGGTCGGCAGCCCGCCCTTTTCGTCAAGCTCAGCGGCGACGGAGCGCGCGAGCTGGACGGTGCCGGCGTGTGTCGGCAGGGCCAGCACGGGATCGGCTGCGAGCGTGACCTCGAGGGCCTTCATGTGGACCCCCGCGGGGGTGCGTGTGCGTGTCATGATGCTCCCTAGCAGTGGTCGAATGCGGTCTGTGGAGTGGGCAAAAAGTGGGCGAGCGAGATGTTCATTTACCCGGACTTCTGAACCGACGCCGCCGGCTACAGGATGGAAGGCGCCCTACCCCTGGGAGGCGGACCACTCGCGATCGGTCGGCTGTCCAGGCTGTTGACCAGCGCACCGACGACCGCGAGTGATCCATGTGCTCGAGCACCGCGAGAGGAGGCGCGGCACTCGAGCACGTCTGAGGGGCACCAGCTCGACAAGATCAGCCAGGCAAACTCGATCCGAAGACCGAGGCAGGAGATGCAAGCCGAGCCCGTCGAGCTGGTGCGTGTCGTCGACCGTGAGGGACCTAACCTCCGCCGACTGTGTGCCGCCCGGTGACCAACCAGCGCACACACTCAACGCTCGGACGAAAGGGCCGAGGGCTGAGCTGGCGCCCGGCCAGGCGATGAGACCTGACCAGGCTGTCGCGGTAGCTGCCGCGACTCAGCAGTGCGTGAGGCTTACGCCGCCGCGGTGTTGACCACGGTGATGGCCTCGGGGATCGTGACGTCGGTTGCGAAACGACCCTCGACGCGGGCGCGCACCTGGTTGGTGCTGAAGCCGGTGATGGCATCCCACGCGACCTGGATGCCTTCCTTGTCCGTCGAGATGTTCGCAGCACCCTGGCCGATGACCAGTGCCTTGCCTGCCGGGACATCCGGGCTCGCGAGCGTCGGGACGCCCCAGAGACCGTAGTTCTCACCGCCCATGAAGGCGTTGCCACCCAGGTACTGGCCGTTGGCGTCCTTCGAGAGACGCACCGAGTCGTACGTGGCCTGGTCGATCACGATGGCGCTGGCCTGGTAGCCGAGCGACTCGATCTTCGACTTGCCGAGGAACAGCGAATCGGCGGCCGAACCGCTGTAGGCCTGAGACTGGACACCGCTCGTGGCCAGGATCTTGGCCACGGCGAGCGAGGTCACCTTCCGCAGAACCCCGTTGCGGAGCTCGTTGGTGAGGAACGCCTCCAGATCCGCGGAATCGGACAGGAGGAACTTGTCCACCATCTCCGACAGAGTCGCCACGACGTCCAGGTGGTTCTGGACCTCGGCCACCGTGTAGGTGGAGACAGGCTTTTCGGCACCGGGCGCGACGACCGCTGCGTTGTGCGTGCGAACCGTCTGGGTCAGGTGGCTGTAGTTGCGGGTGTCGCGGACGCGGACCTCGAGGAGCGACAGCAGGCCGAGGCCGGCTTCACCCTTCGGGATCGGCTTGGTGTCCAGGGCGACCGGCTGGGTAGCGCTGCCACCCGCGACGAGCGCTTTGATACCGGCGCCAACCATTCGCTGGGCCGTGGCCTTGACCGAGGCGGGGGTGATGAATCCGCTCGCCGACTTGACACCGATGACGTTGCCGTCGATGTCGATGGTCTCGCCGGTACCGCCGGTGTGGAAGCCGGCCATCACGGCTGCGTTCTTCTCGCCGCGCTCGATGGCAGCCTTGATCTCCACCACTCGGGCGTTGCCCTTCTCGAGCTCGGCGGTCTCAGCCGCCGAGAGGTCGCGGCCGGTGCTGGTGACATCGGCGATGAGACTTGCGAGACGGGACTTGATGAGCGTGAGCTCCTGCTTGGGACCGTTCATGGTTGTGAATTCCTTCGTGTAGAACACTGATTGCGGGCGGTCACCCGCTGGAGTGGCCTACGGATGGTCTGGAAGTACGGACCCTTGGTGCATGCCCCTCCTGGGACTCGGGCTGGCCTTCGACCTACCGGTGTCCGTGATCGACCTCTGCCTCTCCTGAGGCCTCGGGTCGCGGACGCGGCGATGCACCGACCGGGCGGGTTCGCGCGGTCGGGCAAGATTGGGGATGGGCCGTTGCGGGCCCGGCGTTGGTGGCGAGTGGTTATAGCTCCGCCGTCGTCTGACAAAGTGCCTCGTCAGGTAACAACCTGAGTGCCCGGGTGCCTCCCGAGGGCCTATACGAGGCCCCACAGAGGCCCTTCGCGGGGTATGAGAGGCTCGTTCGGACCCGTTTTGCCGCAGCCACACAGCAGGTCACCTGTGTGTTTGCTGGGGAGTAGCCGCTCAGCGTGCTAATTTCTGGGAGTCATCTGTGAGAAAAGCGCGACACGCCGTAAATCGAGGGTTTGAACCCGCCGAGCGGTGGCGATGGCCCCATCGCCAGACCTCGCGGAGAGCCTTTCGAGCTCTCGCGGGTCCAACTGAGGCTCCCCGGGCTGCCGGCAGTGGGCCAGTCAGGCTCTGCATCGGTCGCGGGGCGTGCCCTCGGTCAAGAGCGATAGTAACACGGGTTGTCAAGCCCGTATCCTCATAACGCACTTTCTCTCCTGGGAGTCCGCTGGAAGTGCTCCGCGAGGTGATCTCAGCCCTCAAGTGGCCCTGCTCGCCTGCCCGTGTGGCGCCGTCGCGGAGGTCGATCCAGTCGCGGGAGTCGAGTGGATCGAGCATGCCGTGCAGGCCGGGTGGCTCGGACAGTTCGGGCGGGTTCGGCGCTTGCGCCTTGAGGCCCCGTGCAGGGCCACTGGGCGGGCGCCGAGGTTAAGGGCTACCTTGCGGGATACATCAACTGAGGAGCAATCATGGCTACCAGCAACCGCGAGTTTCGCAGCGGCAGCATTCACGCGGGACTCGACGAACTCAAGGAGCGGCTCGGTGGCAGCCTGCTTCAGCAAGAACCGGACATCCGGATCGAGTACGACAACCCTCGGGACTTCAGTGCTGACAGCTCAGCGCATGTGTTCGTCACCTATGACTACGTCATCCCGCGAAGTGACGCCGACGAGCTGCTGAAGCGCGCGATCTGATTCGGTACGGCGGCCGAGTCACGTGACGCGCTACGGTACGAGTACACCAACTGAGGAGCTCTCATGGCATCAAGCAATCGCGACTACAACGACGGCATCATCGTCCGAGGTCTCGCCGAGATCAAGGTCGGCAATCGACAGATCAAAGAAGAGGTCATCGCGGTCGACGTCCGCTACGACAACCCGGCAGAGCCTGCTGGTCCTGGCTACGCGCACGTCACCGTCACTCGCGAGCACCTGATCCTCAAGGAAGATGCCGACAAGCTGCTTCGGGATGCGCTCACGACTTGATGGCGTTGCTCGCTACAGATCGCGGAGCTCGGCAGACAGCTCACTGATCCGATCGCGGAGCAGGCGCAGCCGGCAGGCGTCGTGGTGCTGCTCCGGGAGGTCGGTGCCAAAGGTCTGAGCGATCATGTGCTCCAGGTCGCGGGCCTCACGCCGGAGCGGGGCCAACTCGTCGGTGAGCACCTTGCGGTCGAGTTCGGCGCCGAGGTCGCTGGTCGGTGCGAAGCGGTCGCGGGTTCGGGAGCCGCGCAGCTCGGTCTGCCATCTACCGCTCAGGGCAACGGCGCGCTTGGCGGCTTCGGAGCGGTCTCCTCGGTGGCGGTAGGACGACGCGGAGTGCTCGGGCACGAGGGCCGGCAGGGTGGCCACGTCGTCGGGGACGCGGATGCCGACGAAGCCTCGGACGCCGCGGCGCTTGGCCTCTCGGAAGCCTCGCGTGCGCAGCAGGTCGAACAGTTCGCGGGACGTGAATGGTCGGGCGGTGTCCGGGAGGGCGGCTGCGGCCACTCGGTAGATGGCGGTGCGGGGGGCCCACGCTTCGGGCTCGAGGTCGAAGATCCTGTCGAGTCCGTCGAGGACGGGTGCGTTGGTGGCTGGCATGGTGCTCCTGAACTGCCGTGCGGGTGGGTGATCGGTGGGTGGTGCAGTCATGTTCAGGAGTTTTGCAGCTTCATGTCAGGTCAAGGCCTGGGGGGCACTTAGGACAAGTCTCACATCCGCGCCGTTCCGGGGATCAGCGATCCGGGGGGGCAGAAGGGACAACGGGTTCGGGCCGGTCCGATGCCCGGAACGACGGGTGCCGCAGGGGTGGGGGGCACTTTGGACAAGGTTTCTCAACTAAAAGGAAACAGTGGGCCGATTTCTGCCCCACACGCCCCGGCTGCCTATCACATCGGCTTAAACAAGCCGATCGGGGCCGGGGCAAGTTCTGCCCCAAACCTGCCCCAGGGCCCTCGAAAGTGCCCCGTGGGTATCACACGTACCGGCCTGGTACTACGTCTGTGTCGCTTTTTGGTGTAGCTTGACGAAGCACCGGAGTTCCCCCGTGCGGTGCTCGACGCGCTCCGCCAGCCGCTCGAGTCCGGTCGGATCACCATCCACCGGGCTGCGGGCGCCGCCGAGTTCCCGGCGCGGTGCCAGGTCGTGCTCGCTGCCAACCCCTGCCCGTGCGGCAACGCCGGCGGAGCGCACGGGCAGCCGTGTGAGTGTCCGCCGAGTGCGGTCCGGCGCTACCTCGGGCGGATGTCCGGACCGCTGCTCGACCGGATGGACATCCGGGTGCTCGTGCCCCGGGTGACGACCGGGAAGATGCGTGGTGCCGACGGGAGCACGCCGACGACGGCCGAGGCCCGCGCCGGAGTCGCCGCGGCCCGCGCTCGGATGGCCGAACGCCTCCGGGGCACCGGGTGGACGAAGAACGCCGAGGTCACCGGAGCCTGGCTGCGGGCGGACGGTCGGATCGAACCGGGTTCGACCACCGAGCTCGACCGGGCGCTCGACCTCGGCACCCTGACGATGCGGGGCTGGGACCGGGTGATGCGGCTCGCGTGGACCCTCGCCGACCTCGAAGCGGTCGACCGTCCGAGCGGAGCACACGTCCGGGGTGCCCTCGCCCTGCGGAGCGCGCTGTGAGCGGCGTGGGGCCCGGGCACGGCAGCGGCAACGAACTGCTCGCCGCGATCCGGCGGCTCCTCGCGACAGACGGAGCGTCGGATCCCGTCGAGACCGCTGCCCGCGTGGCGTGGTCCGTGATCGTGGAGCCGGGGGACTCCGTCGCCGGTGAACTCATGGCGGCCCTCGGGGCGGAGCGCGCCCTGGGCTCGGTCCTGCTCGCGGCCGACGGTGCGTTCGACGAGCTGCTCGAGGGCTGCGGGGAAGCGGGTGTGCCCGGTGCGGAGGACCCCGATGCGTTCGCCGGTGTCCTGCACACGGCCATCGACCGGTGGCGACCGCGCTTGGTCCGGTCCGACGTGGCCGACGTCGTCGCCTCGGCCGAAGCCGTCGGGGCACGACTGCTCGTGCCCGGGTCCGCTGGGTGGCCGACGGCGATCGACGACCTCGGCCCCCACGCACCGCTCGTGCTCTGGACGCGCAGCGCCACGGCGGGTGTCGGCGACGGGGCACCCGCCCTGGCCGTGGTCGGGTCGCGGGCGAACACCGTCGCGGGGGCCGAAGCAGCCGCCGAGATCACCTCGGCCGCCGCGGACGCCGGCTGCACGATCATCAGCGGCGGCGCCTACGGGATCGACGCGGTCGCACACCGGGTGGCGATCGCCGCGGGGGCCACGACGGTCGCGGTCCTGGCCGGGGGGATCGACCAGCTCTACCCCGCCGGCAACGTCCAGCTGCTCCACAACGTCGCTCGGCAGGGCGCCCTGGTGGCGGAGTCGGCGCCGGGCACCCGGCCGACCCGGTGGCGCTTCCTGGCGCGGAACCGGTTGATCGCCGCCCTCGCCGATGCCGCTGTCGTCGTGGAGGCCGGTGCGCGGTCCGGTGCGCTCAACACCGCGCACCACGCCGGGCAGCTCGGTCGCCCGGTGTTCGCCGTCCCGGGGGCGTTCGCGTCCTCGGCGTCGGTCGGGTGCCACCGACTCGTGGCGCAGGGCCGGGCACAGCTCGTCGTGCACCCGGGAGACCCGGTCGCCGCGATGCGTCCCGTGGCCGCATCCGGCGTGTCCGCTGTGGCGGACGAACCCCTCGTGTCGGTCCAGCGCGATCCCGAGGTCGTCCGGGTCCTCGACGCGCTCGGCCGTCGTGCCCTACCGGAGGCCGAGATCGCTCGACGCTCCGGGCTGTCCGGAGCCGAGGTGGCGGATGCCCTCGCGCTCGCGCAACTGCAGGGGCTCGTGGCGCACAGCAGCGGCGGGTGGGGCCGCGCATGACGTCGGCCAGCCGTACGCTGACGACGTGGCGGACCGAGCAGAGCAGAAGGACGAGCGACTCGTGGCAGCCGTCGACTCGTTCCTCGGGCACGCTCGACACGCCAGGGGACTCAGCGAACAGACGCTCCGCGCGTACGCGAACGACCTCGACCAGTTCGTCGGGTTCGCCGCGCGACGCGGCGTCGTCGGCGTCGACGGGGTCGACCTCGAACTCCTCCGTGACTGGTTGTGGGAAGCCGACCAGCGGGGGCTCGCACGGTCGACGATCGCCCGCCGGTCGTCGTCGGTGCGGGCGTTCACCCGGTGGGCGAGCGAGACCGGGGTGACCGCGATGGACGCCGGTGTGCGGCTCCGTGCGCCGAAGGGCGGCTCGCACCTGCCGCGGGTGGTGTCAGCCGACCAGGTCCGTGGGTTGCTCGACGGCCTCGCGGCCCGTGCGGCGACCGACGATCCCGGGGCGCTGCGGGACCTGGCGCTCGTGGAGCTGCTGTACGCCGCGGCCATCCGGGTGAGCGAGCTCGTCGGCATCGACGTCGCCGACGTCGATCGCGGGCGGCTCACGGTCCGCGTGCTCGGCAAGGGCGGGAAGGAGCGGGTCGTGCCGTTCGGCGTCCCGGCCCGTGACGCACTCGAGGGGTGGACGTCACGGGGGCGTCCGACCCTCGCGGCGCGGGCCGACGTACCGAGCACAGCACTGTTCCTCGGCGACCAGGGTGGCCGGCTCGGGGTGCGCAGTGCGTACCGCGTGGTGGCTCGCCTGCTCGGGGACCTTCCCGGCGAAGGGCCGAGCGGACCGCACACCTTCCGGCACACCGCGGCGACGCACCTGCTCGACGGGGGAGCGGACCTGCGGGCGGTCCAGGAACTGCTCGGGCACGCGAGCCTCGGGACGACGCAGATCTACACGCACGTGTCCTCGGCACGGCTGCGCGAGGTCTACCGGACCGCTCACCCGCGCGCCTGACGGCGCGACCGCCGGACCGCCCCCCTGCGTCATCGCCGGGCCGGTGCCGAACGCCCGGGCGACCGTAGGACCGGCGGCACGCGAGCACCGGCGTGGAGTTACGACGCGCCGCGACGCGCACGACCGGCTCGACCCGCCTGACCCGCCTGACGCGCCTGACGCTCGCCGACGCACCCGGCCAGCCAGCGGGCCGGCGCACGTCGCAGGTCGCCCACCGCTCGTCGCCGACGCTCACCCCGGCCAGGCGGACTCCGGCAACAGCACGGGCCACTCGGCCGGGGGAAGGTACGACGTCGGGTCCACGTAGCGGCCGTCGACCCGCGCGCCGAGGTGCAGACACGGTGCCGAGGCCGGGCAGTGCCCCACGGACACCCGGCCGACCGGATCACCCTGTCGGACGTCGTCCCCGGCGGCGACGAGCGGCTGCACCGAGTCGAGGGTGCTGACGAGCCCGCCGCCGTGGTCGACCGTCACGACGCTCCTGCCGCCGACCGGTCCGGCGAACGCCACCGTGCCGTCGTCGACCGCCGCCGCAGTCGTGCCGAGCGGCGCCGGGACGTCGATCCCGCGGTGGCCGGCGGCGTAGTCGTCGGACGGCGGCTCCCACCCGCGCTCGACCACCCGCGTGCCGGTCGGCCAGACCCACGGCTCGGCAGCACGAGCCGCCGCCGTGCGCTCTCGCTGGTCGCGCTGCGCTTCTGGCGCGGGCACCGGTGTGGACGACGATGTGGGAGACCCCCCGGGCATCCCGAGCAGCAGCACCAGCAGCACCAGCACCAGCGAGACGACCGGGGGGAGCCGAGTGCCGGAGCCGGGGAACAGGAGCATGCCGCCACTCTGTCCGCCACGGACCGGCCACACGACCGAGGTGAGGCGGTCCGTGGAGGGCGAGGCGGGCCTCCCGGCCTGTGGAGGGACGAGGCGACCGCAACGAACGACGTCCTCGATGTCGCACGACATCGACGGTGTCGTTCCGAGTCGAGGCGACACCCCCGACCCGACCCGACCCGACCGCCCCGCCACCGGACGCACCCGGTTATGACCACATGCGCCACGAGGAGTACAGTCGGGGCCGCTCCGGACCACGCAACGCCGCACGGACGGCGAACGAGCCGACCGCCGGGGCACCGTGCCCACAGCAGCACGGCCGGCAGAACCCAGGAGCATCGTGTCCAACACAGCCACCGGGCACGGCGAGGACCGTGCGTTCAAGGGGAAGGTCACCGCGTTCGCCATCGCAGCAGCGGTGGGCGGTTTCCTCTTCGGCTTCGACTCGTCGGTCATCAACGGCGCCGTCGAGGCCATCAAGGGCGAGTTCGGCCTGTCCGAGGCGGCGAGCGGCTTCGCGGTCGCGTCCGCGCTCATCGGCTGTGCGTTCGGCGCCTACTTCGCCGGTCGACTCGCTGACCGCTGGGGTCGCACCCGGGTGATGTTCTGGGCCGCCGTGCTGTTCCTGGTGAGCTCGATCGGCTCCGGCTTCGCGTTCGCCACGTGGGACTTCGTCCTGTGGCGTCTCGTCGGCGGCCTCGGCATCGGTACGGCCTCGGTCATCGCGCCGGCGTACATCTCCGAGGTCTCGCCGAAGGCGATCCGCGGGCGCCTGGCGTCGTTCCAGCAGCTCGCCATCACGCTCGGTATCTTCGCCGCGCTGCTCTCCGACCAGTTCTTCGCCGTCACCGCCGGTGGCGCCTCCGAGGTCGTCCTCGGCCTGCCGGCCTGGCGCTGGATGTTCCTGGTCGGCGTGATCCCGTCGGTGGTCTACGGCATCCTGGCGATCACGCTGCCGGAGTCGCCGCGGTACCTGCTCGCCAAGGGGCGGACGGAGGACGCCCGCGCGGTCATGACGAAGATCGTCCCGCGCGACACGGTGAACACGAGCCTGGAGGAGATCCAGGACGGCATCAAGAAGGAAGCCAACGAGAAGAAGGGCTCCATCCGGGGCAACCGCTTCGGCCTGCAGCCCATCGTCTGGGTCGGGATCATCCTGGCCGTGCTGCAGCAGTTCGTCGGCATCAACGTGATCTTCTACTACTCGACGACGCTCTGGCAGGCGGTCGGGTTCAAGGAGAGCGACTCCTTCCTCATCTCCACGATCACGTCGGTGGTCAACGTCGCGGTCACGTTCATCGCGATCTTCCTGGTCGACAAGGTCGGTCGGAAGCCGCTGCTCGTCACCGGTTCCGCCGGCATGTTCGTGTCGCTGGCGATGGTCGCGATCGCGTTCTCGCAGTCGACGATCGTGGACGGCAACCCGAGCCTGCCCGGCTCGTGGGGTGTCATCGCCCTCATCTTCGCGAACCTGTTCGTCGTGTCGTTCGGTGCGACGTGGGGTCCGCTCATGTGGGTGCTGCTCGGCGAGATGTTCCCGAACCGCATCCGCGCCACGGCGCTCGGCATCGGTTCGGCCGCCAACTGGGTCGCGAACTTCATCGTCACGATCACCTTCCCGGTGCTGTCCGGCTTCAACCTGACGGTCACGTACGGCATCTACGCGCTGTTCGCGCTGATCTCGTTCTTCTTCGTCATCGCGAAGATCCCCGAGACCAAGGGCCGCTCGCTCGAGGAGATGGGCATCTCCGCAGAGGGCGACACGGTGAACGCGAAGGCGTGATGAGTCGCGTCTGACACACCCAGAACACCGGACAGGAGGCCCGGATCACGTCAGCCGGTCGGCGCGCGTGATCCGGGCCTCCTGTCTGCTAGCATTTCTCCAGCAGTGCGCTGATGCGCGCTGACTTCGCGTGTCCACAGGGTCGTCAACGGTTCGCCGTCTCCGACCCGGCACCCGACCACCGGTCCCGCTCTCACGAGCGGGCGGTCGCGTGCCAGGGCACCAGGGATCACGACCTCCGGTCGTGCTCGACACAACCGCAACAGGGGCACAGCACAGCTGTGCGCCGAGAACACAGAAGGAGGACGGCACATGGCCGTCGTCACCATCCGCCAGCTGCTCGACAGCGGCGTCCACTTCGGACACCAGACCCGTCGGTGGAACCCGAAGGTGAAGCGCTTCATCCTCGCCGAGCGCTCGGGCATCCACATCATCGACCTGCAGCAGTCGCTGGCCTTCATCGACCGCGCGTACGACTTCGTCAAGGAGACGGTCGCGCACGGTGGCACGATCCTCTTCGTGGGCACCAAGAAGCAGGCGCAGGGCTCCATCGCCGAGCAGGCGACCCGCGTCGGCCAGCCGTACGTCAACCAGCGTTGGCTCGGCGGTCTGCTCACGAACTTCCAGACGGTCTCCAAGCGCCTCGCGCGCATGAAGGAGCTCGAGGAGATCGACTTCGACGACACGACGAAGGGCTTCACCAAGAAGGAGCTCCTCATCAAGAAGCGCGAGCTGGACAAGCTCCACAAGACCCTCGGTGGTATCCGCAACCTCACGCGGACCCCGAGCGCGCTCTGGATCGTCGACACCAAGAAGGAGCACCTCGCCGTCGACGAGGCGCAGAAGCTCGGTATCCCGATCATCGGCATCCTCGACACCAACTGCGACCCCGACGAGATCACGTACCCGATCCCGGGCAACGACGACGCGATCCGCTCCGTCGGTCTCCTGACCCGCATCGTCGCCGACGCCGCGGCCGAGGGCCTGAAGACCCGCCACAACGGTGGCGACGACGAAGAGGCCGCAGAGCCCCTCGCCGAGTGGGAGCAGGAGCTCCTCGGTGGCGACGCCGCGACGCCGTCCGCCGACGCCGCTCCCGAGGGCGCGACCGTCGAGGAGAACAACGCTGACGCGCAGGTCGCCGCGAAGGAGATCGGCGAGCCGATCGCCGACGACGCGAAGAACGCGGAGCCGACGGCCGAGGCCGAGGCAGCCGCGGAGACCACCCCCGCCGAGTGACCCGTCGCAGGCGCCGGACCCGATCGGGTCCGGCGCCTGCGTCACCACTCTCCACACACGTACCGTCCAGAAAGGACAGTCAATGGCAAACTTCACCGCTGCTGACGTGAAGAAGCTCCGCGAGGACCTCGGCGCCGGCATGATGGACGCGAAGAACGCGCTCGTCGAGGCCGACGGCGACTACGACAAGGCCGTCGAGCTGCTCCGCATCAAGGGTGCGAAGGCCGTCGCCAAGCGCGACGACCGTGCCACCTCCGAGGGCGTCGTCGTCGCGAGCTC